>NZ_JBCIYT010000001.1:388579-1089854 GCF_050455485.1 Neorhizobium sp. BT27B | reverse complement strand
GATAACTTGATCCCGACCGCGACCTAAGAATCTCATCCAGATTGTCGCCCGCGTCTCATCCTGATTGCCGCGCAATAGTCGTGCGCTCGCCGTATTGGCGGCTACGTTGACATTCGGCGGTAGCATGCTTCCGGAGGCCTCGCCGCCGAGATCAGGCAAACCGGGCAGTCCTTCGATGCCTGGATTGCGGAAGTTGCGCGGGCCGAGGCTTTCGAGGTTGAGGACGACAGCCGTTCTAAGCTGGCGCATGGCTGCGCAGCAACAGGGTTGGATGAACGCAGGGGTCTGTTGGCAATCGCTGGCCCAGATTAGCGAGCTCGCCAGTGCCCTTGCTGGCGAGAAGCCAGAGCGAACCGCTCCCCGGCTTCAGAACCTCGCCGGTTTCGAGATGCCCGTTCGGAATGCGCTCGCCGCGTTTGCCATTAGATCAGCGGCGAGCCTGGATATATCATCCGTCGTCCAGCACATGGGTCGTCTAACCCCCAACGCGATCCGACAAGCATTCAACTCCTTCTAATGCAGTCTGGGCCGCTACCCGCGACTTTGTCCCCCCGGCGGTCGTAGACACTGGCAATGTCCTCAATCGAGCCAGCCTTCACCAAGAAGCCGCCTGCGGGCTTTACAGCACCTGAACTTGCCAACAATCCTAGGCGAAGCTCCCGCTGCCGCGCGAACCGGAATTCCTTGGTCATGCTTACTGACATGCGTTCAGTGTTCACCATGTCGTACTCATCGACATATTGGATCGGAAACGAGGCATAGAACCATCCGGGCAAGTCACGCTCGACTGCGGCATTGATCCTCTCGTCAAATTCCGATGGGTTCCAGACCACCAAGCAAGCATCGACTTGAAACTCGTCTATCAAACGCAAATCGGGTCCGGTCGACCATGACGACAACCAGTAGGCATCAGCTTGGCGCGTGTAGGTAACATCACCGATCGGTATCATCGATCTACCTTTGGAGCCGACTATTTTTAAGGTCTGCCCTGGTGTCGAGCGTTGTCTTCTGAGCTCGTCGTCGCGTTGGGCGGCATTGAGCTTGGGATCGTCGAAGCCTTCCGCCGGTGAGAACCAAATTTCGCCAGCCGTAAGGGTTTCAAGCAGGCGATCCATCGTGCTGACTCGCGCCCATGTCTTGAAGTCCGTTTCCATCTCCGGCTCACAGTCCGGGATTAGGCGCTCTTGGGACGCACCTTCCGAGACATCGATGTCTGTAATTTTCCGCCGTTCCAGCTCAGCTTCGGTCTGCGCCAACATCCTAAGCCACCAGACGGTGCTGAAGTGGCTTTGGGAAATGGGCTCGTTGTCCATAGAGGGTCGCCGTAGCCAGAGCAACGTGGTCACGATATCACGATATCTTTGGACCAGCTTGTCGCCATGAACATTCCTGAGCTTCAAAGTAGTAAGATCGAGCATCTTCCACATCTCGGGATCGAACTCGGGTCGGCCACCCAGCTCGTTCCTAATCACGTCCAGCTTTTCTCGAATCGTCATAGTCGCCTCCATAGTCCCGCAACCTTGAAGACCAGAACCGTGGTATTCTCAAGCGCATCTAGGCATCGTTTCTGGTATCCGCTTATGGCGCAAAGCTACCGAGGTCGCCTTCTGGGGCCATAGCGGTCACCGATCTGCAGTTCGTAAGCCGGTGTACCCCAAGGGACGAAAGTCCTTCGTCATTGGATAATCTACAACACCGGAACGGCTGCACAATGAACCCTCACGAGTCGAAGCTCTTGAGGTCATCCTTTGCATTTTAGGTAGGGCGGGCGATGATGAATGAGCACGAGCTTAAACGATGCAAATGTACCAGCCCATCTTCCCGGACTACGAGTTAGACTTGTCGTATTTACCTCCGCGTCGTGGTAGTTCTCTGTTCTATCTGAGCAGGGACAGGAGCCAACGACCTTCAACACATTCTTTCCAAATGGCTCCGCGTGGGTGCGGGCCGATTTTCATCTGCATACTAGGGCGGACAAGGAGTTCGACTATAAGGGTGACGATAACGCGTTCGTCAGCACTTATGTGGCAGCGCTCAAGTCGGCCAACATCCGACTTGGTGTGATCACCAACCACAACAAGTTCGACGTTTCAGAGTTCAAGGCTCTCAGGCGCGCCGCCAAACATGAAGGCATCGGCCTTCTTCCAGGCGTCGAGCTTTCCGTAAACGACGGCGGCAACGGCATCCACACGCTCGTCGTGTTCTCTGACGAATGGCTTGACAACGGGAACGACTACATAAATTCGTTCTTAGGGACGACGTTCGTGGGTCGGACCGCCGCTCAATACGAGAACGAAAATGCGCGGTCTAACGACGACCTTGTGACCACGCTTGCGACGCTGGAGCGCTTCAACCGCGATTTCTTCGTGCTATTCGCCCATGTGGAGCGCTCTAGCGGTCTATGGAATGAACTAAAAGGCGGGCGCATGGAAGAGCTGGCCGCCAACCCACTCGTCCAGAAATATACCTTGGGATTCCAGCAGGTCCGCACTCACGATGTGTCGGATCGTCCCTGCCGAGTGAAGGTCAAGCAGTGGTGGCCGTCATATCCGGCCGAAGTGGAAGGCAGTGATCCGAAAGCCATCGACAAGATCGGCAAAGGGCGGAGCACATTCGTAAAAGTCGGCGACCTCACCTTCGACGCCCTCAAATTTGCGTTGCGCGACTTTTCTTTCCGCGTGGCGGAGTCCGAACCGAAACTTTCGCACGGGTTTATCCGGGCCGTGCGATTTGAAGGAGGGCTTTTAGACAAGGCCCGCATTCCTTTCTCGGCGCACCTAAACTGCTTGATCGGCATTCAGGGCAGCGGCAAGTCCTCCGTGCTTGAATGCCTCCGCTGGGCCCTTAACGTGCCGTTCGGTGACCGTCCACAGGACCGAAAGTACAAAGAGGAACTTGTTCCCTTCGTACTCGGGAGCGGCGGCAGGGTAATCATCGAGGCTGTCGATCACTTGGGTTCCCCATACGAGATCAGACGCATCCTTGGGCATGACCCTGAAGTCTTCGTTGGTGGTGTGCTCAGACGGGGTGTTGCAGTTGGCCAGAGCATTATCCGTAGTCCGCTCTACTTCGGTCAGAAGGATCTCTCGGCTGCCGGTCAGGATTTCGGCAAGGACCTTGTCGAGAAGCTAGTCGGGGAGTTGCTTCGTCCCATCCGGGAGAGCATCGGCATTAAGTCGGTCGACCTGAACGGAGCGGTCATCCAGCTTCAGTCCATCGAGACCGATTCTGACAAGCTTACGGTGCTTCGCTCTGAGCTTGAGGCTCTCAACTACCAGATCGAGCAGTTTGATAAATACGGAGTGAACGACAAGCTCGAGAAGCAACTGGCACATAATCACGATGCAGCATTTGCGACCGCCGTTGATGATAAGTCCGAGAAATGGACGGGAAAGCTCCTCCAGCTCGTCCAAGAGGGGGATGACCTTGTCGGGTCGCTTGCGATACCTCCATCCAAATACAACGCAGCCTTCTTCTCCGAGTACCACCTTGTCCTCAATGAGTTGAAGGCCTCTATCGGCACGCTCCGTGCAGCGCATAAGGCTGCTGAAGCAGCGCGCGACAAGCTCCTCGCCAAACATGGGGATCTCAATCTCACCATCGACGGGTTGAAGGACGAGTTCGCCGGCGTGGAACGCGAATTGTTGCAAGCGCTCGCGGACAAGGGCATCACCTCTCTTCAGCCCGATGACTATGTTAAAAGTACCGAGCGCAAAATGATCGTTGAGGGTAAAATTACTGATCTGGAGCGTACGACATCGAAGGCCGAAGAGCACCATCAAAGCGTCGCTACCTTGTCCAGCACCCTCAATGAAGCTTGGCTGTCGGAGTATAGGACGACAACCGAAGCTCTTGAGAAGATAAATCAGGCCCAATCCGAGCTGAAGATCACGCCGGCCTTCAAGGGAGATAAGGTAGCATACGCCGCCCGGCTGGAACAGGCCCTTAAGGGTAGCAGCGTACGCTCAGACACCATCGAGGCGATCTGCACCAAGTATGCAGACTTCGCCGCGATTTACGCGAACCTGGACGAGGCCTCTGCTATGGCCCGCGGCCGCGCGGATGCTTTCCGGGATTACTTTCTAAAGGCCGCTTCCGACCTTCTCACCTATCAGGTGCCCAACACCTACGAGATCACCTATCACGGGCGCCCCTTGCGGTCGCATTCCCTCGGTCAGCGAGCGTCCGCCATGATGCTGTTCCTCCTGAGTCAGAAAGAGCACGATCTCATTTTGATCGATCAGCCGGAAGACGATCTGGACAGCCAGACCGTCTACGAAGAAGTGGTCAAGCGCATCCGGGAATTGAAACGCGCCAGGCAATTCATTTTTGCCACGCACAACGCCAACTTTCCCGTTCTCGGTGACTCAGAGTCTGTTTCTGCTTTCACTGTTTCCGACAGCAAAATCGACGTGGTAACCGACAGTATTGACGCAGCCGACTGCCAGACGCGCATCATTAGGATCATGGAAGGTGGCCCCGAAGCGTTTGCCCGGCGAAAAACGATTTACGAGCACTGGAAGGTGGAACGCCGCTAATGCGGCGTTTCGGCACGATCCTTGACACAAAGCGGTCACAGGATTCGAGCTGGAGCGGACGCGTTCAGCTTACTCCCCAGAGTTCGAGGCTTGTGAATATGATTTAACATTACCCGCTTTATCAATGAACTTCAGCTCGCCGGAGACCGCGTCTCGGATGATCGCCTTAGCAAGTGCAGCTCCATCCAACGTCGTGGTCTCTTTTTCAACGTTCACATCGTACGTGAAATCCACGCCGTCGATTGGCAACTCCCAGCCACCTGCTTTATAAACATGATGCGGCAGCAACATCTGATGCGTCAGACCGTTCTCATTTTCACGGCCATGGGGCAGCAATTGCCGAAAGTCCTCTAGGGAATAGGACGAGAGTGAGCCAGGCGGACCGAATATAATCTTCTCGTGAGTAGTAGTTGCGGCCTCTATCCTGATTTCCTCGTTAGGCTTCAGTGTATCGAGAAAGGATTTGCTGATTTGAGGAGTAAACTTTGTGATCTCCGGGACGATGACGTGGTACGTTATGACAATCGTTTTCACGCGACCTTTCCAATCAGTCTCGTTCGGAGCCCTTAGTTCCTTGAGGGTTATTCCGTAGTGATCTGCGTATCGCTTGGCACCGCTCTGGTAGCCTACAAGAGTCGCGAATATTCCAGATAGTCCCGGCACATCAACAAGGACGCCATAGAAATCACGGACCCGCCCAATCGAAACAGTTTCGTTGAATGCCTTGCACTCGATCGCTGTCTTGTAAGTCTGACCGGCTACGCGGAACTCCCAGTAGACATCAATCTGATGTTCACAGCCGGACTTGCCGGTTAATTTCGTATTGTGTTGGACCGTTATGTTTTCGACATCCTCCGAATTAATGACCGCCTGATACACGGCCTGGACAAACTGCTCGTATTCCGTTCCTTTTGCTACGTTTGTCGAATTGGCCAAGCATTCCCCCTGTGTACTTTGAGCGGTGCTCTGGAATATCGTCCCTGACCGGAGCCTACAATGGAACGGTCCATCGGCAACCTTGATCGTCAGTATACCAGAGATTGAGTTCCTACGCTTACAACCTGATTTGGATCAGAAGAAGTGTCAATGACCGGAATTGACGCAAGCGGTCTTCGTGCAGCTCTACGTGGCTCCACATCGATCGGCCGCGAGATGATCGGCAGCCGATTTCGACGCTGTTGGCCTTCGGCTTGATAAGCGGCCAGCAGGCGCAACGCTTGCCGCAAATCCGACTGCGGGTTCCTCTTTAAGGATTGAAATTCCGGGAGCGCTTCCAACATTGCCAGCTCGACCGCTAGAACCTCGAACGTCTTCCCGCCAAGTAAACGCCTCGCTTTGCCCGCGAGGAATTTGACATTCCGTGCACTCTGGCCCGACCTTCCACGACGGATAAGCCATTGCACGAATCCCCCCTGAATATCAGGGACCGATTTTGCGGCTTCCCGATCCAGGATGACGCGACCGATTGATGCCGCGACAGGCGCGGGAACAGCGTTGGCGATCATCTGCAGCACATCCCTTTTCGCCGATGCCTCCCATTTCCATGAGATAGGAAAACCTTGGACGCGAGAAATCTGTGGGATAGTCAGGACTGCGCTTTCAGATGCTGCGATCGGGTCTGCGTGATGCGGAGAAGAGAGATAACGATGCGTCGGTCTCTCCCATATGGTTCGCGTGACCGTTGGAAGAGGTTCGTCCACGGACCGGACGCCACGGCCGGCGCGGACAGGTCTTGCGTAAACAAAGCCCTTCTCGATAAGGGCCGCGTCGTCAGGATGCGCTCGATACGACACAGGTAGAGGTCTTATCGACCGTTCCCGGATAGTGGGTGCGGGTTCATCTGGGGACCAGATCGAGCGTCGCGCTTCAGAAGTGGACGGGAAATAGATCGCGGCCGGCGTGGCTATGCCAAATAGGTCGCGCAAGCTCATCGGTGCAGGTGCCGCCGCTGCGGCGATCGACGAGGCTAGGAAGTCGTCGCGTTCTCCTTGTCGGCCTACAACGAACAGGCGTCTTCTTGACTGCGGCACACCGTAACGAGAGGCATCGAGCTTCGATTCTGTCAGGCCATACCCAGCCGCCTTCAGGATCGAGCGCGCGGTTGCCCAGGTTTTCGACTTTGCGGCGTTGATGACGTTTTCCATCAGGACCCACCGAGGGCGCACCGTTGCCACAAGGACCGCAAAGGCAAGCGTCAGCTTCGCATTATCGGCTTCTTCCCTACGCCCCGCGCTGGAGTAGTCCTGACAGGGAGGCCCGCCGGCAATCATATCGGGGGCAAGGGCCAGCAATTCCGGAATGATACCGAGGAGGTCGCCAAGGTCGCGGACCTGTGCATGATCGCCGAGGTTGATGTTATAGTTTTTCACCGCAATGGGCCATGCGTCGTATGCCCGAACAACATCAAATCCGGCTTGCTTGAGCCCGAGGGACATTCCCCCCGCCCCGCAAAATAGCTCTACAACGCGCACTTAAATCCCTGTCCCGCCGTAATGTGATTTCACGTTACGAACATGCCTGTTTTTCCTTTCGTAAACGTTCACTTCACGAACCGGATTTTTCCGCCGTTCAGGGCCTTATGGCTGGCATATTCTGCATCCTTTCGTAAGGGCACTTCGTCGTATCTCTGAACGAGATCTGGGCGAGCTGGTCAATGAAGCCCGAAGCTGTTTTTGCTTTTCCGTTGAACCCGCGCCGTGGCTATGCTTTGAAGGAGCGTCGCGGATTTTGTCAGTTTGTTCGCTGTGCAGCTCGATACTCTCGATGATGACGGCTTTATGCACTTGGTCACAATCGAGATGCCGAGGATCGACAGCTCGCTTCAGCGCTCACGCGACGATCCTTCCTAGCGTGCAGACGGGGCCGAAGGTATCGGCCAGCTCTGGAAGAGTTTCGGCCTGGACTTTCCGCGGCACAGGACGAGAAACCCATACAGCCTGATCCCACCGGCTATTGTCCTATATGTCAACTCGACGCCATCATGTTCCGAAGGAAGGAAGCCAGCAGCGGGCGGTTGCACCGCCCGAACTGGCCAAGGGAGGGCGAGCCCTTCCCTGTGGAACCCACCCGCCTCATGCGGGGCATCCGCATATCGGAGACGGACACCATGTCGCGATCGAAATCCCGCAAGGCAACCTCAGTTCTGTCGTTCCGCCTCATGCCCGATGAGCATGAGGCGATTAGACTGGCTGCATCGACCCGTGGGCTCGGGTCAACGACCTTCGCTAGGCGCGCGACGTTCGCGGCGGCTGGGCTGCCAGCTCCACGTAAGGAGCGTGCGCCTAACCCGAATGCCGCTGACCTAGCGAAGATTCTAGGCCAGCTCGGTCGCATAGCCTCGTCCGCCAATCAGCTCGCCAAGGTCGCGAATGCCACCAAGGCGGCGGCATCCGTCACGGCATCGCTGGCAATCGTCGACGAGCTCACCCGTGTCCGAGAGGAGCTTGTCGGAAGATGATCGGCGGTATCGGTCGGCACGGACGCACGAGGCGAGACAGTCGGAACCTCGCGGCTCACCTCCTGAAGGAGCAGGGCATCGCTGTCGAGATCGTCAACAGCGCCGCCCCGGACCTTCGCGCCGTTATGGCTGACATGGAGCTCGCGCGAGACGGGTCGGCGGCCGATGCGGCCTTCCTGCACATCTTCATCTCACCTTCCCGCAACATGTCTCGTGACGAACTCCGAAGGGTCGGCGAGCTCGTCCTACGGCATTTCGGCGCAGAGGAGCACCAGTCTGCATTCGTCTACCACCACAAGCCTCGTCGCGGCGGTGAAGGCGGCAGCCATCTGCATCTGGTCGTGGGCCGAATCGGCCTTGATGGGGATGTTCTACCCGCCGGCTTCGAAATTATCCGCATGGAGACGGCCATGCGTATCGCCGAATTCGAGATGGACGAACCCGCGACCCTCGGACGCCATCATGCTTCTGCTATCCGATGGCTGCGCGCCAACGGCCGGGAAGACGTGGCCGACTGGCTCGAAGCTACCCTCGGCTACAATCCAGACAAGCCAGCATCGGCCGCTTCGCCTTCCAAGCGACAGGCGCTCGCCCGTAAGGGGGTGGAACTGGCCGATGTTGCCGAAGTCGTGCGTTCGGCCTGGTCCGCCGCCGATGGCGGTCGGTCCTTTGCCGCAGCATTACGAGCAGAAGGAATCGCTATTGTTCGGGGAGAGAAGACCAATGTCTACATCGTGCGCCACGGCGATGTCGAAGTCGGTGCCCTTGATCGCATCGTGAAACTCAAGCGCCGCGAGGTCGCGGCCCGTATGGAAGGGTTCGAATATGAGCATCCAGAAGATCACCAACCCGACCGAAGGCCTGAAGATCGTATACCGGGAGGCCCGCAACGCGACGACAGCCGCCGAGAGGCTGGAGCCTTTGCTACAGCTTTTGGAGGTTCCGCAGGAGGGGCCGTCTCCGATAGAACAGCTCCAGGAAGTCCTGGAGACAATTCTGACCGGGCAACGCCTACTGCACCAGTCGATGCTGGAACTGCATCAGAAAGTCGATGCCATCGCGTCGAAGCGGCGCGGCTGACCGGCGGCCTGAAGGGCTTTTCGATCACTTCAAATATGCAGAGGGAAATGGGCGCTACTTTCAATCGCGAGCTCGACGAACTCCGGGCTCCAATGCCGGGACATTTGCGACCATACCTCTCCCGACCGGGCTGGGGTAGACTTCGAGAACTGGCCAAGGAGGTTCGTCATTTCGTCCAGACTGTCCGCCGGAAGATCAGGTTCGGCGAACGGCGGGGGATGCCGACAGGAACGATAGCGTCACAGTCCTCCCCGTTGTCCCGCGACGCCGAAACCGGTCCCGTATTCACCATTCGTCCGAAGTAGAGTCGTCTGATCTGGGCGCTATTCACGATTCGTCGCGGTGTATGGTGTTTACCTATCATGGGGTCTGGGGCTTTGCCCCTCAGCACGGTAGAGATCCAAGTTCACTGTTGTTCGGCTTGCCGCATTGCCTTGTGAACCTGCCCGACCGACACCTCAAGGTGGGCGGCCAGTTCCGCAACCGTCATCCCCTGCGATGCCCGGAGATACAGGGCTTTCTCCCCCATCTTTCGTCGTTCGGCCTGTTGTACGGTGCGATCCTTTCCACCGCGACGATGACGGGAAGCCTTGGTTCGCTCGGTATTCAGTTCCCGCTTCCGATCTTCATCGACCAGGACCCGGAGCCCGGCCGCACGTTGTTCCGTCGGATCAATCCGCAACCATTCGAGAATCGTGCTGACCTTCATCCGGTAGCGGCAGTCGACTTCAAACCCTCGAAATGGGACCGTCTGCCCCGCAGCGGCCTGACGCGCACGTTTGATCACGGCGGACATGCGCGATTTCGTTTCGCTGTCACGCCACCCGGCCGCCTCGTGCCCGAGGGCAAGGATTTCGCGTCCAAGAACCTCCGAAGGAGAAATCCACGAGATCGCGGTAGCCGCCACAAACAGCCAAGCATCACGCTGGCCCCCTGGCAGCGGCCCCTCTGGACAACGATATGCCCGAAGACGCTGGAGGTCGGTCAGGACCGTCTCCCAGTAAGTTGCCGCTGACAGGAACTTCACCGGAGCCGTCTTGTCCTTGCCCTCTGCCTTACGCTTGGCGCGCTCGGTACGGAGGGAAATGAGGTCGGCATGGGTTACAGGAAGTACTTCGTCGGCGAGCGTGCCGAAGACGTGCCGCGTGGGGGCCTCCGGCGATCCATGATACCAGACCATGCCAACGGTTCGCCGGTCATAATCGGCGCGGCTGTTATCGGAGCCGACGAGGCGGAAGACACGCGCCGCATCTTGGGCCCGCTTGTCCGCCCCGAACGTCTCCAAGGCCGCCCCCAAGTGTTTCTGGACCGCATTCCAGCGCGGCAGGGCCGCACGTGGAAGAAGTTCCGTCAGCCAGACGCAGACAAGCCCCCGGCCCGTAGAAAGGATATAAGAAGGATGCGGTAACATCGCCTCTTCCAGATGACCGAGGAGCGCGACGACTACATCAGCCGGCGCTTTTCCGCGCCACCGCGATACATTGTGATAATCAAGATCGGCATAACATGCACCGATCGCAGTCAGATCTGAAATCGACCGCCATCTTCCGAAGACAGCCTGTGACAGGTAAATGTCGGCTCTGTTGTCCTGTCGCAGTAACCGTTCGGCTTCCTCGACAGCGCACAAGCCCGCGCGGACAGTCCATTCCTGCCAAGGCTTACCGTCCCTGTCACGCACACGCTGCGCAAAGCTGACGACGCCGTTCCGCATGCCGCAAGCGCGACCATTGTAGGGATGGAGATTTTCGAGATGTTGGCGGGGTCCGAACGCGCCGTAGTCAAAACCAAATTGTTGACAACGATTTTGGGTATGCGGTGGCGTCGGTATGGCTGGGATATGTCCCAGCCGGGCGGTCAATGACCCGCGTGGGGGGTCTTTAGATCAAAGTCGCCGTAGGCAATCATATGAAACGTTCCTTAAACGGCACCTTGGGTTCCAGCCCAGTGACAGCGCCTTCCATCATGGTCATCCGCCGGCTTTCGTCGGTCAATGCCATTCTTACGCAAGGAAGCTGTGGGCGCGCTTCCACATCCGCGATTTGATCTTGCTTCGCTGGGACAAATCAGGACATTCTGGCAATAACATTCCCAGTGCAGGTTCCCCGATGCAGAACAAGTTTTCCATGCTCAAGCTTCAGTCCGGACTATCGGAAGAGGAGCTGGCAGAACGCCTAGGCTACAATTCCCGGCAAATCCGGAGGTGGGATTCCGGGAATCAAGAGCCGCGACTTTCAGTTATGCTCGCCATGCAACGCCTTGTTCCTGAAGTTGAGGCCGCATCGGAAGGAAATGCCTTTACGTTCATTGATCTATTCGCCGGGATAGGGGGCCTTCGCAAGGCATTCGATGCCGCCGGCGGACGTTGTGTGTTTACGTCTGAGTGGGACAAATATGCTCAGCAGACTTACATGGCTAACAACCGCGACAATCGACCGATCGCGGGCGACATAACCAAGGTACCCGTCGATGAAATTCCTCAGCATAACGTCCTGGTGGCAGGTATACCCTGCCAGCCCTTTTCGATCGCGGGAGTCTCCAAGAAGAACTCGCTAGGGAGAGCCCATGGCTTCGCGGACGAAACCCAAGGTACGCTCTTCTTCGATGTTGCCCGCATCCTTAAACATCATCGCCCGGATGCGTTCCTGATTGAGAACGTCAAAAATTTGAAGAGCCACGATAAAGGAAAGACATTCACGATCATCATGGACGTGCTGCGGAATGAATTGGGCTACCACGTCCATGAAATGGTCATCGATGCCCGCCATTTTCTTCCGCAACATCGCCAGCGAATTGTCATCGTCGGCTTCCGTGAAGAAGTTCCGTTCGCTTGGAATGATCTGAAGCTACCGCCGAAAGGTGCGAAGGTTATGAAAGACATCCTACATCCTGAGGACGGTACAGAGGTTGCAGAAGGCCATTTTACCGCAGGTGAATTCGCTCGAGTCAGTGAGAAATATACGCTTACCGACAAACTGTGGGCTTATCTCCAGAACTACGCCCTGAAGCATCAGGCCCAAGGCAATGGGTTTGGCTTCGGCCTCGTGGGCCCGGAAGACACATGCAGAACATTGTCAGCCAGATATTATAAAGATGGGTCCGAGATCCTTATTCATCGCGGAGCTGGTCGAAACCCTCGTCGTCTGACGCCACGTGAATGCGCCAGACTTATGGGTTTTGGTAATGACTTCAGGATTCCGGTTTCAGATACTCAGGCTTACAAGCAATTTGGCAACTCTGTGGCTGTGCCCGTCTTCACCGAGGTAGCCCGGATAATGAAGCCGCACGTGCTCGATCTAATCGGCCGGAAGCCTGAAATGGACCTCGCTGGCTGAACTGCCTAGACTGTCCCGAACTAACGATTCGGGGCAGCTATGATTGACACACTCGAGAAGCTTCTCCGCACGATGGCGGCTCATGGTGCAACCAAATTCTATGCCAAAAAGCTTGCATCGAACGATAATTCCAAGAACCAGGTTTACCTGGGCGGAGACTACTCAGCGCTCAACATCCTTCCCTTTGGCAAGGTGGATACAGATAGCGACAGCAAGGCAGGCTCGAAGCGGGATCGTGCGAAAGCGTGGCTGTCTTTCTATTGGCTCGATGAAAACGGCATACACGAAGCTCCTGAAGCGAAGCTGATTCTGTACCCGAAGTATCCCGAGGTTCGCCTCTCGGGGTTTCTCAAGCGCTCAGAGATGGCACCCTCGGCTATTATGAGACAGCGCTGCGACGGACGTACCCTATTCTTGGGAACCACTCCCAACGGGCGCGTTCTTGCTCACGCGGTTATGCCAGGAAGCGCGCTACGTAGCCAACTAGATGCTTTAGGCTCACCGCCACAGGAAGGGGTATTCATTGAGCTGAGTGTCGATGCCCGTGCCGTGGGAGATACCAGAGGGCAGCTTCTTGCAACACTCCGGGCTATCCACGCGAAATCGTGGATTGCTTCGCGACGCATGGGACCAGGCGGATTGGCCGTGCCATACGTTGCCGCGAATGGCGGCGGCTATACGTTGGAGGCCGAGCTCGGCATCTCACCCAATGGTTATGCGGAACCTGACTTCCTCGGATGGGAGGTCAAGCAGTACGCGGTGAACGACTTCATCTCAAACATCGCGCAGAATCCTGTGACCCTGTTGACGCCAGAGCCTACCGCAGGGATCTACAGGGACGAGGGAGTCGAAGTCTTCATTCGCCGCTTCGGCTATCCGGATCAGCGTGGAAGAGCAGACAGGCTCAACTTCGGAGGGATTTATAAGGTCGGAGCGCCGGCCAATGCCAACACGGGCGTCCGGCTCCATTTACTCGGTTTCGATTATGAGAAGAAAGTCATTACCGACATGACCCAAGGGATTGCGCTCCTCAGCAACGACGGCACACCAGCCGCGATCTGGAACTTCACAGGCATCCTGGAGCACTGGAACAGAAAGCATGCCAAGACCGTATACATTCCCTCCATAAAAAGGGGGCCGCCCATGGAATACGCCTACAGCGATCTGGTGCAACTTTGTGTCGGGACCGACTTTGACATGTTCCTCAAGGCGCTGGCGGCCGGCGCGATCTACTATGATCCGGGGCTCAAGCTGGAGAACATCAATTCTCCTCGGCCGCGTGCGAAGCGGAGAAGTCAGTTTCGTATACGGCACAGCGACCTGAACAGGCTCTATCACCAGATAGAGGAGACCCGGCTTATTCCTTGAGGATTTGATCGCCAGATGGATAGGATAACACCTGAGCGCCGAAGCGCTAACATGGCCCGAATCAAGGGTAAAAATACCAAGCCTGAAATGGTAGTTCGTCGCCTAGTGCACGCTCTAGGTTATCGATACAGGCTCCATCGGAAAGATCTTCCTGGAAAACCGGACCTCGTATTCGAGTCTCGAAAAGCAGTGATATTCGTACACGGGTGTTTCTGGCATCAGCATGCTGACCCGCAATGCAGGAATTCCGTCCTTCCCAAGACTAGGGTGGAGTTCTGGAGGGCGAAGCTTGAGCGCAACGTTGAACGGGATGCCGAAAACCTACGCGCCCTGGAAAGACTGGGATATAGAGTTCTGGTGATTTGGGAGTGCGGGATCAAGACGCCTGATATCCTGGCGGAAGAGCTGGAGACCTTTCTAGGTTCACGTACCAAGTCGACAGCCAAGGATGCCGGAACGACGCTATCCTAACGCTGTTGAGGAGGTGCCTTCTGAACTTCTGTAGAAGGTTGCTTCGAGGAATTTTCTGTTACGTCTGGCGCTCTCGGAGCATCAACCCTCTCTTTCAGAGTTGCGATCTCACGCCTTAGATTTTCCATCTCTGATCTCACTTCTTCCACGCTCTGGCCCGGCGGAAAAGAGTAGGAGCCAAAGTCCGCAACATACTGCGCTACCGCTAAGACGATGGCTATCAATGCCACCCATGCCAGTCCCTCGGTTCGGAGGCGATTCATTACCTTGCGCGTAGCTTTGGCGGCAATGTCATCCCGATCAAGAAACGTCTTGGGAAACAACGAGGCGGCTGCCTTCTGCTGCTTCTTCACATACTCGCGCAGAGGGGGTGCGGGGCGCATGTGTTCCTCATGAACCGGGGCATGGTCGAAGAAACTCACTCGCAGGAATTCATCACCCCTATGGATCGGATAGCAGACCTTTCCAAAATTCAGGAGCGTTGTGGTCAGCGGTCCAGTCCATCCTGGATCGACAATGCCGACCGTGAGCGCCCAGATGCCTTGGTGCGTCAATGTCGTCTTGTATGTGACATGACCAGTGACATGTCCGGGCAGATTGAAGACTTCCGCTGAGACCACCTGCACAATTTCGCCGGGACCGAGTACAAACGGATCGCTCGCCATTTTCCCTTTCCCGTCGATGATTTCGCCAATAGTCAGATCGATACTGGATCCGTGAACTACCCCCTCACCACTGCTGAAAAATTTCTTCGGATCTAATGCTTGTCCCGCTATTAGTGTCATAAATCCCCCCTAAAGCTGTGCTCTCAAAGCTGTGCCATAATGGATAGACGATGACAACTTCTCCGAGTGACGACAAATTTCTGATGATGTGCGAGGAGGTCAAGCGCGAAAGCCACGATCCTCATCGGCAGGTCGGAGTCGTTATCGTGGATCCCACAGGTCGGATCATCGCCCAGGGCAGTAATTCTCCCCCCCGCGAATTTGGACTCACAGTCGAGGAGTCGCATTCGGAAATCATGGCTGATCCTAAGTGGAAATACTTTCTGCTCGAACACGCCGAACGCAACGCTATCAGAGCGGCGCGGGAGCAGGGCGAAACGTCGTCCGGATCGACACTTTACGTAACACTGCTACCTTGCGCCGATTGCGCTCGGGCTATTGTGGCCGCCGGCATACGCCGCGTTGTGGTTTCGACGGGTGACAGCGATCCCGCGAGAGATGAAAAATGGCGGGACCACTACAAGTATGCCCATCAGATCTTCCAAATGGGTAGCGTGGAAGTAGATATGCAGGTAGCGCCTCTCAAAGCACGGACTGCTTAGTCGACGTAAATCCGCAATGGCCTGATTGCACGGCATACCCTCGCGGGGCGAAAAGCAACGAGTTTCGCTTGAAGGCCCCTGGATATGCGTCTGTGCGCAGCACACGGGCTTAGTTCGTGGAGTCGTCGGCAAACTGCAAGCACGTCGATCCCTACACATGCGGTCCGCTTGGCACGCAGAGGATGCGGTTTTATTCCGTCTGAAGGAGTCACGCGGATTGGCACATGAGGGTCCCGATGAAGGTCGGCAATCAAATGGTTCTTGCCGCAATCAGTCGAGAAAAATCCAACCCGTCATAATCGAGCTTCTCCATCTCCTCGTTGAGAAGACGAAGCCTTAGGATGCCAGTGCCGTAGCGAGCAGCCATGCCGCTACCTGCATGTCCTTGCAGGGCGTTGGTGAACTCTACCGGAATTCTGCTGTTCAAGCAGGCATCTTCAAAGGAATGCCGGAAGCTGTGAAACGTGATCTTGGGCATCTTCACGTCGATGCTCTCCAGGAAGCGCTTGTATCGTGGGGAATAGGCCGTCGAATAATACCCGTCCGCCGCTTTGGGGAAATCCGGAAACAGGCGGGCGCCCCTCTTCCTTTGTGCGGCAACGAACTTTTCGAAGCCCAGCTTCTTGAGGATCGGATGAACCGGGATCGTACGGATAGAGGTATCCGTCTTGACCTCCTGTTCCTCGCCGTCATCGGTAATGTTGAGGTGAAGAATACCACCCTCATCCTTGATGTCGTCGACACGTAGTTGAATGATCTCGCCGGCGCGCGCTCCCGTGAACAAGCCGATCAGCGGCACCCAATAGATTCCCTGGTCAGCAGGAACATGCCCACCGGGCGTCAGCCATGACTTTTCCGATTTGCATCCAGTGAACAATGGCGCATTGAGAATTGCCTGCAACTGCGGCATCGAGAACGGTAGACGCTCGTCTCGGGCTTTGGACTTCACACGAAGGTTCATTCCGTTGAAAGGGTTGCCGGGTACCTCGTCATACTGGGCTTCGGCCCAATTCCAGAACGCACGGACGAAGCCGAGAATCTTGTTCACATTCCTGTCGGACATGGGTTCGACTTCGGCGGTCTTCGCCCGTTCGACTGCTTTCGAGAAGCTCAGTCCTTCGAAGCCCTTCTTGTTACCATACATGGGCGGGAGCGACATGACGGCCTGCTTGAACGTGCGGGCATCGGTTTTGGTGTAGGCCCTGAGCGGCTTGTCGCCCACCAGTTCCATGAAGCGCTGAGCCCAAAGCTCATTGGCGGCGGCGGTTGTTTTGCGCCAGTCGCCTTCGTTCCGGGTTTTCTCTTTCACCCAGCCGGCGATCGCGGTGGATAAGGTCGGCGCATGAGATGGCGAAGAAGCAGCCAGTATTTTTTGTGGCGGCACGTATGGTGGGAAGGAAGCAGCAGCCGGATCAGGGCTGTAGTCCCCCTTAGCCATTTGGTAGATCTTTCTACGTGCCTTGAGGACGGCATCTTCAGTGTGTTTTTGGAGAGTCGACCTACTGACATCGTCGATTTGATAGCCTCCATCAACGAGGAAGCTCTCAATCCTTTTCGTGATTTCAGTATTCCGGCGGTCGACCATCTTCTGGAGCATCCTTTGGGACGCTTCCGGGTCAGTTCCCGCAATGAAGACCTTCGATCGACCATGAAAATATCCTTCGAAGAGCATCGGTAAAAGAAGCCCGCAAGGGTTCTCTTCTTCTTCCGCTATCATCCGTCGGTAGATTTCCCCTGCCATCGCCAAGGACTCTTTGTGGGACAGAGACTTCACGCCCTGGCGTAGCCGGCCCCACCGTTCCTCGATTTCCGCCAGCGCTCTTGCAAAGCGAATTTTCGCTTCCGCCGGATCCCTGGTCTTCAGGCTGAATTTCTCCTCCCTCTTTTTCAAGACAGGGCGGAGATCCTCCGGAATTTTCTTCCGGAGCCAGTAAATTGAGCCGTTGAGAAAGGGGCTGGCCATTCTTAGAACCATAGCAAGTGTACCACTCTGGTGTACCAAAGGAGCAGTTACAAAAGCCCTAAAGCTCAAAGATTGAGTGTTTTCCGGGGGATGGAATGGTGCTGCTAGAGAGATTTGAACTCTCGGCCTCTCCCTTACCAAGGGAGTGCTCTACCCCTGAGCTATAGCAGCATCTGGCAGCCGGTTGATGTCCCCGGCGCGTTGGGATGCGGCCTATTGCCATAGGTTTTTCGAGAGCGCAAGCGGCAAAAAACGACTTCGTGACATTTGCGTGGAAAAGTTGGGATGGCTTTCGGTCGCGCCGCTTTTGTTCTATGTCGATCTCATGAACGAAAACGACAAGCAGAACCGCGCCGGAACGCCTGTTCACAAGGGCGCAGAGGCGACCGAAGAACAGCTGTTGAAGCGCGGCGAGCGTAGCGAGGCCGAGCGCAAGCTTAGGGCTGCGGCAAAACTGCGCGAAAACCTGCAGCGGCGCAAACAGCAGGCGCGTGCCCGCCGCGCCGGCGAGGAAGATCCAACGATTGGCCTTCCTGCCGCAAAAACGGACGAATCATCGTGATTGTGTTCGACTTTCTCATGAGCCCTGTTTCTCCGGGTGTATTTTCAACGAATTGAAGCCGCGCGGGATATCGTCTAAGACGCCCGCTTTCGCGCAAGAACAAGAAAGGCGGGCCCGGCCCGTTGTCAAAAATGGATCGCATCAGAGTTATCGGCGGCAATCAGCTGAACGGCATCATTCCGATTTCGGGCGCCAAGAACGCGGCCCTGCCGCTGATGATCGCATCGCTCCTGACCAGCGATACGCTGACGCTTGAAAACGTGCCGCATCTGGCCGATGTCGAGCAGCTGATGCGCATTCTCGGCAATCACGGCGTCGACCTCTCCGTCAACGGTCGTCGTGAAGGCCAGGCTGAAAGCTACGCCCGCACCATCCAGTTCACCTGCCGCACCATCGTCGATACGGTCGCGCCTTATGAGCTGGTCTCGAAAATGCGTGCCTCATTCTGGGTCATCGGCCCGCTTCTGGCCCGTGAAGGCAAGGCCCGCGTTTCGCTGCCGGGCGGTTGCGCCATCGGCACGCGTCCGGTCGATCTCTTCCTCGAAAGCCTGCAGGCGCTCGGCGCCACCATCGAGATCGATGGCGGTTATGTCGAAGTCACCGCGCCCAAGGGCGGCCTCGTCGGCACGCACTATACCTTCCCAAAGGTCTCTGTCGGCGCCACGCATGTCATGCTGATGGCGGCAACGCTTGCCAAGGGTACGACGGTGATCGAAAACGCTGCCCGCGAGCCTGAAGTCGTCGATCTCGCCGCCTGCCTCACCGCCATGGGTGCCAAGATCGAAGGCGCCGGCACCAAGACCATCACCGTCGAAGGCGTGTCGTCGCTGCACGGCGCCCGTCACCGCGTCCTGCCCGACCGTATCGAAACCGGCACCTATGCCATGGCCGTTGCCATGACCGGCGGCGACGTGACGCTCGAAGGCACCAATGGCGCGCTTCTCGAAAACGCGCTGGATGCCCTGCGTCAGGCGGGTGCCACCATCACCCAGACGGAAACCGGCCTGCGCGTCGTGCGCAATGGCAACGGCATCCAGCCGGTCGATGTCGTCACTGAACCTTTCCCGGGTTTCCCGACCGATCTGCAGGCACAGTTCATGGCGCTGATGACAAAATCTTCGGGCGTGTCGCACATCACCGAAACCATCTTTGAAAACCGCTTCATGCATGTGCAGGAACTGGCGCGTCTGGGCGCAAAGATCTCGCTGTCGGGCCAGATGGCTCGCGTCGAAGGCGTGTCCAAGCTGAAAGGCGCCCCGGTCATGGCAACCGATCTGCGCGCCTCGGTATCGCTGGTCATTGCCGGTCTTGCGGCTGAAGGCGAAACGCTGGTCAACCGCGTCTACCACCTCGATCGCGGTTTCGAGCGTCTGGAAGAAAAGCTCACGCGTTGCGGCGCCATCGTCGAGCGCGTCAGCGAATAATTTTCTCGAGCATTCGTGACATTTTGAAACGGGCGGCAGAGCATCTCTTGCCGCCCGTTTTCGCATGCCTATCTAAATCCGTGTTCCCATCGAACGACCATCTCCAACGTGCCGGCGATCAATGATTGTCGACATAGGCATGACACGGAGTTTTCATGACCACGCTATCCAATCCCGTCTGGTTCATCACCGGCTGCTCGACCGGCTTCGGCCACGAACTGGCCAAACTCACCATCGCCCGCGGCTGGCCGACGGTCGTCACCGCGCGTGACAAGGCCCGCCTTGCCGATCTGGTAAACGGCAACGAAAACGTTCTCGCACTCGATCTCGACGTCACCGATCAGGCCCAGGTCGAAGCAGCGGTGAAAGCCGCCGAAGACCGCTTTGGTCGCATCGATGTGCTCGTCAACAATGCTGGTTACGGTTATCAGGCCTCGATCGAGGAAGGCGTTGAAGAGGACATCCGCGCCATGTTCGATGCCAATGTGTTCGGCCTGTTCGCGATGACGCGGGCCGTGCTGCCGGGCATGCGGCAGCGGCGTCAGGGGCATATTCTCAACATCACCTCGCTTGCCGGTTTCGCCGGCTTCCCCGGTTCCGGTTATTACGCCGCCACCAAACATGCCGTCGAAGGATTTTCGGATTCGCTTGCGGCAGAAACCGCGCCGCTCGGCATCCATGTCACCTGCGTGGCGCCGGGGCCGTTCCGCACCGATTGGGCCGGCCGTTCGCTGAAACAGACGCCGGTGAAAATCGCTGAGTACGAGGAAACGGCCGGTGCCCGCATGAAAACCACCGCCGGTTACAGCGGCCAGCAGCCGGGTGATCCGGTGCGCGCCGGCGAGGCGATGATTGCGGCCACGCAAAGCGACAAGCCGCCACGCCATCTCGTGCTCGGCAAGTTCGCTTTCGAAGGCGTGACATCCAAGCTGAAGGAACGTCTGGCGCAGGTGGAAAGCCTGAAGGGCGCCAGCCTCGGCGCCGACTTCCCGTCATAGGCCAATACCGGCAGGGCGGGGCGTCAAAATCGCTCCGCCCGCGCTTCACCGCATCATGCCACCTTTGCCGCATTGCTGTTGCTTCTCGTCTCGTGCCATCCTATTTCCAGAGCCATGAATAGATGTGCCGTTTTCCATCGTGGAAAGCGCGCCAAGGATGGAAACCTGCAATGAGCGATCTCAGGCTTTTGGCCATGGACAAGGACGATCTCGATATCGTCTCGGCGCATATGCAGGACAGCGTCTTCAAGGCACCGGATATCGCCTGGGATGCCAAGCACCAGCAGTTCTCGGTGGCCGTCAACCGTTTCGTCTGGGAAAAGAGCGATCGCCGTGCCAAGGGGCATGAGCGCCGCCGCGCGCTTTTGGTGTTCAAGCGCGTGCAGGCCGTGCGCTCGCTCGGTGTCAGCCGTGGCAATGACGAGGCGGTGCATGCACTGCTGGCCATCCGCTTCGAACAGAAGGGCGAGGGGCCAGATGGCACGATCGAGCTGACGCTGGCCGGTGACGCCGCCATCAGCCTCGACGTCGAATGCATCGAGGCACAGCTGGCCGATACCGGCGGCGCCTGGGAAACCACCAACAGGCCGGATCACGCCTGATAAGGCGCGTAACCGGCAGGCTGAATTGGCAGACTGAATTGAATGTGTAAGGGGATGACGAGTGGCGATCTGGCTTGAACAGCAGGCGGCCGATTTCGAGGCAAAATTCAAGACTTTCCTGACGACGAAGCGGGAAGTGTCGGAAGACGTCAACGCCGTGGTGCGCGATATCATCAAGGACGTGCAGGTGCGTGGCGACGCAGCACTCGCCGATTATTCGCTGCGTTTCGACAAGGTGGATTTTAACACCGTCGGCCTGCAGGTGACGGAAGCAGAGATCGATGCCGCCGTCGCCGCCACGGATGCCAAAGTGCTCGACGCGCTGAAGCTTGCGGCCGAACGCATCGAAAAACACCATGCCCGCCAGATGCCCAAGGACGATATCTATGAGGACGCGCTCGGCGTCGGCCTCGGTTCGCGCTGGACGGCCATCGAGGCGGTCGGTCTTTACGTGCCGGGTGGCACCGCCAGTTATCCAAGCTCGGTGCTGATGAATGCCGTACCGGCTCGCGTAGCCGGCGTGCCGCGCATGGTCATGGTCGTGCCCGCCGGTGGCGGTGCCATCAATCCCGCCGTGCTGGCTGCCGCCCGCATTGCCGGCGTCACGGAAATCTATCGTGTCGGCGGCGCGCAGGCCGTGGCCGCTCTCGCCTATGGCACCGAAACCATCGCGCCGGTGGCAAAGATCGTCGGCCCCGGCAATGCCTATGTCGCTGCCGCCAAGCGCCATGTCTTTGGCACTGTCGGTATCGACATGATCGCCGGCCCGTCTGAAGTGCTGGTGATTGCCGATGCTGAAAACGATCCGGACTGGATCGCCGCCGACCTTCTGGCCCAGGCCGAACATGATGCCGGCGCCCAGTCGATCGTCATCACCGACAATGCCGAATTCGGTCGCGCGGTCGAGGCTGCCGTCGAACGCCAGCTGAAAACCCTGTCGCGGTCAGAAACCGCTGCCGCCAGCTGGCGCGATTTTGGCGCGATCATTCTGGTGAAGGATCTCAGCGACTCGATCCCGCTCGCCAACCGCATCGCCGCCGAACATCTGGAACTTGCCGTTGCCGATCCCGACGCGCTGATGGCAAAAATCACCAATGCCGGTGCTATTTTCGTCGGCCGCCACACGCCGGAAGTGATCGGGGATTATGTCGGCGGTTCCAACCACGTCCTGCCGACGGCGCGGTCTGCGCGTTTCTCGTCGGGCCTCGGCGTGCTCGATTTCGTCAAGCGCACCTCGATCCTGCGGCTCGGCCCGGAGCAGCTGCGGGCACTTGGGCCGGCGGCCATCACCCTTGCCCATTCCGAGGGGCTGGATGCCCATGCCCGTTCCGTTGCCATCCGGCTCAACCAGGAGAGCTGACCCATGGCGGCTGGCGACTTCCGGCTCTGCGACATCGTGCTCGACGACAGCGTCGGCCGGTCGACGCCGGATGTCGAGCATGAACGCGCCGTCGCCATTTTCGATCTCGTCGAGGAAAACCGCTTCGAGCCGATCGGCCATGATGGCGGGCCTTATCGTCTGAGCATTGCGGTGGCAGGCCCACGCCTCGTTTTCGCCATCACCACGGAAGAGGGCGGTGACGTCGCCACCCACATCCTGTCGCTGACGCCGTTTCGCCGTATCATCAGGGACTACTTTCTGATCTGCGAAAGTTATTACGAGGCGATCCGCTCCTCGACGCCGAGCCAGATCGAGGCGATCGACATGGGCCGTCGCGGTGTGCACAACGAAGGCTCGGAAACCCTGCAGGAAAGGCTGAAGGGCAAGATCGAGGTGGATTTCAATACCGCCCGCCGGCTGTTCACGCTGGTCAGCGTGCTCTATTGGAAGGGGTAGCCTCCATGGAGACCATGGATAGCCCTCCTTTCGAAACCCATATAGAGCGCCCGAACGCGATCCTGTTCGTCTGCGGTATGAACGCCATTCGTTCGCCAATGGCGGAAGTCATTGCAAAACACCTTCTGCCACCTGATATCTATATCCAGTCGGGCGGGGTGAAGGCCGGCGACGCTGATCCGTTTGTAGGCGTCGTGCTGGAGGAGCTCGGGCTAGAGCTGAAAAAACGCCATGTGCCGCGCACGATGGAAGACCTCGAGGACGATTTTTTCGACCTGATCATCACGCTGGCACCTGAGGCGCATCACGCGGCCCTTGAACTGACGCGGTCGAACGCGGTCGAGGTGATCTACTGGCCGACGCCCGATCCGACTGTGGAGACCGGTTCGCGCGAACAGCGGCTGGAAGCCTATCGCGGTGTGCGGGACCGGCTCTGGGCGTTGATCGATGAACGTCTGGCGCGTCGTCTGCGCCACCGTGCGCAAACGCCCTGACGGGTGCCGCAAAAGCATTGATTTCGGCGCTTGCGAACAAGACCGAGAATCAATGTTCACAAAGCGCCGCTGATTGTGTAGTTTCCGCGCAAATTCTCAAGGCTGCCGGTTCGGCGGCCTATTCCGCATTCAAGAAAACAGGAAGACAAGCTCTAGATGGCTAAAGAAGAAGTTCTCGAATTCCCGGGCGTCGTGACGGAACTGTTGCCGAACGCGACTTTCCGCGTGAAGCTGGAAAACGAACACGAGATCATCGCTCACACCGCCGGCCGCATGCGCAAGAACCGTATCCGCGTTCTCGCCGGCGACAAGGTTCTGGTGGAAATGACCCCGTACGATCTGACCAAGGGTCGGATCACCTACCGCTTCAAGTAAGCGGTCTTCATGGCACAGGAACAGAAACTCATCCTGGCCTCCGGGTCTCCGCGCAGACTCGACCTGCTCAACCAGGCCGGCATCAAGCCGGCTCGGTTGATGCCGATGGATATCGACGAGACCCCGAAGAAGTCGGAGCATCCGCGCTCGCTCGCCCGTCGTCTTGCGACGGAAAAGGCGGAAGCGTCGCTTGCTGTGCTGAAGGGCGATCTCGAATGGCGCCATAGTTACATTCTCTCGGCCGACACGGTGGTGGCCGTCGGGCGGCGCATTCTGCCGAAGACGGAATACTCGGATGAAGCGTCTTCAGCGCTGCATCTCCTCTCCGGTCGCGGCCACAAGGTTTATACCGGCATCTGCCTGATTACCCCCGGTGGTCAGGCGCGCATTCGCGTCGTCGAAACCAAGGTGCGCTTCAAACGCCTGTCCGGCGACGAGATCGAACACTACCTCGCCTCCGACCAGTGGCGTGGCAAGGCAGGCGCTTATGCCATTCAGGGTATCGCCGGTGGCTTCGTGCAGAAACTTGTCGGCTCCTATACCAATGTCGTCGGCCTGCCGCTCTATGAGACGCTTGGCCTGCTGTCCGGCGAGGGTTTTGACGTGACGACCGGCTGGGCCGAGGGCTGAGCCACGTGAGATGCCGCAACAGACTGGCCCGCAAGCGGGCTGGTCGCTCCCTTTAAAGGGATGGCGGCTCTCGGACGAATATTGAAAGGACGATCCATGTCTGATCCGATCAGGACTGGCGGCAAGGTGGAACCCTTGCGCAAGACCATGCCATGCCCCGTCTGCAAAAAGCCGTCGGCGCGTGACCACTATCCTTTCTGCTCTGATCGCTGCCGTACGCTCGATTTGTCGAAATGGCTGAAGGGTTCCTATGCCATCCCGGTCGCGGACGATGAATCAAAGGCGGACGACTTCGACGATAATTGATGTAAGCGCTTGGTTTGCAGGCGTTTTCGCGGTTTTGCACAGGTCGATTTTGATAAAATCGTGGAACTGTCAAAAAATTGCAATGGGGCGCTTGCCATGGCCGAACAAGATGTTATAACCCCGCTCGCTCCCGGAGGAAACATCCTCTGGTCAGCCGGAAACGGCTGGTAGGCTTCGAAAAAAGCCAAGATGCCCGGATAGCTCAGTTGGTAGAGCAGCGGATTGAAAATCCGCGTGTCGGTGGTTCAAATCCGCCTCCGGGCACCATTCTATGTCCTTGACGTAGATATTGTTTTTCACTTTCTCATTACCTTCTCAGTTTAGAGATTTGACAGTTTCAAACTGTTTGTTTGACAGAGTTCGTTTTCCGTTTGTTCAATTCGGCCTCAAAATCGCTGACCGCGGATGTTGCACGCCGAGTCATGTCCGCGCGTCTCGAATAGTGTTTTGCCATCGCTTCGGTGGCATGGCCAAGCACGAGCGCGATCGTTCCGTGGTCCTTGCCCATTTCGGCCAAGATGGTTGCCACTGTGTGTCTGAGCCCTTTGAGTGTCAGTCCTGGCTGGATGACACCCTCTGCCTCCATCTTTCCTTTCAACGTGATCCAGCTTGAGCTGAAACCGCTATAGGTCCAAGGGCGGCCCCAGCTGTTAGCGCAGATTGTAACGGCATCGTGTTTCGGTGCCCGCGCCATGGCTGATGCGACGGGTTCAAATAGAGGAAGGTAAATCGGGCGGCCGGTTTTGTTGCGGCGCGTATCGAGACCTTTCTCGCTTATCGCCGATCTCGGGAGTGCCAATGCATCCTGAGGATCCAGTGCGTAGAACATCATGAGTGCGATAGCGAGCTCCATATGCGCCGGAAGGGCTGCCAGCACTGTTTCGCGCTCAGCGTCCGTCCATGGGCGGTTGGCGTCCGGTAGAGTTTTGGGTCGTCTTGCAGGTTTGACTTTCGCCGCAGGATTGTCCGTCGTGTACCCGTACTCAAGGCCCCAATCGAAAATGACCGAAAGTACAGAGCGTACATAGTTGGCAAACCTGAACTGGCGCTTCTCAAGTGCCTTGTCTCGAATTTTCGCGACAAGCGGCGGCGTGAACCGGTCCAGCGGCGTGTCCTCTATAGCCTGGAGGTAATCGAAGCATTTTTGGTAGTCAGATTGGGTGCGCGGTGCGAGTTCTTTTTGGAATCTTGTGCCGGCACGATACTTTGTTATTAGCATGCCAAGCGTTCCCGGCTTGCTTTGTTTCTCGATCATCGTCTCGTTGATCCGGTGGATCTCCATGTCAAATGCGAGCGAGTAGGTTTCGAACTTTCGGCAATCAATCGTAGCTCTAGTTTTGCGGTGATAGCAGCGCCAGTCACCATTCCTATCCCGGAAGATCTGCCAGCCCTTGTATTTGTTGGATCGTCTCCGTTCCGCCTTTGTCATCCCAGTCGCTCCAAGATGTCCTGATCGGCTTCGGTGTCGCCCGCTTTGAGTTGATCGAGCCACTGATCGAGATCGCGGATATCATACCGCTTCTCGCTTTCAGGCATTTCGACTGGTCGGACCGAGCAGATCCTTGGAAATCGTTTCAGTGGCAGGCCGACATAGTCTGCTGCTTGCTTCAATGAAATCATTCGCGGCTGAACGATGCGGATATTCAAAAGTGCATTCGCCATTGCGTTTTTCCTTTTGCTAGTTTGTAGTTTCGGCTTGGGGCAGAATGTTTATGCGATCGCTTCAAGGTTCTGCGGAAACCAGTGCACCATTGGTTTGACACCATTTGACGACTAACGAAGGTGCGCCGCTCTCTCCGAAATGTTTTCATGTGGTCCATTGGACTACGATTCCACGAGTTCTGGAAACTGTAGAATTCTACGTAGAACGAAAGAAGAACATGGCGGGGCGTTTGATCATCAAACTCATTTTTTGATTCTTGAATACCGCGGATCAGGATTTGCTCAGCGGAATGCCATCGAACAGAAGCCAAGCATGTCGGTATTGTTCGGCCTGAGATCCGACCAGTAATCAGCTTAATGAGCGCTCTTTTGAGCGGGATAATCGAGGTTTACGGGGGTGTGCCGGGGCATATGAAAAACATTGCCTAACTAGAAAAGTGGCATCAATTCAGACCGTTGCAAATTTGGTTGGCAACACATAATTGCGTTATGATTGACGCGCGTTGACGGTGAAGCGTTGTAAGGCATCATGATGCGTGGTAATGCGTCAACGTTAAACCGGAAATGGGGATCGGATATGCCTGTCATCACCGTAGCTAATCCTAAAGGCGGGGCAGGGAAATCGACCGCTACACTAGTTCTTGCAACCTCTCTGGCGGAGCAGGGGGCTAGCGTGGTTATTTTGGATTGCGATCCCAATAGAGCGATCAAGGGTTGGAGGGCGGGTTCTTCCCGAAATCCGGTGCTTGTCGATGGCGACGTCACCGAGAGTTCCATCACAGCAAAGCTCGATGAGTATCGTAAAAAGTTCCAGTTCGTTTTTGTCGATCTAGAGGGAACAGCAAGCCGGCTTATGTCCAGGGCGCTCGCTAGAGCTCAACTGGTCGTCATCCCTATTCAAGCAAGCCCAACGGATGCTGAGCTCGCCGCGCGTGCGATCAACCTCATTCAGGAAGAAGAGCAGGCATTTGAGAAGATCATACCCTATCAAATCCTGTTCACACGGACGTCGCCTGCAATCGCAACTAAATTGGAGCGGCAGATTACATCCCAGCTTAAAGCGAGCGAAGTGCCAATGTTTCGCAACCACCTGAATGAGCGCTCAGCTTACAAAGCTATGTTTTTCTACCAACTCGATTTGAATGAGCTCGATAGCCGCGATGTCAATGGTTTGCCGGCAGCGCGTGACAACGCGTTCCGGCTGGCTGAGGAACTGGTCAATCTGGTAATTGGCGCGAAGGAAGCGGCATGAGCGGGAAAAATTTAGGATTTGGCGGCAGGCTTGCCAATATCACCCCTGACAAAGACGACAGTCTTGGCGTCACCGATGCCAAGGTCGACGCGATCGGTGATCGACACGGGTTCGTTGCTCGAGAGCCTATACAAAAGCTGACACGGCGAAAGCCGTCTGAACCGTCTGCCAATCTCAATATCCGACCGCCAGTGACGACCTTCAACCGGTTCTTGCAGTTCTGCGAACAGAACAGGATGTCTTACCCTGAAGCATTGAAAGAGTTGATGGATCGAGCGGGCGTCTGAGTATTCTGCGTAAAGCGTCATGATGCGTTAAGATCAACGTTGATGCGTCAACGTTAACGCTCTTTTTTGGTTTGCAGAGCACTTTTACTAAACGAAAATATTCCCGTTCGGGAATTTTGGTGGATGTTTTCTCGTTCACATGGGGTGTTTTCCCGATCGGGAAAATTTTCTGGACAATCCGGCGCATACGCTGTTATTTTCCCGATCGGGAAATTTAAATGGCAAAACAAGTGAATAGTCCAGCCGATATCGGCGCCCTGGTTAGAACCGCACGCAAGGAACAAAACTTGCGGCAGGACGAGCTTGCCGGTGTCGCGGGGGTTGGCCTGCGGTTCATTGTCGATCTCGAAGCCGGCAAGCCGACAGCGCAGATCGGAAAAGTATTGCAAGTTCTGCAAACGCTCGGTTGTTCGATCGACATTTTGGAACCTGGTGAGCGCAGGCGATGACGACTAAGGTTCTCAACGTATGGTGGGATAGCCGTGTCGTCGGCCAGTTTACCCAGGACAAACACGGTGATATCGCTTTTCAGTATGCAGACGCATGGCTTGGCGATCAGGCGACGCCGCCGCTTTCCGCCTCTTTGCCGAAGCGGCCGGAACAATTCTCTCGTCGCGAATGCCGCCCATTTTTTGGTGGGCTTCTCCCTGAAGAGAGCCAGCGCCTGGTTGCTGCACAGGCTCTGGGCGTTTCGCCAGGGAACGACTTCGCGCTTCTCGATCGTTTAGGCGGCGACGTCGCCGGTGCGCTTCAGCTGCTGCCGGACGGTGAGTTGCCGCCTGATGTAACGGTGAATGCCGGGACTCAGCCGACACCACTGGATGATGCCGGGATCGTCCGAATACTGGACGCTCTTCCTAACAGGCCTCTACTAGCCGGGGAGGAGGGGTTGAGGCTATCTTTGGCTGGCGCGCAATCGAAGGTGCCTGTTGTGGTCATTAATGGGCGGATTGCCCTTCCATTGCCGGGGCAACCGACCACGCACATTCTCAAGCCGCCGATAGCGCGTTTTAAAGGCACGACCGAAAACGAAGCATTCGTGATGAGCCTCGCCGCCGCGATAGGCCTTGACGTTGCCCCGGTAGAGGCAAGGACTGCGGAGGGCCGTCCATTCCTCTTGGTCGAGCGATATGATCGCGTGCGCGATGATCTCGGCGTCATGCACCGTGTCCACCAGGAAGATTTTTGTCAGGCGCTCGGGGTGCCACCGGAAAGCAAATATGCCAGCGAAGGCGGGCCGACCTTCAAGGATTGCTTTGAGCTGCTGCGGCGTGTGTCGGCGCGGCCGGCGACGGATATCGCGAAGCTGCTGGATGCAGCGATTTTCAATCTCATTGTCGGAAATGCCGATGCTCACGGCAAGAATTACTCGATCCTTTACGACGACCAGGGACCCAGAATGGCGCCACTGTATGATTTGCTTTCGACGGTAGCCTACCCTGACTTGTCGTCAAAAATGGCCATGAGGATTGGGAAGCGAGCGACCTTGGCTGAGATGGATGCCGATGGATGGAAGGCATTTGCGAAAGATGCCGGGATCGGTTTTGCTCTGGTTCGCCGGCGTATTTTCGAACTATGCGGGGCTGTGATGAAGCACGGGCGGGGTGCCTCAGCGATCGTCCGGGGTGATCTAGCTGCTACCGCAGAAGTGTCCGAATCGGTCCAGAGCCGCGCTATTCTGGTGTCTCTGTCAGTCGGATAAATGTCCAGTTGGCTACTCGCCGCTGACTTGATCGCTCTTGATCAATGTGTCGCCAAATGCCGGAATGAGCCGAGTTTCCTGACGCAGTTTTTGCAAGAGACGATTCTTCCAAAGGCAGCGTACTGACTGAGAGGTTTCACTGTGGACCCGGAAAAATAGATTTCGTTATTGAATTTATTCAATCCGTCTTGAATAATTATTACGAAAATATCGACGCTAGAAAAGTATCTTCGTCAGATACATTCAACAATTTCGAATTTATATCGGGGGAAGATTCCGAATATATATTCAGGAAATTGCGTCTAGGCATCGTATCAATGAACATGAATTTTTCTCAAAAATAGATATACGTTTATTATTCGAAAGAGATTATGGGGTGACCTTCTTGCCGCTTGCTCTGATCACTTCATTCCAGGGAAAGAAAAAGTATCGGGAAATCGAAGCCATTTCCGTGAGAGATTTTGCCATTCGCATCGTCGCAAAATTTGAACGGCAAATATCGTAATGCTACTTTTCGATGCGACGAGGTAGATTGTCTTTGGGTGCGTCTGAAACCCTATGTTCGGTGTGGAGTAAGCTGGTCAGCGTCGTGCACTGAGATGGACAGGCAGATTCTTTCCCAAGAGTATCTGTTCCTTAGCTCGTGCTCCAGGGCGAGCGGGGTGAAACCGAGGTTTCCGGTTAGTCTGGTATCACTGATACAGCGGATGCCGTGCCCCGGCTGAATCACCCTGCGGCGCGGCACCTATAAGAAACCGTGGCAAGGATTGGCAGGGGGATTTTTACAGAGTAGGGGACCGAATAACCTCGATGAGGTCGAGCAATATTCTTCTCAAATCTGCCCACGGGGCATCAGTGAATTTATTGCCGGGATCGTGCATGCTCAAAAGGCAATGCAATTTCGCAGCAACTTCTACAGATGTTTTCGGTTTCGATAAGGAAAGCACGCGCGACAGCCGTTGTTCCTGTTCCGCCAAATCGTGCTCGAAAGCTAGCGCAGGGCTGTACCCAAGCTTCCTATCGGCAGCATTCCAATTCTCCCGACGTTTCCGCATAAGAGATCGTGCGGCTGCCAATTTTTCCGGAGCAACGCGGGATTTCAGTCGATTGATTTCGGCAAGCGAATAGACGGTCACATCCGGCTCATCGGCGGAGATCTCGATTCGGACCACCGGAAATGCCCCGGCCATCGCTCGCACCTTCGCCTCGATCTTCTGCTGATACTTGGTAATACGGACCCGTCGCTGATGGGCTTGATACCAGTTGAGCCAAAGGCGTGCCGTTGACGTTGGACCTGGCACGTTCCGCTCTGGTGACTTCTCCAATTCGGAGGTACGCGACAGCAATACTTTCGCGGTTGCCCTCAAAAGGTTTTGCCGAGTGATCCGCGATGGAAGTTCGGTGTCACGACCCGTGCGAATTTTGCGTTTTCTGCGGGCATCTTCAGGCAAAGTTCTGCTAGTCTCAGAATCAGCCATGATTTGAGCTCCCAATAGCTTGAATGTGGTCAGGCCGAGTAACGTGTTGGAGCACGTCATTCGGCCGATAGCGACCCGATAGTAAACGTCCCCGTTTATTGCGTCAACGCTACATCGTGAGGCCGAATAACAACGGATATCGACTGTCGAATATGGGACGTCCGCCGCTCAACGTTGAAGAAACCAAGGTCCGCCTTTCGCCGGAAACACGTGCAAGGATAAAGGCACTGGTTGGCAATTATCAGGTCGCGGCATTTATCCGTGAGGCAATAGAGAAAGAGCTTCGGCTCAGAGAGGCAAACAAAGGCGATCCCGGCACCTCTGCTGAGCAGGAAGAGTGATGGATCGGAGTTGCCGGGCTAAGGGGTTTTGATCTCGATTGAAAAAGGGGCTGCGGCCCAACATTCGACCGCCGAAAAAAGCCGGCCATCAACTTGCTCCAACGACGATTGGTATCTCAGCATTCAGCGTCTGTGTTGGTATAGGTGCACTGAGGCTCCCATTGGAGCGGTCGACTGGTTCGTGCTTGCTGCCCCCGTCCTAACAATTGCGGGCTTTTAGCTAATTCTCCGCTAATACCGGAGCCAGAATATACTCTACGCAGGGCCTTGGTTGCGACCTTCGGGGTAGCTGCGAGCTCAGCAGACGTTTCAGTCGCTGGGGCTGAGTTTCTCAATTGGAGGAGTTAGCGGCGATGGCAAAGTCACGGACTTATCCGGAGGGCTGGGCATTTCGACGTTGATTGTCGTTGGTTTCGCATTCGTGGCAGCGATTGTCGAAACGATCATCCACCGTAAATAGGCACTACATCCTCCGATCAATCAACGCGAGCCTTACTAGAGCCATTGCTCAAACTCCGCGTCCTCAAAGTATTTCAACTTCTCAGCCCAAATCGGCCGTTGTCCCTGCCGAAGCAATATCATCCGGTCCGGCGGCAACCGCATGATCTCATCCGGGTTGATCAGATCCCGCGCCGATATGTGCTGCGATGTCGATGTCTTTCCATCGCCCCAGGACTGTGTGGTGTAGACTGCATCGGTCTTTCCGATCGCCTTGCCGATGAGTTCGGCCGTTTCCACATCATTGACCCCAAACACCTGAAGCACGGCCGCATTCGATAGAAACGTGCCGGCGCGTTTCCCATACGCCGCCCGTAGCTGATGAATATCCTGCAGGATCGGCCAGAGTTGCACGCCATAACCGGCCATCAAGCCCATGGCGCGTTCAACCGGAGCGAGGTGGCCGAGAGCTGCAAACTCATCGAGGAGATAGAGCACCGGGTGGCGGGGCGTGGTCGCGTCGCGTGCCATGTCGGTCAGGCTCTGGGTAATGAGCAGCCGCAGCCATCGCGAATAGGTCGAAAGCCGATCTGGTGGCAGCACCAGGAACACCGATGCGTTCCGCCGTTTCAGATCCGAGAAGGCAAAATCCGATCGTGCCATGACGGTCGTCATGCGTGGGCTGTCGAGAAAATGGGTGTGCCGCTGCGCCGCCGACAACACGCCGGACGCCTCGCGATCGGACTTGCCGAGATGCCTGTTGGCGGTCCGGGCGATCAGCCCGTTGCAGTCCGGCATGACCTGCATGTCCGCCAGCAATGCTGCGAACGATTGAGGTGCCAGCGTCAGATGTTTGCGCAGCGTGCCAAGATTGCTTTCGCCTGGTGGCTCAGCTGCAACGATATGGAGCAGTAGGCCAGCAATCAGCGCTTTCGCTTCCTCGTTCCAATGCGCATCACCAGACATGCCCGGTTCGTCTACGACGATTGCGTCGGCGAGCATGCCGACATCTTCGGCCACATCCATCCCGTCGGCCATCAGACCATCGAGCGGATTGAATGCCGAACCTGGCCGGCCGGTGACCTCGAACGGATCGAGGTAGAAGACCGGCCCAAACATCTGCCGTGCGCGGCCGGTGACCTTGGCATTCTCGCCCTTTGGGTCGATACAGATCACCGATCTATCCGCCGTCAGCAGATTGGGAATGATCGTGCCGACGCCCTTGCCGGTTCGGGTTGGCGCCATGGTCAGCAAATGCGCCGGTCCGTCATAACGGAGGAGTTCGCCTGTCTGCGGATCGCGGCCGATCAGGAGGCCATCGTTCCCGGCCGTGAGCTGTTTCCTCTCCTTCCTGTCCGCCCATCGCGCAGTCCCGAACACGGCAGGGATTGGACCGTCCGTCATGAAGGCGGAGAGGGCGCCGAGAATGCCAAAGACCATCGGGACATACTGGGCGACCAACGCAATCGTTTCGCTGATCCGTCCTGGTGATACGTCACCGATGACCAGGATGGCAGAATTGATCAGCAGGATCAGCGCGGAAAACACCGTTCCGATGATCATACAGATGAGCACGAATAATGGCGCGGCCAACAGCGACTTGAGGATATGGGAAAAGCTCATCGACCTTCCTCACGATCGTGTCCAGGTTGAGCTGGTCCAGAACCGAGAATGTCGTCAAACATCTGGCTGTCGCCTTCCCGGGTGAGAAACCCGGGAAGCTCGGCGCGCAACCAGTCGCGCAACCGCATCGAAAAAGCTGGATCCCTGGCATTCTCCAGCCGGTGGAGAACAAGAGCGCCGATGAGGATCTTTCGTCGCGTGTCGCGGGCGCGCTCCTGTTTGCCCAGACGCGTCATCAGAACCCGTCGCCGCTCTTCGAGTTCGGCAATCCTTTGCGGGATAGGCTTGCGGGTCATTGGCCGCCACTTTGCCGACGATCTTCATGCCTCCCGTGATCGTCCATGGGTATCGGTACGTCCGAATGGATCGATACGAGCCTGACGGTGATCGCCTGCATGATGTCGCCGACCCGTTCGACCTCCAGGAAGAAGCAGTCCTCCGCGAGATCGCTCAGCTTGGCATAGCCATAGTCGCGGACATCGAAACCCGGCATCTGCTTGAGGATTTGCGTACCCACAGCGCCCAGTGTCGCTCGGCCGTCCTGGTCGGCGATGGCGTAGACCGCTTGCGCGATTTCGTCGAAGACCGGGTCGTCAAACCTGCACCGTTGTTTTGCCAGCCTCTGCTGGCCGGGGGGCGGGCATACCTCCTTCGCTTTCGCCATCACGCGCTTGTCGATTAGCGCGCGAAGCGGACTGCGACCGGCGTCCTGCGGCTCTACACTTTCCGGCTCAGAAGATGATGGTTCCCGTGTGTCGAGGTAGACGAACCGGTCGCAGGCGGTGATGAATGAGCGGGGCGTATGTCGCTCGCCAAAGCCGTAGACCATGACACCCTGTTGTCGGATGCGTAGGGCCAGTCGGGCGAGGGAGTCATCGCTGGATACGAGGAGGAAGCCGGAGAAGCGTCCCGTATGCAACAGGTCCATCGCATCGATGATCAACGCACCATCGGCGGCATTCCTGCCGGGGCTGTCAGTGTACTGCTGCATCGGTTGAATGGCGTAGAGCGCCAGGAATTCCTTCCATCCGTTCGACGCTGCAATTGTCCAGTCGGTATAGATGCGCCTGACGCCGACTACTCCGTATTGGGTGATCTCCGAAAGAAGTGCCGGAGCAAATTTTGGCGACGTGGTGTTAGCGTCGATCAGCAACGCCATTGTCGTGATATCCGAGTTGGTCATGCTTACCTCCTTTGGTACGCACTGAGGCTACGACGCTGAGAATTTGTCGCAATACTGTGAATCCTACGGTGTCCGCGCAGCGGGAAGTCCCGTAACGATGGGAGCGAAGCGAAAAGAGTTCCAAGGGCGCACTTACGAGTTGCTGCGCAACTCAGCGCTCAAAAACGCTCTTTCCTCGTCCGGAGGCGGTCATGGCAATTTATCATTGCAGCATGAAGCCGGTGGCGCGCAGCGGCGGCCGCAGCGCCGTGGCGGCGGTCGCCTACCGCACCGCAAGCCGCCTTTTGAACGAACGCGATGGCCTTATGCATGATTTTACCGCCAAGCGCGGCGTCGATCGTTGCGAGATCTTGGCTCCGGAAGGGGTTGAGGCGGAATGGGCAAAGGACCGGGCCGCTTTGTGGAATGCGGTGGAGCAGGCGGAAAAACGCAAGGATGCCCGCGTTGCCCGCGAATTCGAACTGGCGCTGCCGCATGAGCTTTCCCGAGAGCGGCAGATCGCGCTGACCCGCGCCTTCGCGCAGGATCTCGCTGACCGTTACGGCGCTGCCGTCGACTTTGCCATTCACCGCCCAACCGGTGACACCGACATCCGCAATGTGCATGCGCATGTGATGATGACGACGCGAGAGGTGACGGCCGAGGGCCTCGGCGAAAAGACGCTGATCGAGCGTGAGAACAAATGGCTGCTCAACAACAATCAGCCGACCTCGCACATGCAGTTGCGGGATATCCGCCAATCTTGGGAGAACCACGCCAACCGTGAACTGGCGCGGGCTGGCCTCGATATCCGTGTCGATCATCGCTCGCACCAGGAGCGCGGCCTCGAGATCGAACCGACCGAGCATATGGGCGTGCATGCCTCACAGATGGACCGGCGCGGGCTTGGCGTATCGCGCGCCCGCAACGAGGCAGCGGCGGCAAAGAAGAACGCGGCGCTGATCCGTGAAAAACCGGAGCAGGCGCTGACACTGATCACTGGCGAAAAGAGCGTGTTCGATCGGCACGACGTGGCGCGCACGCTGCATCGTTACATCGACGATGGTCAGGAATTCCAGAATGCCTTTGCAGCCGTCATGGCGTTGCCGGCACTGGTGGAACTGCGGCCGGAACAGGATGGCGAACTGGCGCGCTATTCAACAAAGGAGATGGTGGAGATCGAACACACCATGGCGTCGCGCGCATCTGAGATGGGGGGTGCACAACGCCATGGCATCAACGTCGAAAACGTCGCGGCCGCTCTGGGCGTACAGGATGACGCAATCAAGGCGGGTGTTGCCGTATCACTTCAACAGAGCGTGAACGATGGACGCATGTCCGAACAGGATCGCGATCGCAACGTCGCCAATGCCGGCTTGAGCCAGGAGCAGCGTGCCGCCGTCGAGCACATCACCGGGTCGGAGCAGATCGCGGCCGTCGTTGGCTTTGCGGGTGCTGGCAAATCGACCATGTTGGCGGCGGCGCGTGATGCTTGGGAGCGTCAGGGATATCGCGTCCATGGTGCGGCGCTTGCCGGCAAGGCGGCCGAGGGTCTGGAGGAATCTTCGGGTATCGCATCACGCACATTGGCATCCTGGGATTACGGCTGGCAGCGGGACAGGGGCGAGCTTGGCCCGCAGGATATTTTTGTCATCGATGAGGCCGGCATGGTCAGCAGCCGGCAGTTGGCGATGTTCGTCGGCGAGGTGCAGGCGAAAGGCGCCAAGCTGGTACTGGTTGGTGATCACGAACAGCTGCAGGCGATCGGCGCCGGCTCGCCGTTCCGGGCGATCGTCGAGCAAGTCGGCGCGGTCGAGCTGTCGGAAATCCGCCGGCAGAAACAGGAGTGGCAGCGAGAGGCGTCGACCGCCTTTGCCACCCATCGGACGCAGGGAGGCCTGGAGAAATATGCCGAGCGGGGGGATGTGCGTTTCCTTGCCGATAGGGACGCAACGCGCGTAGATCTCGTAGCCGACTATCTTGCCGATCTCGATCAGCGTCCGTCCGGTTCTCGCATCGCTTTGGCGCATCGTCGTATCGATGTCAGGGCGATCAATGCCGACATCCGCGAAGCGCTGCAGGAAAAGGGGAAGCTGGCGCGTGGAGAGGATGGGCAGCTGGGGCAGGATAACATGCTAGGGTCAGAGCGCGCCTACCAGACCAATGACGGCGCGCGATCATTCGCGCCCGGTGACCGAATCGTGCTTCTGGAGAACAATCGCGACCTCGGCGTGAAGAATGGCATGTTGGGAACGGTCCTGGCCGTCGAGCCAGACGCAATACAAATGCGGCTCGACGGCAACGGGCTGAACATGACCCGTGACGTCACTCTACCGGTCAAAAGTTACCAGGCTTTTGACCATGGTTATGCGACCACCATCCACAAATCCCAAGGCGCCACCGTCGATAGGGCATTCGTCATGGCATCGGCCACCATGGATCGTCATCTGACCTATGTCGCCATGACCCGTCATCGTGATCAGGTTCGGCTCTATGCTGGGCAGGATGAGCTGAAGGATATGAAAGCGCTTGGCACCAGCCTTGGCCGCTCGGGCGCCAAGGAAACCACGCTCGATTACACCAAGGCGTTTGCCGACCGGCGCGGTCTGCTGGAAGGCATCATCCGCAGCGAGATCGATGTGCGGCTTGACCCGACCAGTCTGCAGGACACAAAGCCGAGCGTCGAGAAGGTCGAGCCGCTGGTGCCGGCGGTCACGCATTATGCCAAGACCATCGAGGAGGTTGCTCAGGCGAAGGCTATTACGCACTTGGACCGAAAGATGGAAACGGTGCGGCAGATGGCCGGCAAGGTCTACGCCGATCCGGCCGTCGTGTCCGCCGTCCTGAAGTCGATGATCATCGGGCAGGGGGGCGATATCCAGTTGCTTGGCCGTGCCACGGCGGAAATGCCGGAACAGTTCGGGCCACTCCTCGGGAAGACCGGCATGTTCGGTGACAACGGCCAGCGCAAGGAGGCTCGCCATGCGGCCATCGCGCTTGGTGCTCACGTTGGATTTGCCGTCGAGGCCTGGGCACGGCATCTTGATCGAGAGAGGGAGAGTGAAACCTGGAAACGGGAAAAGCAGGATGTGATCGAGGTACCGGGGCTGACGCCTCGTAGCCAACGCATCCTCAGCGAGCTCGAGGCCAAGCCGCACGAGGAAAAGAACGTGTTTCTCGCGAAAATCATGGACACGCCGGAGGGGAAGCAGGCGATGGACGAGGCCAACGCGATCGTATCGGCGCTGCAAAAACGGTTCGGTGGTTCCGATCCGCGGGATTTGATCAGGAATACAGAGCGTCTGGATCAGAATCTTGCCGACCGTATCGGCCGGATCGTCAAAGTGGCACGCATAGCCGATCATGCTCAACGGCAGGAACTGTCGCGCCGCTATGTTTTGGCTCGGAGGCTCGGCAAAGGTTTGAGTTTGGGGTTTTGATCGATGGACGCTCAGTCAGGCAGAACCGAGAAGCTTCTCCGGAACCCAGACGGTGACGTTGAACCCGATCGCTGGATCAAAGCTCTCCGGCGCGAGCAGCGCATTGCCGTGCTCAGTGGCAAACCAATGACCTACACCGGGGTTGTAGAATTGTTCGATGACGTCCCTGATTGTGGTGGCAGCGGCCAACGCTCCGCCATGCATCAGCTTCACCGTGTTGAGGGTGACCAATTTCCGCTTTGCCGGCGAACCGCCATCAGAGACAGCCACCGCCAATAGTCCACGACCGTAGCTTTTGACACGAACTTTTAGCCGGGGAGGGCGATAGGTATCAAAGCGGGCATTGATCGCAGCGATGCGGGCAACGACCTCCTCCTCGCTGATCTGCACCTGCGGTGCGACATCGGCAACGACATCGAGTTGGTGGTCAAAGTTCTGGCGTGTGATCTCTTCAGCATGATGGGCATAGGCCAGATGTTTGACTGGCAACGCCTTTAGCCAGCGCATGCGCTGCGCGATCGCCACTGACTTCGCAGCTTCCTCGCCAAGCCGGCCGATGGAAAAGCTCTCGCGTTTCTGGCCCTCATTGGTCATCAGCGTCGCCTGCCAGACGTCACCCTCTTCGGTCTCGACCCGGCGCACGCCTGAGATGCCACTCTTGTTGTTCTTGCGGATTTTCACCGCCTGCTCGAGATTGGTCGGGGGGGGCAGGGCGGTGATGATGGCATCGCGATAGGCACGTGCCTGGGCGTAAGCCGCTTCGGACGATCCGTAGATACTGTCCTTGAACAGCCGCACGATCTTCTTTCCACGGCGACGCAGCGCGACCGTCCAGCCGCCGCCTCGCCGTTCGTTCGGCTTTTCGCGATTGAGCGCATAGGTGTCGGCATCGTCTGCAGGCGGAGCGATAACTTCCTTGTCGTCTTTTTTCCTAGCCAACTGTTCGCCCGCCTGTCTGCCTTGCCTCATGCCGCACCCCAAGCCGAATTCCGTTCGATCGAAGCGCGGCACCAAAGATGCCGGTCTCATCGATTTTTGCAACAGACAATGCCCGCTTTCCGCGGCAGCTTATGCAACCGCTGGGTCCCGTAAATTCCCCCTATCTGCAAACCCCTGCCCATTCAGGGTTGACCTGACGGATCGCGGCTCTAGTTTTCGCCGCGATTAAGACGTGCATTTTTTGGCATCACCGGTGTCCGCTTTCTGGTTCCCGTTGTGCTTTTCTTGGTTTTCAGATTGCCGGAGCCACTTATGGACAATGCATCTTCCGCCGCCGATTTCATCCAGGCGAGCCGCATCCTGAAAATCAATTCCCCGCTCGGTGAAGACCAGCTCCTGCCCGAGCGCGTGACGATCGAGGAAGGCATTTCCTCGCTGTTCGAGATCCGCCTCGTCGCCCGCACCAAGAAGGAGCAGATCAAGCCGGAAGAGCTGATCGGCCGTCTGCTCGATGTTTCGGTCGAAGTGCAGCAGGGTGATGGCGAAGACGTGCCGGCCATCCGCCGCCCGTTCAACGGTCTCGTCACCGAACTCAACGAAGGTCCGCCGATCACCCGCGGCCTGCGCTCCTATGCGATGGTGCTGCGTCCGCAGATGTGGCTGCTGACCCGCCGTTCCGACTGCCGCATCTGGATGGACAAGACCTCGATCGAGATCGCCGAAATCCTGTTTTCCGAACACGGCATTCCGGCCCCCGATACATCGGGTGTGATCACAGCTCCGCCAAAACAGCATTATTCGGTTCAGTTCAACGAACGAGACCTCGACTATCTCTGCCGCCGTTTTGAAGAAGACGGCCTGTTCTACTGGTTCAGCCACGAAGACGGGAAACACAAACTCCACGTCGCCGATACGGCCAATGGCTGGCTCGGACCGTCAGCGTCGGCGCAGGGCGAAAAGAGAGTGCGCCTCGCCCAAGGCTCGTCCGACCGCAACCATATCAACGAATGGGCGCGCCGTTTCTCCTACGTGCCGGGCCAGCGCGCCGGCGCCGACTGGAATTTTGAGACCCCGCGCATGGTGCCGGGCACGATGACACCGTCTCTGGTGCAGATGCCGGATGCCACGAAACGCGAGCTTTACGAATACCCGGCCCGCATCTCATCGGTGGCGGAAGCCGAACGTGCGCAAAAACTGCGTGCCCAAGCATCGGAAGCCGACCATGACCGCGTGTTCGGCGCCTCCACCAGCCGCATCATCGAGACCGGTCGTCGTTTTACGCCCTATGAGGTCGCGCATCCCGATCACGCCTACGAAGAGCATGTGATCATCAAGTCGATCCAGACGGTGGTGGATCGCTCCTACGAGACCAACAGCAACGAACCAGAATATCGCAACGAGTTCGAAGCAGTTCCCTCTCGCGTGCCGATGACGCCACACCGGGAAACCAAACGCCCGCGCATCGAAGGCACGCAGGTGGCGATCGTTGCCGGTCCCGAGGGCGAAGAGATCCATCCGGACCAGTATGGCCGCATCAAGGTGTGGTTTCCATGGGACCGCAAGGCGAAGAAGGACGGATCGGATACCTGCTGGGTACGTGTAGCGCAAAACTGGGCCGGCTCTACCTGGGGCGGTCAGGTTATCCCGCGCATCGGCATGGAAGTGATGATCGCCTATGTGGACGGTGACCCCGACCGGCCGCTGGTGACGGGGGTGGTGCCAAATGCGATGCAACAGGTGCCATATGAGCTTCCGGCGAACAAGACGAAGAGCACGTTCCGGACCAATACCCATAAAGGTGTCGGGTTCAATGAATTGAGCTTTGAGGATGACAAGGGCAGGGAAGAAATCTACATCCATGGCCAGAAGGATCGAAATGAAAAGATCCGGAACAATCACACTGAGCAGATCGACAACAATTGGGTTCAATCCATTGGACACAACAAATCGATCGAGGTTCGAAACAACCATCACGAGGTTGTCGGTGGTAATATGATGGTTACCGTTGGTCCAAGTGGAATCGGGCGCGTCGTGAACTCGCTCTTGACTTCCCTTGTATCCGGCATCGGTGATGTTGCCAAAAATCTCGGCTTTCCTGGGCTGCTCAATCCCGGCGAGGGCAACCTGTCGCTTATCGTAGAGAAGAACAAAACCGAAAGTGTTGGAATATTCAATGGCGTCAACGTCGGTGTTGGAATGGCGACCAATGTTGGTAAGTCATACAGCGTCAACGCGGGGACGCGCGTAAATTTGATGAGTAATGACACGATGTCATTTACCGCACAGAATAGTACAACAGTCCATAGCGGGGGCGAGCTCCATCTGACATGCGGGAAGTCTAATATATTGATGCATGAGGATGGCACTGTCGTAATCAGTGGCAGCAAATTGTTCCTTGATTTCGATGAAGCCGAAATCAACGGAGAGCAGCGAGTTGTCATCAATGGTGGAAGGATCGACCTAAATTGACATACTCGGCTTTCAAACTCCTCGCGGCGACATGTGTGTCACTCACACTAACTTCTTCGATATCCCACGCCTTGACCTGCGAAGTTGACGCGGCAAAATTCGACTTCGCATCGGACAGCCCGTCGACTTTCAACATGGGAGAAATGAAAGAGGTAGATCGCTCCTATCAAGCGCTATCAGAAGCGATCAAGCCGCTTGGAGAGTATAGCAAAACCACTATTTTCTACTCTAAAGGTCATCACCGCATCGTCGAGCACGAATGCCCCAGTAAAAGATGCCAATCCACCGACATCCTTAAAGGTCTTCAAAAGTGTAATTCCGGAGGAATGACAAAGGAAGACACCTGCTACCCGCTGGCAGTCGCTTATGAGAGTAAATTGTACTGCCTCCTATATCCTGGACAAAGTAACTTCGATCCTAAAAAGCCATTCGTCCCTTATGTTCCATTTCAAAAAGACCAAGACAGCCGATGAGCGATGATTTGTTCCCCTATGGCAACGACCTGAAAAATCCGAATGCATGGGCCGGGTTGTACAGCACCAAATCCCAGTCTTGGCTGATCGGATACGATAGCGGAGCGTCATTAATCCTCGGCGCACACACATTTCTGCTGTTCGGAAGAGAGAATCTTTGTGCCTGTGTGGCAACGTTCTACGGTGCAGGGATTACTGCCGGCTACGGGATGTCGAAAGCAGCGAAGAAGGTTGAAAGGGGAGGGGGGCAATCAAACCGGATTGGACCCTCGGGCGGTGCATCAGAGCAACTCGAGCGTCTCGAGAAAGTGAAAGATTATAAAGATCTATCGGAAATTCCGAGGGCGGGCGATGAGTTTGACTCAGCAGAGAAAATCTATCGGTCGTTGTCCGCTCAGCATAATGGGATGAGCGCTCTTAAGCCGTTTTCACTGATGGATTTGGATTACACATTTGGTTGGGTCTCTGGTGCTTCCGTCGATGCGGCGATTGGCACCGGAACGTACTATATAGCAGACGCACGTAATCTCTTTAAAGGCGCTACCGCCCTGAATATCAAAGGTGGCGAAACCCTTATCGGAGCGTCTCTTGGTTCAATGATGGGATTCTGGCGAGTTAAGAAGTGGTACTCACTCTGGACTGAGCTCTACCAATCCAGAAAGGAAGAATATCCATTCCAAGCCTACAATGTTCATCCGTATTTCCGGGAGTTGAAATCAGAGGAATACAGCTATTACAAACGCATGGAAATCGTAGAAAAACAGGACAAAATCATTAACGGTATTACGGACGATATGCAGAAACGGCCAGAACATTACGGATTTCCGGACAAGAATTATGCTCTGCAACGTTCCGTGGAAATGACCCAAGAGTTTTACGCAGGTCAACGAGCGCCCGAGACCAACCCATTTCTTCCTTGGGTGGATTTTGATAAGCAGCACATCTTCTATGAGGGGCGGTAGAACATGCTATCAACTCCTATCACATTTTCGGACGGCTCGAATCCGGTCGGTATTTGGTTGGAACTTCACTCGTCCGAGAGACAGTGGAGAAATACTTATCTGGATTTTTTGAATAATCCTGCGTCGAACCCTGAGATAGCTTTGCGCGCCATAGCATCTCAACACGCGGTGTTGTCGAATCTCTCCGGCTTTCCGGCCGAACGCTGGCGTCAGTTATGCGATGGTCAAGGTTGGACGCCACTTGGATGTAGTGCGCTTTCATGGTGCGGGAGCACGGTCAATCTCGGCGAAATTGTTGAACGTGCGAAAATTATTGACTGGAAAATCAGCCCTGAGATCGGTGGCGATTTCGCGGCTTTGATGATTAATCCAGCTGCCATACCTAGCGCGAGCCTGTCTGCATTGTTGCGTGCAGGTTGGGATGATTTTGCGATCGCTCTCGTCGTGGCATCGCGGCCAGCAGCAACTGCTCCAGAGCTCGATGAACGCGACCGATCCTTGCTTGGCCCATTGGTACGACAGATCTTGGAGCTCCGTACTTGAAGCTTCTGTTCCAACTGAAGAGTGATGAATAAATGCCTAGTGCTCACCGGCAAGCAGACATCGGCTCTGCGCACTCATGCCACTTCCCTGCAACGCAAGCGACCGGTGGTAGCTCCAATGTGTTTGCCAATAATCGCTCGGTAATGCGGGTTGGAGATGCTTACGTAGCGCACGGATGTCCATCTTGCCCCCAGCCCTCCCATTCGCGCGCTTTAGCTGCCGGCTCGTCAACCGTATACATCAATGGCAAGCCTGCTGGCCGTATCGGCGATGCCATCGACTGTGGAGGAACTGCGCAAACGGGCTCTCCGGACGTATACATAGGCGATGGTACGTAACCCCCATCAAATGCCAGCAGCAGCCCGATTGATGTGATCGGATATCTTGTACGATAGCATAAATCCTAAATCCGACCGAAATTATTAGACTTAACTCAAGAAATATTGAGTACGTCGGATGAAATTTCATGTGAACCAAAAGACAGCCAAAAACGCGATTCCGATAGGAAAAATTAACCTTTGTCTGGAGATGACATGATTTTTCTCGAGTTCGCAGCTGTATTCGCGACTGTTGCAGCGGTGACAGGCCTTTTAATCCATCAAGCCATGGTACAGTTTCTCGAGTACCAATTTTACAGATCGAATGCTTGGAATTTCTCTCTCGATAGCAGATTGGATCGTCTCAAAATCGACACCAGAATCCAGATTTATGATCTGAACCTCACAAACTGGCAAAGATTTTATATTTTTCGCCCTGTCATGATTGCAACCGTCTCCTTTTTATTGATTGCGATGATTTGGGCCATCTTTTCGTGATGCTGTGGCAGCGAAGCGTTTCGCTTGTCGCGGCGCTCCAGCGGCATGACCGTAAGCGCGAATTTCTCCGCACCTTCTGCAATTGATTGAGCTTTGGCATGTGGTGTCCACTTAAAAAGAGGTGGACACCAAGTTATGGATGAAGGTCAAAAGCTCGCGGTACGGCTGGTCGGTCGTAACCGTCCGATTGGCACCGCCTGCCGCCTAGCGCCCTGATGGCCTAAGACACGTATTTAACGACGTCGTTAGCGACGTGTCTTATGCGGGGATTGCGATGCGCGTTGAGATTCTTGGGCAGGAACGTCGGCGCCGATGGCGCGACGATGAGAAGCTGGCCATTATCATGTCGGTTGGGGATGGTGGGCCCGCAAAACAGCTCTCGAAAGCAACAAAAAATTCATTCAAACACCTGAGGATACGGCTGAGCCAATCAGGTAATGCCGTAATCTGAGTGATTTAATGTCTAAAATTTCGGGTTTTGAGAATACTCTGTTGAAGGTCAAGAACTACAAATGCTTCGGTGAGGTGCCGGCCGGTTTTGAATCCATTAAACCTATTAACGTCATCATTGGAAAAAATAACACCGGCAAATCGGCTTTGGTGGATCTGTTCGACCTAGCCTCCTCGCACGGACAATCATTTGTCGCCCGACAACATCGGCGCGGAGCAGGGGAATTCGAGGTTATTGTATCAACGACACTTACTGAGACCGAACTTCGCCGCATCTTTCCGGAAAACACCAGCGGCGGCCACCTGCCGGGCAATCATTGGCAGTACGGTAGAAGGTTTGCAAATTCCATAATTACCAAATCACTCAACGAACGAGGTCAGGTTACCTTACTCGAAGGCATCACAATTGATGGTGTCAGCGATGACACCGCACGTTCATTGGGTTCAGACATCGCCAACAATAGCAATTGGCCATTCAAGGATTTCAAATTGATCCGGGTAGCGGCGGAGCGTGACGTTGTTCCCGAGATCCGAGACCCGACCCTTTCGCTTTCCCCAAATGGGAAAGGAACGACAAATGCTATTCGTGGCTTCATAAACCAAGAGCAATACGCCCGCGCTACAGTGGAGGTAGACTTACTAAGGGAACTGAATGAAATTTACTCAGGTGATAGCGACTTCCAGCGGATTTCATGCAGAGAGGATAACAATGGTCTCTGGGAAATCTTCCTCGAAGAGAGTGTCAAGGGAGAAGTCCGCTTGTCACAGTCAGGCAGCAGCCTACAATCGGTATTCATCATCCTCTGCTATCTCCGCCTCCACTCCGTCTTAGGAGGTCTGAATTGGAGGAAAATCGTATTCGCTGTCGAGGAACCCGAAAACAACCTACATCCGGCCTTGCTACGTCGCCTCCTGAACTTCTTGGCCCGGAAGCGGGACGAGCACGGCTTCATCCTTGTCATAACATCTCACTCACCAATCGGCATCGATTGGGCGTCGCGACGCGAGGATAGCCAGATAATCCATGTTCAAAATGTCAGTGGGGTCGCCTCTGCAACTTCATCATCGATGTATCTGGAGCAGCGAGCCATACTAGATGATTTGGACATCAGGGCTTCCGACCTCTTACAAGCGAATGGCGTCATCTGGGTCGAAGGACCATCCGATAGAATATACATTCGCAAGTGGATTGACCTTTTCACCGACGGTGAACTGAAAGAAGGGGTTCACTACTCGATGATGTTTTATGGCGGCCGATTGCTTTCCCACCTGGAAAGCTCCCCGCCCGGGGACAATCGCGAATTGATATCAATCCTCGGCCTCAACCGAAATTCCGCAATTGTAATTGATAGCGATAGACATCTTGGACAACCCGCCGTCGGCAAGGCGAAGGCTAAAAAACCTCGCGTGGCAATCAACTCCACTAAGAGGCGAATCAAGGATGAGGTTGAAGCAATGGGCGGTTTTGTCTGGATAACAGAAGGACGAGAAATAGAGAACTATGTACCTAACGGTGTTTACGAGCGCTTAGTCAAAAAGGGACCTTTCAAAGCAGAGTTGTATGATGAGGTCCCAGAACACAGCTATCTCAAGCAATTTCAACAGAACAAAGTTGGGATTGCTCACTCGGTAGTATCAGTATTTGAAGGTGAGGAGTTAGATCATCTAGACCTACGGGAGCGGCTCAGTGACTTATGCACCCATATCCGTTCGTGGAACCGGCTATAGGCTGCCAAGACCGTACGTACTTTCCCCACATCCTAAACTCTCAGGCCAGCACTATAATCACATCCATCGATCCAAGCCAGAATACGCCTGAAGACCAGAAAGCCGGGCGTTTTCGCCCATCCAGGACGAGCCACAAAGGTCGGTCAGGCCGGTGGCGTGCTCACTTCCGATAAGCGATACTTACCGATGGTCATCGGATGCGGTTGCTGGATGATCAGCTTAAGGTTTCATCCGGCGCATGAACCTCCCGCGACGGATGCTACTGAACAGCAAGCCCAGCGCGAAGCTTCTGAAGGCGCTTGTAGCGCGCGACATCAAGGTTTCCACCGAAGAGTAGCCTGTTGAGCAGAGTTTCGGAGTAAGAGCACCAGACCAACAATGACATTGCCATCGTGATGCGGAGCCTGTTTCATTTTGAACTCATGGTGGACGCGCAGTATTCTGAATATCTAAAAGTTGCAGCACCCATCTGGCGCGCAATGTGGAGTAAATTTGGCTGCTTCTCGCCCATCTCGTTGAAATCAATTGATGCGGAGCCTGGCAACTAAATGCAAAGCGGCATTAGATGATCATGCCATCAAGCTTGCAAATGCCATCTTGATGGCACGCGTGCGTGATAGTATATTTGAGCTGTAAGGAGACGAACATGGCCGCACCACAGCTTTCGGTTCGCAGTTCAAAAGCACGCGATATTGCGCATCGTCTTGCACGTCGCGAGAATCGTACTATCGCTGATATCGTGGAACGTGCACTCGAGACATATGAATCTCGTGAAGCAGGGCGTGAGCTCGCTGTGGATTTCTATCGACGCCTTTCGTCTCAATCGGGCACAGATGTCGATCTGGAAATCATCATCGACGAAAACAGAGTTCCTCACGAAGGCGTAGAACTTTGATCTTCCTGGATACAAATGTTGTGTCAGAGACGCTGAAGAAAATGCCCGACCCGGCGGTTATCGCATGGTTGGTTCGCCATGACGCGGAACTTGCATTGCCCACAGTTGCTGTTGCGGAAATCGCTTTTGGTATTCGCAAAATCCGACCGGATAAACGCGCTGACCGATTGGAGGAGGGGCTTTCGAGTTGGCGCCGCCGTTTCTCTGACCGGATGTTCTCGTTCACGGAAGACGCGGCACTGTTGTACGGTGAGATCATGGGTGATGCGGTCCGTCAGGGCAGGGCAATGTCTGCTCCCGACGGCATGATCGCGGCGATCGCAAGGATCAACGGAGGCCGTCTGGCGACACGCAACCTCAAGGATTTCCAGACGACAGGATTGGAACTGATCTCGCCCTGGGAATTCTAAGACTGAATTAGCCTTTACAATAGTCGCGCTGCGCGACCACTGCGGCGCGTTGCGTTGTTGTAATAGGTGGACGCCTGCTGCACCGACTGATGCCGAGACTGTTCCATCGCCTCGGGCAGGGGGATGCCGCGATTGGCTGCCTCGGTCAGATAGCCCGATCGCAGCCCATGTGCAGAAAATTCCCCGCTGTCCAACTTAGCCATCTCGGCGCGCTGCTTGACGATGGCATTGACGGCCTGCGGATCAAGCGCGGTTGGCAATATTGCCCCAGCGATCGATCTTGCGAAACACAGGGCCACGATCGATTTTCGCCATCTCCAACCAGGCGCCGAGGGTATAGCCCGAGTTCGGCCAAGTCTCGTTTGACAAACGTGCCGGATCATATGAGAGAAATGGGAGTTACCGTCGTGAACACGAGGGCGAGTTGCGAGAGTGACGCCGCACGTTACCGAAAATACAAATACCAAGTTTTAGGAGCATTCATGAAGTTCGGCACCAGCGGGCTCCGCGGCCTGGTAACGGATCTCCAAGGTCACGCATCGGTATTGTATGCAACCGCTTTTGCAAAATATCTTCTGGATGCCGGCTTCGTAAAGCCGGGTGATCGCATCTATGTTGCCGGGGATTACCGGCCCTCCAGCCCCGATATCGCAGCCACCTGCATTGGCGCCTTGGCGCGAGCTGGTCTGACGCCGGTTGATTGTGGTGCGATACCGACGCCGGCACTGGCGCTTTATGCGATGTCGAGAGGCGCGCCTTCGTTGATGGTAACAGGATCGCACATTCCCGCCGATCGCAACGGCATCAAGTTCTATCGTCCGGATGGTGAAATCGACAAGACCGACGAGCTTGCCATCACCCGCATCGCAGCACAAATTTCTGACAGTATAATCGACCTGACACCAGGTGCCGCCTTGCATGAGGAAGCCCAGGCGCAGGCGCTTTTCCTGTCGCGCAACCGCGCAGTTTTGACGCCAGGCGCTCTTTCCGGCTTGAAAGTGGGTGTCTACCAGCACAGCACGGTTGCCCGCGATAGTCTTGTCGATGTGATCGCCGGTTACGGTGCAGAGGTCGTCGCGCTCGGTCATTCGGAGCACTTCATTCCGGTCGACACCGAGGCGGTGTCGCCCCAGACGATCGAGGTTTTGCAGGCATGGGCGCAGGAGCACAACCTCGACGCTATCGTTTCTGCCGATGGTGATGGGGATCGACCGCTAGTGGCCGATGAAGCTGGCACGCCGCTGCGCGGTGACCTGCTCGGCCTTATCGTCGCCCGTTTTCTCGATGCAAAGGTGGTCGTCACACCGGTCACTTCCAATTCCGGTATCGAGGCGGCCGGCACATATCGTGTCACGCGCACCAAAGTCGGTTCCCCGTTTGTTATCGAAGGCATGAACCAGGCGGCAGCGGCCGGCGAGACGGGTGTGATGGGGTTCGAGGCCAATGGCGGCGTTCTGACCCAATCAGCGTTCTTCGTTGCCAATGCCGCTACGCTGACCGCCCTTCCTACGCGCGACAGCTTTCTGCCGGTTCTGGCAACGCTGTCTCTCGCCAAAGGACGCGACAAGCCGCTCTCCGTCATCGCTGAGGGATTTGGTTTGCCCGTCGCTGCTGCTGACCGGCTGGAGAATTTTTCCGTCGATACCAGTGCAGCGCTAATGGCGCATCTACGGGAAGCACCTGAAAATCTTACCGCCTTCCTTGCTCCGCTCGGTGACGTCGGTTCGATCAGCGACATCGACGGTTTGCGCGTGACGCTTGTTGATCGAACCGTCATTCACCTACGCCCTTCCGGCAATGCGCCAGAAATGCGGTGTTATGTGGAGGCGGAAGACGAAGCTGCGGCATCATTGCTGTTGGGCAAGGGTCTGTCTCTTGTGCGTCAATGGGCTGAAACGCATTGAGCTGATTGCCTATTCAAGGTTGCCCGACTACAACACGATCCGTCCGACCACCGGAGATATTTTATGACCCAGAAGATCATTCCAGTTATCATGGCCGGCGGCAAAGGCACGCGTTTGTGGCCTCTGTCGCGTTCCAGCGCACCGAAACAGTTCATCCAGGTGGTCGACGAAAAGACGCTGTTTCAGGAAACCCTGGAGCGCGTCGTGGACAGCGCTGTCTATGAAGCGCCCGTCGTGATTACCAACCAGGACTTTCGCTTCACGGTAGCGGAACAGGCCCGCGAAGTCGGCGTCGATCTGTCAGCCATTATTCTTGAGCCGGTGGCGCGCAATACGGCTGCTGCTATCGCTGCTGCCGCTTTCCACCTGACGCAGACCTTTGGTGAAGATGCCATTCTTCTGCTTCTTGCCTCCGATCACGAGATCGATGCCGGCAATGATTGGAGAGATGCGATCGCAACGGCACTTCAGACCGCTGCCTCAGGCAAAATAGTCACTTTTGGCATCGAACCGACCGAACCGGCTACGGGTTACGGTTACATCGAGCAGGGAGAGGCTCTGTCGACCGGCGCCCACAAGGTCAAGCGGTTCGTCGAAAAGCCGCAACCTGCCGCTGTTGAGCAGATGCTGGCCGCAGGCGGGTTCTTCTGGAACTCGGGCATCTTCATGTGTCGCGCCGATCTGTTCCTGAGCGAACTCGAATCCTATGCACCATCCGTGCACGAGGCAGCAGGTGCCGCCGTCGCCAAGGCTGCGGTCGATCTTGACTTCGTCCGTCTCGACGAGGCGAGCTTTGCCGCAAGCCCGGACATCTCCATCGACTATGCAGTCATGGAAAAGACCACGAATGCCGCGGTCGTCACGTCTTCTTTCACTTGGTCGGATCTCGGCAGCTGGGATGCCGTGTGGAAACTCGGCGAAAAGGATGAGAATGGTAATGTCGTCATCGGGCATGCCACGGTCATGAACACCGAAAATTCTCTGGTTCTGTCGCGCGCCTCGCATCTGGCCGTACAGGGACTGAAGGACGTCGCGGTTATCGCCAGCGAAGATGCCGTTTATGTCGGCCGCCTCGACGAAGCGCAGGAAGTCGGCAAGCTGGTAAAATACCTGGCCAAGGCCAAGGCGACATCGAGCCTGACGGAAACTCACCCGACCTCTTATCGTCCATGGGGCGGTTATACCTCGCTGTTCAACGGTGACCGTTTCCAGGTGAAGCGTCTGTTCGTGCTACCTGGCAAAAAGCTCTCGCTGCAGAAACATTTCCATCGTTCGGAACACTGGATTTGCGTCAAGGGCACGGCAGAAGTGACTGTTGGCGACAAGGTCACCTTCGTGCGCGAAAACGAATCCGTTTATATCCCGCAGGGAGACCTTCATCGTCTCTACAACCCCGGTCGTATCATGCTGGAAATGATCGAAGTGCAGACAGGTTCCTATCTCGGCGAAGACGATATCGTTCGGGTCTCCGACGAATTCGGTCGCGGGTAAAGCCCGAAATCAACTCTCGGCGCAGTTGCTTTGGTGGACGGCGTCGGGCAACGATGCATTCGAGGCTTTGAAATGCGCGTTCTCCATGTCTTCAAGACGTATTATCCGGATACTTTCGGCGGCGTCGAACGGACGATCCATGCCATCGCCAAGGGATCTTTGGCGTATGGCATCCAGTCCGATGTACTGTCGCTTAGCCGCGATCCGATAGCCAATACGGTCGAGTTCGACGGGCATATGGCGCACAAGGCCAAACTCGATTTCGAATTTGCCTCCACCGGCTTCTCGTTGGATGTCATTGCCAAATTCAAGGCCCTGAGCGTCAGGGCCGACGTGGTTCATTACCATTTTCCGTGGCCGTTCATGGACCTGCTGCATGTGTTGCATCCGCCGGGAAAGCCGAGCGTTGTCACCTACCACTCCGATATCGTCAAACAGAAGCTGCTTCTGCGGCTCTACAAGCCGCTGATGCATCGCTTCCTCGGCAGCGTCGATCGTATCATCGCGACCTCGCCGAATTATCTGGAGAGCAGCGAAGTGCTGCAGGGCTTCCGGGACAAGACTGAGGTCATCCCGATTGGCCTCGACGAGGCGGATTACCCTCGCGCGTCGGACGATTTGAAGGCCAACTGGCAGGCCCGATTTCCAAAGCCGTTCTTCCTGTTCGTCGGCGTGCTGCGCTATTACAAAGGCCTGCACACCCTGATTGAGGCGGCAAAGGATGTGGATGCCGATATCCTAATTGCCGGGGAGGGGCCGATGGAGGGCGAGCTAAAGGCGCAGGCTGCTCACGCCGGTCTGGCCAATGTGCATTTCCTGGGTGGTGTCAGCGATCTCGACAAGGCGGCTCTTTTGGAGCTGTGCACGGCATTTGTATTTCCGTCGCATCTGAGGTCGGAAGCCTACGGGCTTTCTCTGGTGGAGGCCGCCATGTTCGGCAAGCCGATGATCACTTGCGAGATCGGCACAGGCACGAGCTTCGTCAACAAGGACGGGCAAACGGGGATCGTGGTGCCACCGCAGAATGCCAGGGCTCTGGCTCGGGCGATGATGCGAGTATTGAAGAAAACAGCCGAGGTTGAAGACTATCCGATCTCTGCAAGACAACACTACGTCGACATGCTGGCCTCAAAGTCCATGGTCGAGAGATATTCGGTGTTGTACCGAAAGCTCTCATTATGTGCCGTCAATTAATCTCGGCCCTCTTCTTTCCATCTGATACGGTTGCCCGATCATTAGCTTTGGGATTGATCCGGCGCAGAATTTTTCCGCGCCGGATGCTTCTGTTCAGCTAAAATTTCACCCTCAGCTGCGCCCCCACCGTGTGGTCCGCATTGCCGTCCTCTCCAAACATTGCCCGGTAATCCAGCGTGAGGTCCCAGTCGTTCTCGAACTGCATGTTCACCGACAGGCAGAGGTGGTTCGGTTTGTCTGAACAGTTTCGGGCGTTTTGCGAAGTGGATTTCCGCCTCGATTATGCCGCCACCATCATTGGTGCCAGCGCGTTGAAGTAGGCCTGATCCGGCGTCTTCCGGTCAAGGGAGGAATGTGGGCGTCGGCTATTGTAAAAGGTCAGATAGCGGCCGTTGACCCTATTGGCGGCGTGGCAAGAACCACTAATGGCGGCGGCTGCACATAGGTGAACAGGCCAAGGCCCGATCCTGTGCCGGCCGGTGTGGTGACCGAAACGCCAGCCAGACCGGCAACATGCGCAGGCGTTGTCGCCGTAATTGTGAGGGCGTTGACAACGGTCACATTTGTCGCCGCAACGCCTCCGAAGCTCACGGCCGTGGCACCGGTAAAATTTGTGCCGGTGATGGTGACACTCGTACCGCCGGCGGTCGAGCCGGTGAGCGGTGCGACCAGAAGGACTGTCGGCGGGGCTTCAGGGACATAGGTGAAGGCATTGGCTGCAACGATCGTTCCTGTTGGCGCAACCACCGTCACATCCACGGTTCCGGCTGTCAGGCGAAAAGGCGTTCTGGCGGTGATCGTGGTCGCGTTGACAACAGTCACCAATGTGGCGGCCGAAGTGCCGAACCTGACGACGGTCGCGCCGGTAAATTCCGTGCCGGTGATGGTCACGATCGATCCACCAGCGGTGGAGCCTGTGTTGGGAGAAACAAGGGTGATCGTTGGTGCCGCTTGGGCAGCTGCGGCCTGAAGGAGGAAGATGCTACACAGGATCAGCAGATATGCAGCCGAAGCGAGTTGGCGGACTATGATGCGAGGGTGATGTCTCGATGAAATCCGGATTGACGGAAAACGAACTGGTCCAGAACGCGCACAAATCGGCATCAAGCATCCCCCTGGTTGAAAACCCGGTCAGAGCGACGCAAGACAAAACGACTCAGCCTTCAATTTGGATAGCAAGAAGCTGGAAATATGTCTGATGACTAATGCGCGGAATGGTTGATTTTGATAAGAGTGTGATGTTTTAGCAATATATTATAAAATTAAGGTGTGTTGGATTGTTTCTGCATTTTATGATTGCTGGTCTTGAGCTGACCCTTCGGACCGTTCCTCTGCGGAAAATATCACTGTCGAAAGATTGATGAGAGCGAAAGCATGGTCCCCGCCGCGTTCTGTCATGAGGGAACCACTCGGCTTAAGGACCATGTGCCACGGCGGTCGCTCGATCACTTTTTTATCTCGTCGCCTCCTGGAAACGGATGTATCTCCCACCTGAAATCCTCCCCCGGAGGAAAGCTGCAAATCCAAGTTGACATCTTTTGCAACGAAATCTGCAGCATGATTCAGGACTGGATCGATATACGGTCGGCAGACCACGGATTTGCTGAACGAATTGCAACCATGCCAACCATTGAAGTCAACGTTCCGATTTGTCCCTGACCGGGCACTTCTGCACTCAGCCTTGTTTCTTCTCCCAAGCGAAAAGGGATAGCTTCTGAAAAGGGAAGGCTCGTAGTAGTCAAGACACCACCAGATCCTCCCTGCGTTCGAAATCGCTGCGTCGCTGCGCCTGTAATCTGTTGCTCTTTACCGAAGAGGCCCCTAAAATCTCATTATCGGTGAGGCAAAAATGGGCGTACTCAGACTGTATCTGGCGTTAAGCGTCGTAATGAGCCACGGGCTGACCACTCTTCTAGGCATTCATCTTTTGGATGGGGCAGGAGCGGTTCTCGTCTTCTTCACGATCTCCGGATTTCTAATAACGGTCGGGTTGAACAAGAAGTATGCCGCTACGCGCTTGGGCCGGCTGCACTTCTATTGGAATAGGGCGATCCGGCTTTACCCGATGTATTGGGCCTGGCTCATCATCACCGTCTTGCTGTACCTCACGGTGGCCACCGCCATTGAATATCAGAAAGTGGTTATCGACGGATCGCGTGAAGCAGCCATGTTTTGGAGTGAACATGCGAATGCAGCTTCATCGGGCACCCTCTTACTAGCTGCACTAGGGAATATTACAGGCCTCTTCATTGATTCGTTTCTCGCGCTCGATCTAGCTAGGGAAACGGGTCAGTTGATCCCAAGATCGGCCGATGGAGCCTGGGCAATGGGTTTCATCTTCATCGGCCAGTATTGGACAATCGGAGTTGAAATTGTTTTCTATCTCGTCGCTCCCTGGGTAGTGACAAGGCCATTGCTGTCGGCGGTAATCTTGGCTCTTAGCGCCACCGGTTACCTCGGAAGGGCCTGGTTATGGCTCGTGTGGTACCTCGGGCTTCCACTCGCGCTCGAACACCTTCGCGCACCGGACCACCTCTGGTTTTTTATGCTGGGGAGCCTGCTGGCCGGTGCTTATATGGAAATCACTTCTTCCGATCGGCGCCCAAGAATATCCTTTGGCTTGATGGTCTGCGCCTTCGGAGGAGTTGCAATATTTGGTGATACGCTTTTCCCAACTGCGGATTTTCCATGGTGGCAGTTTGTCGGGCTAACACTCACGATACCAATACTTTTCTCCCTCACCTCCGGCGGAAAAGTAGACGGCTTTATCGGTGATCTTTCCTATCCGGTGTACATTGTCCACTTCCAGGTAATCCAGATGCTGGGAACCTACTTTCAGCCTTCAGGCCTTCTCTTCGCTGTCGCGTCGGTCGCAATCGCCGTCCCGATGGTGTTGCTAATCGACAGACGTGCAAACCACTTAAAATGGCAAAGCCCGCCGCACCCTACAGCGGCCGCATCGGCTGCATACCGCTCGCAGCTACCTTAGATCGAATCATTGCCTGCCTGTTCTAAGGCTAAGGCCAATGTATGGAGCTGTATGCAACCTCAGCTTCCTCAGACGACGTAGCGAGGCTAATCGCCGCCTTTGCGCCCAGCCGGGTAGCCCCGATCGCGGCGCCGATCTGTTGCCACTGTTGATAGGCCGCGAGAACGACAGCCGCAACCTCGGCGAGGCTTGGAGCCGTGATGCCAATCTCAACGGAAAGCATCGGGTGATGAGCAGCATTCGGCTCTGGGGCCTGCGCCAGCGCACGAACCTCTTCCACCTTCTGTTGGTAGGTCATGGCCTGGCCGGCGCCCGGCGTGATGTATTTGAAGCGTTGGATCTCAGCCTCCGTGTCGACGGCGCCCTCAGTCCTGCTTTCAGCGCGGCCAGGTCAACAGCTGATCCTCGACAACTCGCGAATCCTCGCCCTGGTTCGACCTTTTGGCCGATCCGTAGCAGGCGCAATTCGTGGGCGACGATGACGCTTGCGTGGCAGGTGTTCTGGAAAGCGTGCGTGACGGATCATGCTTTGGCTGCAATCTCCGACTTACAAAGGAGGCTAATCTATTTTGATATTGGCACCTCGCAGCTGATGCCGTTGAGCCAGGCGTTGCCATCCTGGACCAGCGCGAACTGGGCCGTCAGCGGCCCGCTCGGCAGATCGCGACTAACGAGTTCCTTCATTGACAGGACCAGCTTGGTCGCCTGGCCACGCTTGACGACGACCTTCTCGACTTGCTTCTGCACCGCAGCCGGCTCGTTCTTTTCCAGCGGGAAACGCAGACCATCGTCGAAGCGGATCATCTCGCCACTGGCCGACTTTACGTGCACGCCGAACGCGATCGGGTAAGGGCCCGACCGCAGCGTCCAATCGAAGCGTGACTTGTTTTCCAGCGTGAGTTCAACCTCATCGCCACCCGCCAGCGGACGGCAGGAGAGCGTGCCTTGCAGCAAGGACGGCGGATCCGCCGGTGCAAGGCCGGTACCCTGCTCGATTTCCTTTGCGGTGACGAATACATCGGGATGACCGACCCGCTCGACAGTGAAAGTGTTCTCACCGGGGTAGGCATCCCTCAGCCAGCGTGCGACTGTCTGGTCATCGAGTGCCGATGGCAGGGCGCTCGGGTCAATTTTCGTGCGGTCTGTAACGATAAGTCGATCCGCCTGGCTATAGTCTTTCGCGTATTCAAGACGCAGCCCTGAAGAGGTGAGCTTGGCGAAAGCGAGTTTGCTTGGAACATCATTGGTGACGGTCAGACCGCGGCTTTCGAGACGCAACGCCAGCTGCTGGTATTCGGCGTCCGGCACGACCGACCGGTCGATGATCATTCCAGCAAAACCGGCAGCCCTGACCTCGTCGATCATTTGATCCATCGGCAGTTGCGCAATGCGCGAGTGCCAGTTCTCGACCGGGCTGTTTTTTGAGGCGCCATTGCTCCAGCGCAAGGCCTTGGAATGAAGGTAGAGGCGTACGTGGGCGAACGATCCCCAGCCGTAATAGGTGCTGTTCTGCAGATATTGAGAATGCGGGTACTGGTAGATCATCGAGTTCGGCGAAACTGATCCCTCGACTCCCTGCACAAACCGCCGCTCAGCGAGAAATTTTTCCTCGACCTCTTTCGAGCGCTTCTTAGCGCCGATCGGAACCTGGTCGAGGATGCCCAGCGTCGCAACAAGAGCGACCACCACCGCGACAATTACGCTCCGTCGCCCGTTGACGTGCTTGCTCACGCATGTTGCAACATAGGCAGCGCCCGCCAACAGGGTAAAGATCAGAATGACCGGGAAGCGATCATAGGCCCGGATGGTCGGGAACACGAGTGCAATCAGACTACCAACGCCCCCCATGATGGAGCAGAGAAAGGCAAAGAAGGCGACGGAGATGAATGCGTCGAGTGTGGGTTGCGCGTCGCCGCCCCGGCGCCGCGAGAGCCAATCGACGAAGCGACGACGCCATGCCGGTGCAGCCATTAGCGTGAAGGATCCCAACAGAAAGAGCGACGCCGCGAGTCCAAGCGGCACCATGGTGCCACCGGTCTTGAAGCGACGGGCATCTTCGCTGGACTGAAGCATATACTTTCCAAGATGGGCCAGAACCGGAACCCGGTGGTCCGTCGGTGGGGCTATCATCATCTTCAACGTGGTCGAATAGACTTCCGCTTCGAACGGATGCTTAATCAGCGTGGTATCCTTGACACCTCCTGGCATGAATTCGTCGATGTGACTTTTCTGGTAGGCAACGAGGGGAAGCTGCAGCAGCATAGACAGAAGGAGGATGGTCGTCAGATAGGTTGACGGGACCAGAAGCTCCATAGGCTGGCGCGCAGCGCCGGAGATCAATCGAACGCCGAGCCCGAAGCCGAAGAGAAGCAGCAAGAAGAAGGCGAAATATCCATCGGTGGTTACGCCTGCAACGATGAAAAGCAATCCGAGCAGGAACTCGCGTGACGTCAGGAGGTTGCGAATTCTGAATGGTATGCTCCCCTCGCCCTGTGAAATGCGTGCATAGCGTCCCGAGAGGAGCCAGAAGAGCGGAACGAGCGCCACAGGGACGGCGAAATAGTTGGCGATGAATGCGTAGTGGCCGGCGTTGAACCGAAACGCCGTTAACGAAAACAGGAGACCGACAGCGACTGCAGGCTGTCGCCCTATTCCCATAAGGCGGCAGGCGACGTAGGAACTGACAGAAATCAGCGAAAAGTTGAGGATATAGTAGACCTGCTGAAGCTCTACCGCATCGCCAATGAACATGGAAAGGCCGAGCATAAAAACAGAATGCAACGCGCTCGTCTGAGCCGCAGCGTTATGATGCCAACTTGCAATATCAGGTGCGCCAAGAAAGGGGTTATATAGGATCCAACCAGTATCCACCAAGACCTTGGTCAGCACGAACTGCCAGACGTCATCTCCGCCGACGTAAGCCAGTGGCACCGACAGGTTCCAACCTGCCAGTCCAGCAAAATAGCAGGCGAGCACCATTGGAACGATCGTTAAGAATACGGCGACTGTCAGCCGTGTGAGCCATAGCCGCCGAACAGACTCGGGAGATGATTGCAACGACTCGTTCACAAGACAAGCTTTCATATGGTGTTGGTGTGGGACGTTCTTGCGCCAAACACGAATAGCCTGCACCCGACGAACATGCAGGCAGTATAGGCGACGATACCGAGCAACTGGGCAACATATGGATCGATGCCGAGCATGTGCACGGCAGACAGGACGATTGCCAGGTTGAGGCTGTAGCAGACAGCGGCGACCGCGAGATAGCGGGGAAGCGTCTGGCAGATCTTGCTGTTGTCCTGGAATGTCCAGTCCCGATTTAATAGGAAGCTGATGCACAAGCCTAGCGCATAGCCGCCGGCATTGGCAAAGCCAGGGCTAACCTGGAACACATACATCAAGGCGTAGATGGCAAGTAGGCCGACCGATGTGTTCACAAGTCCGACAAGACCGAAGCGGACAAGCTGCCGGACCAGCCCGTTCATGCCTTGCGCGCGACCATGCGATACTGCGCGCCCAATCCCAGCCACTCGAGATGCTGCTCGACCGGTCGGAGCGCTCCCAGCAGGGACGGGAAGAACACCTTGTACGCGACGTCGGCTTCCTGCCAGCCGCCATCGAGCGCGCGCTTGCGCATCACGCCGCCGCGGATCAGATGGGCATTGACGTCCAGCGGACACGTGTTCACGGCGCGCAGGGTAAGCGGATTGAGCGGATTGTGCTCGTATATTGCCAGGATCCCGCCCGGTCTCGTGACCCGGGCGAGTTCGGTCAGCCAGTGGTGATGTTCGCCATGCGGGATGTGGTGAAAGACGCAAGCAGAAAAGACGATGTCCTGGCTGTTGTCCGCCAGTGGCAGCCCCCGGTCGATGAGGAGATAGTTCTCGTTTCCCGGAAAGCGGGTCTGGGCAATCTCGATGCTGCGCGACGAGACATCGGCACAGTTGATCGTCGCGTCTGGAAAGTATTTGCGGAAGTAGGGCAGCGAATTGCCGATGCCGCTGCCGAAATCGAGGATCTGGCTGCCGGCAAGGTGCTCTTTGTCTGCGTACCGCCGCAGATCTGAGATCTTGTATTCAGAAAAATATTCCGGGCCTTCGCCGGTGATGGCGATGTTCTGGCTGTGCACCTGCCGGTATTCGTCCGCCAACAGATCGAACTCCGCCTGCAGCGTCTTCTCGGAGTGGGGTCGACTCTCGGTCATGCTCTTCGTTCCGTCAGGGGGGTGGGCGTGATCGATTGCGGCTGGACCAGTTCATCGGAACAAACAATGTCCTGGATGATGAATAACGGCCGACCTTTGGCTTCCATGTAGAGCCTGCCCAGGTACTCTCCCATCATGCCGGCCACGAACAACTGGATGCTGCCGACGGCCAGAATGATCACGGCAAGCGATGTCCAGCCCTCGATCGTATGCCCAGCGAGATAGCGGTAGACGACGAACAGGATCAGAAACACTTCGAGTAGAGCAAAGCACATTCCTGTATAGGTGGCAAAGCGCAAGGGACGCGTGGAGAACGCCGTGATCGCATCGATAGCAAAGCGGATCATCTTGCTCAGCGGATATTTTGTCTCGCCGGCAAAGCGGGCGGCCCGTTCGTAGGGAAAGGCTTCTTGGCGCATGCCGATCCAGCTGACCATGCCGCGGATGAAGCGATGGTGCTCTGGCATGCTGTTGAGCACGTCGAGCGCACGCCGACTCATCAATCGGAAATCCCCCGTATCGGGCGGAATGTGAATGTCGACGATCCGGTTGAGCAGGCGGTAGAAGGCAAATGCAGTGAGGCGCTTAAAGCCCGTCTCGCCCTCGCGTTTGATACGCTGGCCGTAGATGACGTCGTTGCCGGTCTCGAGGCGCAGAAGCATCTGGGGCAGCAGTTCCGGAGGGTCCTGCAAATCCGCATCCAGGACGAAGATCGCCTCGCCGCGCGCCATCTTCAGGCCGGCGGACAGCGCCAACTGGTGGCCGTGGTTACGGGAGAGGTTGATGCCGACGATATGAACATCTGTAGCACTGAAGGTGCGCATCAGATCCCAGGTCCGATCCTTGGAGCCGTCATTCACCAGCACCAGTTCGTAGGACTTCTGCACCGTCGCCTGACAGACCGCGGTGACACGCTTGTAGAGTTCGGCCAAGCCTTCCTCTTCATTGTAGCACGGGACCACGACCGATATCTTCAAATGTGTCATTTCCCTCGAACGCCTCGATCTTCCCCTCGCTTCAGTTATCGGCTGCGGCAATCGAACACAAGGGCGCATTTTCTGGTTGACCATAAGGATCGTTAAAAGCCGTAACACTCCTTGAGGCGTCGCCAGGGGAGGAATGCCTCCACGGTGAGCAGCGAGCGCATCTTAAGCGGTGGGCAACCTGCCTTCATGCCGGATCTCGACCCATGTGTCGTCCGGCTCGAGCCACAGACTGTCGGGCGCGGTGGACAACAGCGGGTGCTGGTCGAAAGCAGCATCCGCGCTTAGCGGCGCGAATTGACCTTCAGCCAGATCGTTGCGAACGAAGAAGGCATTGAATCCGCAGGTCGCGATGGCTGTCAGCGCATAGCCGCGTGCGCCCATGAGTGCCTGCCAGGCGCTCAGGCTAGCCGTTCCCGATTGTGGATAACGCCGGCTGAAATTTGCCCGATCCGGCTGTACGACACAAAACCGCTCGCGGAATCGCTTTTCGAATTCGACGACCACGACGCGTGGCCTGACCGTAGAGAGACTTTCCATCACAGCATAGTCGCCGCCGTCGATGTCAATGATAAAGAGGTCGGGTTCGGCAGGAGCTCGCGCTTCGGCAAACAGCGCGTCGATGTTGTCAGGCGTCACTTCCCGCTGGAGAATATTGGGGGAGAAATAGCTATGGCGTTCCCCCTCCGTCATGTGAAAGTGTTTTGTCGCGAGGTTGCGCGAGAAGAAGTAGCGCATCTTCTCACACTCTACCGGATCAAGTTCGACGACAACACCATGCCAGCCGTGATGAATAATCAGGTTGGCCGACAGGTTTTCCGGGATGCCGATGTCGGATCCGCTGCAATTGCTGCCGATTTCCAGCACGTAGCGGTTCGTCATGCCGATCTTGCTGAAGATCCGTAAGAGAACGCCATCCTCGTCGTTCTGCGAGAACACCCGAAAGCCGCTGGCCAGCAGGTCGGCGTAGTCAAGCACCGATTTAGGGTCAGCTGCCCAGGTCGCCATCATTAGCTTCTGCAGGGCCGCGTCATCATTGGGCAGGATATTACGCTTGATGTGCGGGCTGATATCAAGAAGCACCTCAGGCGAGAAGACCCGCTTCTCAATATGGGCAAGCAGGATGCCGAACCGATCAAGCTGAGCGAGCTGGGATGCTTGGTGCTGGATTACCTGCCTTGCCTCAGTTAACTGTCGTGCTTGTTCCACAAAAAGGGTCGCCTGGTCCTCCAGAAGAGACGACTTCTCATCGACCAGCCGAGTCACGTGCGCCAAACTTTCGGCGTGTGATGCAATCTGCCGGCCTTGCTCCGCCACCGTCGATCTGCAGCTTTCCAGATCCGCAAGAAGCGCCCGTACGCGTATCATGGCACGCAGACGGCTAAACATGGTGCTTCCCCTCGATCATCACATCGACCCCGGGATTCATGTTGTAGATCCCGCCGTAGAATGCCGCCGTTGGACAGTCGAGGACCTGAAGCTGCTGGACGTCGTGCATCAGCAGGCTCATCTGCTCGAACTCGCTGCGGGAGAATCCTCGATTGGCGACTCCGACGGAGAACGAGTACTGACCGGCTCGGAGATTGAACTTGAAGGTGAAGCGAACGGTCGCTACCTGCTCTTCCCCGATAGGATCAATCGCCATTCGCATCGCATATGTGCTGGTCTCGAAGATGGACCTGCCAAGTTTGTCGCGGACGATCAGGCCAAAGGCCGGGCGATCAAACGCTTCCTTAAAACGAACGCGATACCCGACCACGAGTTCTTCTTCGCTGTGTAGGTGGATGACTTCCTCGTCAGCGTCGTTCCGAAGCCAAAAGTCGATCAGTTCTACGTTATTGTCAGTGGTAATCGTCGTTGCTTTTGACCAGGTGGAAGTCTGCTCCTCCGCTTGCGCGATGTCTTCTTCCCTCTGCTTCACCTCGACTTTGCGATCTCCGAAGTCGGTCATCTTGGCGATCAGTCCCTGGTAGAGATCGATGACCGTCCGTGGCGATCCTTCGCTGAGCAAATCACCGTGGCTGAGGAGCACTGCCTTGTCGCAGAGCTGTTTAACCGTGTTGGCATCATGCGACACGAAAAGCAGCGTACCTCCGGCCTTCTTGAATTGTTCGATCCTGTGAAAGCATTTTTGTTGGAAATAGGCATCCCCTACCGCCAAGGCTTCATCGACGATCAGAATGTCAGGACTAAAGGCTGTGGCAACAGAAAATGCAACGCGCATTTGCATGCCGCTCGAATAGGATTTGAGTGGCTGGTCCATATAGGATCCGATATCAGCAAATGCCTCGATATCCTCGATCCGGGCATCTACCTGGCGCTTGTTGAAGCCCATCACCGCCCCGTAGATATAGACGTTCTCACGCCCTGTGAATTCTAGATTGAAGCCTGATCCGAGTTCCAGCAGCGCCGCAACGCGACCGTTAACCTCGACGCGACCATGGGTCGGATGGAGCGTGCCGGTGATGATTTGCAGCAGCGTGCTCTTGCCGCTGCCGTTAAGACCGACGATGCCGCATGATTCGCCCTTGCGGATCTGTAGGTTGATATTTTTCAAGGCCCAGAATTCGCGGAAGTAATCGCGTACACCAGCACCTACGGCTCGCCTCAGGCGCGGGATGAGGAACTGCTTCAGCTGATCGCGTGGATGCTCATAGATCTCAAACCGCTTGGATAGGCCAGAAATGTCGATCGCGACGTCAGAGGACATTGGCGAAGCCCTTCCTTGTCTTCTGGAACCATGCGTAGCCGCCCCAGGCAACGAAGATTGAGACGACCGAATAGAGCGACCACGTGCCGAAATTCGGCACCCGACCATAGATCATCACCGCGCGCATCTGCTCGATGATGAAGGTCAAGGGGTTTAGCAGCAGCCAAGGTTGAATCCCCTCGGGCAGCGCGGAAATCGGATAGAAGACCGGCGACGCAAAGAGAAGCACCGTCATTAGCAAGCCGATTGGCTGTGCCACGTCCCTGAGAAAGACGCCCAACGAGGCAATGCCCCAAGCAAAGCCGAGCGCCATGAGGATGAGCGGCATAAGGATGAGCGGCACCCAAACGATCGTCAAGGGTAGCGACCCGCTTATTACCATTATCGCTACAGCAAGTACCAAGATACTGACGAGGGCGTGGAAGAATGCCGTTCCCATGGTAATGACCGGCAGAATCTCGATCGGGAAAAGTATCTTGCTGACATAACTTGCGTTTGACACGATCAGAGTCGGAGCTCGCAGCAACACCTCGGAAAAGAGGCTGTGAATGATCATCCCCGCGAAAAGGACGACCGCGAACTGCGCCCGATCCTCATCGACGCCGCCCCATTTCGCCTTGAATACCACAGAGAAGACGAAGGTGTAGACTACAAGGAGGATAATCGGGTTGAGAAAGGACCAGAAAACGCCGAGAACAGATCCCTTGTACCGACCCACTACATCTCGCTTCGTCAATTGCAGAATTAGGTCTCGGTTCCGCAAAAGGCTGGCCGCCATCGAGCCCAAGCTAGCGGAGGCAGACGCGTGGGGATTCATCCGAGGAATTTCCTTTTCACAGCCAACATCCGAGCCTGCACTCCATGCCGACGCAGAGCATGGTACTGGGCTTTCCACCAGAACCCGCTCATCAGAAGCCCGATCCGCCCTCGAGTGACAACCGGCAGCAATTGGACGGCCGGGCTGACCGGCGTCGTTCCTACCGCCGGCACAAGCGCGTGCGGGCTAAAGCTGCGAATCACCTCGTCCTCAGCGGCATCGTCCCAGGTCCGCTTCGGAAACTCCTCGGTCAGATCTATGCTGATGGTGGCCGGCAATTGCTGTTCGATCGGATTGTCGCCGCGCAGAACGGCCAGTGGGCGCCCGTGCAGGTAGGGCAGCGCGATCCCTAGATCCTTCGCCAGCCCAGCAACGCGGAAGATGAAGCGCCCGTAGCCGGGCGGATTGTTCTTGTCGACATGGCCAAAATCGATTAGTTCGCTGACTGAGTGGACCGTTTCGGTGCCATTGTTGAGGATTGCCGCGGTCGCAACACATTGGGCGGTATGGTCGCGCTGCAGCGCGGCGGCCAGGACAGTCAGGTGGTTGGAGAGCAAGGTCTCGTTGGGCGCGACGATCACCACCGCATCGCAGGATGCCGCATCCGCAACGACATCCTGGATCACCCGGCCCATCATGCGTGGATAGGTCGCCGACGCGCCCTCCAGCCGATCGGTGAAATGCACGCCCACCACCCTCACCGACGCGCCGGAGCCTTCGATGTGCCGCTCGATCTCGGCGCGATGCGCGACGAGTTCAACCTCGTCGACCCGAAGCACCGCCTGTACATTTGCATAGTCCTGGCTCTCCACGCTCGCCAGATGGGCACGCAGCACCTTGGAAGAGTAGACCGGCATAAGCAGGTTCAGCTGGACGCTGAGCCGTGCCGTATCCTCGGCCCCGAACTGCAGCTTCAGAAGCTCTGCCTTGCGCTGGTCGAGATTACTGTAGAGGTCGGTGAGATTGCTGATCAGGCTGAATTTTTCGCGGAAAAGTTCCTGCGTGCGCTCGATCTTTGCAAGTGCCGCGGCCGGATTGCTCTTGGCCCAATCAAGATGCGTCAAGATCTCGGCGACCGTCGCCTCGGTAGTTCCGCGGGTGTCGATATAGAGTAGCGAGTCACCGAAATACTTCTTGGCGAACGGATTCTCGTCGCAAATCACCAGCGCACCAGCGGCGATGCTTTCGAACAGCCTGTTCGACATAAGCTCGGAATCCTTGTGAGCCTGCGACGACAGCACCAGCGAGACGCCTGCCTTAGAGATCTCGTCGATCATCGACACACCGTCGAAGGGCACTTCCTTCACGTAACTTTGGTATCCGTCCCAGACCTTGACGCCCTGGAAGACCGTCGGGCCATAGATCCTAAGCAGTCCGGTGGTATCTAGCTGTTTTAGCATTTCTTGGTGGCGGGAGCGGCCGCCGCGCAGCGCATCCCAGTTGATGCCGGCATAGGCAAGCATACCGTCCCCGAGCGACGGTCGATGAACGATGTCGGGTGTCGAATGATAGAGATGAAAGCGCGGCGACAGGTGGGTTCCGGTGCCGCGGATCATTCGATTGACATGGTCATCCGCAGCGCTAGAGCTACAGCTGATAAAATCGTCATGGGTGACGAGGTTGCGCGAGCAACGGAAATAACCCCACTCGTGATAGAATTTGATCGGGTTCCACAGCGCGACGAAAGAGAAAGCGTCGTAATTCTTCGGCGTGTCGAAATGCAGATGCAGCACGAAGTCCACGAGTTGCTTCGACACGATGGTGTCCTGATCGGAGATCAGCCGTCCGTCCGAATGCACCTCGATGCATTCGATGCCGAGCGCCTCGGCGGCGAGCTTCAGCCGCGCAATGCATTCATCCTCTGCCGTCTTCAGCTCCGGCCAGAGCTTGACGACGGCAAAACGCTTGAGCATGCCTGTGGGGACCCAGACGTCCATGTTCATCCTGTGTTTCCTAGCAATTTGGCTTGCGTGAGACCCACGGTCATCGGGCGATAACGGGCTCAGAAGCGGTGTGGCGCTTGCTCCTGCGCGAGTGCAGTATGGCGACGTTGAAAGTCCGCGTAGGCGGTGGCGAGCCCAGCGCGCTCATCGACTGCGGGAAGCCAGCCGAGCGCTCTGATTTTGCTGCTGTCAAGCAACTTTCGCATGGTGCCGTTGGGCTTGGACCGGTCGTAGACGATCTCTCCCTCGAAACCGACGACTTCGGCAATCAATGTTGCCAGTTCGGAAATCTGAAGATCGTGGCCGCAGCCGATATTGTAAAGTTCATGCGTGGTTGGCGCCAGCATGACATATTTCAGTGCCGCCGCGAGGTCATCGACATGCAGCAGCTCGCGCCGCGGCGTGCCGTCGCCCCATACGGTAAACTCGCGGGCCCCCGCATGCTTAGCCTCATGGGCGCGACGCAACATGCCGGCGACCACATGGCTGTGCTGGGGATGGTAATTGTCCCCGGGGCCGTAGAGGTTCGGTGGAATAATGGCGACAAAATTGGAACCGTGCTGGGTGCGATATGCGCGGCACATCTCGATGCCGGCAATCTTGCTGACTGCATAAGCGCGGATATTGGTGTCCAGCGGGCCGGTCAGCATCGCCTCCTCAGTGATTGGCTGTTCGGCATTGGTCGGATAGGTGCAATTCGAGGCAACGAACACCAGCTTCTCGACGCCAGTCCGGTGTGCGCCGTCGATGACGTTCGTCTGTATCATCAGGTTGTCGTAGAGGAAATCGGCCGGGAGCGTTGCATTAGCATGGATGCCGCCGACCTTCGCGCCGATGTGGAAGACCAGCTCCGGCCGGTTCTCTTCCATCCAGCGCCGGACCGCGACGGCATCCGTCAGATCCAGTTCCGCACGGCCGGCGACCAGCAATGTCGCACCCGATGTCTCGAGGTTGCGCATCATGGCGGAGCCGAGCATTCCCCGATGTCCTGTGACCCATACGCGCCGCCCGGAGAACGAGTTAATCGAGCCTTCCGCTGCCATTTCTTTCCGCCTCAACCATATTTAATCCGAACTCTGTCAGCGTCGATGTAGCGCCAAAATCTGGCCGTGCGTCGCGCGTCATCACTGCGCCCACTGGTGCTGCAGCCGGCCACGGCGAGCGCGACGTTGCAGGATCTCCGCCAAGTGCAAACGCAGTGATCCCTTAACCAGCTTTCTTCGATAGCGCAATGACGTATGGAGCCAAGCCACAATTGACCAGAGGCATCAACCCCTATAAATCGCGAGAACGCAAGACGCACGAATTTCGCGGTGGTAGATAATCCGAGGCTCCGAATATCCCTGATCGGGAACCGTTCGTCGGCTCTGAGGCGTCGCCAACGTATCCATATGAGGAACCAGAACGAATGAAAGTCGCACTTATCACCGGCATAACCGGCCAGGATGGCGCCTATCTGGCGGAGCTTCTGCTGAAGAAAGGTTACGTCGTTCACGGTATCAAGCGGCGGTCTTCGCTTTTCAATACCGACCGTATCGACCACCTCTACCAAGATCCTCATGTCGACAATGCTAACTTTATCCTCCACTACGGGGACCTGACAGATTCGACGAATCTTATCCGTATCATCCAGCGCATTCAGCCGGACGAGATCTACAACCTCGCGGCGATGAGTCACGTAGCTGTGAGTTTTGAGACGCCGGAATACACAGCGAACGCCGATGGAATAGGCACATTGCGTATCCTTGAGGCCATCCGCATCCTGGGCCTTGAGAAAAAGACAAAGTTCTACCAGGCATCAACATCAGAACTCTACGGTCTGGTTCAAGAAACACCACAGACCGAAAAAACACCGTTCTATCCACGTAGCCCCTACGCCGTCGCCAAGATGTACGCTTACTGGATCACGGTGAATTATCGTGAAGCCTACGGTCTCTACGCATGCAACGGCATCCTGTTCAATCACGAGTCGCCGCTGCGTGGGGAGACCTTCGTGACACGTAAAATCACTCGTGCCTTGGCCCGCATCAAGCTAAATCTCCAAGATTGCCTGTACCTTGGCAACATGGACGCATTGCGTGACTGGGGCCATGCGCGCGATTATGTCGAGATGCAGTGGCTGATGCTGCAGCAGGAAGTGCCGGAAGACTTTGTCATCGCCACGGGTGTCCAGTACAGCGTTCGCCAGTTCGTAGATGCGGCTGCCAACGAGCTTGGGATAAGCCTGACCTGGAAGGGTGAAGGCGTCGATGAGACGGCCACTGATCAGAATGGAAATGTGGTTGTACGCGTCGACCCGCGCTATTTCCGACCGACCGAAGTAGAAACCCTGCTCGGCGACCCGACTAAGGCGCGGGAAAAGCTGGGATGGACACCAAAGACTGCCTTCCACGAACTCGTTGCCGAAATGGCACGTGAAGATCTGCGCAACGCGGAGCGCGACGAATTGGTGAAAAAGAGCGGATATTCTGCTTATGACTATCACGAGTAAGGTGCTCGATCGATCAGCGAAAATCTATGTCGCAGGGCATCTGGGGATGGTCGGGTCTGCACTTGTACGCCGTCTGGAAGCAGACGGCTACGACAACATCATCGTGCGAACCCGTGTCGAGCTTGACCTTATGGATCAGGCTCGGACAGCGGCGTTCTTCGAGGAGCAGAGATTCGACTATGTTTTCCTGGCGGCAGCTCTGACGGGTGGCATCCATGCCAATCAAACCTACCGCGCCGACTTCATTTATCGTAACCTGATGATTGAGGCGAATGTGATTCACGCCGCTTACAGCACCGGCGTAAAAAACCTTCTATTCCTCGGCTCAAGCTGTATTTATCCACGCGACAGCGCTCAGCCAATTCACGAGGAGAGCTTGCTGACGGGGCCACTCGAGCAAACGAATGAGCCTTATGCTATTGCCAAGATCGCTGGCGTGAAGCTGTGTGAGAGCTATAATCGCCAGTACGGAACAAATTATTTATGTGCTATGCCGACCAATCTTTATGGTCCTAATGACAATTACGATCTGCAAACCGGGCACGTCCTACCAGCGCTAATTCGCAAGGCGCACGAAGCCAAGGTGCGCGGCGACAACCAGATGACCGTTTGGGGATCCGGGCAACCGATGCGGGAGTTCATGTATGTGGACGATCTCGCTGACGCCTGCGTTTATCTTATGGAAAACGACGTGTCGGAAGGCTTGATTAATATCGGCACTGGCACCGACGTCAGTATCAGTGAACTGGCGCATACAGTAATGGAAATCGTAGGATTTGACGGCAAAGTAGTCTTCGATGCGAGCAAGCCGGATGGAACGCCCCGCAAGCTTTTGAGTGTCGAACGGCTGTCTGCGCTCGGCTGGCAGGCTGAGACCTCCTTGCGGGACGGGATCGGTATGGCCTACGCCGATTATCTCAAAAGTTTGGACCGGTAAAAATGCAGCGACCTTTGGTTACTGTCGCCGTTCCATCCTACAATCAGGGCCAGTTTCTCGACGAGGCGCTGAGTTCGATCTTCGAGCAGGATTTGCCGATCGAAGTGTTTCTGATGGACGGCGGATCGACCGATCGTACCGCAGACGTGATCGAAAAGTGGAAAGACCGGCTTTCCGGATGGCGTAGTCACCAAGATGACGGTCAGGCCGCGGCAATTAACGAGGGGATAGCACTCGGATCAGCTCCTTATGTCTGTTGGTTGAACAGTGATGACCTTTTCCTGCCTGGTGCGTTGAAGAAATTGGTAACAGCGCTGGAGGGCGCGACAGACGCGCCGGCGGTCTATGGACGTGCCTGGAATCAAGTTCAAGAGACTGGAAGGCGATACCCCGTCTGGGTCGAGGAGTTTAGCCAATATCGACTTTCACTACGCTGCTTTATCTCGCAGCCCGCTACCCTGATACGGCGAAGCGCCTGGGAGGCGGTCGGCGGAGCGGACGCAAAGCTGCATATGGTTATGGACTATGATCTCTGGTGGCGTTTGTTCAAAAACCAGGGCGCGCTGCATTTTCTTGACGATTTCGTTGCCATCAATCGCGAGCACGACGACACGAAAACGAAGACACAAAGACGTCGCCATTATCGCGAAGCAATCGCGATTGTACGAAAGCATAATGGCCATGTGCCTTTAAAATGGTGGATAGCCCAGCCATACGCGGTTTGGTACAAGTCGCTCATCAAGTAATAGGTCGCGAGCAAAATATACATTGCGAAGGATGGGGTTTCATTGCGAATCATGCGCTATTTGCGACCGGGGATAGGCCAATTAGGTACCTACGACCCGCGCGTTGTTGCCTTTCCTAGCCAAGCCGAACACCCTGTCGCCATACCAGACAACCCTCCGCGCATAACGATTGTCGTGCCGTCCTACAATCAGGGGCTTTTTCTTGGTGATACCCTGAAATCGATCGTCGATCAGCAATATCCGAATTTAGAACTGATCGTGGTGGATGGAGGATCAACGGATTCCACCTTGGAAGTGATCCGACAATACGAATCGAAGCTCGCGTGGTGGGTGAGCGAAAAAGACACCGGGCAGGCTTCGGCGATAAACAAGGGCTTTCAGCGATCGACCGGCGACATCATGGCTTGGCTCAATTCCGACGACATGCTTGCCCCGGGCGCTCTGGCGCGCATCCACAGATATTTTAAGGCTAACCTCAACGTGCAAGTAGTCTATGGGAACCGTATCGTCATCGATGAGGCAGGACGCGAGATCGGCCGTTGGGTTCTGCCCGGACACTCCCAAGGAGTTCTGAAATGGGCTGATTTCGTTCCTCAAGAGACCTTGTTCTGGAAGCGAGAGGCTTGGGATATCGTCGACAGCCATATTGACGAAAGTTTCTCATTCGCCATCGATTGGGACTTTCTGCTGCGACTCTCCGCCAGTGGCGTCCGGATGGCACATATTCCGGCGTTCCTGGGTCTGTTTCGCATTCACGGCTTGCAAAAGACATCCAGCCAGATGTCATCGACCGGGCTGAAGGAAATGGACACCATCCGGCGTCGCGAACTGGGCTTTTCGCCCAAGCCCTGGTGCATCATTGCGCGTATCGCGCCATTCCTTCTGATGGCACGTTGGCTAGAGTTGCGTTATCGAATTTCGCGTCGCAGGTAAGCGTTTGTAGTACCCATCTTTCAGATACCTTAAGCTCAGGCACCGTAAAGTTAGCATTCAGCGCATCGGGCTGTGCGATGCTGCAGCATGACCAAACTCCTCGTAAGAGGCGTGGTGCATCTGTCGATGACTGAATGGATCGCAATCTTGCTGCCTCTGCGATGGTTGGCACGCAGCGAACGGGTTTCGGGCGCGCGCATGCGAGCATTCGATTGAGGTGCAGCCGATTAGGACTTCCGTCTGTTGCGCGGAGGCTAAGGCGCTCGGTATCGAGATGGGAGAGCTGGCGCATTTCTTGAAAGGCAAAATGAAGGAACATGGCATCCGGTTGCTGTCTTCCGATTACACGCTTTATGGCAATTTCAGCTGGCGGGTGGCGACCGTGATAAGCCGGTTTTCTCGAGAATTTCCCCGAAACACGGTTCATGTCGGAAAAAGAAAACTGCTTCATGATCAAGTCTCCAAGCTACTTAGGTAGTTTAGGTGAAATACCTACTTTATGCGAATGCCATTGCCAGCGCTGAAATAACGGAAGTTGCTAAGCGGGGTATGTGCAACGCTGATCACGAGGCCTCGAGAAGCTCGATGGTCTCAAAAGCTTTTGTGCAGCCACTGCCGCCGCAGCGTTGAAAAAACGCGATCCAGTCGAGGGTTGCGACGTTGCCATCTTCTGGCGGCCAGTAGCCGGGCAAGTCGTAACCGAACCTTCCACCTCGCATTGTTCGGGCTCTGACAGCCTCAAGCGACGGGAGGCCGTAACGGTGCAGCCAGGCGCGCCACAACGAGATCTGTTTCGCTTTGCGCTCGTCCAGAAAGACAAGCGGGATGGCCCGTCGCGCCTCCTTGCGCGGAGGGGCGCCCTCGCGCGGGTTAGATTTATATATTTTTTCTTTCTCTAGGTTTGGTGGACATATTTGACCGCCTTCACTGGACATATCTGACCGCCTCACAGGACGATTTTGACCGCCTTCCCGCGGATGAAGGGGGACAATTTTGTCCGTCTTTTCGCGGGCCTCTGTTGCGCGTATTATCGATGCTGCAGAGGGACGATATTCCGTGTTGTGCCCAACGCCGTTACCGCGCTTTATCTCGAACCAGCCCTTAAGCTCCAGTTCGCGGACCGCGCGCTGAATGGTCTTGACGCTCTTGCCGGTCGCTTCGGCAATCGTTTGATAAGACGGCCACGCCTTCTCGGTGTGGCCGTTTACATGTGTGGTGATGATGTGCAGCGCAATCGATCGAGCGCTGTCGCTCAGTTCCTTGTCGCAACTCAACTGCTGGAGCCACTGCAGCTTCACTTCTCGAAATGGTCTAGACGCGCTCATGCCAGCCTCCCGTCAGTGGAGGCCATCAGAGAGCCGGCGTGAGCCGGCTCCTGATACAGCGCTGTGTTTGAGCGCGGTTGACTGGTCGGCACAAGCGCAAAATGTCGCCAATTTCTGTTTGACCAACGCTGGCTAAGTGCTTGATTTTGCCTATCTCGTTTGACGTCAAATTTGCCGTAACTCGTGGCCGAGTTGCGATCCGACCGGGATTGAAAATCCGCGTGTCGGTGGTTCAAATCCGCCTCCGGGCACCATTAAACCTCAGAAAATTCAATAGGTTGCGAGTTTGGTGTCAATCAGTTGGTACCAACCATGTTTTGTTTTCATTTTCCCTACCGTCCGCTTGGAAACCCTGTGGCTTATATCTCGCTGCCGAGATGCTATCGCTGCGATGAATGACGGTTTGTCCTCGTCGCGCCCGGATGAAAGTTCAGTGGCAGATCACCGACGCAATCATCCGGATTCGCTGAACGTTTCTTCTCCCTAGAATTTCACCCTCAGCTGCGCCCCCACCGTGTGGTCCGCATTGCCGTCCTCTCCAAACATTGCCCGGTAATCCAGCGTGAGATCCCAGTCATTCTCGAACTGCATGTTCACCGACAGGCCGAGTGTCACATAATCCTGGTCGGTTTCGCGTCCGTCGATTTCGTAAGGAAGCGTGCCGAGATCGGCATAACCGAGTTTGACCTTGGACGAACCGTCGAAATCATGGACATATTCCAGCCGCAGGCCCGGCGTGAGTGTACCCCAGTCCATCTCGAACGATTTGTTGGCGCGAACACCGATGACACCTGACAGGGTATCCACCGTCTGGCTGCCATAGGTCAGGCTGTAGATACCGCCACCCTGTTCGGTAAAACCATCCAGCCAGGAGCGGGAGAACTCGACCCGCGCGTAGGGTGAGACGAGCCAGCTTTCCTCCCTGATTTCGTAGGCGGCGGTGACAGATCCAAAGACCTGGCTGCCGCTGCGCTCTCCCGTTGCGATATCGCCGGTGGAGGTCACATACCGTTTGCTGTCGAAGTTCAGGGTTCCGGCCCCAAGCAAGGTGTCGAGGAAGAAATTGTCGATCGGCTCGTAGCTTGCGTAGAGCGCGGCGCTGAACGACTGGGCGCGGTTTTCCGTGCCGTTGTCGCCGATATCGGCCTGATCGCGGCCATAACCAATGCCCAGACCGGCCACCAGTTTTTCCGAGAAGCGGTAGTCGAAGCCGCCGCTGATGCCGATCGTCGTGTGGCCGATATCCAGCCCCTCGTCGTCCCGGTCGCCGAAATTGACGAAACCACCCGACCAGAAGGCAAGCCGGCTGAATTCCTCACCTTCATCCGATCCGCCTCCCGCTCCAGCGCCGCCGCCTGCAGCACTGGAAACCGGGCCGGTTTTGCCGGTGCCATAACCATAGGTATCAGAGGCCGAAGACTGAGGGGCTCTCACCATCGCATCACCGCGTGGATCGTTCTGGCGATCCATCAGGCGTTCGATCGGGTCTTTCTCACGTTCGGAAGGTGTGCCGATACGGATGTCCATGCTGGCGGCACGGCGTTCGCGTTCATTGTGCAGCCGTTCCAACCTGCTCTGGAAATTGCGGATCTGGTTACGCGCCAGACGGGTCGCCGACGCTGCCTGGGCATTGACGAGGCCGATAACTTCCGGATCCAGTGAAGGGTCCGGGCGAACCGGCTCGATATAGCTGAACAGACCGGTACCGACCGCCGAACCTGCCGGTGTGATGACGACCACATCAACGGCGCCGGCCGCATGCGCCGGTGCCGTCACCGTCACGGCAGTTGCATTGACAACCACCAGATTGGTGGCGGCTGTACCACCGAATGTCACAGCCGTTGCACCACTCAGATTTGTCCCGGTGATCGTCACCGTCGCACCGCCGGCGGTAGTGTCCCATGCGGGGGCAACCGTTGCCACGGTCGGCAGCGCGGAAGCGCCGATGTTGATCGTATAGGCTCCCGAAACCGTTGCAGAGGCAGCATCCGTTGCGGTTATGGTGAAACCCGACAGGCCTGCAATGGTCGGCGTGCCGCTGATCGTCCCGGTTCCGGCGTTCAGCGTCAGCCCCACAGGCAGGGTCCCTGCGGTGACTGCGTAGGTAAAGGGTGCCGCGCCATTTGAGGCGGTGATTGTTGCACCTGGGTAGACGCTACCGATATTGCCGGCCGGCAGCTCGCCGCCTGCCGGTGACAAGGCCAGCGTATTGGGCGTGACCGTGATGCTGACCGTTGCCGGCGCAGATGTGCCGGATACGTTGGTCGCCGTGTAGGTGAAACTGTCCGGCCCAGAGTAACCGGGCACCGGTGTGTAACTGATGCTGGTTCCCGATGCCGTGGCAATGCCCTGGCTGGGTGGCGTATCAACGGCGACAGAGGCTGCCGGGCCGCCGGTTATGTTCAGCGGGATTGGAAAACCGACGGCATTGCCGGGCACGGTCACGGCAACGGCATTGGCTATGGGGGCGGCAAGATAGGTGTAGGCATTGCTGGCTGTAAATGTCTGTCCGGCTGCGGTGAGCGCGACATTGACTGTGCCGGCACTGCCGGCCGGTGCAACCACCGTCACTGTCGTGTCATTGACAACGGTGACACCGCTTGCCGCCACGCCGCCAAACGTAACCGCTGTCGTGCCGGTCAGGTTGATGCCGGAAATGGTAACGGAATTGCCTCCGGCCGTCGGGCCGCTGGCAGGAGAAAGCGACAGGATGACCGGGCCTGTCGGCGGCAGGTAGGTGAACAGGCCGATACCGATGCCGGCCCCGTCCAGAGATGTGACGGAGACGTTGACGACACCGACGGCATGCGCCGGCGTGGTTGCGGTGATGATGGTGTCGTTGACCACGGCGACATTGCTGGCCGGCGTGCCGCCAAAGCTCACGGCCGTTGCGCCGGTAAAGTTCAGGCCGGTGATGGTCACTGCAGTTCCGCCGGCAGCCGAGCCGGAGACTGGTGTAACGAGTGCGACCACCGGTGGCAGGGTTGGCACATAGGTAAACAGGCCAAGGCCAAGCCCGGTTCCTGCCGGCGACGTGACGGACACATTGACGACACCGGCCGCATGCGGTGGCGCCGTTGCGACGATCGTCGTGTCATTGATCACGGTCACGCCGGTTGCCGGTGTGCCGCCGAAACTGACCGAAGTCGCACCGGTGAAATTGAGACCGGTGAGCGTGACCGATGTCCCCCCGGTCGTCGAACCGGTCAGCGGCGTGACGAGAAGGACCGACGGCGGCAAGGTCGGCACGTAGGTGAACAGGCCAAGACCAAGGCCGGTCCCGGCTGTCGACGATACGGACACGTTGACGATACCGGCCGCATGCGCCGGCGTGGTCGCCGTGATCGTGGTATCGTTGACGACGGTGACGTTGGTGGCCGGTGCCCCGCCGAAGCTGACCGCGGTTGCGCCGGTGAAGTTGAGGCCGGTCAGCGTGACCGACGTGCCGCCGGTTGTCGAGCCTGTCAATGGCGAGACAAGGAAAACCGAAGGTGGCAAGGTGGGCAGGTAGGTGAACAGGCCAAGGCCCAGCCCCGTTCCCGCCGGTGATGTGACTGAGACATTGACCACGCCGGCAGCATGCGCCGGCGACGTCGCTGTGATCGTCGTGTTGTTGACGATGGTGACATTGGTCGCCGGTGTTCCACCGAAGCTCACGTCCGTGGCGCCGGTGAAGTTGAGGCCGGTCAGCGTCACCGAGGTTCCGCCTGCCGTCGAACCGGTCAGCGGCGTAACGGCGACAACCGAAGGCGGCAGGTCCGGCACATAGGCAAACAGGCCAAGACCAATTCCTGTTCCCAGCGTCGATGTGACGGAGACATCGACAACACCCACAGCGTGGGCCGGCGAAACTGCCGTAATCGTATTGTCGTTGACGACGGTCACGCTGGTGGCCGGTGTGCCGCCGAAACTCACGCCTGTCGCGCCGGTGAAGTTGAAGCCGGTGATCGTCACAGCCGTGCCACCAACCGTGGAGCCGGTGGGCGGGGTGACCAATACGACGGTTGGCGGTGCTGCCGGAACATAGGCGTAGATGCCGATCCCGATCCCGGTTCCCTGCGCCGTTGTGATGGACACATCGACAATACCAACGCCGTGGGCCGGGGCGGTTGCGGTAATCGTCGTGTCACTGACGACGGTGATGTTCGTTGCGGCGGTGCCGCCGAACAAAACGCCGGTCGCGCCGGTCAGGTTGATGCCGGTAATGGTGACGGGCGTGCCGCCGGCGGTGGAGCCGGTTGCCGGCAGAGCCGCGATCACCACTGGCGGCAATGCCGGCAGATAGGTGAAGAGGCCAAGTCCGAGACCGGATCCGGCAGGCGTCGTCACCGACACATCGACAATGCCGGCAGCATGGGCCGGAGCGATGGCCGTGATCGTGTTGTCGTTGACAACCGTCACGCCTGTCGCCGGTGTGCCGCCGAAATTCACAGCGGTCGCGCCGGTAAAATTCACCCCGCTGATGGTGACGAGAGTTCCGCCACCGATCGGGCCTGTCAGCGGCGTGGCCAGCAAAACAACCGGTTGCGCCGTTGGCAGATAGGTGAAAAGGCCAAGACCCAGCCCGGTGCCGGATGGTGATGTGACGGAGACGTTGACGATGCCTGCGGCATGCGCCGGAGCGGTGGCGGTGATGGTGCTGTCGTTGACGACGGCGATATTCGTGGCCGGCGTGCCGCCAAAACTGACGGCGGTGGCACCGGTGAAGTTCAGGCCGGTCAGCGTCACCTGCGTTCCGCCGGTTGTCGGGCCGGTCAGCGGTGAGGCGAGCACGACGGATGGCGGCAATGTCGGCAGATAGGTGAACAGGCCGAGACCAAGCCCGGTTCCCTGAGGTGATGTGACGGACACATTGACGATGCCGGCCGCATGCGCCGGGTTTGTGGCGGTGATGGTCGTATCATTGACCACGGTCACATTCGTGGCCGGTGTGCCGCCGAAACTGACCGCGGTTGCGCCGGTGAAATTCAGGCCGACCAACGTGACCTGTGTTCCTCCGGAAGACGTGCCGGTCAGCGGCGCAACCAGAGCGACGGACGGTGGCAGGCTCGGCAGATAGGTGAAGAGGCCAAGACCGAGGCCCGTTCCCGCAGGCGATGTGACGGAAACATTGACGAGACCCGCGGCATGCGCCGGAGCTGTTGCCGTGATGGTGGTATCGTTGACGACGGTGACATTCGTTGCCGGTGTGCCGCCGAAACTGACAGCTGTGGCGCCGGTGAAGTTCAGGCCGGTCAATGTAACCGGTGTTCCTCCAGCTGTTGAGCCGGTGAGCGGAGTGGCAAGGACGACGGATGGCGGCAGGGTCGGCACATAGGTGAAGACGCCGGTTCCAATCCCCGTTCCCGCGCCTGACTCGACCGAGACATTGACGAGGCCGGCCGCATGCGCCGGGGCTGTCGCGGTGATGGTATTGTCGTTGACGACGATCACATTCGTTGCCGGAGTGGCCCCGAAACTGACGCCGGTGGCGCCGGTGAAATCCAGGCCGGTGATCGTGACCGCTGTTCCACCTGCCGTGGAACCGGTCAGCGGTGTTACAAGGATGGCTGAAGGTGGCAGGATCGGTAGATAGGTGAACAGGCCAAGGCCGAGACCGGTTCCGGCCGGCGTTGTGACCGACACATTGACGATGCCGGCCGCATGCGCCGGAGCGGTTGCCGTGACCGTGGTGTCGTTGACGACGACGACATTCGTGGCCGGTGTTCCGCCAAAGCTGACGTCAGTCGCTCCGGTCAGGTTGAGGCCCGTCAGTGTCACCGTCGTTCCGCCGCTGGCGGTGCCGGTCAGCGGCGTTGCAAGAAGAACCGATGGCGGCACTGTGGGGAGGTAAGTGAAGAGACCAAGACCCAGTCCGGGGCCGGCCGGCGATGTCACGGAAACATCGACGATACCGGCCGCATGCGCTGGAGCGGTGGCGGAAATCGTCGTGTCGTTGATGACGGTCACGCCGGTTGCCGGTGTCCCTCCGAAGTCGACTGCCGTTGCGCCTGTGAAATTGACACCGGTAATGGTCACCGGTGTGCCGCCGGTGGTCGATCCGGTCAACGGTGCGACCAGAACAACCGATGGCGGCAATGTGGGCAGATAGGTGAACAGACCAAGGCCGAGACCCGTGCCTTCCGGCGAGGTGACGGAGACATCAACAATGCCGACAGCGTGTGCCGGGGCAGTTGCGGTGATCGTGTTATCATTGACGACTGTGACGCCTGTTGCCGGCGTTCCGCCGAAATCGACGTCTATTGCGCCGGTGAAATTGAGACCTGTAATAGTCACCGGTGTGCCGCCGGCGGTTGAGCCGGTGAGCGGTGCGACCAGGAGAACCGATGGCGGCGCCGTGGGAAGATAGGTGAACAGGCCGAGGCCCACCCCGCTTCCATTCGTCGATGATGTCACGGCCACATCGACGATGCCGGCCGCATGCGCAGGGGCAATGGCCGAAATCGTCGTGTCGTTGACGACGGTGACACCCGTTGCCGCTGTGCCTCCGAACGTAACCCCCGTGGCACCGGTAAAGTTCAGACCGGTGATCGTCACCGGCGTGCCGCCTCCGATTGCGCCGGCCGGCGGCGTGACCAGAAGAACGGAGGGCGGGAGTGTCGGCAGATAGGTGTAGAGGCCAAGCCCGAGACCAGTACCGGTGGGCGAACTGACCGAAACATTGACCAGACCAGCCGGGTGCGCCGGCGCTGTTGCGGTAATGGTGCTGTCGTTGACAACGGTCACGCCGGTGGCCGCAACCCCGCCAAAGCTGACGGAGGTGGCGCCGGTAAAATTAAGCCCGCTGATGGTGACGCTGGTGCCACCGGTGACCGGGCCGGCCAATGGAGCGGCCAGAAGAACGGAGGGCGGCAATGTCGGCAGATAGGTATAGAGGCCAAGTCCGATGCCTGTTCCCGAAGGAGATATGACGGAAACATCCACCAGGCCGACGGCATGTGCCGGTGAGGTGGCGACGATGGTCGTATCGTTGACCACCGTGACGCCTGTGGCGGGCGTGCCGCCAAAACTGACGCCGGTTGCGCCCGTGAAGTTGAAACCGGTCAGCGTCACCGTCGTGCCACCGGAGACGGGTCCGGCCAGCGGCGCCGCCAGGATGACGGAGGGCTGCGCGGTCGGCAGATAGGTGAACAGGCCAAGGCCTATGCCTGTTCCTCCCGGCGCGGTGACGGAAACATTGACGACACCCACGGAATGCGGCGGTGCCGTCGCGGTAATGGTGGTGTCGTTGACGACGGTCACGCTGGTTGCCGCGGTGCCGCCGAAACTGACACCTGTCGCACCGGTGAAATTCAGTCCGCTTATCGTCACGGACGTGCCGCCGGCGATCGAGCCTGTCGGCGGTGTGACCAGGAGAACGGATGGCTGTGCGGTCGGCAGGTAGACGAACAGGCCAGCCCCCAAGCCGGTTCCATTCGGCGTTTCAACATCTACACTGACGATCCCTGCTGGATGAGCAGGTGTCGTCGCTGTAATGGTTGTGTCATTGACGACGGTCACACCGGTTGCTGCGATGCCGCCAAAACGGACCTCAAGCGTACCGGTGAAATTGACACCGGTTATGACAACATTGGTGCCGCCATCCGCGGAGCCTGCCGCCGGTCCGACCAGAAGCACGGAGGGCTGCGCGGTCGGCAGATAGGTGAAAAGGCCAAGACCGAGACCGGTGCCGTTGGGCGACATCACGGCGACATTGACAAGGCCGGCCGCATGCGCCGGCGTGGTGGCGGTGATCGTGGTGTCGTTGACGACGGTGACGTTGGTGGCGGCCGTGCCGCCGAATGTGACACCGGTTGCGCCTGTAAAGTTGAGGCCGCTGATGGTGACGGTGGTGCCGCCATTTATGGAGCCGGTGAGCGGGCCGACCAGCAGGACGGAAGGAGCCGCCGTCGGCAGGTAGGTGAACAGTCCGGTGCCCACGCCCGTTCCTTGGCCCGATGTCACGTTGACGTCGACAAGGCCGGCCGCATGGGCCGGTGCAGTCGCGGTGATCGTCGAATTGTTGACCACCTGGAAATTGGTGGCCGGCGTGCCTCCGAAACTGACTGCGTTGGCGCCGGTGAAGTTGAGACCGGTAATCGTGACCGGCGTTCCGCCCGCCGTCGAACCCGTCAGCGGAAGCACGGCGAGCGTGCTCGGCGGGATTGTCGGCAGATAGGTGAACAGTCCCAATCCAAGGCCGGTGCCTGCGCCCGACGTCACCGAGACATCGACGATACCGGCAGCATGGGCAGGTGTAATCGCTGTGATCGTATTGTCGTTGACGACGGTCACGCCTGTTGCGGCAGTTCCACCAAAACTGACGGCCGTCGCACCGGTAAAATTGAGGCCGGTTATGGTCACGGTTGTGTTGCCGGATATCGGGCCGGTCAATGGCGCGACGAGCAGGACCGAAGGCTGCGCCACCGGCAGATAGGTGAACAGGGAGACACCCGTACCTGTCCCGGCAGGGGAGGTGAGAGACACGTTGACGATGCCGGCGGCATGGGCGGGCGTTGTGGCGGTGATGGTGGTGTCGTTGACCACAGTCACGCTGGTTGCGGCCGTTCCGCCAAAGCTGACACCCGTTACCCCGGTGAAATTGACACCGGTGATGGTGACCGGCGTTCCGCCGGATGTCGGGCCGGTCAGCGGAAGAACGGCTATGCCTGTAGGGGGCAGTGCCGGCAGATAAGTGTAGAGCCCCAAGCCAAGGCCCGTTCCGGCAGGCGATGTTACCGTCACGTCGACCAGACCTGCGGCATGTGCGGGCGCGGTTGCCGTTATCGTCGTATCATTGACGACGGTGACGGCGGTCGCCAGCGTGCCGCCGAAACGCACGGCCGTCGCGCCGGTGAAGTTGAGGCCGGTAATGGTGACGGGCGTGCCGCCCGCAGCAGGTCCCGTCAGCGGTGCGGCCAGCAGGACGGACGGTACCGCCGTCGGCAGATAGGTGAAGAGACCGAGGCCAAGGCCGGTGCCAGTCGCCGATGTTACCGACACATCGACCAGACCTGCGGCATGTGCTGGCGCGGTTGCCGTAATCGTCGTGTCGTTGATGACGGTGACGGCTGTCGCCAGCGTGCCGCCGAAACGCACAGCCGTTGCGCCTGTGAAATTGACGCCGGTAATGGTCACCACCGTGCCGCCGCTTATTGGTCCCGTCAAAGGCGTGGCCAGAAGCACGGAGGGCGGGGCGGTCGGCAGATAGGTGAAGACACCAAGCCCGATGCCGGTGCCAGCGGACGCGGTGACGGACACGTCGACCAGTCCGGCGGCATGTGCCGGTGCGGTTGCGGTGATGGTCGTGTCGTTGAGCACGGTTACACCGGTGGCGGCAGTGCCGCCAAAACGGACAGCCGTGGCACCGGTGAAATTGGCGCCGGTGATCGTCACCGCTGTTCCGCCGTTGATCGAGCCGGTGAGGGGAGCAACCAGAAGAACCGATGGCGGCAATGACGGCAGATAGGTGAACAGGCCAAGGCCGATCCCGGTGCCACCCGCATTGGTGACCGTCACGTCGACCAGACCGGCGGCATGGGCCGGCGCTGTCGCCGTGATCGTCGTATCGTTGACGACCGTTATGCCTGTGGCGGCCGTTCCGCCAAAGGTGACGCCCGTCGCACCCGTAAAGTTGACCCCGGTGATCGTCACCGACGTCCCGCCCGATGTCGACCCGGTCAGTGGCGTGGCCAGCACGACGACCGGTGGCGCTTGGACATAGGTGAATAGACCGATGCCCGAACCGGTGCCGCTCGCCGTTGTCACGGCCACATTCACGAGGCCGGCCGCATGGGCCGGCGCGATCGCGGTAATCGTCAGATCGTTGACGACGGTTACGCCTGTGGCTGCCACTCCGCCGAAGGAGACAGCAGTTGCGCCGGTGAAATTGACACCGGTGATGGTGACGGGCGTACCGCCGGCCGTTGACCCTATTAGCGGCGTGGCAAGAACCACCAATGGCGGCGGCTGCACATAGGTGAACAGGCCAAGGCCCGATCCCGTGCCGGCCGGTGTGGTGACCGAAACGCCAACCAGACCGGCAACATGCGCAGGCGTTGTCGCCGTAATGGTGAGGCCGTTGACAACGGTCACATTTGTCGCCGCAACGCCTCCGAAGCTCACGGCCGTGGCACCGGTAAAATTTGTGCCGGTGATGGTGACACTCGTACCGCCGGCGGTCGAGCCGGTGAGCGGTGCGACCAGAAGGACTGTCGGCGGGGCTTCAGGGACATAGGTGAAGGCATTGGTTGCAACGATCGTTCCTGTTGGCGCAACCACCGTCACGTCCACGAGGCCGGCTGTCAGGCGAAAAGGCGTTCTGGCGGTGATTGTGGTCGCGTTGACAACGGTCACTGCTGTGGCCGCTGAGAGGCCGAACCTGACGACGGTCGTGCCGGTAAATTCCGTGCCGGTGATGGTCACGATCGATCCACCAGCGGTGGAGCCTGTGTTGGGAGAAACAAGGGTGATCGTTGGTGCCGCCTGGGCAGCTGCGGCCTGAAGGAGGAAGATGCTACACAGGATCAGCAGATATGCAGCCGAAGCGAGTTGGCGAATTATAGCATGGAGACGATGTCTGCCTGAAAAACGGCTCGACGGAAAACGAACTGGTCCAGAACGCGCACAAATCGGCATCAAGCATCCCCCTGGTTGAAAACCCGGTCAGAGCGACGCAAGACAAAACGACTCAGCCTTCAATTTGGATAGCAAGAAGCGGGAAATATGTCTGATGACTAATGCGCGGAATGGTTGATTTTGATCGGGGTGTGATGTTTTAGCAATATATTATAAATAACGCGTGTGTCGGATTGCGTGTGCATTTTATGATTGCTTGTGAGCGGCGCATGTGTGTGGCGCCGAGAGCTGATCAACGTCAGACGTTGCAATTGAAAAATTTTCCATGAAAAATATTGCTTGATGCAGGCTGGGGATCGCGGGGCAGCGATAGCGCCACACTGTTGATTTCCACTGAGAGCTGACCCGGCGTTTCCACCGAGAAGTGGCTCTGACGCACATTTGCTGACGTGCCGCTCTTACGACGCACCGATCAAGCGCGCTTGCAGCAGATCGAGCTTTGCTCTTCCGTACATCTGGCGTTTAATGAGCTTCAAGCGTGTGATCTGTCCTTCCGTTTGTCCATTCGACCACGGTGAAATGATCGCGTTTCTCACAGCGTCGAGGTCCTTTTCGACACCGCCGACGAACGATCCGACAAGACTGTTTCTGGCCGCTTCCAGCCACTCATGAAGCTTTCGGGCAGTCTTTGAGCGGATCATGGACTGGAAGTCACCGATGGCCGTACAGGCAATCACAAGGTCCGGGACGTTTACTTCGATCGCCGCCACGAGGATCGCTTCGGACTTGGCAAGGTCATCGCGCGCGGTGGTCATGAGCCGAGCGATGACACGTGCCGATGGTGTCCTAGCGAGCCCACTCTGATTGGCCTTTTCCGCAAGGCGTCGGCGTTGAGCCCATTGCGATACGACGCCACTTTGTCCCGCAAAGCCCTTCGTCTTCATCTCACGCCAGAGTGCCGAAGCATTCCGTGCCCCTTCGTCCCAGCGGCTGTTGAGCCAAGGCAGCCAGCTATCCAGAGAGCTGGGCCGCGTTCGGAACACGTCGAGGCGCTGCCCCCTTAAAACGTCGCGAACGAGCTTCCGGCTATGGCCGGTTTGCCGCACAATCTGCCGAATTGATGTTCCCTTTTTCGACAGCTCCCGGACCGCCTCGTTCGTTTCCTGGCGGCGTAGATACCCCTCATACTGCAGCTTTTCAGCGTATGTCAGGAGCTTGGGATCAACGACATTGCTGCCGACCGCCTGTCTGATCTGTCGCATCGACTTGCCAACCGCATCGAGGAAGGCTCGACTGGAATTTTCCATTAGATGCCAGCGATCAGCTACCTGCTCAGCATTGGGCAGCGCCTTCGCCATGGCCTCACCATAGCCGCCGCCCCGATCACGAGCGACGGTGGAGATCGACTGATGCTCAGCAAGCCACGCTCGAGACGTGTCTAATGCTCGATCCGGTAGGAGGGTGACGGGCTTCCGCCGCTCCAGATCGCAGACGATCGTCCCATAGGTTTGGCCTCGCCGGAAAGCAAAATCATCAATGCCGATTACGGTGAGTTCATCGTCCTGATCGGCAATACGGCGGCGAACCACCCGCAGCAGTGTGTCATTGCTCACTGGTACCATCAGACGATTGGCAAAGGCCGCCGCCGGTCTGCCTCCAAGCGCTAAACCAAGATGGTGAACGATGGTCTCCAGCCGCTGGGTGCGCCGACCGTAACGTGCCAGCACGCCACTATCGAACTGTTCGCAGAAGATTCGCCGACCGCACAGAACGGCATCGCACCAAAACCGACGCGCCACGATCGCCAGCTCAACTCGCCGACCGCCAAAGGGCAGGTCAGCGGGCCGGCGTAGATATCGGCTTTGAACTCGCCGGCTTTGCCGACCACATGACGGGCAAGTTCCTGAGGCAGCGCGTGATCGCAACCGAACTTGAACGCACTCTGCGACAACCATTACTTCATCGACTGCAAAGCCGGACGGCGCGAGGCGCGCTTGTTGAAATCGTCGTTGCATATTTGATCCTCCGGTGAACCAGCGGAAGCATCATCTTCAACAGCAGCAAATGTGAGTCAGAGCCAATTCTCAATGGAAATATCGGGCTGCGCCGGGTCAGCTCTCAGTGGAAATCAACAGTCAGGTCTAAGTGCTTGATTTTGCCTATCTCGTTTGACGCCGAATTTGTCGTAACTCGTGACCTGGTTGCGATCCGACCGGGATTGAAAACCCGCCACCGGGGACGTTTCCCGCCCCAGTCTGGTCCTCATTATTCTCCCCACATGATTTGGCGTGTTTCCTTCCTTCAATCACCGCGTGTATTTACTGTCGCAAGCCCACCAATTCCTTGATGACAAAGGCTTTTCCGGCAACGAAAACGCAATGTTTTTGCCGCATTCTGGCTTTTGATAAGCGCCGATATGATATCGGTGTGTGGGGAATGTCGTTCATGCAGAACAAATTGCGCTCTTCTCGCGCCCAGCCGGTCACCGGGCCGGACCACCACGCGCATAAAATCCTTCCGGCCAGCGCCTCAAATTCTGTGCAGTTCGATCGCCTTCAGGCCTTGTTCGACAGGTCGTTCAAGGCGGCCCGTGTGGGTATCTGGGAATGCACTCTGCCGGATCAGTCGATCACCTGGACCGATACCGTCTATGACCTGTTCGAGCTCGAGCCCGGTTCACCGCTGCTACGGCAGGATACGGTGGATATGTATAAGCCCGAATCCCGCCGGAAGTTGACGGAGCTTCGCAGTGCGGCCCTCTGCGAGGGCGATGGTTTTACGCTCGACGCGCAGATCATCACCGCCAAGGGCAATCTTCGCTGGATCCGCATCACCGCGATCGTGGAGAGGGAGGGGGGCAAGCCTGTCCGCATTTTTGGCATGAAGCAGGATATCACCGCGGAGAAGAACACGTTCGAGCATATCCGCAAGCTGGCCGAAACAGATGCGGTGACCGGGCTTGCGTCACGCATGAAGTTCGAAGCTGTTCTTGATGACGCGGTGGCCGGGCAGATGTCGAAGCCACAGGCATTGCTGCTTGTCGATCTGGATGGCTTCAAGGCCATCAACGATACGCTGGGCCACCAGGCCGGCGATGAATGCCTGAAGGATGCCGGACGCCGGATTGTCGAGGCGGCGCCGGCCGCGACCCTGATTGCCCGCCTGGGAGGTGACGAGTTCGCGATCATCCTGGAATGCAATAGTCCAGCCGCGCTCGAAGTCATCGGCAGGCGTATTGTCACCAATCTGGAATGCTGGGTTGGTTCCTATCCCGCCAAACTCAAGATCAGCGGTTCTGTCGGTGCGGCGCTGATCGTGCCGGGCATGCCGGCCAAGGATATTTTTGCAAGCGCCGACCGGGCGCTTTACGCCGTCAAGGCCAAGGGCAAGAACGGGCTTGAACTGTCGCTGAGTTCCGATCCGATGGCGGACGTGGCCTGATTTCTGAGAGGCTGTGCCTCGCAACATAGCGGCGAAGGGCCGTCATATTTTCCTGCATGTCTTCAATGGAAAAGGCCGGTGCAGCTTCCCGCACCGGCCTTATTTGTTGTGTCTGAATTATCCGGTTCAGCTGGCCAGAGCGTAATCGCCATAACCTGACTGTTGCCCGCGCGCTTCGTTGCCGACCTTGAAGCGGCCAATCATATGGGCGAGCGCCTCGGTCTCGTGCGCCAGGCCCTGTGCGGCGGCCGTGGTTTCTTCCACCATGGCGGCGTTCTGCTGCGTCACCTTGTCCATCTGGTCTGCGGCGGATGAGACTTCGCGCAGGCTGATGGCCTGTTCCTGGGCGCTCGATGCGATCTGGCCGATCGTCTGGCTCATGCCGAGAACCTGCTCGACGATCTTGCCGAGCGACGTGCCGGTCTCCTGCACCAGATGCACACCGGCACCGACCTGCGTCGAGGACAGGGAGATCAGTGTCTTGATCTCCTTGGCGGCCTGAGCCGAGCGCTGGGCGAGTTCACGCACTTCCTGCGCGACGACGGCAAAGCCCTTGCCGGCTTCGCCTGCGCGGGCAGCTTCGACGCCGGCATTCAGCGCCAGAAGGTTGGTCTGGAAAGCGATCTCGTCGATAACGCTGATGATGTTGCCGATCTTTGCAGACGAATCCTGGATCTCGGTCATTGCCGCGATGGCGCGCGAAACCACTTCGCCGCCCTTTTCGGCATCGCCGCGGGCCACGTTCACCGTCTTCTGCGCGGAGTTGGCGCCATCCGCGGTGTCGTTGACACCACGCGTGACCTCACCCAGAGCGGCAACCGTTTCTTCCAGCGAGGCGGCCTGCTGCTCGGTGCGGCGGGCCAGATCGTTGGAGGCTGTGGAGATTTCGCCAAGACCGGAGCGGATGGCATAAACGGCCTGCACCACATTGCCGATCGTATCTTCGAGCGAGGCGACCGACGTATTGAAATTCTGGCGGATCGTTTCGAATTCCGGCGCCAGCCTGTCGTTCATGCGCACGGTAAGGTCGCCGGATGCGAGAATGTCGAAACGGCTCTGCACGACTTCCACGAAGCGGCGCAGGTCTTCCGCCTTGGCATTTTCCAGGCTGCTACGCGCCTTGCGGTCGGCTTCCACCTGTTCCTGCAGGGCTTCCTGCTCGGCCTTCAGGGCATCGCCGCGGGCCAGCTGATGACGGAACTTTTCAAGCGCGGAGGTCAGGCTTCCCAGTTCATCGCGGGCGCCGTTTTCCGCGATCGGATCATGATAATTGCCGTTCGACATTTTCTGCACGGCGGAAAGAACGCTGTTCAGCGGCTTGCCGATCAGAATGCGGCTGGCGATCAGGATGACACCGAGTGTGACGGCAAGGATCAGCAGGCCGCCTATCACGGTATTGTAGATCTGGTGCCAGACGGGGGCTGAAAACACCGCAGCCGGCACGTCGAGAACAGCCGCCCAGGTCGTGTTCATGCCCGGCGCCGTGAAGGGATAGACAAGCCGGACGGAACCGTCGGGCATGCCGGAAAGCACCTTGATCTTGCCGTCCGCCAGCGCCTGCTTCACCGTATCGGCGCCCTGATCGGCATAGGCGTTCATCAGCTTGGACTGGTCCGGGTGCGTCAGCCATTTGCCGTTATTGGCCAGCAGCATCACGCTGCCGCCCTCGAACGGTTTCATCTGGCTGACCGTTGCGGTCAGGTCATCGAGCTTGATGTCGACGCCGGCCATGCCGAACAACGTGCCGTTGACGGTGACAGGCACGGAGACCGAAGTCACCAGCTTCTTCATGTTGGTCAGGTAGGGCGCGGTGATGACAGCCTTCTGAGACTTCAGCACGAGGCTGTAATATTCGTCTTCCGGCTTGATGGTCCAGGTGGAAAACTCCATCTGGCCGTTGTCGCCCTTGGTCCAGTAGGGGGTAAATATGCCCTCATTGTTCAAGCCGTCGCTGCCGACGGTTTTGATCGGGCTCTTGGCATCGATAAGTTCGCACATCCACACGCCGAAAATGCTCGGATATTGCGGTCCCACGCTCTTGAGCATGGCGACGATATCTGCCCGGCTTTTCGAGCCGTCGGCGATGATGCCGGAAAGGCTGGCGGCGAGCGTGCTGCCTGCCGAGGTTGCCTGGGTAATGTCGGTCGCGACACGCTGGCTGACGAGAGCGGCCTTTTCCGTCGCAAGTGCCATGACCTCGCTTTCGGTCTTGGCCTTGATGCTGATGACGTTGAAGGCGGTGTAGGCGATGAGGATGCTGGCGATTGCCGTGCCTGTCGCAAGTATCAGCTTGCCGGACACGGTCCTGAGTATCGAAGTCATGATGAAGTCCCCCAGATTTTCAGGGGAGAATGAACAATATTTATGAAAACTTTCCCAATTCCATCGAGGCGTTGAAATGTCTTGCGATTTCGCACCGGATGGTCGCGGGAGGTGCCTTCAGGATATCGTCGTGGCGGATCAGGACCGACACGTTGTCGCAGCGAAGCTGCCACTCATATGAGCCGCTTGACATAAAGCCTTCTCGGCGCAAGGCTGTGTGAACCGCGGGCAAGGTGCCGGCTCATCCGTCATTTGTCTCGACCCGCGGACAGGGAGGAGAATGCGTATGACATGGCAGATCGTGCTGAAGGACGGTTCCCGTCACGAGGTTTCCGGCGAAATCCATTTCGATACCGTGCGAGGCACAAAGCGCATTTGCCCAAGCCCGATTGTCGGCAGTAACGACATCCTCGTCCGCGCCGTCGAACAGCACGATATCGTGCTCGAATCGCCGCATGGCCATCATTACAAGGCTGCCGTCGAAATGGTCGAGGGCAAGTGGCGGGTTGTCGGGGTCTGACGACCACGCACCGAGCGGATAAAGCCCCTTACTGCGCCAGCCAGGCCTGCATTCCAAGTGCTGCTGCCTGGCCGGTGGCAAAACATGCCGTCAGCAGATAACCGCCGGTCGGCGCTTCCCAGTCCAGCATCTCGCCGGCCACGAACAGGCCGGGGAGGCGGCGCAGCATGAAATTGTCATCGACGGCATCGTGACGAATGCCGCCGGCCGACGAGATCGCCTCGGCGATCGGGCGCGGCGCGACCAGCGGAATGGGCAGTGCCTTTATCCGGGCGGCCAGTTTCTGCGGGTCGTTCAGCACGTCCGGCGCCGACAGTTCGCGCAGCAAGGCCGTCTTGACGCCATCGATGCCGGCGCCCTTGCGCATCCGGTTGGAAAAGCTCGCCTTGCGGTCCTGACGGGACAGATCGTTTGTGAGCCGCTCAAGGCTGCGGCCGGGCATCAGATCGAGCAGCAGCGCCGCTTTGCGGGTTTCGCTGAGATGCTCGCGCAAAGTGCCGGCATGCGCGTAAACGAGGCTGCCTTCGATGCCGTGGCGCGAAATCACGAATTCGCCGGGCAGGGCATCGTTGCCGGTGACGGATGCCGTCACCGACTTGACGGGTGCGCCGGCATTGCGCTCGCGAAAATGCTCGCTCCATGCAACATCGAAGCCGCAATTCGCGGGTGCAAAATCGGCAATCTCGACACCGCGGTCTCGGAGCCATGGCAACCATGCGGCATCGGAGCCGAGCCGTGGCCAGCTGGCGCCACCGAGCGCCAACAGAACCGCATCGGCCTCAATGGTTTTTGTGCCGTCTGGCGTTTCGATCAGCAGCGCGTCGCCGTCAAAGCCCGTCCAGCGATGCCGGGTGAGGATCTCGACACCCTGTTCGCGCAGACGCGCCACCCAGGCCCGCAACAGCGGCGAGGCTTTCATCGTGGTCGGAAACACCCGGCCGGATGAGCCGACGAAGGTTTCGGTGCCAAGTCCCGTTGCCCATGCACGCACATCGTCGGGCGTAAAAGCATCGAGCGATGTGCGCAGCCAATCGTTTGCTGCGCCATAGCGGGTGGAGAACCGGGAAAAATCTTCCGAATGGGTGATGTTGAGGCCGGACTTGCCGGCCAGCAGGAATTTGCGGGCAACCGTCGGCATCGCTTCGTAAACGGTGACGGCATGGCCGTTACGGGAGAGAACCTCTGCCGCCATAAGTCCGGCCGGACCACCGCCGATAATGGGAATGCGCTTGCCGCCAGTGTTCTCCATGCTCATGCCGTTCAAGCGCCGTGATGACCGGCGGCGCCCAGCACCGACCGCCCGAGCCTGATGAGCTGCATGTCACTGCCGTAAGGGCCAAGCAAGGAGAGACCGAAGGGCGCGCCATCGACGCTGCCGAGCGGAAGCGTGATCTGCGGGAAACCGGAGAGGCCGGACCAGCAGAGCAGACGCAGCGCCTGCTCGCGGTATGTCTGCAACGCATCATGGGCGAGGGTTTTGAGCGGTGCTGCGCCCGGAACGGTCGGCAGGACCAGAAAACCGTCATCGCCCAGCAGATCGCTCAGATAGCTGCGGAAAATGGCGCGTTTGGCAATCTCGTCGTCATAGGTCGCGGTGTCGATCTCGGCACCATAGGCGAAACGTTCCTTGACGCCGGGGCCAAGGCCGCGGTCGCTCTGCGAAATCCATGCACCATGCGCGGCCCATGCCTCATAGGCCTGGATTTTCCGGAACATCGTATAGAGGCTGTCGATATCGAAGGGGGGAGCGCTCGTGGTCGGTTGCGGCGCGCCGATCACCGGATAGGCACCATCCAGCATCCGACCATATTCGGCAGCTTCCGCCGGGCCAAGCAGCAGAGCGTCGAGAAGCGGTGCGGAAATAGCGCGACCAAGGTGGCCTCCAAAACCGTCTTTGCCCAGCAGCACATCGCCGACGGCCTCATAGGTGGCGGCGTCGCGGGCAAACCAGCCGAAGGTGTCGAGGCTTGGAGCGAGCGGCATGGCGCGGTCAAGCGGAATGCGGCCATGGCTGGTGCGCAGCCCGATCAGCCCGCAGAAACTGGCAGGCGCGCGGATCGAGCCGCCGGTGTCGGAACCGCAGGCAATATCGGCAAGGCCGGCGGCAACCGATGCGGCGGAACCGGAGGAAGATCCACCGGTAACACGGTCGGGGGCTGCGGAATTGACGGGAAAGGGAAAGTGGGCGTTCTGGCCCATCAGCGAAAAGGCGAGTTCGTCCGTCTGGGTCTTGCCGGCAAAGCTGGCGCCCGCATCGAACATCGCCTGCACCGCCGGCATGGTTGCCGTGGCGGGTTGCGCATTGTCGTAGATCTGCGGATTGCCGTTGCCGGTGCGGTCGCCGGCAAGGTCGAAAATATCCTTGACCGCCAGGCTCAAGCCGGAGAGCGGGCCGGACGCGGCAAAAGCCACATCCGGTTTCGGGCGGTCGAGGAAGGCGTTCATGGTATCCAGTGTCTTGGTCATGGGCGCCTTCCTTGTCAGCGTTTTATCGGGTCAGGCCATCCATTGCTGGATATAGGGCCACATCTGTTCCCAGCCGTGATAAAGCATCATGCCGGCAACATAGACGATGACGGCCAGACCGACATAGGCGATCCAGCGGTGGCGATGCAACAGGCGGGCCACGAAGTTGGCGGCAAGACCCATCAGCGCGATCGAGATGATGAGGCCGATGATGAGAACCGTCGGGTGGTCCTGCGCGGCACCGGCAACAGCCAGAACGTTGTCGAGCGACATCGAAACGTCGGCAATGACGATCTGCATCGCGGCCTGCGCAAACGTCTTCTTGACGCGGGTTTCGCCCGCTTCTGCCTCGGTTGCCGCATGTTCGGCATTGTGATCGGCCGAGCGCAGTTCGGTCCACATCTTCCAGCAGACCCAGGCCAGCAGAAGACCGCCGATGAACTGCAGACCGACAATGCCGAGCAGTTGGGCGGTGATGGCTGCAAAGCCTATACGCAGAACGGTTGCGGCAATGATACCGACCAGAATGGCCTTCTTGCGCTGTTCGGCCGGCAGGCCGGCGGCAGCAAGACCGATGACGATGGCGTTATCGCCTGCCAGAACCAGGTCGATGGCGATAACCTGCAAGAGAGCTGCAAATCCCGCAGCCGTAAAGATTTCCATTGTGTCTCGTACCCTCTCCTCTGGGAGGCCCGCGCGGGCCGCAAGCAGTCAAGATCGATTTGGCGCAGGCCCTAAAGCCGCACCTCGATCCATGCGTTTTTAAGTCAATGTGAGCTGTGAAACGCTACGATCACCGCTACATGACATTTCCGTGAGGATGGCAAGCGAAAACTTGCCGCAGAATGCGGCTTATCAAGGCTTCTGCGGCAGACGTGACTTCAATGCGGCAACGATGTGGTCGGCAAGGCCCTTGTAGTCCTCGTCGAAATGGTGGCCGCCTTCGATGGCAACCGTCGCAACGCCGGAAGCGGCAAGCGTCGGGCAGGGGTCCTCGTCATCATCGGTGCCATAGATGCATTGCACGATTTTCGGACTGATCTTTTTCAGATCCTCGACGCTGTCGCCGCCCTTGCCGTCACCGGCAACGCCCAGCCAGCCGGTCACCGAAATCTCGTAGTCGACTTCACGCGCCAGAGCGAGCAGCGACATCTGCACAACATGCGACTTCTGCTCCGGCTCCAGCAGATTGTAGGTGGCAGGCAGAACGGAGGCGCCGAAGGAATAGCCGATCAGGAGAACGTTCTTTACCTTCCATTCGCGCCGGTAGTTCTTGATGATGCGGTCGAGATCGTCGGCCACCTGCTGCGGCTTCAGCTCGGTCCAGAAGTAGCGCAGTGCATCCATGCCGACGACGGGAATACCCTCCGCCTGCAAAGCCGCCCCCACTTCGCTGTCGATGTCGCGCCAGCCGCCATCACCTGAATAGATGATCGCCATCGTGTCCAGTTTCGGTTCGGCATCGAGAATGGTCAGCGGCAGGCCAAGCGGCTGGCTGGTGTTGGCGGCCGCGTCTATGTGGTCGGAGAGCGTCGCTGACAGCGCCTCGTCGGCGGTCTTGTCGGTGTCGTTGAGGTCGATGTCGTTCCAGGCCTTTTCCAGTTCCTGCACATGCGCCTTTCCGGCGGCATCGGCCTGAGGTGTCGTCAGAACGGTGACCGGAGCCGGCAGCGGACCTTCGGTCAGCGCATAAACGATGCCGCCTTCGACCGGCGTCTTCACGGCCGGTGTGCAAAGCTGCCGCGTCAGCGGAACGCTCGCCACCGGATCGACGGCAATCGCCTCGTCGATGGTGGCGGGCGGGCTCTGCGCGATCATGGCAAGCACCAGACCGCCACCGGCACCGATGCCGGCCAGTATTGGACGGTGATAACTGCTGTTGCCGAGCGAGCGCTGCACCTGCTGGGCAAGCGACTCGATGTCGGAGATCATGTAGATGCAGTCCTGGGGATCTTTCGCAAGCGATGTCATGTAGCTCGGGAAATCGATGCCGACGACGACCGCGCCCTTTTCCGTCAGCGCCTGCGCCTGTTTTTCTTCCCGTTCGCCCCATCCCTTGGCGTCCGAAACGAGGAAAACGCTGGCGGTGACCGCACCGCTCGGCTTGAAGATATGCGGCGAGGGGATCAGGCCGCTATCGAGACTTGCTGGCGGCTGCTGTGCCGAGGCGGGCAGTGAAATACCGACGGCCAGAGCGGCAGAGACGATGCAGGTAACAAAACGGTTCATTTGCCGACCACTCCTCGAACGCCTCCACTGATGAGGAGGGTAACATCCATCAGCGCCAGCACGGCGCCGGTTCCACCTGAAACCGCCAGATAACGCGGCTGCCACAGCGGGTGGAATTTCGATTTGAACGCGCGAAGGCCCTTGAAGTTATAGAACCTTTCGCCGTGTTCGAACATCGTGCCGCCGATCCGGTCCCAGACCGGGGCGATCTCGCGCTTCGACATGCCCGAAAGCGGCGCCATGCCGAGATTGAAAACCTGGTATCCTTCGCCTTTCAGATATTCCAGCAGGCTGACGAACAGGAAATCCATCGACCCGCGCGGCGCATCCGGTGCAAAACGCATGATGTCGACTGTGCCTTCATGTTTGGTTTCGGTCACGAAGATCGTCGCAAAGGCGACGACACGACCTTCCTTGCGCAGCAGCGCAACCGGTTGTGCGGTGACATAATCATCATCGAAAGCGCCGAGCGAAAAGGTCTTTTCCCGCGTGTTGTGTTCCGACAGCCAGGCGTCGGAGACGGCGCGCAACTCGCCGAGAATGTTGACGACATCGGGCGGTGCGACGATCGAGAATTCCAGCCCCTCGCGTGCGCCCTTGCTGAGCGCCTGCCGCAGACCGGCAAGCTTGCCGCCCTTGAGCTCGAATGTCGGTAGCGTTACCGAGGCCATTTCGCCGAGCTTGAAGGCGCGCAGGCCCGCATCGGCGCAATAGGAAAGCAGGGCAGGGGAGACCTGATAGAGAACAGCACGGCCGCCGGCCGCACGGGCCGTCTCGACAAAACGCCAGATCAGTTCGGCCGTATCTTCATCCGCCCCGATCGGGTCACCCAGCGCGATCCATGAACGGCCCTGAATGCCGTACATGATGAAGGCCTTACCGCTGTCGGAAAACATCACGCGCTTGTCGCCCATGCGCACCAGATTGGCATCGGCGACATTCTGGGTGCCGGCAATCGCCACGGCACGCTCCAGATCTTCCGGCAGCACTTTTTCCGGCCGGCTGAAGGCGGGCCGCAGCAGGCTGAAGAAGGCAATGGCCGAGGCGGCAATCGTCAGCGCCAGCAGCGCGCGCAGGCTGCGCGGCGCTTCCTCGTTGAACTCGAACTGCCACCAGAGTTCCCGGCTGTAATCGACATCGCGATAGACGAAGAACAGGATGGTGATGGCGCTGGCGATGATGACGAGAAGGGCTGCGAGCCATGCCGGGCTGAGCGCCTGGCCGAACAGCGACGCCGGCCGGTTGAAGCGCTTGACGTTGAGGATCATCGCGAAAATGAAGATGGCCAGAACCGTTGCTTCCACCACGGCAATGCCCTTGAGGAAGGCAAGGACAAAGGCGGCGCTGGCCGAAATCAGGGCAACCCACCAGGCGCCGTCCAGTCGCTGGCCAAGACCACGCGAAGCAATGGCAAGGATCAGGCCGAGCAGGCTGGAAAACAGATGCGCGCCTTCGATGACCGGCAGAGGCAGGAAGCCGGACAGGAAATCGAGATTGGTGTCCGGCGTCGGTGTCACGCTCGAAAAGATCAGCATGGCGCCGAGGATGAGGCCATAGGCGGAGAGCAGATGCGGCGCCAGCCGCACGGCGAGATTGCCGATATCGTTGGCGACCGGATGCTGCATCGCCTCGCGCAATTCTGCACCGACGACCAGAAGCACGGCGATCACCAGCGGCAGAACATGATAGATCATGCGATAGAGAACGAGGCTGCCGAGCAGGACATCGATGCTGATCGCATTGCCGAGCGCACCGAGCATGACGGTTTCGAACACGCCGAGGCCGGCCGGCACGTGGCTCAGCACGCCAAGGCCGACGGCGGTGGCATAGATCGCGAAGAAGGTCGGCCAACCGACATTGGTCTCCGGCAGCAGCACGTAGAGAACCGAAGCCGACGCGGCGATGTCGAGCGCGGTGATCAGAAACTGGCGCGACGAGGTCAGGGTGTCGGGCAGACGCAGTTTCAGCTTGCCAATGGCAATCACGCGGCCGTTGCGGCCAAGGATCAGCACGCCGACCAGAACTGCGATGACCGCCAGCGCAATCAGCCGCAGGATGTCGGCATCCATGCCGGCGACACTTGCCAGCCGCGGCGCGGTGACAAGGGCCGAAAGCGCGCTGACCGCCAGAAGCCCGATGCCGAATGCCAACGTGACGAATGCGATGACACGGGCGATTTCTTCCGGTGTCAGGCCAAGCCGCGAATAGGTGCGGAAACGGATGGCGCCGCCGCTCAATGCACCGAAGCCTGCCGTGTTGCCGATTGCATAGGCGCTGAACGCCGTCATGGCGACGGGCGCCGTCGGCAGCTTTCGGCCGATAAAATCCAGTGCGTTGAGATCGTAGCAGATCAGCGCGGCAAAACTGATGCCGGTAAACAGCACCGCCAGCGCAACGGAGGTCCACGTCGTCTGCGACAGTGCCTCGAGCACTTCGTCGTAACGAACCTCGTGGGTGAGGTTATAGGCTGCAAACGTCATCAGGCCGAACACGGCGATCATGGCGATGGATGCAAGATAGACCTTGAACCGAAGCAGCGCCGCCAACAGCGGGTGACGTTCGGTTTCGTCGGTGACGGGTATATCTGAAGGTATCACATGAGCACCTGGGTGGAAGGCCGCGCTACTTACCGTCGTTATCCGATCGGAAATAGAGCGCAAGCCATCCGCGTCCAATCAGGCGGAATTTCGACCGTTGAACTCGACAAATCGGCCGCACGGATGATGATTCATCTGCAGAGCGATGCCGCAATATGCCTGATGACGGTTTTGCTCAGAGAATTTTACGTGGCACGAGGGCACGTTTCTGATCCATCCTGAGAATTTGCAGCATTGCAACCAGGATTGTGATAGAAATAAACATTGCGCATGCTTGAAGAACAATCATTGCTCTCTCTCCGAAGGCGGTCATGGCCGTGGCATGCTGTAGTATTGCACGCCAAGCTTGCTCGAAGCTGACGTATTTACACTTGGGAATTTTATCCGAGCATCTGTCGGTCCAAGTTTACGTATAAAACACCCCGCCGTTCCACGGTTTATTAACCTTCGGGCAAGGAATTAACCATACATATGAAAGCACACGGCGAAATGGCCGGACGTGCGTCCGACCGTCAGGCATGAAGCCGCCGACGTTGTACCGGTTTCGATCCGGTATCCATCATGACATTGCGAAAAGCTGGAAGGCTGGAACGTGAGGCCGCTGCGGAGTTCAACCGTGCGCCGGGTTTCAGCGGGTTCATCTTTTGTAAGGCTGGCTCGAAGCAGGGGGCTCGGGCAGGCCGGCAATGACGAAACAGAGGTTTTTTCATTCAATTCCGGCCATGCCGGAACATTATCGGGGACTGAATTTTGGGGCACGATACGCCAACGGATCAGGCGAAAAGCGCACAGGCGGGCAGCCTGCGTGATCGCCTTGCCTTTGCCGGCCTCGATGCCCAGCAATGCGATCTGCTGCGCCGTTTTCGTCCTCAACTCGAGGAGCAGCTGAAAACCGGCCTGCGCGATCTCTTCCATCGTTTCCAGTCTTTCCCCGATTCCGCCCGCAATTTCGAGAACGAACGCCAGCTCGATCGTCTGCACGACCTGCAGGCCTCGCACTGGAGTGTTTTGACCGATGCCCGCTTCGATGCGCTTTACGCCGAGCGGGTAAAAGTTCTGTCCGACGCCGAAAGCCGCATGGGGCTCGATCCCCGCTGGCACGTTGCCGGCCATGCGGTCATGCTTGAACATCTGGTCGCAGCACTCGTCGAGCAGATCGGCGCAAAGTCGCTGCTGCCGGGTGCACGTCGCCGCGATCAGGAAATTTCTGAAGCCATCACCGCCGTCATCCGTCTCGTAATGGTCGATGTCGAGATCGCGGTTTCGCTGCGCTTCAACGAATTGCGCCAGCGCCACCAGCGCACGGCACTGGAACAGCGCAAGGCCGATCAGGCCCAGGCTATCGATACCTTTTTCGATTTTGCCTCCGCCCTCTCCGTGAACGACCTGACCACCCGTATCGAAGGCGAAGTGCCGGACGTCTATTCGGAACTGGCCGGCATTCTCAATCAGGCCGCCGAGGCGATGCGCACCGCCATTGAGACCGTCGGCGACAAGATGAAGCGTATCGATGCGCTGTCGTCCGGCCTCATCGCCAATGCCCGCACCGTTGCCGGCGAAACGGCAGAACATGCCCGCAATCTCGCCGATACGTCCGGCCAGCTGCAGGAACTGACGATCCGTTTCCGCGATACCGCCACCCGCACGGTCGCTGCCGAAAAGGCCGCAACCGAAACCCGCAAGTCGGTCGAGCAGAGCGGCGAGATCGTCGGTCGCGCCATCAACGCCATGACCGATATCGAAAACTCGGCGGAAAAGATCGGCGAGATCATCGGCGTCATCGACGAGATCGCCTTCCAGACCAATCTTCTGGCGCTTAATGCCGGCATCGAGGCGGCGCGTGCCGGTGATAGCGGCCGCGGTTTTGCGGTCGTCGCCCAGGAAGTCCGCGCCCTTGCCCAGCGTTCCGCCGATGCTGCGCGCGAAATCAAGACGCTGGTCACCGGCACCAAGGCTCAGGTCGGCGCCGGCGTCGACATGGTCCACCGCACGCAGGATGCCATTGCCGGCATCGTCCGTCAGGTTTCCGACATCAACGGCAGCATTGCCGGCATTGCGGAAGACAGCGGCGAGCAGGTCCAGTGTCTCGCCCGTGTTTCCGGCGAGGTCGGCGAGATCGGCAACCGTGTTTCAGCAACCGCCGACATTGCCCATCGTTCCGGTGAAAACGCCGACGAACTGCATACCGTCATTCTCGAACTCGGCCAGACGATCCGCGAATTCCGCATCGCCCGTCAGGCTCACGAGACGGCTCACCGCCAGTCGCCGCGCATCCAGGTGCAGCAGGGCGCAGGCGAGGCCGACGAGCAAGAATACCATAACCCGGTGCATCAACTGTTTTCGGCGCAGCTCGCCGGATTCAGGGCCTGATGTGCTGAAAATCGATTTTCTTTTTATGCCAACGACAAGGATCGGCTGATGGCGAGCAAGAAAGCAGACAAGGGGAGCCTCAAGCTGGTTCCCATACTCGACCTCAACGAGGCGTCGGTCCTGCATGGCCAGTTGACCAACATGCGCGGCAACGACGTCAAGATCGACGCATCCGAAGTCGAGCGCGTCGGCGTTCAGTGCGTTCAGGTTCTTCTGGCTGCGGCCAAGACCTGGGAAGCCGACAGCAAGAATTTCGTCTTCGAAAAGGTTTCGGAGGCATTTGAAAAGACGATGCAGCTTATCGGCATCAACATTGACCATCTACTCGCCAAGGAGATCCGGCAGTGAAGAAAAAAGTCCTGACAGTGGATGATTCCAGAACGATCCGGAACATGCTTCTGGTCACCCTCAACAATGCCGGTTTCGAAACCATCCAGGCTGAAGACGGCGTCGAAGGCCTCGAAGTCCTCGAAGGCTGCAACCCGGATGTCATCGTCACCGACATCAACATGCCCCGTCTCGACGGTTTTGGCTTCATCGAAGGCGTTCGCCGCAACGAGAAGTACCGCGCCATTCCGATCCTGGTCCTGACCACGGAAAGCGATGCGGAAAAGAAGAACCGCGCCCGCCAGGCCGGTGCGACAGGCTGGATCGTCAAGCCTTTCGACCCTGCCAAACTGATCGATGCCATTGAGCGTGTAACCGCCTGATACGGGAATTCCTGAAATGGATATGAACGAAATCAAAGAGATCTTCTTCCAGGAGTGCGAAGAGCAGCTCGCTGAACTGGAATCCGGTCTTCTCAAGCTGAATGACGGCGACCGCGACCCGGAAACGGTCAACGCAGTGTTCCGTGCCGTCCACTCGATCAAGGGCGGCGCCGGCGCGTTCGGCCTCGACGACCTGGTTTCGTTCGCACACGTTTTCGAGACCACTCTCGACTGCGTGCGCTCCAACAAGCTGGAGCCCAATCAGGACGTTCTGAAAGTCATGCTCAAGTCGGCCGACGTGCTCGCCGACCTGGTCACCTGCTCGCGTGATGGCGGCAGCGTCGAGGACAGCCGTACCCGTGGTCTGGTCAAGGAACTGGAAGCGCTGGCCAAGGGTGAAATGCCCAGCGGCGGTGCTGCCGAAGCGCCGAAGCCGGCTGCAGCAGCTCCTGCCGCGGTCGCTCCGACCGACGACAGCGGCTTCCAGCCGATCCCCTTCTCCTTCGACGACGATTTCGGCGGCGATGATGACGGCAAGTCGGTCTTCGAAGTCACCTTCAAGCCGCGTCGCGACCTGTTCTCCAAGGGCAATGAAGCCGCTCTCTTGCTGCGCGACCTATCGCGCCTCGGCGACATGGCCATCAACTGCGACACCGACGCACTGCCCGCACTTGAAGCGATGGACCCGGAGGAAACCTATTTCTCCTGGACGATTTCGCTCACCACCGACAAGACCGAGCAGGACATCCGTGCCGTTTTCGAATTTGCCGAATGGGATTGCGATCTCGAGGTGAACGAAGTCGCAGCGCAGGCCGCTGAAGAACTGCCGATGGTTCCGGTACCGTTCGATCTCTCGGCTCTCGATGACGAGCCGGCTGTAGCCCCGGCCGCCGCCGCAGAAGCGCCGGCAGATGCCAAGCTTGCTGCCGCTGCTGCCCGCGTCGAAAAGAAGGAAGCCGCAGCCGCTCCGGCTGCCGCTGCCAACAACGCTGCCGCTGCCGCCAATGCTGCAGGCCAGACGATCCGCGTCGATCTCGATCGCGTTGACCGCCTGATCAACCTCGTCGGCGAGCTGGTCATCAACCAGGCCATGCTGTCGCAGAGCGTTGTCGAAAACGATGCGAGCGGCACATCCGCCGTCAACATGGGTCTCGAAGAGCTGCAGCAGCTCACCCGCGAGATCCAGGACTCGGTCATGGCCATCCGCGCACAGCCGGTAAAGCCGGTCTTCCAGCGCATGTCGCGTATCGTTCGCGAAGTCGCCGACATGGTCGGCAAGTCGATCCGCCTCGTCACCGAAGGTGAAAACACCGAAGTCGACAAGACGGTCATCGACAAGATCGCCGAGCCTCTGACCCACATGATCCGTAATGCCGTCGACCACGGCATCGAAAGCCCGGAAAAGCGCGAGGCTGCCGGCAAGGATCCGGAAGGCACGATCAAGCTGTCCGCAAAACATCGTTCGGGCCGCATCCTGATCGAACTGATCGACGATGGCGGCGGTATCAACCGCGAGCGCGTCCGTCAGAAGGCCATCGACAACGACCTGATCTCGCCGGACGCCAACCTGTCCGACGAGGAAATCGACAACCTTATCTTCGCACCGGGCTTCTCGACCGCCGACAAGATTTCGGACATTTCCGGCCGTGGCGTCGGCATGGACGTGGTCAAGCGTTCGATCCAGGCACTCGGCGGCCGTATCTCGATCTCGTCGCGTCCGGGCCTCGGCTCGACCTTCACCATGAGCCTGCCGCTGACGCTCGCCGTCCTCGACGGCATGGTCGTCACCGTTGCCGGCCAGACGCTGGTCGTGCCGTTGACGGCAATCGTCGAAACGCTGCAGCCGGAAGCATCCGCGATCCATTCGTTCGGTGCCAACCAGCGCCTGATCTCGATCCGCAACTCCTTCTGCCCGCTGGTCGATGTCGGTCGCATCCTCAACTTCCGCTCCACCCAGGCAAACCCCGTCGAAGGCGTGGCGCTGCTGGTGGAATCGGAAGGCGGCGGTCAGCGCGCCCTCATGGTCGATGCCATCCAGGGTCAGCGTCAGGTCGTCATCAAGTCGCTCGAAGCCAACTACACCCACGTTCCGGGCATCGCTGCCGCAACCATCCTGGGTGATGGTCGCGTCGCGCTCATCCTTGACGTCGATGCCGTTGTTGGCGCTTCGCGCGGTCAGTCGATGAAACAGGACGGTGGTGCCCTCAAGGCCGACGTGTCGCTGGCAGCGGCAGGTTGATAGAAAAGCCTCAAGAGACGGAAACGTAACATGTCGTATATCGTAAAAAATCTTGCTCAAGGTGACCGGGAACTCATCGCGTTCCGTGTCGGCGATCAGGAATTTTGCGTGAATGTCATGGCGGTACGCGAAATCCGCGGCTGGACGAAAGCCACGTCCATGCCGCACGCGCCCTCCTATGTCATCGGCGTGATCAACTTGCGCGGCGCAGTGCTGCCGATCGTGGATTTTTCCGCGCGTCTCGGCATGCGCAAAACCGAACCGACCCCGCGCCACGTCATCATCGTGTCGCAGGTCGGTTCGCGCATCGTCGGTCTTCTCGTCGAGGCTGTTTCGGACATCTTGACCGTGACCGAAGACAATATCCAGGCCGTGCCGGAAGTGGCGTCCAGCCTGGTGAAGCAATATGCGCGGGGCATTCTCGCGATCGACAAACGCATGATCTGCATGATCGAACTTGATTCACTGTTCCCCGAGAACGAAAGCGAAGCCGCATGAAGGCGATGAGCGCCATTGACAGCCGGCAGTCCCCGGACGAAATCCTTGCCAGCGGAGAATATCCGCTGTCGCGCAAGGATCTCGCCGATATTGCGGCTATGATCTATGCCGATGCAGGTATCTACCTGAACGACTCCAAGGCGTCGCTGGTGTATTCGCGTCTGTCGAAGCACATTCGCAACCTCGGATTGAGCGGTTTCCGGGAATATTGCGCGCTGGTATCCTCTCAGGAGGGCGCAGGTGCGCGGCGTGAGATGCTGTCGCATCTGACCACCAACTTCACCCGCTTCTTCCGCGAAAACCACCATTTCGAGCATCTGCGCGACGAGGTCCTTCCGGGCCTGCTGAACCGCGCCCGCTCGGGTGGCCGCGTCCGCATCTGGTCGGCCGCGTGCTCCGATGGACAGGAACCCTATTCGATCGCGCTGACGGTTCTCGCCATGATGCCGAATGCGGCCGATTACGATTTCCGCATTCTGGCCACCGATATCGACCCGAAGATTCTCGCTCAGGCACGCGCTGGCGTCTATGACGAAAACGCGCTGGAAACGGTGTCTCCGGCCATGCGCAAGCAATGGTTCCGCGAAGTCGATGCCGGCGGCCGTCGCAAGTTTCAGGTCGACGATCGCGTCAAGAAGCTCATTACCTTCAACGAATTGAACCTGATGGCGCAGTGGCCGTTCAAGGGCAATTTCGACGTCATCTTCTGCCGTAACGTGGTGATATATTTCGATGAACCGACGCAGATGAAGATCTGGTCGCGTTTTGCAAGCCTGCTTCCGGATGCCGGCCATCTCTACATTGGTCATTCCGAGCGTGTGTCGGGTGATAGCAAGAATCTCTTCGATAACATCGGAATAACGACTTACCGCTATATTGGTAAGTCCGCAGGAAGGAGAGCCTAAGTATGCCGGCACGCGTTCTCGTCGTAGATGACTCGCCCACCATGCGTGGGTTGATCACCGCCGTCCTGAATTCGGATCCGGAGGTCAGCGTCGTCGGCCAGGCCGGCGATGCCATGGAAGCGCGCGCGGCCATCAAGGAACTCAATCCCGACGTCGTCACCCTCGATGTCGAGATGCCGAACATGAACGGCCTCGAGTTTCTCGACAAGATCATGCGTCTGCGCCCCATGCCGGTCATCATGGTGTCCGCCATGACCCATCATGGCGCCAATGCGACGCTGGCAGCGCTTGAAATCGGTGCCTTCGATTGCGTCGGCAAACCGGCACCGGGTGATGTGCGTCCGTTCAGCGATCTGGCCGACAAGGTCAAGGCCGCTGCCCGTTCGGGCCTGCGCCGTACTTCTGCCCCGGCAGCAATTGTGACACCTGCTACAGAATACAAGGTCGGTCGCAAGGTTGTGGCAATCGGTTCATCTACCGGCGGTGTAGAAGCACTTATAACAGTACTTCAGAAATTCCCAAAAAACTGCCCGCCGACTGTAATTACTCAACATATGCCGTCGACGTTTACCAAAAGTTTTGCAGAACGTCTTAATCGTATCTGCGCTCCTGTGGTGCAGGAAGCCACCGACGGTGCCCGGCTGGAGATCGGCAAGATCTATCTGGCGCCCGGTGGTGAACGGCACCTGCAGGTCGTCAATCCGTCCGCTCCGGTCTGCCGACTGGTCGAACGCGATCCGGTCAACGGTCACAGGCCGTCGGTGGATGTGTTGTTCGACTCGGTTGCCGAACTGGCCGGCCGCAATGCCGTCGGGGTCATCCTCACCGGCATGGGCCGCGATGGAGCATCCGGACTGCTGCGAATGCGCCAGGCAGGTGCACGCACAGTGGGCCAGAACGAAAAGACGTGCGTGGTCTACGGCATGCCGCGGGTCGCATACGAAATAGGGGCGGTTGAAACCCAGCTGCCCTTGAGCTCCATCGGTGAGGAAGTTTTGAAATTAACCGCCGCCCGTAAAGAAGGTACTGAATAAATGTCTATCGCTGAAAAAATCAAAGTTCTGATCGTCGACGATCAGGTCACCAGCCGGCTTCTGCTCAGCGACGCTCTGACCCAGCTCGGTTTCAAGCAGATCACCGCTGCCGGTGATGGTGTGCAGGGCATGAAGATCATGTCGGAGCAGCCGCATCACCTGGTGATCTCGGACTTCAACATGCCGAACATGGATGGCATCGGCTTCCTGCAGGCTGTTCGCGCAAACCCGAGCACCAAGAAGGCCGCCTTCATCATCCTGACGGCACAGGGCGACCGCGCGCTGGTTCAGCGTGCTGCCCAGCTCGGTGCCAACAACGTTCTGGCCAAGCCTTTCACGATCGAAAAGATGAAGGCTGCCATCGAGGCAGTATTCGGAGCCCTTAAATGAACGACCTGGCAGGTGCCAAAAAAGTCCATATTATCCAGGGCGAATTCAAGGTGGTGGACGACCCAAACGTCGTCCTTTCAACCATCCTTGGTTCGTGCGTGGCTGCCTGCCTTCGTGATCCTGTCGCCGGTGTCGGCGGCATGAACCACTTTCTCCTGCCGGGATCCGGCGGTGCCATGAGCGGAGGCGGCGATGTTACGCGTTACGGCGTGCATCTCATGGAACTGCTGATCAACGGTCTTCTGAAGAAGGGCGCCCGGCGCGACCGATTGGAAGCCAAGATCTTCGGCGGCGCAAAGACCATTGCCAGCTTCTCCAATGTCGGAGAGCAGAATGCGGCTTTCGCCATGGAATTCCTTCGCGACGAAGGCATTACCGTCGTCGGGTCGTCGACGGGCGGAGAATTCGGGCGCAAGCTCGAATACTGGCCCGTCAGCGGCCGCGCCCGTCAGTATCCGCTGACCGGTGCCGAAACCCAGAAGACCGTTGCAGCCGAACAGCGTGTCCCGAAACCGGCGCCGAAGCCGGTGGAAGACTCGATCGAATTTTTCTGAAGCCATTTTCAAGACATGCGAAGGGCAGGGGCGGCAGGTGGCTGCTCTACCCTTCACCACCTGCCAATTTTGAGGAAAGCTATGAACGACCCTATGCCGATGCCGTCCGCTTCCCTCGAGGAATCGTTGCCCGAGGTGCTGATGCGCCTCGTGACCGAGCTGCATGACGTTGCCTATCTGATCGAACGCATCGAGCCGCAGCTTCTGGAAATGGGTGGCGAAGCCGACGTCATGTCTGCCGAAACCGTCAAGATCCTGCAGGGGATCGATCTTGCCGTGCAGAAGACCCGTGGTCTGGCCGAGTTCGTCGATACAATTACCGCCTCCATTCCCGATGAATGGATGGTTGATGTCTCGACCGCGCTCAGCCTCGTGAAGCTTGCCGACATGCAGAAGGCGCTCGGCAAGGGCATGCGCCACGGTCATTCCCAGCCTTTGAGCAAGGCTGCCGGCGATTTTGACTTCTTCTAATAATCCGTACCTTTCAGGGGTTTTGTTCCCGCAGGCGAAACGTTCGCACAAGCTTCGCGGACTAGGGTGCCGGTGAGCATAAGGCTCAAAACCCTTGTTCATGATGCGGGAACAGAATGAATCTGTTAGCTCAATTTCAGCAAATCGGTAGAAATATCACGTCTTTAGGCCAGACAAAGCTTCTGGCTCTGGCAGGCGTCGGTATCGTGTCCATGGCGATCGTCATCGCGGCTGCCATGTTCGTCAACAAACCGGCTTACGAAAACCTTTACGTCGGCCTCGAGAAGACGGATCTCAATCAGGTCTCGATCGCGCTCGCCGAAAGCAATATGGATTTCCAGGTAGGAGCCGACGGCCAGAGCATTGCCGTTCCTGTCGGCATGACCAGCAAGGCCCGCATTCTGCTGGCCGAACGTGGCCTGCCCAATAGCGCCAATGCCGGTTACGAGCTGTTCGACAATGTCGGTTCGCTCGGCCTCACCTCCTTCATGCAGGAAGTCACCCGCGTTCGCGCACTGGAAGGCGAGATCGGTCGCTCCATCCAGCAGATCAATGGTGTCGCTGCAGCCCGCGTCCACATCGTCATGCCTGACGTCGGCAATTTCCGCCGCGTCGGACAGAAACCGACCGCATCGGTGATGATCCGCGCCAGCACCACGACGGGCCGCAAGGCCGCTTCCTCCATTCGCCACCTTGTCGCCTCGGCAGTTCCCGGCCTCGACGTCGACGACGTGACGATCCTCGATTCGACCGGCCAGCTGCTGGCGTCCGGCGACGATTACGGCAACAGCGCGCTGAGCCGCAATCTCAACATTGTCCAGTCGGTGCAGCAGGAAGTCGAGCAGAACATCGACAAGGCGCTCGCCCCGTTCCTCGGCATGGACAATTTCCGCTCCAGCGTCACGGCAGCTCTCAATACCGATAGCCAGCAGATCCAGGAAACCATCTACGATCCTGAATCGCGCGTCGAACGTTCGGTTCGCAACACCCGCGAAAACCAGCAGTCACAGCAGCAGCAGAACGACTCGGCAACGACCGTCGAGCAGAACGTGCCGCAGGCCGCTCCCGAAGCCGGTGGCGCCGCTGGTCCGCAGTCCTCCGACAAGTCCGACAAGCGCGAAGAACAGACCAATTACGAAATCAACTCGAAGACGGTCGCCACCACCCGCAACAGCTACAAGCTGGAAAAAATCTCGGTCGCCGTCGTCGTCAACAAGGGCCGCATCGGCAAGCTCGTCGGCGAGCCGGTTGATCAGGCCAAGATCGATGCCTACCTTGCCGAGATGCAGAAGATCGTTGCATCGGCTGCCGGCATCAATGCCGACCGCGGTGACGTCGTGACGCTGACGGCCATGGACTTCCTCGAGAACCAGCTTCTCGAAGAATCCGTCACCTCGGGACCGGGTTTCCTCGAAGTGCTGAACCGCAACCTCGGCGGCATCATCAACTCGCTCGCCTTCGTCGTCGTCGCCTTCCTGGTGGTCTGGCTTGGCCTGCGCCCGATGATCCGCAGCGTCACCGGCGGCGGCAGCGGTGCTGCTGCGGGCACGGAGATTGCCGAAGAAGGTGGTCTGGGTCTCGAGTTGCCCGACTTCTCTCCGGGCGGCGCAAGCCCGGCGCTCATGGACGGCTTTGGCGCAGACTTCGGTTTCGACAGCTCCGACGATGTGTTCGGTGGCGGCGAGGATCCGAATGGCGGCTTCAACCGTCGCGTCAAGGAAGGCCCGGAAAAGCGTCTTTCCCGCATGGTCGAGATTTCGGAAGAACGTGCAGCCAAGATCCTGCGCAAATGGGCGGTGGATCGCGCCGCGTAACATGGACTCACGGCTTCGTGATGCAAGGGGTCGGCGCAAGCCGGCCCCTTTGTTTTGCGGTCTTCTGATTGGTTGCCTTACGAAAATGACCGCCCCCGGTCAGCCGGTCCGTCACAGACCTGTGCAGTGCACAACATAAAACGCAACCGCCCGATAGCAATTCCTTTACGGATTCCTACAATGCAGTGATTCGTTACGGCGAATGGTTGTGTTCGTGGAGGTCATGTTTACCGCGGGTCGGTCTGAATCGTGAAGCACGCAAACGGTTCTCGGGTCTGAACGCTTATCCCTATAAGGGGAGAATTTCGAAAATGGAGCTTCTGGGGGCAGAAAGCAAATCTGAGGGTCGGCCGTATCTGGAGCCGGTGCCGTCGCGAACGGCATTGCGTGATCAGATCGTGCGAAAACTGGCGATCACGTCTGCAGCGTGCAACGTGCCTGCCACCATGCGTATTCTCTCGGAATATGTAGGTGCATCGCATTTCCTTCTTGCACGTTATGACCTTATTCAGGACCAGGGGCTCGATTTCATCGTGGCGTCCAACTGGCCGTTCGACCTCGTGCGCCGACTTGGCGCGGAGTTGACGCGCGGTTATGCGAAATCGACCGAGCTGGAAAAGTGCCTGTCCATCCTGACACCGCAATTCGCGCTTCTTCCGGACGAGGTAACCACCCCGCAGGAAATCAGCCGGCAATATTGCTCGTTGACATTCTGCGCCGGGCGCACCCGTTTTTCGCTGATGCTGCTCTTCCTCGAAGGCATCATCCTGTCGCAGGAGCGTCTGCGCGAGGTCGGCCTGATGGCCGCCTATGGCCTGAGTTTCGGTGCCGTCACCGGCACCAAGATCGAGCGCGATTTCGATCTGACGGAACGTGAACTGGAATGCCTGTTCTGGATTGCAGAGGGCAAGACCAGCGACGAGATCGCCACCATCCTCGGCATCTCGCGCAACACGATCAACAACTACATCACCAGCGTCATGCGCAAGACGGCAACGAAGACGCGCTCGGAAGCCATTGCATATGCTGTTCGTAACAATCTGGTATAGGGCCAACGATTGAAATGGGTTATTCGCGCGAACAAGCGGCTGATGTTGGAACGGGTTTTCAATATGTACGCGTAGCAAGGGCGTCCAGCCGGTCGGATCTGTTTCCGAAGCTGGTCTCCATGCAGAAAAACCTGAATGCCCGCAATTTTGCGGTCTTCCGCGTCGCCGGTGTTGGCATGCCCAACAAGCGCAAACTGGTCTGCGAGCTTGAGAACTGGGGATCGGCAGGTATCGAGAACGGCAATATGCTGATCGAGGCCTGCGGCGAGATCTTGATCGAACATATCGACTTCTCCTTGCTGCCGATCGTCTGGAACGGCACGGATCTCGCCAACCGGGTCGATACCAACGAATTTGCGCCGATGATACGCAGGCTTGAATCGGTTTCCATGCCATTTGGCGGCATCGCTTTTCCCGTACGGCTGGGAGCGACCGGCAACGGTTATGTCGCCTTCCTGTCCAATTCTCTCGATCTTGCCAGCGATGTCATCGTCGATCAGCATGTCCGCAGCTGCCAGATCATGGTCGATCTGCTGGCGCTGGAGGAAAAGCGTGCGGTTCCTTCGGAGACGCTCAGCGAACGCGAGATCGCCTGCCTGCAACTGGCCGGCGACGGCCAGATCAGCGAAGAAATCGCCGACAAGCTCGGCCTCTCGGTGCATACGGTCAACGCCTATCTCGGCTCGGCGACCATCAAGCTTGATTCGGTCAACCGTATCCAGGCGATCGCCAAGGCCATCCGCCTCGGCTACATCCACTGACACAAAAGAAAAAGGCCGCACCGGGAAATTCCACGGTACGGCCTTTGTGATGATGCGGCAAGCAGCCTCAGGCGGCTTCGGCCTGCCGGTTTATCGCAAATTTGGCTTCAGCCAGGCTGTTGGCAAGGAAGCGGGTATTCTCGTCAGGATCGTTCGACGGGTTCTGGAAGGCGACGTGATCGATCTCGATAGCAGCCTGCTGGTCTGCGAGCGTCAGCCGTGCATAGACGGAAACGCCCTTGGGCTTGATTTCGAGATCGAGGGTGATCTCCGGTGCGCCGTTCCATTCCAGGCGATATTCGCCGCCTGACCCGAAGTTGACGGTGCCGGGATGGAAATAAAGCTCGGCTGCGGAGGACACGAGGTCCGCGACGCTGGAGTATCTTTCAAGCCTTAACAGGGCTATCAGGTCGCCGGCATCCAGTAATCGTAACTCCGACGCGACCGGTGCGATTGCAAGGCCGAGGATCTCTTCACGTTCTCTGGAGAAGTTACATTTTTTCATTGCGGTTGGCGTGTCCGTTGTTTGGGCGTCCTTGCGGCGTAAACCCGGTGTATGAGTTCCGCCACAGCCTTGTAAAAAGCTGATGGAATCACACTATCCACCGAGACTTGCGCAAACATGGAGCGGGCAAGTGGCGGATCTTCGAAAACGGGGATGTTGTTCTCCTCGGCAATCTGCCTGATTCTCAACGCCACAAGGTCCTGACCCTTGCCGACGATGACCGGCGCATCGTTTTCCTCACGCACATAACGCAGCGCAATTGCGTAATGCGAAGGGTTGGTAATCACCAGGGTCGCACGCGGAATGTTCTGGATCATGCGCTGGCGTGCGCGGCTGCGCATGAGCGATCGCTGGCGGGCCTTGACCATGGGGTCGCCCTGCGCCTGCTTGTGCTCGTCCTTGATTTCCTGTTTCGACATCTTCAGGTTCGAGAACCACTGATGTTTGGTCCAGAAGAAGTCGACCACGGCCAATGTTGCTGTCGCCAGAAGAACGATGATCATCATCTTCTTCACGATCGCTTCCAGCTTCACCAGGATGATGGCCGGATCGGAGAACATGATGTCCAGCGATTCCATGAAGTCGCGATACAGGACAAAATAGAAGATCAGCGACACGACAAGCAGCTTGAAGACCGACTTGCCGAATTCCACCATGCCGGCGACGCTGTAGATGCGTGTAAAACCCTTGGCGATCGATACCCGGTCCGCCTGCGGACGGATACGCTCCAGCACGAAGGACGGCAGGTTCTGTGCAAACGATGAACCAAGACCGAAAACCACCATGAGGATCATCGCAGGCGCCAGAAAACCCGCCATGTCCCAGCCCATGCGGCTGCCGATCGACACCGCGTCCGTGGCGTTTTCCAGCGGCCATCGGTCGGGCTGTTCAAATATGTCCTTCAACCGCTCGGCCAGATTGGCGATCGCGCCGGGAAGAAAGAAGACGAGATAGAAATAAAAGGCCAGCGAAGAGGCAAACAGCGTGATTTCGCGCGACGACGCCACATTGCCCTTGATGGCAGCGTCGCTCATTTTTTTCGCTGTGGGGTCTTCTGTTTTACTGTCTTTATCTTCGTCAGACAACGCTTGGGTCCTTGCGAATCGCCCGATGGCATTGACCCAGTCTAACGCATCGCAGCAGACAAGCGCAGTTCTGCCGGCTGCCGGCATGCTAAACGGCGGGCGGCATGCACAACAAAAAAGCCGACGGGAAGACCGCCGGCTTTTTTTACTGCTTGATTGGAAGGGATCAGGCGGCTGCGGCCGCTGCCTCCTCGGGCTTTTCGGCGTCGGCTTCCGGATCCTTGAGCTGGATCTGGCCGCTGCCTGCAAGGCGGATGGCTTCCTGAGCGACAGCGCGACGGGCGATTGCCACTTCGCGCGGGTTGATGACGCCGGTGGCCTGCAGGTCCGATTCGATCATGCGGCGCTGGCGCGGGCTGATCGCCGAAAGCACGGCTTCCTTGATTTCCATCGAGGCGCCACGCAGCGCCATGGTGATGATATCGCCGGCGATATCGTTGAGCAGCAGGACGCGGCTGCGCTGCGGCATGGCCAGCAGGTCTTCGAAGAGGAAGATCTTCGGGCGAACCTTGTTGACCGAGGCCTTGCTCATCGTTTCCAGCGAGGTCAGCAACGTATCGACCTGCGGCTTGTCGAGCTCGTTCATCAGCTCGGCAACCTTGTTGGCGCCGTTCGAATTGCGTTCGGCTTCGATCTTTGCGACGAGGTCGATCACGCGGTTCTCGATGATCTGCGCAGCCTTCGGGCTGACGTCCTTCATGTTGACCGTACGGTTCATGATGTCGGCGCGGCGGCTTTCCGGCAGTTCCAGAAGAACCTTGGCGCCGAAGGCAGATGGGATCATCGACAGGATATAAGCAATCGTCTGCGGGTGTTCGCGCAGCAGGAACTTGCCGATAAAGGCCGGCTCTGCATCCTGCAACTGATCCCAGATCGATGTCTGATAGGCTTCGAAGGCTGTCCGGCGGCCCAGAAGGCCGTCGACTTCCTCGGGGGTGAGACCTTCTTCGAGAATGCTTTCGATGGCCTTTGCGTTGTCCATCAGTCCCGCACCTTCGGTGAACAGATCCTCGAACTCGTTGACGAGGCCGAGCAGTTCATCCGGAGGGATTTCACGCAGGTTCTGAGCCGAGGCGATAATCGTCTGCAGCTCTGCCTGGGTGAAATATTTCAAAAGCTTGCCTGCGACGCCCTTGCCCATGGCAAGAAGCACCGCAGCCGCTTTTTCAGCCTGGGACAGGGGTGAACCGGCTACAGCGCCTCCACCGAAATCCTCGAAGTCCATCATGGTCTTACCTCACTGTCCCTACATCGGGATCAGATTGCTTTGGTGCTTAAAACTTCCGTCAGTTTAACGCCGAAGCGCGTATCGTCGTGTTCAAGGACGGTAATCTCGCCCTTTGCAATGCGCCGGCCATTGACGGTGATTTCCACCGGTTCGCCGATCTTCTTGTCCAGCGCGATTGTTGCGCCTTCTTCCAGGTTCATCAGGCCTGATACCTGCATGCGGCTGGTGCCGAGCACGATCTCGAGATTGATCGGGATATCCATGATCAGGTCGAGATTGGCGTTCAGCGCGCTACCCGGAGCGGCCGAAGCCGCACCCGAGGAACCACCGAAATCCGAGCTTCCGAAATCCGAACCACCAAAGCTTGCGCCGCCGCCGAGATCGGATCCACCGAAGTCGGAGCCGCCGAAGTCAGACGTGCCGAAATCCGAAGCGCCGGCCGAAGCCGTATCGTCGAGACCGCCACCGAAAGAGGCGTCGAGATCGAAGTCGCTTGTACCCGCACCGAATTCCGCGTCGAAAGCAGGAGCCTCGCCGCTGGCATCAGCCTTCAGCACGCCGCGCAGATCGTCGATCGCCTGGTCGAGATCGGCTTCATTGCCGATCGGGGACAGATCATCGTTTTCTGTAATAGGTGTCGGTTTCTTAGCCATGGAAAACATTATTCCTTATGAAACTTGCGTCAGCCTGCCCAAGGGCACGATTTCATGCTGTGTCAACGATCCGTGATCATCCTGCCAGATGCTTGAGGATTTCGTCGTCGCTGCTGATATTATCCTTTACGCGGACCGTATAACGCTCGCCGGAGCGTCCGAATTCGCACATGTACATGTCCTTGCCGTTGGCGCTGACCTGTACTGAAACATCTCTGGTGTCCTCGAAGCCGATGACATCGCCGGCAGCAAGCCGCGAGATCGTCGACAAGGTCAGCTTTTCAAGGCGAATACGCGCCTCCAGCGTCACCTGTGAACGGCGCACCTGTTCGTTGATCCGGTCGGTCCAGTCCTGCTTGCCCTTGGCGATCTGACCCGTGGGCTTCGGCAGTTCCACGCGCGTCTTCAACAGCGCACGCTGCGGAATGATCAGCGCGACCTCGGATTTCACCTGGCCCAGCTCGATCGACATGCGCACGACGGCGCCGTATTCGCTGCGGCTGTCATCCTCGTGCTTCGAACGATCGTCGGCATTGTGCGGAGGATCGAGCGTTGCCTCGAAACCGCCGGCGGCGTTGACGCCGGAGCGCAGCACGTTGCCGATCCGCTCGAACACCATGGCGGCCAGATCGAGTTCGATGTCCGACAGCGAGCGTTCGGCCGGCTGTTCGATCGTCTCAAGTTCGGCGCCCAGCATCAGTTCCATCAGCGAGATGACAAAACCATTGCCGCAGGCGAGCACGAAGTTCGGGCTCCAGTTGCGCAGTGAACCGTTGACGAAGGAAAAGGTGTCGCCGAGATCGGCCACCAGTTCCGTCATCAGGCCGCTTTCGCAACCGACGTAACCGACCTGGATAGCAATTCCGGTTTCGCTGTGAAAAACGTCCGGCAGAAAACCGGAATAAAGCTGGCCGAAGTCGCCGCAGATCTTTTCCACCGTCTGCCGGTCACCCAGCCCGCCGGTGAGCTTGGCGAGCAGCGAATGTTCCATTGCAGGAGCGTGGGACGAGGCGTGATTTTCGGAGGCGTTCACGTCTGTCATGGTTTAGGCCGCCTTCTCTGCGCCGCCGCCCGGGTTCATCATTTCCTGCTCGACCGAGTCGATGGACGGGCGCTCGTAGTTGGAAATCGTTTTGCGACCATATTCGAGCGCGACCTGCGGAACCGAGCCGTTCATGTAGGCAAGCAGGGTCTGCTTGACGATGATGTAGAGGCGGTGCTGCTTGCCGCGGACGATCTTGATCTGCGAGGTGAGCGGATTGACGAGGCAATAGGACAGGAAGATGCCGAGCATGGTGCCGACGAGAGCGGCGCCGATCAGGCCACCGAGCACTTCCGGCGATTCGTTGATCTTGGCCATGGCCTTGATGACGCCGAGAACGGCGGCGATGATGCCGATGGCCGGAAAGCTGTCACCGATCGCAACGATCGAATGATAGGGCTTCATCTTGTCGTGCATCATCGTTTCGATTTCTTCATCCATCAGCGCCTCGATCTCGTGGCTGCGGGCATTGCCGATGATGATGAGACGAACGTAGTCACAGATGAAGGATGTCAGTTCCTTGTTCTTCAAAACGGTCGGGGCCGACTGGAAGATCGGGGATTCGTCCGGATTGTCGATATGGGCTTCGATCTCGTTGCGCGACTTGGTGCGCAGGTCACGCATCAGCGAATAAAGAACGCCGAGCACGTCGAGATAATGACGCTCTTTCGGAACCGCATATTTGAAGGCCTCGGCCATCGCCTTGCCGGAATCCTTCACGACTTTCAGCGGGTTACCCATGATGAAGGCGCCGACGCCGGCACCGCCGATGATGACCAGCTCGAACGGCTGGAAAAGCGCGTCCACATGTCCACCCATCGCCATGAAGCCGCCCAAAATGCAGCCGACGGTGATCACAAATCCGATAATAATAGTCATCGCGTGTCTATGCCCGATCGTTTTCTCGTGGTCATTGGATACGGGTTCTGGCTTGCGTGAGGCTGGCTGTGGCTGGCTTTTCGCCAATCCGGCCAGATACCGCCGAACCGCGATATGAGACAGCCTCGCACAAGTCTTTACGCCTAGTTTCCGCGAAGATCGGACGGATTTCCGCCCGACGCGAGCATGCCTGACGGACGCACTCCTTATAGATCGCCGGCCCGGACATGCTCTCGACCCTATCCCTGAAACACGGAGGCAGATGATATGCAATCCGGACTGTATGTCGGTATTTCTTCACAGATCGCGCTCGAGCGCCGGCTCAACACGATTGCCGACAACATGGCAAACATGAACACCGTCGGCTTTCGCGCAACGGAAGTGAAATTCGACGAGGTCATGAGCAAGACCCGTAACGATATCAACGCCAAGGTCGCCTTCGTCACCCAGGGTAACGACTATCTTTCCACCCGCAGCGGCGCCATGGAAGCCAGCGGCAATTCGCTCGACTTCGCCATCAAGGGCGATGGTTATTTCTCGATCGATACGCCGGCCGGCCAGGTTCTGACGCGTGACGGCCGCTTCACCATGAAGGAAACCGGTGAACTGGTTTCCGTGCGCGGTTTCCCCGTTCTCGACGCCGGCGGTGCGCCGATCCAGCTCAACCGCGCCGGCAGCCCGCCGCAGGTTGGCGCCGATGGTGGCATCATGCAGGATGGCGTCCGCGTCGGCCAAATCGGCGTCTTCTCTGCCGACCTCTCCAAGGGGTATCTGCGTTATGAAAACTCGGGCGTGATCCCGACGGAAAATCCGCAGCCGGTCATCGATACGGTCAGCACCTCCGTCGTGCAGGGTTATGTCGAGGAATCCAACGTCAACGGCATCAGCCAGATGACCGAACTCATCCAGGTCAACCGCGCCTTCGAAGGCATTGCCTCGCTGATGCGCGACAGCGAATCGTCACTCTCCGAAGCGATCAAGACTTTGGGCGGCTCCCGCTAAGGATCATCTGACCGATGGAAACGATCATTGCCGAAACTTTGGCATCGGGCAGGCTGGCGCATCTCGCCGGCCTCGCCAGGCGCCACGCCGCGCCGCAACAGTCCGTCGCCCATGGCGGCCGCGTGCGCACCATTGCCGCCGGGCATTATACCGTCAGCGGTCTTTCCAAACATGTGCGGCTGGGTGAATTCGTTGGCCATCGCAGCGCTACCGGCATTCATCTGGGTGAAGTCGTCCGCGTCGAGCAGGATGTGATCTACGTCTGCCCGATCGAGCCGGGCGAACCGATCGGCATCGGTGACGTCGTCATCGAAAAAGGGGCTTTCCGTATTGCACCTGATGACAGCTGGTGTGGTCGTACGATCAATTCGCTGGGCGAGCCGATCGACAATCGCGGACCGTTGTCATCCGGCTTCGAGCGCCGCTCGATCTCCAACACGGCGCCGCCTTCGATGACCCGCAAGCGCGTCGAGACCGGTTTCATGACCGGCGTGCGCGCCATCGATATCTTTTCACCACTCTGCCTCGGCCAGCGTCTGGGCATTTTCGCCGGTTCCGGTGTCGGTAAATCGACGCTTCTGTCCATGCTTGCCCGCGCCGATGCCTTCGACAAGGTGGTGATCGCGCTGGTTGGCGAACGTGGCCGTGAAGTGCGTGAATTCATCGAGGATACGCTCGGTGACAATATGTCGAAATCGATCGCCGTCGTTGCCACCTCCGACGAAAGCCCGATGCTGCGCAAGATGGCGCCATTGGTGGCGATCACCATCGCCGAACATTTTCGCGACAAGGGCGAGAACGTCCTGTTCATCGCCGACAGCGTCACCCGTTTCGCCCATGCCATCCGCGAGGTGGCCGTTGCCGCCGGCGAGCCGCCGGTCGCCCGCGGTTATCCGGCTTCCGTCTTCACCGAACTGCCGCGCCTGCTGGAACGGTCAGGTCCCGGCCCGGAAGGCACCGGCACGATCACCGCGATCATCTCCATCCTCGTCGATGGCGACAACCATAACGACCCGATCGCCGACTCGGCGCGCGGCATTCTCGATGGCCATATCGTTCTCGAGCGCAGCCTGGCGGAGGAAGGGCGTTATCCGCCCATCAATCCGCTGTCGTCGATCTCGCGTCTGGCCCGCAAGGCCTGGAGCGGCGATCAGGAAAAGCTGGTGTCGCGCCTGAAGTCGCTGATCCACCGCTTCGAGGAAACCCGCGATCTTCGTCTGATCGGCGGTTACCGCGCCGGCAGTGACGGCGATCTCGATATGGCGATCAAGCAGGTACCGATCATCTACGACGTGCTCAAGCAGACGCCGTCCGACCAACCCAGTGCAGATGCCTATGCCGACCTTGCCAACGCGTTGCGGGCAGGTATGGCGCCGCCACCCCGAGCGAGAGGATAAACCGTGATCGAAGACGACCAGGATATTCCGGTAAAGCCGATCAGGGCGCAGAAGCCGAAATCCAAGCTTTCCGACCACATGGTGCTGGCAATCGGCATCGCGCTTGCAGGCGCGTCCGCCTTTTTCCCGTGGTATGTGTTTCTGAACGAAGACAAATTCGGCATCAAGGTCACGCCGATGGATCACACCCGTGATCTGCCGCCGGGCCATGCCCGCAATGTCTTCAGCGTTTCGCCGCTGGCCATGGTCGACAATTCCAAGGACGACCAGCCGAAGCCGCCGATCGATCCTATCGACAACATCACCACGGCGACGACCTCGTCCGTGGGTGCCGTTCGTCAGGGACCGCCGCAGGATCTGATGGAAGAACAACCGCTTCCGGGCCGTGGCGGTTTCCGCCTGATGCATGTCTCGAACGGCCGCGCGCTGATCGAGGATGCTGCCGGCATGTACATGGTGCGCGTCGGTTCGATCCTGCCGGACAACAGCCGTCTCGCCACGCTGGAGCAGCGTGAGGGCAAGTGGGTGATCGTCACTTCGGCCGGTGAAATCTATTCGAGCCAGGGAACGTCGCGTCCGTAAGTCTGACGCAAGATTGCTAACATAGGCTTCAGCTACAAAATGGAGAGAAGCCTATGCAACCCATTCAATTATTCGCGCTGGCATCCAAGCAGGCCGAGTGGTTGTCTGTGCGCCAGGAAGTCGTCGCCAACAACATCGCCAATGCCAATACGCCGCAATACAAGGCGAAGGATGTAGCCTCCTTCGACGCTGTTCTCGACAACACGTCGATGCGGATGGCGCGCACCAATTCGGCGCATTTCGGCGACAGCCAGCTCAGCAATAACGTCAAGGTCGAGGAAGCCGCTCTTAACGACGAGATCGGCATCCAGGAATCCGGCAACACCGTCGCGCTCTCCAAGGAGCTGTCGAAGGCCGGTGAAGTCAAACGCCAGTACGAGCTCAGTGCCAATCTGGTGAAGTCGTTCAACAGCATGATGCTTTTGACAGTGAAGAGGTAAGGAAATGGATCCGCTCGCAGCCGCTTCGAAGATCGCAGGGTCGGGGATGGAGGCCCAGGCCACCCGACTTCGCATCGTATCGGAAAACATCGCCAACGCACGCACCACGGGCGACACGCCCGGCGCCGATCCCTATCGTCGCAAGACCATCACCTTCGGCGCCGAAATGGACAAGGCAGCCGGCGCGGAGCTGGTCGGGGTCAAGAAGCTTGGCGTTGATCGGGGCGAGTTTGCCCAGGAATACGATCCGAGCCATCCGGCTGCCGACGCGAAGGGCATGGTCAAGATGCCCAATGTCAACATGCTCATCGAAATGGCCGACATGCGCGAAGCCAATCGCAGCTACGACGCCAATCTCCAGATGATCAAGCAGACGCGTGACATCGTTTCCTCCACAATCGAACTTCTCAAGGGTGCGCAATGATTGACGCAATCAAGAACGTAAGCTCGCTTTCGCTTTCCCGCGGTATCGGCTCCATCTCGTCGGACGAGAACACCACCTCGCTGCTCGGCCAGGTCCAGAAGCCGGTAGAAAACGCCGGCCTCAGCTTTGCAAACGTGCTCGGCAATGTCGCTTCGACCGCGCTGGACAATCTGAAGACCGCCGAAAGCAAGTCGATCGATGCCATCCAGGGCAAGGCCAACACGCGTGAAGTCGTGGATGCCGTCATGGAAGCAAACCAGTCGCTGCAGACCGCAATCGCCCTGCGCGACAAGCTGGTCTCGGCATATCTCGATATCTCGAAGATGCAGATCTAGTAGCGGACAAGGAACCTACCGATGAGAGCACTTTCCGTTGCAGCGACGGGCATGGATGCCCAGCAGACCAATCTTGAGGTCATCGCCCACAACATCGCCAACATCAACACGACCGGCTTCAAGCGCGGTCGCGCTGAGTTTTCTGATCTTCTCTACCAGACCGAACGTGCCCAGGGTGTGCCGAACCGTGCCAACCAGGCGATCGTGCCGGAAGGCGCCAATGTCGGTCTCGGTGTGCAGACCGCAGCTGTTCGCTACATCCACGAGCAGGGCGAACTGACCCACACGGAAAACAACCTCGATCTGGCCATTGTCGGTCGTGGTTTCTTCCAGGTGCAGTCGCCCGATGGCGGCACGATGTACACCCGCGCCGGTGCCTTCAACCAGAATGGCGACGGCCAGCTGGTCACCATCGAAGGTTATCAGGTTATCCCCAACATCACCTTCCCGGCTGATGTGACGGAAACCGTCATCAGCCGTACCGGTCAGGTCAGCGTTCGTATCGGCAACGCCACCGACTATACCGAGGTCGGCCAGCTCACGATGGCGAACTTTGCCAACGAAGCCGGCCTGAAGCCGCTCGGCGATAACCTCTATGCGGAAACGCCGGCATCGGGCGAAGCGGTCATCGCCGCTCCGGAAGATCCGGGCTACGGCTATCTCCGTCAGGGTTATCTCGAATCGTCCAACGTCGATGCGGTCAAGGAAATCACCGACCTGATCTCGGCGCAGCGCGCCTACGAGATGAATTCCAAGGTCATCACGACGGCCGACGAAATGGCCTCCATCGTCAGTAAAAACCTCAAGTAAACCCAAAAGGCAGGGCAGACATGATGTTTCGCCGGACACACGAAAATGCAGCAGGGATCGGTCGAAAGACGGTCCTTGCCCTTCTGTCGCTTCTCGCTGCGAGCCTGGCTATGCCGGCCGCAGCCGACATGGGCATGGCCGTCGTGCCGACGCGGATCATCTATCCGGGCGAGGAAATCGCCCCGTCTTCCCTCGATGTGGTCGAGGTGACCAACCCCAATCTCGCCGGCGACTTCGCGCGCTCCGTCGAGGAAGTCACGGGAATGATCACCAACCGCACGCTGCTGCCGGGCCGCACGATCCTCGTGTCGTCCCTGCGGGTTCCCTATCTGGTCAAACGCGGCGCCAATGTGCGCCTGACTTTCGGCATCGGCAATATGACCATTTCCGCATCCGGCTCGCCGCTGCAGAACGGTTCGGTCGGCGATGTCATCCGTGTCCGTAACATCGATTCCGGCCTGTCCGTCAGCGGCACTGTGATGGCCGACGGCACCGTGCAGGTGATGGCGAAATGATCATGAAGCGTATTTTAGCCCTTTCCCTCGCGATCGCGACCGTTTTCGGTCCCGTGCAGCCGGCCTTTGCCGATGCGGCCCGCATCAAGGATATTGCCTCGCTGCAAGCAGGTCGTGAAAACCAGCTGATCGGTTATGGTCTCGTCGTCGGTCTGCAGGGATCGGGCGACAGCCTGCGTTCCTCGCCGTTCACCGAGCAGTCCATGCGCGCCATGCTGCAGAACCTCGGCATTTCCACGCAAGGCGGCCAGTCGAGCGCCAAGAACCTCGCGGCCGTCATGGTGACCGCCAACCTGCCGCCATTTGCCAGCCCCGGCAGCCGTATCGACGTCAATGTCTCTTCGCTCGGCGATGCCACCTCGCTGCGTGGCGGTACGCTGGTGATGACCTCGCTGTCCGGCGCCGATGGCCAGATCTACGCCGTTGCCCAGGGCGCGGTCGTCGTGTCCGGCTTTCAGGCGCAGGGTGCGGCCGCAACGCTGACCGAAGGTGTCACCACATCCGGCCGCGTGCCGAACGGTGCCATCATCGAGCGCGAACTGCCGTCCAAGTTCAAGGATGGGGTCAATCTGGTCCTGCAATTGCGCAACCCCGATTTTTCCACCGCGCAGCGCATGGCCGATGCGGTCAACATGTTCGCTTCGCAGCGTTACGGCGGCCCGGTCGCGGAAGCCCGTGACAGCCAGGAAGTCATAATTTCCAAACCGCGCCAGGCTGACCTGACCCGGCTGATGGCCGAGATCGAAAACCTCATCGTCCAGACCGATACCCCCGCCAAGGTCGTCATCAATGAGCGCACCGGCACGATCGTCATCGGTGCGGATGTGAAGGTTTCACGCGTCGCCGTCAGCTACGGCACGCTCACCGTACAGGTCACCGAAACACCGCAGGTCATCCAGCCCGAACCGTTCTCGCGCGGCGAGACGGCGGTTCAGGAACAGACCGACATCATGGCGATGAAGGACGGCGGCCAGGTCGCCATCCTCAACGGTCCCGACCTGCGCACACTGGTTGCCGGCCTCAACAGCATCGGCGTCAAGCCGGACGGCGTCATCGCCATCCTGCAGGGCATCAAGTCCGCAGGTGCGCTTCAGGCGGAACTGGTGCTGCAATGACGGAGAAAAAAGCGATGTTCACGATCACGATTTCCGCATCGACCGTTCGCAAGCTTCTGGTCGCCGGGGTTGTTCTCGCCGCCGTGCCGCAGGTCAACGCGCAGCAGCAGGCTGAGCCGCTGGCGCCGACCACCGCCGACGATATCCAGCGTTTCTGCACCAATATCGCAGATCCGGCCCGCGACCAGCGTTACCTGCTTCAGAAGCAGGAACTGGAAAAACTGCAGTCCGACGTCGATACCCGCATCGCCACACTCGAAACCCGCAAGGCGGAATACGAGGACTGGCTTAAGCGCCGCAACGATTTCCTGAAGAATGCCGAGCTCGGTCTCGTTGACATCTTCAAGACGATGAAGGCCGATGCGGCAGCACCGCAGCTTGCGGAAATGAAGATAGAGATCGCAGCCGCGATCATCATGAAACTGCCGGCGCGCCAGTCGGGTCTGATCCTTGCGGAGATGGACCCGAAAAAGGCGGGCATGATCTCGACGATCATCGCCAGCGCGTCGAACCCCAATACTTCGAAGGACCGTACATGATGAAGCGTGCTTCAGCCCTCGTGGCCGTGATGTTTCTGGCCGGCTGCCAGAATCAGACGCTGAAGGAAATCGGCAACGCTCCGGCGATGAGCCCGATCGGCAGCGGCCTGCAATATGCGCAGGCGCCGCAGATGTCGTCCTATCCGAAGCAGCCGCGCCAGATGGCGAGCGGTTATTCGCTGTGGAGCGACAATCAGGCAGCCCTCTTTAAGGATGCCCGCGCGCTCAATATCGGCGACATCCTGACGGTCGAGATCAAGATCAACGACAAGGCCGATTTCGACAACGAAACCGACCGCAGCCGCACCAACTCAACCAGCCTCGGCTGGCAGGCCGGCGTCAAGAATTTCCTTGGCTTCAGCACAAATGCCGGAACTTCCGGCGATATGGGCACGGATTCGTCCAGCGAAAGCAACGGCAAGGGCACGATCAAGCGCGCTGAAAAGCTGAACCTGATGGTTGCCGCCGTCGTCACCGGTGTTCTCGAAAACGGCAATCTGCTGATCAGCGGTTCGCAGGAAGTGCGCGTCAACCACGAGATCCGTATCCTCAATGTCGCCGGTATCGCCCGTCCCAAGGACGTCGATTCCGACAACCAGATTTCCTACGACAAGATCGCCGAAGCCCGCATTTCCTACGGTGGCCGCGGCCGCATGACGGAAGTGCAGCAGCCGCCGATCGGCCAGCAGGTCGTCGACATGTATTCGCCCTTCTGAGTGGCAAAGCACGGATCGAAGGAACATGGCGATGGATGAGACGACGCCGGAAGATGGCCAGGCCAAGAAAAAAGGCGGCATGGTGATGACGATTGTCGGCGTGGCTGTTGTCACGCTGGCCGGCGCCGGTGGCGGCTGGGTTCTGGGCGGCATGATCGCCCCGCCACCGCCTGCAAAACCGGCAGCCGAGGCGCCAGCTGCGGCCGGCGGTCACGGCGAGGCGGGCAAGGAAGCGGCCGGCATCCAGCCGATCTCCACCGAAGCCAATGGTATCGTCCTGCTCGACCCGATCACCACCAACCTTGCCTATCCTTCGGACAACTGGGTGCGGCTGGAAGTGGCGCTGATGTTCCGCGGCCCGACAGACACGCCGCTGGCCCAGGAAATCCATCAGGATATCATGTCCTATCTGCGCACCGTTTCGCTGCAGCAGATCGAGGGCCCGCGCGGCTTTCAATATCTACGGGATGACCTTCAGGAACGTGTTGACCTGCGCGCGAAAGGCCGCGTATCGAAGGTGATGTTCAGAACCTTCGTGATTGAATGATTCGACTTCTCGTTCTGCTTGCCGTCATCGTCGCGGCACCGGGCCTGGCCCACGCACAGCAGTCGCCGGCAGATCTTCTCAATCTGCCGACTGACGGTTCTGCGGCCTCGTGGATTATTCGCACCTTTGGCCTTCTGACCGTTCTTTCGGTCGCGCCCGGCATCATGATCATGGTGACGAGCTTTCCGCGCTTCGTGATCGCCTTCTCCATTCTGCGCTCCGGCATGGGCATGGGCACATCGCCGCCGAACATGGTGCTGGTGTCGATGGCGATGTTCATGACCTTCTACGTCATGTCGCCCACCTTCGACCGTGCCTGGAACGAAGGCGTGCAGCCGATGCTGTCCAACCAGATCACCGAAGCCGAAGCCGTGCAGCGTATCGCCGAGCCGTTCCGTGTGTTCATGAGCGCCAATACGCGCGACAAGGACCTGTCACTGTTCGTCGATATCGCCCGCGAACGCGGCCAGTCGGTGGGAACGCCGGAACTGATCGATTACCGCGTGCTGGTGCCGGCTTTCATGCTGTCGGAAATCCGCCGTGGTTTCGAAATCGGCTTCCTGATCATCCTGCCATTTCTCGTCATCGACATGATCGTCGCCGCCATCACCATGTCCATGGGCATGATGATGCTGCCGCCGACCTCGATCTCGCTGCCCTTCAAGATATTGTTCTTCGTGTTGATCGACGGCTGGAACCTGCTTGTCGGCAGTCTGGTTCGTTCGTTTAATTGACGGGCGTCCGGGACATTTTTTGTCTCGAAAGGTTTCTGCTGCTGTAAGCCTCGGTACAGGTTGACCCGATAACGTGCCGGGAATTCAGTACTCCACAAGGCACATAAAATGGTTTCCCCTAGTTCGAGCCAGCTCGGTGCTGCGCTGATTTTCATGACGGGCCGCAACTGCGACCGTTATGTCAAACGTGCGATCGCCAGTATTGCCGAGCAGACGCTCGATGCTGTGCATATCCTGTTTATTGACGATGCTTCGACGGATGAGACGGCGAGTATCGCCCAGGCCGAATTGACGCGCCTCTTTCCCGACAAGCATACGCTCATCAGCAACGAGCTGCAGTATGGCAAGGCGAGAAACGCCTGGGAACATCTACGACCGCGGGCGGGCAAGACAGATTTCATAGCCGTCGTGGATGCCGACGACCAGCTGATATCCCCTACCATTCTGGAACGGATGCGGCAGTTCTATATCGCCGGCCACGATGTCGTGTGGACCAATTATGCGACAGACAGCGGTTTCATTGGCGGGAACAAAGCGCTCGACCCCAATGTGCCGCCTCGCCGGCAGGGATGGAAAACCAGCCATTTTTTCAGCTTTCGCGCCGAACTCCTGCTGACTGTTCCTGTTGAATATTTCCAGAACAGTCAGGGTGAGTGGCTGAAGGCGGCATGCGATATCGCTCTTGCCATGCCCATTCTTGATCAGACCAGGCGTTACAAGTTCATCCCGGAAAATGCCTATCGTTACACGGCAACCAATCCGGCCTCCCACCACAATATGGATCCGAATTCCAGAGGCCTCAATTCAACCATTCAGCAGAGTTCGGCCAAGGAGGTGTTTTCCAAGACGCCACTGCCGCTGCTGAGACCCCTCGTTGCCTCTAGCGGCATTGCCCAGAAAAGCGAAACGATGCAGCCTTCGAAACAAAGCCAGCCGATAGCTTTGGCGAACAAATCCTTGGCCTGGGACGAGCTGACCAGCAAGACATTGATCGAGCGTCATCCTTCCCTGCTCAAGGCCATCGTTTTTGCCGGCGAAGCACAACTCGCACCGTTGCAGATTCTGGGGCTGAGCGAACTTCTCTTGGCCTATGGCGGAGATGCGAAAATACTGCATATCGGCGCGACCAGGTCTGCTTTGGTACTTGCGGCCTTGACGGAAGGAAGCGGGCGTTCGCTGACATTCATGTCGACCTCGGCGCCCGAAGCGGATGAACTTACACACCGGCTTGCTCTCTGCGGCTTTTCCGATGTCGAGGTCGTTCAAACACCGCTCGTCACTCATACGCTCGGAAAAATCGAGGGTGCGTTTCCCGATGTGCAGGTGCTCAAGGCCGAGCAGAGTTTCAACTTCATCCTCGCGGATCTGTCACCCAGCCTGCCGGAGGGCAGCGCGCTCGTTTCGCTGCCTGCTTTGGCAGAGCGTTTTTCACGTGAAGGTTTTGTGTTCGGTTTGATCGGCGTCTCCAGGGACGTGGAAGAACAGGCATTGTCGTCCTGGAAGGCGAACGGAACCGGGCTGAAATTTTGCTCCAACGCAATCGGTGGCTCGGGCTTGCTGGTCTCCGCAGGTCGTTGACTACAAATCCTTGCCCGGAAAACACATGATCGGATAACCGATGACTGAAAACAAGATTACGCCGCGGTTCGATAGTCAGGACGTCGTCTATCGCAGTGAAGACCTTTCCATGGATGCCGGTCTTGATCAGACGTTGAAGGATTATTTCAATCCGGAAGCGCAGATGTCACCGATACAGATCGAAGCCGTGTCCGCGGCCATCATGTCGCGCCGGCCTGGTTGCAATATGCTGGTTTTCGGACTCGGTAATGACAGCCCTGTATGGGCCAACCTGAATAAAAGCGGCTACACCCTGTTCATCGAAAACGCGCCGGGCTGGGTTTCGAAAATGGTCGGCCAGTTTCCGTATCTCAATGTCGAGGTGGTGGATTATCCCACCACCGTTTCGCAATCCATGCGAGATCCGATCAAGACGATGGCATCAATGGAGATCCCGGCATTCCTGACCGAGCGCAAATGGGACGTCATCCTGGTCGATGGTCCGATGGGATATCGTGAAGATCTGCCGGGTCGCGCCCTGCCGATCTACTGGGCTTCGAAAGTATGCAAGGATTCGACACATATTTTCGTCGACGACTACGAGCGTGACGTCGAGAAATTCTACGCGGACTTCCTTTTCATGGCGCGTAAGCCAAACCGCAGCGTGGTTTTGCCTCGCCCTGCCAAACCGCGTCTGAATGCCAGCGAGATGCTCTGGTTGTTCGGTGTGTCCGAGGCCTTGAAGACCGCAGGTTAAGAGACTGCCTTTGCCGGTCCTGATCGGCAGAGCATCAGCGTAATGAAATGAATGCCGGCTGGTAACCTTGGTTGCCGGCCGTTGTTCTTTTACCCTGCGGGACGTGATGCCCAAATGCATGAAGCCGAAAACCGCGGGCGGTTTTCGGCTTCATGCACGGCTCTTGTTCGTGCGGGGTGGCTACGCGCCGAAGCGACCTTCGCGTGGCGGCATCGCCGGCACGTCGATATGGGTGGGAGCAAGTCCCTTTCGAGCGCGATCGGCCATCATCTCGAAAGCGGCTTCGAGATGGCGACAATAGCGCTCGGAATCAAATAGCGGCTTTTCGAAACGGTTTTTATCCAGTCGCTCGCTGTATTCCACCGCCTTCTGCGGGTTTTCATAAAGCTCTACGGCCAGACGGAAATACTCGTTTTCGTTCCTGGCGACCATTTCCGGCAAGCCGATCGCGCGCAGCAGGCTTTCCGTCACGCGCGAGGAAAAATGGGTGCCTTTTTTCGTCAGCACGGGAAGGCCGGCCCAGAGTTGCTCGGATGTGGTCGTATGGCCGTTACAAGGGAACGGATCGAGGCCGACATCGGCGAGCGTGATGCGCGACAGATGTGCTTCGTAAGGCACCATCTTGGTAAAGACGATGCGGGAAGCATCAATGCCCGACGAGGTGAATTTACGCAGGATATTGGTCTCTGCCTCGCGCGATTTGACCATCACCCACAGCACGCTTTTGGGCGTCGCCTTGAGAATGCGGATCCACAGGTCGATCGTTTCCATCGAGATTTTGCGCGTCGCGTTGAACGAGGCGAAGACGAAAGCATCCTCCGGCAGACCGGCTTCGGCACGGGTGAACATATCCGTCCTGGCTTTGGCCTGGTTGGGATTGTTCGGTTGGTAGTTTTCCGGCAGACGGCAGAACTTTTCCCAATAATGCGGTTTGGATTTGTCGGGTAACACCGAATTGTCGCCGATGATGTAGTCGAGATCGACATTGACGGTGGTGCCAGGGAAGCCCAGCCAGGCAACCTGCACTGGCGCGGCGACCTGATTGAGGATGAAGGCACGTCCGCCGCGGGTATGGCCCTTCATCTCGACCAGAATGTCGATATCGTGGTCGCGGATTGTCTGGGCGGCTTCTGCATTGGTCATGTCCCTGATGGAAACGACCTTGCCCCATTTCTCGCGGGATGCGCCATCCATCAGATGTTTCGGGTCGGTGTAGCAGAAAAGGGTGATGTCAAAACGATCGCGGTCATGCGCCTCCAGCACGGCGCCGCACAGTTTCATCGTGGCATGATGCTGCCAGAAATCCGAGGACAGATAACCGATGCGGATTTTCTTGCCCCATGCGTGCGGTGTGGTCAGGCGCTTCTCAGGATTGCCGGCCGGGAAGGCGTCGGCGATATGGCCGATTTTCTTGTTGATCGCTTCATCGCCCAGCCACATCAAATTGTAGAAGGGGGAATCGACCCGCATCAGCTTCTGGGTGTCGTTTTTGAGAATGCGCGCCAATTGCGGCTGAAGCCGCTGCATTTCCTCGTAATTATTGATCTCGCGATGGGAGACCAGATGCGCCATGATGACGGGCAGGCTTCTCGGCATTTTGGCAAGCAGGGCACCCAGTGCCGCGCGTTCGGTATTGTCTTCAGGAGAGCCTGTCAGAAGAAGGAAAGCGAGATTGTTGTGTTTGCTATCTTCGCTGGCCGCCAGCACCGGCAGGAATGCCCGTGTGACTTCCTTTTCGCCGCGCTTGTAAAGCAGGCTGACGATCATGAAGGCAAGATCGGCATCCCTGCCAGCCCGTTGCAGAAGCGGCAGGCCGAGGCTGAGAGCGAGATCGTCCTGACCGATCTCGATATAAAGCTTCATCGCCTCGATATAATAATCTTCGGAGCTTGAACCGCCCTGTTCCGCGGCGAGCGTATAGGTGCGTGCCGCGTCCTCCTTGAAGCTGAGGGCAACAAGGGTTTTTGCCAGGAGGGCGTATGTCTCGGCGTCCTTCGAATAATCCAGCAGCCTGTTGAGGGCGCCCAACGCGTCGGTATAGCGACCGCATTGAAAACTTTTGGAAGCATCGGCAAACAGGGTCTGCGGGGTCAACGGTAAACTCCACGAATTATGGTTTACAAAGAGTAACCGCCGGCAAAAACGCGGAATACTCCCAGTTTTCAGCCATAATCGGCCAAGCTTGCTCGAAGCCGGTGCCTCGCGACGGGAAAACGATCGCATTTATGATTTATCGCAAGCGCCCGCTTAAGGAATCCGAAATCATTGTTTGCGAGTGTCAGCCTCACATGACGGGTTTGGTTTTCTCCAGCGGGAGGAGCCGAGTGGGCATGAAGCCAGACGTCATCGCCGGTAATTACAGCCCGGTATGTCCCCCACCGTATTCTGTTTAAAAGGGACTAAATTCTATGACCAGCATTCTCACCAACGCCGGTGCAACCGCCGCTCTGTCCACGCTCCGTTCGATCAACTCGGACATGGAGACCACCCAGAGCCGCATCTCGTCGGGCTACAAGGTCGAAACCGCTTCGGACAACGCTGCTTACTGGTCGATCGCCACCACCATGCGTTCGGACAACAAGTCTCTCTCCACCGTTCAGGACGCTCTCGGCCTCGGCGCTGCCACGACCGACGTAGCCTACACGGCTCTGGAAGCTTCGATCGACGTCGTCGACGAGATCAAGGCCAAGATCACCGCCGCTTCCGAGCCGGGCGTTGACAAGGACAAGATCCAGAAGGAAATCACCCAGCTCCAGGACCAGCTGCGTTCGATCGCCAAGTCGGCATCGTTCTCCGGCGAAAACTGGGTCTACCAGGACGAAACCAACGTTGCCGGCACGCAGTCGATCGTTGGTTCGTTCAACCGTGACTCTGAAGGCAATGTCAGCCTGACCACGCTCGACTTCGACACCTCGAAGTCCTCGCTGATCCAGGTCGACTCGGCTGGCGCTGACGTCACCACCGCTGGCGGCGGCCTGTTGTCCTCCGTTATCGTTTACACGGACGAAGAAGGCAGCACGGCAACGACCGGCTTCTCGGTTCTGTCGCTCGACGTCAGCACTGACGACCTGACCGAAGCCCTGAAGGCAATTGATACGGTTCTGCAGGACATGACGGATGCAGCTGCTGACGTTGGTTCGATCAACAGCCGTATCGACATGCAGACGGACTTCGTCGCCGACCTGATGGACTCCATCGACACCGGCGTCGGCAAGCTCGTCGATGCGGACATGAACGAAGAATCGACCCGCCTCAAGGCTCTGCAGACGCAGCAGCAGCTCGGCATTCAGTCGCTGTCTATCGCCAACTCCTCGACGCAGAACATCCTGTCGCTCTTCCAGTAAGATCGATTTCATCTGCAAGAATAAGATCGCGCTCCTCCGGGGCGCGATTTTTTTTGTTCTGGTGCTCTGCACCATCGAGCCTCTCTGGGAAAATCAACGGGAATCGTAACTTCCTGACAATATTAAGAATATCGCTTGTTCGATTTACCCTTCGTTAAGGACGTTATGGTTAATTGGTCTCACTCAAGAGGGTGCGTTACGGCGAAAACAAGTCGAGACGAGCATGATGCAGCTCACCCCTTGCCGGAGAGAAACCGGAGTCTGTTTTATCAAAATCAGTTCGTACTGAGAGGCATCAATTCATGACCAGCATCATCACAAACACCTCGGCTATCGCCGCCCTGTCGACCCTCCGTTCGATCAACACCGACATGGAGACCACCCAGAGCCGCATTTCGTCGGGTTACGAAATCGAGACTGCCAAGGACAACGCTGCCTACTGGTCGATCGCGACGACGATGCGTTCGGACAACAAGGCACTCTCCACCGTACAGGATGCTCTCGGCCTTGGCGCTGCCACGTCCGACGTTGCCTACACCGCTCTGGAATCCTCGATCGACGTCGTCGACGAAATCAAGGCCAAGATCACCGCTGCTTCCGAGCCGGGCGTTGACAAGGACAAAATCCAGAAGGAAATCACCCAGCTTCAGGACCAGCTGCGCTCGGTTGCCAAGTCGGCATCGTTCTCCGGCGAAAACTGGGTTTACCACGACGAAGTCAATGCTGCGGCAACCGAATCGATCGTCGGTTCGTTCAACCGCGACGCCCAGGGCAATGTCAGCCTGACCACGCTCGACTTCGACACCTCGAAGTCTTCGCTGATCCAGGTCGACTCGGCTGGTGCTGACGTCACCACTGTTGGCGGCGGTCTGCTGTCTTCCTACATCGAATACATCGATGCCGACGGCACCACGGCAACCACCGGCTTCTCGGTTCTGTCGCTCGACGTCAACACTGACGATCTGACCGAGGCGCTGAGCGCAATCGACACGGTTCTCCAGGACATGACGGACGCAGCCGCTGACGTTGGTTCGATCAACAGCCGTATCGACCTGCAGGCCACTTTCGTCGCCGACCTGATGGACTCCATCGAAACCGGCGTCGGCAAGCTGGTCGACGCGGACATGAACGAGGAATCGACCCGCCTCAAGGCTCTGCAGACGCAGCAGCAGCTCGGCGTTCAGGCTCTGTCGATTGCCAACTCCGCTTCGCAGAACATCCTCACGCTGTTCCAGCAGTAAGCTTCACAAATCTCGAAAATTCGAAAGGTCGCGCCAACAGCGCGGCCTTTTTTCGTTGGTGTCTGAAGAGATATAGTGTCGGTTATCGGTTTTTTCTGTCGAAAGCGGCTTCGAAACTGGTCCGAAGCTTAACCCGGCCTTAATCTAGGTTAAAAAACCGTATTGCATTAACACCTCATTAACCATATCAGCGTTAACCGTACATTAAGAACGTACGGGCCGGTCAACAGGGCAAAATGTCTGACCGGTGAGCATGACGCTTCCGCACGTTGCCGGCACCGCTCCGGTATGTCCCGTTATCCTCCAGGGGCATTTTCTCCAGATGACCAGCATTCTTACCAATACCGGCGCCATGGCGGCGCTGCAGACCCTGCGTTCGATCAACTCCGACATGGAGACGACGCAGAACCGGATTTCCTCGGGTTACCGGGTCGAAACCGCCGCAGACAACGCTGCCTACTGGTCGATTGCGACCACGATGCGGTCTGACAATTCGGCTCTCTCCACCGTGGAAGATGCCCTCGGCCTCGGCGCTGCCAAGACGGATACCGCCTATACGGGTCTGGAATCCGCTATCGACGTCGTGACTGAAATCAAGTCGAAGATCACCGCTTCCCGCGAGCCGGGTGTCGACAAGACGAAGATCGACAAGGAGCTTTCGGAGCTCAAGAACCAGCTGTCCTCGATTGCCGAATCCGCCTCGTTCTCTGGTGAGAACTGGCTCTACAACACGGCAACGGCCGGTATGCCGACCAAGGAAATCGTCGCCTCGTTCAACCGTTCCACGGATGGTTCGGTGTCGCTGACCACCTTGAATTACGACGCAGCAGAATCGGTCATGATCGATACGTCCAGCGCCGGCCGCGGCATCCTGACCAAGGACTGGACGATCACGGATGAGACCGGCGCCACCATGGGGACCTACTTCCTCATCGATGCCGGTTCCACCGATCCGGCGACCGGTACCGAAATCAAGCTTGACGAAACCACCACCGACACCGAAGTCGACGGCATGCTGAATGCGGTCGAACAGATGTTGCAGCAGCTGACGGATTCGGCCGCCAACCTCGGTGCGGTCAGCAGCCGTATCGATCTGCAGACCACATTCGTCTCGACCCTGATGGATGTGATCGACAAGGGCGTGGGACGACTGGTCGATGCGGATATGGATGAAGAATCGACACGCCTGAAGGCACTGCAGACACAGCAGCAGCTCGGCATCCAGGCACTCTCGATCGCCAACACCAACGCCCAGAACATCCTTACGCTGTTCCAGCAGTAAGCCATTGCCATATGCTGCAGCGCCATCCGCGCGTCATTTCAGACGCGTGGCGCTGCAGGGGAGGCGGCCGGCTTCCCATTTTTCTTTTCCTTGTTTTATCGCCGAGCCCCGGTCATCGGCAACGGCGATGCTGGACCGCGCTTTTGCCCTGTCGCGGTCCAGCACCTTCATTTTCGCACAAGTTTGACCGCTTAGGTTTGCCGCAAATGTTACCTGCAGGAGGCTTGTTTGCCACTTGTCAGTAATCCGCTCTTAATCGGGACAGCGCAATGATTGCAGTGGCGAATTCCCGGTCTCACCTCGCATGCGCATGCGGTTGGACCGGATATCAGGGCAAAGTTCACGGAGTACACGCATGAGCGCGTCGATCGCCCGTTACCTCAAGGATTTTGGTGAGCCGCAGCCGGCTCCCGCCATGCTGACACCCGAATTCGATCTCGGCGGCATGAGTGATGATTTCGACTTTCCCGCCGTCGAGGAAGAACCGGCAGTGGATGTCGCGGCCGAGCGTGCCGAGGCGCATGCCGAGGGGTTCGAGGCTGCCCACGCCGAGGTCATGCAGAAATGGGCAGATGACAAGCAGGCTCTCGAGGCCGCTCATGCCGCCGAGATTGCAGCCCTGCGCGAACGTTACGAGACACAGGCTGCCGAGAAGATCGAGGCAGGCCTGAATACCATTGCCGCACGGCTTGCCGCGGCGATCGGTGAACAGACGGCCGGTGCACTTGTGCCATTCCTCGAAGAATCGCTGGCCAACAAGGCCGTAGACGAACTGGCGGATCTCATCCGCAAGGCCATGTTCGATGGCGACATCGGTACGATCACCGTGTCCGGGCCGGGCGAAATGTATGAAAAACTGAAAACGGCGCTCGGTTCCGATGCGCCGGTTCTGCGTCATGTCGAAGCCGATGATCTCGATCTCTCGGTCGATATCGATGGCAGCGTACTCGTCACCCGGCTGTCTGCCTGGGCGGCGAGCCTGAGAAAGGTGCTCGGATGAGCGACAATCACCACCACGGCAAGAACGAGATCATCGTCGTCAAGAAGCACAGCGGTGGCCACGATGCCCACCACGGCGGTGCGTGGAAGATCGCCTATGCGGACTTCATGACGGCAATGATGGCTTTCTTCCTGGTCATGTGGCTCGTCAACGCTGCCAACGAGGAAACCAAGGCTTCGGTCGCCAGCTATTTCAATCCGATCAAGCTGTCCGACGAGACCCCGGCCAAGAAGGGGCTTGAAAAGCCCGTCGATACGTCGGAAGGCCAGGAAAAGAAGGACCGTTCGCAGGTCAAGGCCGACGAGGGGCATACTGTCGGCTCCGCCGCGGCGACCGGCGAAGACCTGACCTCCAGCGCCGGTGACCAGCAGAATTATTCGGAAGCCGATTTCTTCGAAAACCCGTATTCCGTTCTGGCCGAGATCGCCCAGGAAGTCGGACAGCAGGCCAATGTAAGCGCCAAGGGCGAGGGCGGTGCATCGACCTCCGGTCCCGCGACCGGCGCCGATGGCGGCGAAGCCTATCGTGATCCCTTCGATCCGGATTTCTGGACCAAGCAGATCCAGGTGATCCGCGCCGAAGGCACCGAGACCAAGAGCGAGGCCGCCGCAAAAACCGAGGCTGAAAAGGCCGCCGAGGCGCAGTTGCACCAGCAGCAGGCCAGCGCGGAGCCGGTCGATCCGTCGAAGCCCGTCGAAATGCTGCCGGAAACGCCGAAGGCACCGCAGACGCAGGCCAAGGACCAGTCGGCAGACCAGATTGCCACTGTTGTTCCGCAGCCGCGCCCCGATCCTTCGCAGGTGAAGCAGGATGCTGCCGAGCCGCAGGCAAGCGCCGAGGAGAAGAAGCAGGCGGAAGAATTGCGTGAAGCCATCGAGCAGCAGATCGCCGGCATTTCCGGCCGTCTTGCCGAAGGCCTCGAAGTGACACCGTCCGAAGGCGGATTGCTGGTGACGATTTCCGACCAGAACAACACGCCGATGTTCAATCTGTCATCTGCCGTGCCGCGCCGCGAAATGGTTCTGGCTATGGAAAAGATCGGCCAGATCCTCAAGGATCGCAAGGGTGACGTCGTCATCCGCGGTCATACCGACGGCCGACCGTTCACAACCGAAGGCAATGACAACTGGCGCCTGTCGTCGGCGCGTGCGCACAGCGCCTATTTCATGCTGGTCAAGGGTGGACTTGAGGAAGATCGCGTCAAGCAGATCTCCGGTTTCGCCGATCGTCGCCTGCAGGTGCCGGATGATCCGTTCGCGGATTCCAACCGTCGTATCGAGATCCTTCTCGAAGCAGCCAAGGGGTAATCATGGCGCGCCTTCCGCATCGTCTTTTATGGCTGGCTTCGGTCGCCTTTGCAGCGGTATCGCTGCAAAGCGCTTCCGCGCAGCAGGAAGGCGAAAACCTTGCTCCATACCAGATGCTGCGGTCGCTCCAGTTCGTGCAGGATACGGTCGTTACCGGCGATCATTCCGCCGGCGAGATGCAGCGTTACATGATCGGGGCGATCGACAAGCGTCTGCGTTCGGTCGATCCATCCGTCTATTCCGATCCACGCAATGTCGATGCGGCGCTGATCTATGCGATGAGCGGCGGCAATCCGTCGACACTCGAATACCTCGTCTCCCGAGATGTTGCCGGCAATTTCGACAACCGTGTTTCCGATGTCCTGCGCAAATATCTGGCCGGTCAGGGCATGCTGGTGGCCAATTCTCTGAAGGCCATGGTGCCGGAATACAGGAACGAACGGATCGGTCCCTACCTGGCGCTGGTGGCTGGCAATGTCGCCATCACCAACACGCCGCTCGAAGCGCTTGAACTTTACGACTGGGCGCGTTTGACGGCGCCCGGCACGATCGTGGAGGAGGCGGCCCTGCGCCGTTCCGTCTCGATCGCCGTCGAGGCCGATATGGTCGACAAGGGGCTGGCCTATTCGCGCAAATATGCGCGGCGTTATGTTCATTCGCCTTATGCCAGTCAGTTCGCCGATCTTTTCGTGCTTCTGGTGGTGCGCCATTACGGTAAGGAAATTGCCGCGCCCGATATCGAAGGCACGCTTGCCTTCATGGATGCCGATCGCCAGCGCGAAGTCTATCTGCGCATCGCGCGTCAGGCGGCGATTGCCGGCAAGAACGATCTGGCCCGTTATGCATCCGAACAGGCAACCGGCATCAAGGGCGGCGCGGACGACCGTAACGCCGAACAACTGGCCCGCCTTTATGGTGGCATGGCCGATATTCCGAGCGACAAGGTCGGTGATGCGATGAAAGCGATCACCGATCTGCCGGAGGAGACCTTGTCTCCGGCGGATCAGGCGTTGCGGGCGGCGGCACAGGCCATCGCCGATGCGGTGGTTCGTCCTCCTGTCGCAGCGAATGTCAGCGCCGAAAGCCTGGAGCAAGACACAGGCGTCAATGTCGTGCCAACACAAGACTCGGTCCCCAAAACCGCGTCATCCGCCAATGATGTGAGCGGATCAGGCTCTGCCCCCGGTGCAACACCGGCAGGTAACGCGACGAAGTACGATGCCGACTTCCAGACCTATGTCGATAGGGGCCGTTCGACACTGACTGCGATCGACGATCTGCTGAAGGAAGAAGGTACTTTGCAATGATCAATGCTGAGGTGACGGCAAGGACCGGTGCGTCTGACGCGACCGGTGCGGTGAGAGGCTTTGCCGGAAAACAGGGCAGCGAAGGCGAAAAGAGCGGATTTTCCGATGCGCTCTCCAACGTCGGCGGCGGCTCCCGCAAGCATGATGACAGCGCTTCCAAAAGCGAGGCTGAAACGCCGGAAAATCTGGCGGAAGGCGCGGAAGGGACTGAGGATACGGTTCCATCCAAGGGGAATGACGTACTGGACCTGACGGCCCGCGTCCTCTTCGGCAAAACGGTAGAGACCGGGCGCGGCTCCACATCCGTCAAGGACGTTCTTGGCGAGAGCAAGACGGCTGCGCAGACGACGGACGGCAAGGATGCCGCCGCAATCTTCGTGGACGCCAAGCCTGCCAAGGTCGATGCCACAACCTCTTCCAAAACCACCAAGGCGAAGGCCGCCGAAGACACCGAATCGAAAACCGATGAAAAAGTGTCCGACACCGATGATACTGTTGCCGCAGGCAATGAGACGGGCCTGAGCGAGGTTCTCTCGCTTCTGGCCGGCGGAGCGGCTGTCGAAACCGTTGCAAACACCACTCCACGCCAGACTGGTCAGGTGCGTGAACGCGGGGAAACGCGTGGCGACAAGACAGTTGGATCGGCCACGGAAGGGCGTTCAGCACAGGCATCCTCGGCGTCCAAGGCTTCCGATGAACTCGAAATGCCTACGGATAGCGATGCTGCCCTTGTGGACGAGCGTACGTTCCGGCTTTCGTCCGGGCGCGGAACCGGCCAGAGCGTCGATATGAAGATCGGCACCGATGAGCAGGGCAAGGTCGGCTTCGAGGCGAAGGCTGCCGGAAACGGCAATGCCGAAAACGTCGTCGTGCTCGATTCGCGTCGTTTTCTCGGTTTCGGCCAGAGCGCCAATGGCGCGGCTTTGACCGCCGCCATGTCCGACGACAAGACTTGGGCCGCCGCGATGAGTTCCGGCGCCTCGCTGGGCGATCCGCTGGCATCCAGCACCAGCAATGTCGTCAATACACTCAAGCTGCAGCTCAACCCGCATGACCTCGGCTCCGTCACGGCCACGTTGCGGCTGACAGGCGAAACACTCAGTGTTCATCTGACGGTCGAGAACCACGCCGCTCATCGGGCCCTCAGCGACGACAGTTCCGGCATGATCGAGGCTTTGCGCTCGCAGGGCTTCTCCGTCGATCAGGTCACCATCAGCGTGGCATCCACCACCCAGTCGGATACGTCCGGCCAGCAGCAACAGCAGTCCGGCCAGTCGGCACAGCAGCAGGCGGCCGCGAATGAAGGACGTCAGGGCAATGGTGCTGCACGCGAGCAGAACCAGGCCAATGGTCAGTCCACGACAGGCGAAAGCGCAAGAGGCACGAATGAACCGGTATCCGACACTGTCGCTGCTGGCAACGCTCGCCCTGATCAGCTCTACCTCTGACGCGCCAAAGGCGGCTGGTCTCTTCTCCACGCCGGCACCATCGGCGCAGGCTGTTGCACCGGTCCCCGCGGCCATCCAGCCCCCCTCGGTCACCCGGCCCAAGGTCAGTGCGCAACCGCCTGCCGCCGGCTCAGGGGTCTGTGAGGCGGTGATCCAGGCTGCTGCCGCCAAATACGGCATACCGGAAGGTATTCTCTATTCTGTCGGGCTGACGGAAACCGGGCGCAAGGGAAGCCTTTATCCCTACGCCATGAACATCGAGGGCAAGGCATTTTTCCCGCCAAGCCAGCAGGAGGCGATGCAGAAGTTCCGGGAGGCGCGCAGTGAGGGCAAGAAGCTGATCGACATCGGCTGCATGCAGATCAATCACCATTTCCATGGCGAAAATTTTGCGTCGGCAGAGCAGATGTTCGATCCTCGCCTCAATGTCGAGTATGCCGCGAAGTTTCTCAGCAACCTTCATAACCGCCACGAGACCTGGACGATGGCGGTAGCAAGATACCACGCCGGACCCAATAACGACCCCGCCCAGAAGCGCTATGTCTGCCGCGTCATCTCCAATCTGGTTGCAACCGGCTATGGTAGCTGGACCGGAACAGCCTCTCAATTTTGCCGTGGATGACTATTCTCGGTTGATTGACCGTTGTCGATTTCGAGCGGTTGGTAACGATGTTCACGTTTTGGCCCCTGTACCTCTCGCAAGGCTAAATTTAGGCATCGTTAACTTTTTCCACTGAAAATTTGTATCGACCTTTGATGGACCCACTACATCTAGTGCAAATCGCGTGGCCGATCTTAATCAACTATTAAATTCTATGGTTAATTTTACCCAGTTGTTCGGGATTCGCTCGATTCGTACTCATGGCTCATCGAGGTGCCACAAGTGATTCGGAGGCGGACGAATGATCGTAGTGGTTGATGAACGTGAACTGGTGAAAGAGGGATACACATCCCTGTTTGGACGTGAGGGCGTGCCCTCTACTGGGTTTGATCCCAGCGAGTTCGGTGAGTGGGTCAACACAGCAGCGGATACCGACATTGCGGCGGTGGAAGCATTTTTGATTGGACAGAGCGATCGTGCTCTCGAACTGCCGCGGGCCATCCGCGATCGTTCGCAGGCTCCGGTGATCGCGGTTAGCGACCAGCATTCGCTGGAAGCAACACTTGCGTTGTTCGACAGCGGCGTCGACGACGTGGTGCGCAAACCTGTCCATCCCCGCGAGATCTTGGCTCGCGCAGCGGCGATCCGTCGCCGTCTGAAGGCACTGTCCACCCATACGGATGTCGGCGCGATCCGCGTCTTCTCCGATGGTCGTGATCCGGAAATCAACGGCGAAATTTTTGCCTTGCCGCGCCGCGAGCGCCGCATTCTGGAATATTTGATTGCCAACCGTGGCCGTCGCGTTTCGAAGACCCAGATCTTCAACGCCATCTACGGCATCTTCGACGAAGAGGTCGAAGAGAACGTCGTGGAAAGCCATATCAGCAAGCTTCGCAAGAAGCTTCGCAAGAAGCTCGGCTTCGATCCTGTCGATTCCAAGCGCTTCCTGGGCTATTGCATCGACTGGAACTAACTATCAGATTTATTTAGAAAAAAAGGCCGGTGTCCGAAAATGGAGACCGGCCTTTTTCGTTTCTGAAAATGTGAACACGTTCTGATCGAAACCATCCTCAAAGGCCAAAACAGACAGCTTCACGCAAGGCCCGTCATCTAGGGTCACCACTATAGGCAAAACGAGGATTTGAGATGAGCCTTTACGGAACTATGCGGACGGGTGTGTCCGGGATGAATGCGCAGGCAAACCGGCTCAGCACGGTTGCCGACAACATCGCCAACTCGAGCACCGTCGGCTACAAAAAGGCCTCGACGCAGTTCTCGTCGATGATCCTGCCGTCTTCGAACGGCTCGTACAATTCTGGTGGCGTCAACACCACGGTTCGTTATTCGATCAACGACCAGGGTTCGTTCACCTACACCACTTCCTCGACCGATCTTGCCATCAACGGCGAAGGTTTCTTCATCGTCAGCGGCTCCGACGGTTCTAACTACCTGACCCGCGCCGGCAATTTCGAAGTGCAGCCTGACGGCTCGCTGATGAACGCAGCCGGCTTCACGCTGATGGGCTACCCCTATTCATCGACCACCGACCCGACCATCGTCATCAACGGTTTCGACGGTCTTGAGGAAGTCAACGTTCAGGCTGGCGGCATGAGCTCGACGCCTTCGACGACCGGTGTCGTCTCGGGCAACCTGCCGTCTGGTGAAGCAGTCGGTTACACGAAGTCGTCCTCGCTCGTCGCTTATGACAGCCAGGGCAACTCCCGTCTGCTCGATCTTACCTACACCAAGAATGCAGACAACGAGTGGACGCTTGACGTCAGCTACAAGGACGACGTCGGCACCGTAAACGCGCTGGGCACGTATGCACTGGAATTCGATTCCACCGGCAAGCTCACCACGCCGGCATCCGGCACGATCTCAACCACTGGCCTGACTATTGCCGGTGCTCAGCTGAATGGTCTCGATATCGACCTCAGCGACATGTCGCAGCTCGGTGCCGCCTATTCGATCAAGGGCAATATCAACGGCCAGGCGGCCAGCGCCGTCGACAAGGTCGAGATCAGCGAAGATGGTATCGTTTCCATTCTCTACAAGAACGGCCAGTCCATGCCTGCCTATCGTATCGCGATGGCAAGCGTGCAGAGCCCGAACAACCTGACGCCGCGCGAAGGCAACGTCTATTCGCAGAGCAATGACTCGGGCGTTATCGTCATGGGTTATGCCGGAAACAGCGGTTACGGTTCGATCCTCTCGGGCGCGCTGGAAGATTCCAACGTCGATATCGCCGAAGAACTCACCGGCATGATCGAATCGCAGCGCAACTACACCGCAAACTCGAAGGTCTTCCAGACCGGTTCCGAATTGCTCGAAACCCTGGTCAACCTGAAGAGATAAACCGCGGGAATGACACCCGCAAAGGTTAGATAAATGTCGATTAGTTCAGCGATTTCCACTGCCCAGCAGATCTTCAACAACACCGGCACGCAAACGGCGGTGACGTCGACGAACATCGCCAATACCCAGAACGCCAACTATGCGAAGCGCACTGCGGTCCTGGTGAGCAATGGCAGCGGGGCGCTGGTCGCCACGACAACGCGCGAACAGAACGAACCTTTGCTACGACAGACCATCGCCAGCACATCGCTGGCGAGTGGTCAGGCTACTCTGGCGACGGGTCTCGAAGAGATCCGCAGCCTGCTCGGCGGCAACGACTACGAAACGTCGATGAGCACGAAGATGACGACGTTGCTCAACAACCTCGGCGCCTACGCGGCCAAGCCGAGCGAGTCGACCCTTGCTGCCACGGTCGTGTCGTCTGCCCAGGATGTCGTTAATACGCTGAACACGACCTCTACCGAACTGCAGGCAATCCGCGCCAGGGCGGATGCGCAGATCAAGACGCAGGTCGATGACCTCAACAACCTGCTTGCCCAGTTCGAGACTGCCAATACGGCCGTCATGCAGGCCGCAGCGGTAGGCAAGCAAAACAACGACGCGCTCGATACGCGCGACACTCTGGTCAAACAGATCTCGGAGATCGTCGGTGTTTCCTCGACTGTTCGCGTCGGCAATGACATGGCGCTGTACACGAGTGATGGCACGACCCTGTTCGAAACCATTCCGCGCGCCGTCAGCTTTACCGCCACCAAGACCTATACCGCAGCAACGGACGGTTATGCTGTCACCATCGACGGTGTCGCGGTCAAGGCCGGCGTCGGCGGCGATACCAGTGCCAGCGGTTCGCTGCAGGCGCTGCTGCAGATCCGCGACGAGGTTGCCCCGACCTACCAGAGCCAGCTCGACGAGATTGCGCGCGGCCTGATTGTTGCCTTCGCCGAAACCGGCCCGAACGACGATCAGCCGGCAATGGCCGGTCTCTTCACGAATGGTGTCGACAGCACGGTCGATGATACCGGTCTGGCACAGGTCGGGCTTGCGGCTGCCATATCCGTTAACACTGATGTCAAAGACACGCCGACTCTGCTGCGTGACGGCGGTATCAATGGAACAGCTTATGAATGGAATCCGACGTCGGCCAGTGGTTATTCGACGCTGATCGACCATTATTCGCTGACAATGCAGGCCAAGCGGACTTTCGACGAGACCACAGGCGTTGGCGGCACCGATATCGACCTGATGTCCTATGCATCGGACTCGACCGGCTGGCTCGAAGCCCTGCGCAGTTCATCGACCACGGCCACCGAAACCAAGTCCGCAATGCAGTCTCGCGCTGCGGAAGCCCTGTCCAGTGAGACGGGTGTCAGCCTCGATGAAGAGCTTTCGCTGCTTCTCGACATCGAGCAGTCCTACAAGGCAGCAACGAAGCTCGTAAGTACCATCGATGAAATGATGAGTGCGCTTCTAACCGCAGCGGGTTGATCATGAAGACCTCCTTTAGCTCTACGCATTCCATCCAGACGACGCTTTTGCAGACCATGGCAAAAGCACAGAACGATCTCGCCAAGGCCAATGAAGAGGTGACAACCGGCGTTTACGCCGACCTCGGCGTCGAGCTTGGTGCACAGACATCGCGCAGCCTCGATCTTTCCCGCGACATGCTGCGGATCGAATCGCAGATGACGACGAATTCCATTGCCACGCAGCGCCTGACCTCCTCGGAAGAAGCGCTCTCGCAGCTTGCTGATATCAGCCAGAGCGTCATGGACTCGCTGGTGGGTTTCAGCAGTTCCTCGACCACGCTCGACGTGGCGCGGTCGACGATCACCTCGGCGCTCAACACCTTCACGGATGTCGCCAATACGTCGGTCAGCGGTGAATACCTGTTTTCCGGCACCAACAGCGACGTCAAGCCGATGCTGTCCTACACGGAAGAAGGCTCGCCGATGGCAGCCGCCGTTGACGATGAGCTGGACGCCTATCTCCTGTCGCAGGGCCTGACTTCGGCTTCGCAGATGAGTGCCGGCCAGATGAGCGATTTCCTCACCGGCCTGGAAGCGACCTTCAACGACGATGCGTTCTGGACGACCTACGCGTCGCAGTCCAGCGACACCAACATTACCAGCCGCATCAGCGCCACCGAAGTGGTCGACACGTCGACCAATGCCAACGCCCAGGGTTTTCGCAGCTTCGTCTTCGCGTCGGTCGTCTCGTCCAAGTTCCTCACCGGCGAAATTCCCGAGGCAACGCGCGTGGCGGTCACGGACAGCGCGACTGCCGCCATCGGCAAGGCGATTTCCGGTATCAACGACCAGCGCTCCACCATCGGCCTGTCGACCGAACGCGTTACCAAGGCGACGGATTCGCTGTCCGACCAGAAATCGATCATCGAAACGCATATCAACGAGCTGCAGGGTGTCGATGTCTATGAGGCATCGACGCGGGTCAGCGCGCTGCAGTCTCTTCTTGAGGCTTCCTACACTTTGACCTCAAGGATTCAGCAGCTGAGCCTTGTGAACTACCTTTGATGAAAAAGGGTAGAGAATTGAAAATAAAGGGTACATGAATGTTCCAGTTTTCATATGCCGAGATCATGAAGGATGACGTCGCCGACGCCAAAGCGCGTGAACGGCAGACGCTCGATCGGTCGATCGAACTCCTTCAGGCTGCTCAGGCAAACAAGGACCACTCCCGGTCCACAGTCGATGCGCTGTTCTACACAAGGCGCGTCTGGATCAGGTTCATAGAGGACCTGCGGCAACCGGAAAACGAACTGAATACCGAACTGCGCGCCAATCTGATCTCCATCGCCATCTGGATCTTGAAGGAATGCGAAAAGATCAGGCGGCGCCAGTCCGATAATTTCCAAGGCATCATCGACGTAACCACCATCATCAGGGATGGCATTAAATGAAAAGCACTCTGCGTATCTCGCTCAAGTCTGGCGAACGAATCTTCATCAATGGTGCGGTTCTGCGCGTCGATCGTAAGGTTGCCCTGGAATTCCTCAACGACGTCACCTTCCTTCTGGAAAACCACGTCCTTCAGCCCCAGGATGCCAACACGCCTTTGCGCCAGCTTTACTTCATCGCCCAGATGATCCTGATCAACCCCGAGGGTAAGGATCAGTCGATGGCGATGTTCAAGAAGTCGGTCGCCATGCTTTTGACCTGCTTCCAGGACTCCGACGTTCTGGCGGAACTGAAGCGCATCGATGCCATGGTCGCCTCCGGCCGCGCCTTCGATGCCCTGAAAGCCATTCGCAACCTCTACCCGACCGAAGACCGCATTCTCAACAACAACGAGATCGCTCCGGCCATGGTCGAGAACATTCGCAAGGAAATCGCGCCATGGCGGTAGATGCAGTCACCACGACCACGTCGGCATCCAACCCGTGGGCAAATGCCGGTGCGTCGGACACGGATGCCAACAAGGCCAGCGTTGATTACGACAGCTTTCTTCAGTTGTTGATCGCGCAGATGAAGAACCAGGACCCGACGGATCCGATGGATGCGTCCGAACAGGTTTCGCAGCTGGCATCGTTCTCGCAGGTCGAACAGACCATCCAGACCAACAAGCACCTGAAGAGCATGCTTCAGGCCGAAGCCCTGACCAAGGCCGGCGACATGGTGGGCAAGTACATCATGAGCGCCGACGACAAGACCATGGGCAAGGTCAAGGAAGTCCAGGTTTATGCCGATGGCGTCATCGCCGTCACCGAGAAGGGCGACAAGGTTCTGGTTCAGGCCGGCGTTGTTCTTTCCGATACGGAAATTACTGCCGACACCAAGACCGATAGCGCCACCGATAGCTCGACGGAACAGGAGCAGAGCAGTACATAGTGCTGACGCTAAGGCCGCAGATGATTCGCGGCCCCGGAGAGCTCCAATGAATGAAGCCGACGCCCTCGAGATCCTGCAGGCGGCGATCAGGACGGTCCTGATCGCTTCCGGCCCCGCCGTTCTGGCGGCAATGATCGTCGGCGTCGGCATCGCCTTCCTGCAGGCGTTGACGCAGATTCAGGAAATGACGCTCACCTTCGTCCCGAAGATCGTCGCCATCCTCCTCACCATCGCCATTTCCGCTCCTTTTATCGGCGGCCAGGTCTATCTTTTCGCGGAACTCGTCTTCTCCCGCGTGCAATCCGGCTTCTGATGCCGGTTCACGGATCGGGCCATCCTCGCGCAAGCTTCGTTCTCTAAGACCCATGGTGAACTGGCGGGGTTGTGTATCCCGTCGCCTTCTCATGAAGAGACGGAAGACCCATGGCGCAACCACCTGCACTGTCCATTCCGAAGGTCGCCCCGAAAGGGCGTGATATCGGCCTCGCGCTCGGTATCATCGGGATTCTCTGCATCCTTTTCCTGCCGATCCCGACCTTCCTGATCGACCTCGGCCTGGCTTTCTCGATCGCATTTTCGGTGCTGATCCTGATGGTGGCGCTGTGGATCCAGAAGCCTCTGGATTTCTCGTCCTTCCCGACCATTCTCCTGATTTCGACGATGGTGCGCCTGTCGCTCAACATCGCGACGACCCGTGTCATCCTTTCGCACGGTCACCAGGGGCATGATGCGGCCGGTGGCGTCATCGCGGGTTTCGCCAATCTCGTCATGTCCGGCGACTTCCTGATCGGTCTGATCGTCTTCCTGATCCTGATCACCGTCAACTTCATCGTCATCACCAAGGGCGCCACCCGTATCGCGGAAGTCGGCGCCCGCTTCACCCTCGACGCCATTCCCGGCAAGCAGATGTCGATCGATGCCGACCTTGCATCGGGTACGATCGACGAGAAGGAAGCGCAGCGCCGCCGCTCCGAGCTCGAAGAAGAAAGCATGTTTTTCGGCGCCATGGACGGTGCCTCGAAATTCGTGCGCGGCGATGCGATCGCCGGCCTGATCATCACCGCCATCAACATCTTTGGCGGCATCATCATCGGTTATTTCCGCCACGGCATGGAAATCGGCGAGGCCGCCGACGTTTTCGTCAAGCTCTCGGTCGGTGACGGTATCGTCTCGCAGATCCCGGCGCTGATCGTGTCTCTTGCTGCGGGCCTTCTGGTGTCGCGCGGCGGCACTGCCGGCCCGACCGACAAGGCGCTGGCCGAACAGCTCGGCGGTTATCCGCGCGCACTTGGCATGTCGGCCGGCCTGATGATTGTTCTGGCGGTCGTGCCGGGCCTGCCGATGCTTCCCTTCCTCGCACTTGGCAGTGCTCTGGGCTTTGGTGCCTGGTACATTCCCCGTCAGCTGGAAGCGGAAAACAAGCTGGCGCGCGAGACCGAAGAGAAGAAGGTCGTCCAGACCAAGGAAGCCGAACGTGACTCTGTCAAATCGGCTCTGAAAACCGCCGAAATCGAACTGGCGCTCGGCAAGCAGGTCTCCACCCGTCTGCTGGGTGCCCATCAGGAACTGGCCTTCCGCGTCGGCAAGATGCGCAAGAAGTTTGCCAGCCAGTACGGTTTCGTCGTTCCCGAGATCAAGGTTGCCGACGATATCGGCATTCCGGAAAAGTCCTACCAGATCCGCATTCACGGCACGACCATTGCGTCCAACACGCTGCGCGTCGGTGATGTCATCGTCGTCACCGGTTCCGGCCGCAAGCCCTCCATTCCCGGCGACGACATCCGCGAACCCGCTTTCGGCATGCCGGCGGTGGCGATCCTCGAAACCTTCGCCGAAGATCTGAAGCGCGAAGGTTTTCACCCGATCGACAACGTCTCGGTGGTGCTGACGCATCTGTCCGAAGTGATCCGCAACAACCTGCCGCAGCTTCTGTCCTACAAGGACCTGAAGATCCTCATCGATCGCATGGACCCGGAATACAAGAAGCTGGCGGACGAGATCTGCTCGTCGCACATGTCCTATTCGGGCCTGCAGGCGGTGCTGAAACTGCTGCTGGCCGAGCGTGTCTCGATCCGCAACCTGCACCTCATCCTCGAAGCCGTTGCCGAACTTGCACCGCATGTGCGCAAGACCGAACAGATCGTCGAGCATGTCCGCGTGCGCATGTCGCAGCAGCTCTGCGGCGATCTGGCCGACAATGGCGTGCTGCGTGTGCTTCGCCTCGGCAGCAAGTGGGATATGATCTTCCACCAGGCGCTCAAGCGCGATGCCAAGGGTGAAGTCGTCGAATTCGACATCGATCCGCGCGCACTGGAAGAGTTTTCCGAGCAGGCCAGCCAAACAATCCGTGAATTCATGGATCGTGGCCTGCCTTTCGTTCTTGTCACGTCGCCGGAAACACGCTCCTATGTCCGCATGATCATCGAGCGTCTGTTCGCAACGCTTCCGGTCCTTTCCCATGTGGAACTGGCCAAGGGGCTGGAGATCAAGATTCTCGGCGCCATTTCGTGACGGTGCGCGCGGCCGCACAAGGCCGCGCAAAAACCGTCTCAAGGAAGTTTTCATGTTCAGCGGTCCGATAGACGCGCAAGGCATCATACTGACGCTGTTCCTGTGCTTTTGTCGCATGGGCGCCTGCATCATGGTCATGCCCGGTTTTTCCAGCGCGCGTCTGCCGCCGCAGCTCAGGCTTCTGCTGGCCGTCGCGGTGTCGCTGGCCATCATGCCGGTTCTCTGGGACACCATCTATCCGCGCGTCGCCAATCCGGGCCCGGCCTATGTCGGCCTGATCGTCTCGGAAGCATTTGTCGGCGTCATCTATGGCCTGATTGCCCGCATCTACGTCATCGGGCTGCAGTTCGCCGGCACGATCATCAGCCTGTCCATCGGCTTCAACGCACCGGGTGGCACCGACGTGCTGGAAGACATGCCTGAAAACCAGTTGATCAACCTGATCAGTTTCGGCGGTCTGATGGTGTTGTTCCTGCTCGATTTTCACCACATCATGTTCCGGGCGCTGGTCGATTCCTATGGTGTGACGCCGGTCGGTGCGATCATCGAACCGCAGAAGATGCTGATCACGCTCACCGATACGCTGCGCGCCTCGACGATGATCATGATGCGGCTGGCCGGTCCCTTTCTGTTGTTCGGCATGATCTTCAACATCGCCATCGGCTTGATCAACAAGCTGGCCCCGCAGGTGCCGGTGTCGTTCATCTCGGCGCCGTTCCTGTTGTTTGGCGGGCTTTTCCTGCTTTATCTTTCCATCGGCGCGATGGTTCGGCAGTTTGCCGAAGGTTTCGTGCCGGTCTTCACGTCATTCTGAGGAGTGAAACATGGCCGGCGGCGAACAGACACGATCGAAAAAGCTCAAGCGCCTCGTCAATCTGCAGCGGCATATGGAAAAGATGGCCGAGAATGATCTGGCCGCCACCGGCCGCCAGATCGTCGAGGTCAATCAGTCCAAGGAACAGGTGATCGAGGCCATCGGTTCGATGACACCGATCCACATGCAGTTTTCGCATAATTACGCCGGCCGCTTCGGCAGGCTGATGGTGCGCGAGAAGCAGTTGACCGATATCCAGAAGGCGCAGGAAGTGCGTGTCATCAAGGAGCGCACCAAGGGCGACCGGCTGGAGGACCAGATGAAGGAAGCCCGTGAGGCGGAGGATCGGGAGAAGGACGACAACGCCATCTACGACCTGCTGGAAATCACTCTGGCGACCGGCGGCACCAAATCCTACTGACGTAAACATTTGGCATCTGTCAGTTTTTGCGGAATTTTCCGCTTAAAATCGACTTTCTGGATCCACGCCAGCCTGCAGCAAGCTTCACCCGGCATAGTCCGCTCCAAGTTTTCTTATTTCAGGAGCTGACGTGGCTATATCTCCTCCAAGCGACCTCGTGCTTGACGTGCTTCGCGCCGCCGACCCGACGGACGTTCAGGCAGCGCAGGCCAAGCTTAAGGCCAACAAGGCAGCATTTGCCGCCAACAGCCTTGCCGAGGCCGGCGCAGGCTTTGGCGCAGCACTAGACACATCGGCCTTCAAGGCCGGTCTCGGTCGCGTCGATAAATCCGCAAAGACGGCTGAAATGCCCGAGGAATATCGCAAGTTCGAGGCGACGATCCTGCAGAACTTCGTCAACACCATGATGCCGAGCGACAGCGAAAACGTCTACGGCAAGGGGTCGGCCGGCGAGTTCTGGAAGAGCATGATGTCGGAACAGATTGCCGACAGCATGTCGAAGAAGGGTGGCATCGGCATTGCCGAGCAGATGTATTCGCAGGCGCTTGATCGCCTGGATACCAAGAAGGCGCTCAACGCCACGACGGATGAAGACGATCGCGCCCGCGCAACCAGCATGATCGAAGATTTCCAGCGCAAGACGTTGAGCACGGAAGAAATGAAGCAGGGGGAGGTTTGATATGACAAAAGCAGGAATGGAACATATGGAAATGGTTTCCAGTGATTATCGCATCAAGACGGTTCTCGGCCGCCTGGAGATGATCATCGACAACGAAAACCAGCGGATCGGTCACGATCCCGAGTTCGACTTCAAGGTATCGAACGCCCACAAGAGCCGCTGCCTTTACGAACTGACCATGCTGTTTCGCAGCTCCGACCCCAAGGAACTCGCCACCAACCACGTCGATCAGCTGCATGCGCTGAAGGCCAAGCTCAAGGTCAATGCCCGCCGCGTCGAAGCCCATCTCAATGCCGTGCGTACGGTTGCCGATCTCTTGAAGAATGCCGTGCGCGATGCAGACGGCGACGGTACCTATACGCAGGAACAGTTCTTTTATAGCGAGGCCTGATGGTCAAGCTCATCCTCACCGGTCTCTGGGTCTGCGTCGTCACGCTCGGTGCCGTCTACTTCTCCGTCAAGGCAGCGGCTCCGCCGCCGCCGCTGGATGAAGAGGCGCAGCGACTTGCCAGCATGCAGGTCGTGAAGGGCGAAGTGATCAATGTGCCGCTGCTCGCCAACGGTGCGGTCAACGGCTATTTCATCACCCGCATTTCCTTCCTGATGGACAAGGAAAAGATGCATGTCGTCGCCCAGATGCCGCTGACGGAGATGATGACCGACGAGCTTTATACGCTGCTCGTCGGCAACAAGATGATCGATCTTGCCAATACCAAGGCGTTCCAGCTCGACGCCTTCAAGCAGAAGATCAAGGACGGCCTCAACCAGAAAATGGGCGACGGCACCGTTACCGACGTGATGGTCGAGCAGATCGACTATCTCGGCAAGGACGATATCCGCGACAATACCACGCGTTCGGCCAAGAACCAGGTCGCCCCGACCAAGATCGTCGAGGGCACGCCGGTCGCAGCACCTGCCGCCGCGAGCGGTCACTGACCAGACAACCGCACAGGCCTTGGAAATAGGGCCTGTGCGTTCTGGTTAATCAGCTCTTAAAATCTGTCATCGGATTGGAATGGTTCGTTTAAACGCGATTTCATCATCGCGTGATACAGCTTGTCGCATGCTTCCACCTGGCTGAAATGGCGATGATGCGACCCGCTCCACTTCCGATTTCCCGACCTGCTCATTCCGGTGTTTTCGCGCGTCTCGAACCGAAAGGCGAGTGGACTGCCGCAGCCTATCCGGACGGTTTTCGCAAGCTGTTTGGCGTGCAGATCTGCGATATGGAATGGACCGAGGCTCTCACCTATGTGGAGCTGATCTCCAACCTGCGGCAAAACCCGCGGACCTTGTCCTTCATCGACGGCCAGACCGCGCTTCGCCTTCCCATCGACGCCGATTGCCGCGCCGTTCTTGGCAACCGCATCCTGTTGCCGGCCAGCCGCACGCTGGCATTGATGGCCCGTTGGCAGGGCGGTGGGCCGCTGAAAACCAGTTTCGACGCCGCACGGTTCGTGGATGCGCTGCTGACCTTTGTGCCGCGTTGCCATGTCGCTCTGGTCGGCAGCCGCTTTGCGCGGCTTGACGCGACGCGTCAGCATCTGTCGCAACATGCTCCCTGGCACATGTTTTCCATCGTCCGGGCCGCGGATATCGGCGGCGGTATCGTTGAAAACAGTGCCGTTGCCGGCTTTGTCGGCGCCGTGCCGGATCTGGTGATCGTCGATGCCGATGGTTACGAGGATGAGGCCCGTTTCGAAAAGGCCGTGGGTCTGCGCCACAATGGCCTGATTGTCATGGCCGGAGCAGCCTTCGACAATCGCAACTCCTGATCCATGCCATGTAGGCCTGTTTCTCCATTTTGGTGCGCCCCAGCGCGACGTTAACGATTTGTTTGCCAGAAAACTTTAGCATGTCTTAATCATAGACAAGCGCGGTTCGGCACACATGTTTGCATCGGAACATATCGAGCGATCGCACCCGCTGAACGATGCGGGCAGCGGCAAGACACGCAAGCTGCTGCTGGCGCTCACCACATCGGCACTCGTCGTTGCAGGCGCCAGCGCGCCGCAGCTTCTCGGCCATGATTTCACCCGAAAATACGCTGTCGAAACGACCATCGGTGTCGATGCCGCCGGCCTGTCGAAGACGGAAAAGCAGCGCGCCATTACCGAAGCCGGCAAGGCCGTGCGCTCTGCCGCCAATCTCGATGGCATGGCGCGCAGGCTGGACCTTGGTCGCGATGAGGAATTTGCAGTCGCCGCCCCGAGTGCGCTCGGCGTCGTGTCCGACATCTTGACCGGCAAGGCGATGACGGCCTCTGCCGCCGATGCCAAGCTACGAGAGCATCTTTCCGCCGCCTTTACCGCAACGCCGGACGCAAGCGGCAACCGTATCGTCATTTCCGTCGAAACCACGGATGCGAGAAAGTCGACACGCATTGCCCGCGCCGTTGCCGAAACCTATCAGCGCGAACTTGCGGGCGCCGCGGTGAGTTCGGCCCGCAACCGGACGGCGCAGCTCGAGCGCAGCATGCAGGATGCCGAGGCCGCCGTATCGCAGGCGCTTGCCAACGGCGGGGACCGGCACGAGGAAGAGCGTCTTACTCTTGAGCAGGACATCGCAACGCTGGAAACGACCGTCACGCAGCTTCGCGATGACCTCAAGACCGTCTCCGCGACATCGCTCGCCGATGTGTTGGCCAAATCCCTGTCTTCGGCCTTCGATTATTCCGGCATCGACCAGATGCGCCAGATGCATGTGGATGCCAAGCTGGTTGTGGATCAGCTGTCCGCCAGCCTCGGGCCACGCCATCCACGCCTTCTGGCGGCACAGGCAGCGCTCAGTGAGGTGAGCAGCAAGATCGATGCCGCCCTGAAAAGTCTTTCCTCCTCGCTGAAACAGCGGGAAGCCACTGCAACCAGGGAACTGGCCGAGCTGAAGGCGCGGCAACAGAAGATTGCCGCAACGCCGCCTTCGCCCGAAACGCTGGCCCTTGCCGAGCTGCAGGCCAAAGCCGACAAAGCCCGCAAGGATTATTTCGACTGCGTCCAGCGCCTCGATGCCGTGGCCGTGGCCGGCCCGATTTCCGTCAAGACGGTTGCGCCGGCAAATGCGGCATCGGCCGAACCCGTCGGCCTGCCGATGTGGATGTTGTCAGCCATTGGCGCCGCTCTCGGGCTTGGTTTTGGTGTGGTTCTGGCCTTCGCCATTCCGCGCAGGTCGGAAGACGACGATCTTTATGCCTTGTCCTCCGATGAAGCCGAGGACGACCTGTTCGACGGCGAAGAGATCGATCTGTTGCAGCCGGCTCCGGTCGTTCATGCCGCGCGTGTCGCGCCTCCTGTCGTTGCCGCTGTCGCGACGCAGGATCTATCGGCAAGCGTCTATCTTCACGACGCCGATGCCTATGCTTATGCCGATGAAGAGCGGCAAGAGTTTTTCGAAGACGATTATCCGGTTGCCGCCAACAGTGCCACGCCGCTGGCCGATCGTGTCCGCGAACTGCTGCTGGCCAATCGCATGAGGGAAGAGGACGCCGAAGCACATCTTCCGCCACTCGTTGCCGCCGTCATGTCGGGTGGCGTCAGCGTTGCGCCACACTACGATGGCGAGACGGAAGAGGAAGCGCGCAAGACAGCCGAGCTTCGCCACGACATCATGTCCCTGCGCGAACGGGTTGCCGAATTCAACGAACGCCGCGCCGCCGGGCAGCGCTGATACGCATCCATTCACGTCGCGAATGGTGTATCGTTTGTCCGCCGCGAAGCTTGCCATTCGATACATTTCCCAGCATACGCCTTCTGCTTAGGCAATGTTCACGAACTTTCGGGAAGCGAGGCGCGCATGGCAACGGTAATCGACGGCAAACTGGCGGCTGAAAAGGTCATCGCCACGGTCACGCAAGCGTCCGCCACGCTGGAAAGCGAAAAGGGCGTGCGCCCCGGTCTCGCCGTCGTCATCGTTGGTGACGATGCCGCCAGCCACACCTACGTCGCCGCCAAGAGCCGCATGGCCAAACAGTGCGGCTTCAACTCCATCCAGCACAGCCTCCCCGGCGATACCACGCAGGAAGCGCTTGAGGCGCTGGTTTCCGAACTCAATGCCGACCCGGCCATTCACGGCATTCTCGTGCAGCTGCCGCTGCCAAAAAATCTCGACAGTGAGCGTGTGACGCAACTCGTCGCGCCGGAAAAGGACGTTGACGGCCTGCATGTCGTCAATGCCGGCAAGATCGCCACCGGCGATTTCGAAACCGGCCTCGTGTCCTGCACCCCGGCCGGCTCCATGCTTCTGGTCAAGCAGATTTTGGGTGAAGACCTCTCCGGTCTCAATGCTGTCGTCATCGGCCGCTCCAACCTGTTTGGCAAGCCGATGGCGCTGCTTCTGCTTGCCGCCAATGCCACGGTGACGATGGCGCATTCGCGCAGCAAGGATCTCGCCTCGATCTGCAAAAATGCCGATATTCTGGTTGCGGCTGTTGGACGCAGCGAAATGGTCAAGGCCGATTGGGTCAAGCCCGGCGCCACGATCATCGATGTCGGCATCAACCGCATTCCGGCCCCTGAAAAAGGGGAGGGTAAAACCCGTCTCGTGGGTGATGTTGCCTTCGCCGAATGCGCGGAAGTGGCAAATGCCATCACGCCGGTGCCCGGTGGCGTCGGTCCGATGACCATCGCCATGCTGATGGCCAACACGGTTGTCGCCGCCAGTCGCGCCCTCGGAGTGGCGATCCCTAAATTCTGAAAGATCACGGGGGGTTGACTCCTCCGTCAGCGCCTTATGTCTTCTACACATGGTACGTTTCGTACTGCGGTGGAGAAGCGCGGCAACGCGACCGCGCATGAAGGCGGGAGGCTGACGATGAAACTGTCTTATCTGATGGGAACGGCACTGGCGGCGCTGGTGGCAACGGGAGCGGTTGCGCAGGAACTGAAATTCGAGCCCGGCAAGGACGCGAAATTCAACTGGAAGAGTTTTGAGGATTTCAAGGCGGCGCATGGCGATCTCAAGGGCCAGTCGCTGACCCTGTTCGGCCCGTGGCGCGGTGAGGACGAAGTGCTGTTCAACAGCGTGCTTGCCTATTTCAACGCCGCGACCGGCGCGAACGGCAAATATTCCTCCTCGGAAAACTACGAGCAGCAGATCGTCATCGATACGCAGGCCGGTTCGCCGCCCAATATCGCCATCATCCCGCAGCCCGGTCTTCTGGCCGATCTCTCCGCCAAGGGTTTTCTGACACCACTCGGTCAGGAAACCCAGGATTGGGTCAAGACCAATTACGGCTCCGGCGAGGACTGGGTGAAATACGGAACCTACAAGGGCAAGGACGGCAAACAGGCCTATTTCGGTTTCCCCTTCAAGGCCGATTTCAAGTCGATGGTCTGGTATGTGCCGGAAAACTTTGAGGAAGCCGGTTACGAAGTCCCTAAGACCATGGAGGATCTGTTCAAGCTCTCCGACCAGATCGTCGAGGATGGCGGCGTGCCGTGGTGCATCGGTCTCGGTTCCGGTGGTGCCACCGGCTGGCCGGCCACCGACTGGGTGGAAGACCTGATGCTGCGCACGCAGACGCCGGAAACCTATGACAAGTGGGTGTCGAACGAGATCAAGTTCGATGATCCGGCCGTGGTCGGCGCCATCGAGGAATTCGGCAAGTTCGCCAAGAACGACAAATATGTCTCCGGTGGTGTGGCAGCGGTTGCCTCCACCGATTTTCGTGATAGCCCGAAGGGGCTCTTCGACATTCCGCCGAAATGCTACCTGCACCATCAGGCGTCCTTCGTGCCGTCCTTCTTCCCGCCGGAGAAGGAACTGGGCGTCGATGCCGACTTCTTCTATCTTCCGACCTATGCCTCCAAGCCGGAACTCGGCACGCCGGTTCTCGGCGCCGGCACATTTTTTGCCGTCACCAAGGATTCACCGGCGGCAAAGGCCTTCATCGAATTCCTGAAGACGCCGATCGCACATGAGGTCTGGATGGCACAGGCGTCGTTCCTGACACCGTACAAGGGCGTCAAGCCGGAAGCCTATGCCAATGACGTGCTGCGCAAGCAGGGCGAACTTCTGACCACCGCAACCACCTTCCGTTTCGATGCATCCGACCAGATGCCGGGCAAGATCGGTGCCGGTGCCTTCTGGACCGGCATGATCGATTATGTCGGCGGCAAGGATGGCAAGACCGCGGCGGGTGAGATCCAGAAAGCGTGGGATGGGTTGAAGTAGGGCCTGCCCGCATAAGGATCGAACGAAACGTGTGAACACCCCCTCATCCGGCCCTTCGGGCCACCTTCTCCCCGCTGGGGAGAAGATATGAAGCCGCAGCCGTGCCGGTCATCCTCTCCCCAGCGGGGAGAGGTCGCCGAGCGAAGCGGAGGCGGGTGAGGGGGAAAGCCGCACGAGAACGGCACAAAGGGGAGGGTAACAATGATCTCGCAGATCGTATCGGCCATCGGTGTCATGGTCGCCGGCGTGTTCGCCTGTGCGCTGTATTACTGGCTGTCCGACAAGCTTCTGTCGCTGGCACTGCCGGTGCCGGAGGGGAATGTCCGGCAGGCCTCGATCAATCTCAACCGCCGCGCCACCATCCGCCCGTGGCTGTTTTTAGGCCCCGCGCTGATCCTGCTCGGCGTCTATCTCATCTATCCGGTGATCGCGACCTTCATCCTCTCCTTCTATGATCGTTCCGGCGACTATTACGTCGGTTTCGCCAATTACCGCTGGGCGTTTTTCGACCAGCAGTTCCGCCAGTCGATCTTCAACAACATCCTCTGGCTGGCCGTCGTGCCGGCCGCCTGCACCTTTTTCGGCCTCGTAATCGCGGTTCTCACCGACCGCATCTGGTGGGGCAATATCGCCAAGAGCATCGTTTTCATGCCGATGGCGATCTCGTTTGTTGGCGCTTCAGTGATCTGGAAGTTCATCTACGAATTCCGTGGCGGCAACGAAACGCAGATCGGTCTGCTCAACGCCATCGTGAAGGCCGTCGGCGGCGATCCGCAGATCTGGATCTCGCTGCCCTTCTGGAACAGCTTCTTTCTGATGATCATCCTCATCTGGATCCAGACCGGCTTTGCCATGGTCATCCTGTCGGCAGCCCTTCGTGGCATTCCGGAAGAAACCATCGAGGCGGCCGTCATCGACGGCGCCAATGGCTGGCAGATCTTCTGGAAGATCATGGTGCCGCAGATCTGGGGCACGATCGCCGTCGTCTGGACGACGATCACCATTCTGGTCCTGAAGGTCTTCGATATCGTGCTGACCATGACCAATGGTCAATGGAACACGATGGTGCTCGCCAACCTGATGTTCGACTGGATGTTCCGGGGTGGCGGTGACAGCGGCCGAAGTGCGGTCATCGCGCTGGTCATCATGCTGGCGGTGACGCCGATCATGATCTGGAACATCAGGCAGGCACATCGCGATGCGGAGGGACACTGACATGGCCGCAACTGCAACCGTCTCTTCCGCCGCATCCTCTTCCATCGGCACGCGCCTGCGCCGCATGGGCCTGCCGCGGCTTTTCCTGCATCTGTCGGTGCTCGCCATCGTCATCCTGTGGCTGATCCCGACGCTCGGTATTCTCGTCACCTCGGTGCGCGACAAGGAGCAGATCACCGCCACCGGCTGGTGGACGGCCTTCAACGGTTCCACCCAGATGGAAGCCGTGCGGCTGGCCGATCCTTCCACGCAAAAGGAGGAGGGCGGCCGCTTCGTCATTGCCGGCTCCATCTTCGAGGGTAATGCCACCGGCACCGTCAGCGCTTTTGGCGTGCGTGTACAGGATCCGTCCGCCTTCGAGATCGGCAAAGCCGCCGATATCGGCGATGGCGAAACCCTGCAGATCAATCAGGACGGCTCCTACGTCTACAGCAAGGGTGCCGCCTTCGACGACAAGCGCCCGAAGCGCGTTTATGTCTCGCTCGCCACCGCGCCGGAATTCACCTGGCAGAACTATCGCGACGTGCTGACCTCGGCCGGCATCGGCCAAGCCTTCGTCAATTCACTGACCGTCGCCATTCCCGCCACCGTCATCCCGATCCTGATCGCGGCTTTCGCGGCCTATGCATTGTCATGGATGCATTTTCCGGGTCGGGCGCTGCTGATCGCCGTCGTCGTCGGCCTCATCGTCGTGCCGCTGCAGATGGCGCTGATCCCGCTTCTGACGCTCTATAACGATATCGGCGCCTTCTTCGGCATCAATGCGCGCTCCTATGTCGGCATCTGGCTGGCGCATTCCGCCTTTGGCATGCCGCTCGCCATCTATCTGTTGCGCAACTATATCGCCGGCCTGCCCAAGGAAATCATCGAATCCGCCCGCGTCGATGGCGCCAGCGATTTTGAAATCTTCGTGAAGATCGTGCTGCCTTTGTCCTTCCCGGCGCTCGCCTCCTTCTCGATCTTCCAGTTCCTGTGGACATGGAACGACCTGCTGGTCGCCATGGTTTTCCTCGGTACCGGCAAGGATCAGCTGGTGCTCACAGGTGCGCTCAATGCGCTTCTGGGCTCCATGGGCGGAAAGTGGGAAATCCTCACGGCCTCCGCCTTCATTACCATCATCGTCCCGATTCTCGTCTTTTTTGCCCTGCAGCGTTACCTCGTGCGGGGACTTCTCGCCGGTTCGGTGAAGGGCGGCTGACGCCTTTCACACCATCACACCCAGACAGCATTTCTATCTACAGGATTTTCGAATGAGCAATGTAACGCAGATGACCGAAACGCCGCTCGACAAGGACTGGTGGCGTGGTGCGGTCATCTACCAGATCTATCCGCGTTCCTATCAGGACAGTAACGGTGATGGCATCGGCGACCTGAAGGGCATCACCGCGCGCCTGCCGCATATCGCGGCTCTGGGTGCCGATGCGATCTGGATTTCGCCCTTCTTCCCGTCGCCGATGAAGGACTTTGGCTACGACGTTTCCAACTATGTCGATATCGACCCGATGTTCGGTTCGCTGTCGGATTTCGATGCGCTGATTGCCGAGGCGCACCGCCTGAAAATCCGCGTCATGATCGATCTCGTCATGTCGCACTCGTCGGATCAGCACGCATGGTTCATCGAAAGCCGCTCGTCGCGCTTCAACCCCAAGGCCGACTGGTATGTCTGGGCCGATGCCAAGCCGGACGGTTCGCCGCCCAACAACTGGCTGTCCATCTTCGGCGGGTCCGCATGGCACTGGGACCCGACCCGCATGCAATATTACATGCACAATTTCCTCACCTCGCAGCCGGATTTGAACCTGCACAATCCGGAGGTTCAGGATGCGCTGCTGGATGTCACCCGCTTCTGGCTGCAGCGCGGCGTCGATGGCTTCCGCCTCGACACGATCAATTTTTACTTCCACGACAAGGAACTGCGCAACAACCCGGCGCTCGATCCCTCGCGCCGCAATGCCTCCACCGCACCGGCGGTGAACCCCTACAATTTCCAGGAACACCTCTACGACAAGAACCGCCCGGAAAACCTCGAATTCCTGAAGCGTTTTCGCGCAGTGCTCGATGAGTTCCCGGCGATTGCCGCCGTCGGCGAAGTCGGCGACAGCCAGTATGGTCTGGAAATCGTCGGCCAGTACACGTCCGGCGACGACAAGATGCAGATGTGTTACGCCTTCGAATTCCTGGCGCCGGATTATCCGACAGCCGCCCGCGTCGGCGAAGTGCAGAACGCCTTTTCCGCTGCCGCACCGGAAGGCTGGGCCTGCTGGGCTTTCTCCAACCATGATGTGGTGCGCCATGTCAGCCGCTGGGGCGCCGACGTTCTCGACCGCGATGCCTTTGCCAAGATGCTGGCGGCACTTCTCTTCACCCAGCGTGGTTCGGTCTGCATCTATCAGGGCGAAGAGCTGGGCCTGACCGAAGCCGATATCGCCTATGCCGATCTGCAGGACCCTTACGGCATTCAGTTCTGGCCGGAATTCAAGGGCCGCGACGGTTGCCGCACACCGATGGTCTGGGATGCGCAGGCGCTGCAGGCGGGTTTCTCGACGGCGGAAAAGACATGGCTACCGATCCCGGTCGAGCACCAGATCCGCGCCGTCAGCGCGCAATATGGCGATCCGGATTCCGTGCTGGAACAGTACCGCCGCTTCATCACCTTCCGCAAACAGCATCCGGCTTTTTCCAAGGGCGAGATCCGTTTCCTGACGGCGGAAGGCACGACCCTGATCTATGAGCGGAGTTTTGGCAACGAAACGCTGCTCTGCGTGTTCAACATGGGGCCGGATGGCCAAAGCATTCCGCTGCCGCAGGGCGACTGGCAGAAGCTGGAGGGCCACGGCTTTTACAGCACGGTCGATAACAGAAACGTCGAACTGCCGGCCTGGGGCGCTTATTTCGCAAGGCTTGGCTGATAAAAAAGGGGAGGGATGCGCATGACCGGGGTAATCCTCAAGGATATCAAGAAATCCTATGGCCAGGTGCAGGTTCTGCACGGCATCGATCTGGAGATCGAGCAGGGTGAGTTCGTGGTTTTCGTCGGCCCTTCCGGCTGCGGAAAATCGACACTGCTGCGCATGATCGCCGGGCTTGAAGACATTACCGGCGGTGAGATGTCGATCGACGGTCATGTCGTCAACGAAGTGCCGCCGTCGCGGCGCGGCATCGCCATGGTGTTCCAGTCCTATGCGCTTTATCCGCATATGACCGTCTACGACAACATGGCGTTTGGCATGCGCATCGCCAGGGAAAGCAAGGAGGAGGTGGATCGCCGTGTGAAAGCGGCGGCCGAAATCCTCCAGCTGACCCAATATCTGGAGCGTCTGCCCAAGGCGCTCTCCGGTGGCCAGCGGCAGCGCGTCGCCATCGGCCGCGCCATCTGCCGCGATCCAAAAGTGTTTCTGTTTGACGAGCCGCTCTCCAACCTCGATGCCGCCTTGCGTGTCGCCACCCGCATCGAGATCGCCAGACTGAAAGAGTCCATGCCGGACACGACGATGATCTACGTCACCCACGACCAGGTCGAGGCGATGACGCTGGCGGACCGCATCGTCGTGCTCTCTGCCGGACGAATAGAACAGGTCGGCCCGCCACTGGAGCTTTACGAGCGGCCGGACAATCTGTTCGTTGCCCGCTTCATCGGCTCACCGGCGATGAACGTCATCCCGACAAAAGTCACCACGGCAGGCGCGCAAACGGTGGTCGAGCTTGCCGGCGGCAAGTCGGTGACGCTGGATATCCCGACCGACGCTTCGCAGCAGGGCAAACAGGTCAGCTTCGGCGTGCGGCCGGAGGATCTGGCGCTGGCGACGGACGGCGATCCCTGCCTGTTCGAAGGCAAGATCGGCATCGTAGAGGCGCTCGGTGAAGTCACGCTTCTCTACATCGAGGGGCTGACAAAGGACGAGCCGATCATCGCCAAGCTTCCGGGCATCCTTTCGGTCAGCCGGGGCGATGTGATGCGCTTCACGGCCAGGCCGGAAAAGATGCATCTTTTCGATGCGGATGGTCTCAGTCTGCGCCATTAGGCTGACGTCATTGGCAAACTGTTATTATCATCCACAGAGAAAGCGTTTCATAAGGTGATCCGGGCTCGGCTCCATACGGTCTATTAAGTTTCGCACGGTAGATTTTCCTTCAGAGAACAGGAGAGTAGACGTGGGTGCGATTGCCGGGGGCCGACCGAGTTATCTGAGCAAGGAAGAATCCTTCATGTACGACCGCGAAACGCGGTACCGCATGGAAGATACGATGAACGCTGCCCGCATCGAATATACCGAAAAAGCGGTGATGAACCTCGCCGCCCGCCGCTGCGACGTGCTGCGCATTTCCATGAGCGGCGCAGTCCTCGGCATCCTCACCCAGTACAATCTGCCAAAACAGTTCTATCTCGATATTCCGGATGCCCGCATCAGCAAGATCGGCTGCCTGCTGATGCGCCAGAACGCCAACAACACGATCGACGTACGTTTCCTGCGCCTGATGACGCAGAAGGAACTCGACCGCATTTTCGTGTTTTCGACGCACCCGGCGCATCGCGACCGCAAGCTGGATGTGCGCACCTGGTAACAGACGTTACGAAGGCTGAAGCCGTCCGAACCGCATCTGGTATTCGCGCGGGCTGATACCAATCCGTTTCCTGAAATGGTGACGCAGCGTGTCGGCCGTTCCAAGTCCGGCGGCAAGCGCGATCTCATCGATACCAAGCCGTCCAGCCACGAGGAGGCGCTTGGCTTCCTCCAGCCGCTCTGCCGTCAGCCATTCGCCCGGTGACGTGCCCGTTGCTTCCGCAAAACGGCGAACGAATGTCCTCACGCTCATCCGGCACTCGGCAGCCATACGCTCCAGCGTCCACGCCGTCGCCAGCGCCGCGCGCATATTGTCAAGCAATGGCGCTATTTCCGATTGCCGGCGTATCGGTACCGGACGCTCCAGAAACTGGGCCTGTCCCCCCGTGCGGTGCGCCGGCATGACAAGCCTGCGGGCCACGGAGCTTGCGGCGTCCGGCCCAAAATCCTGACGCACGATCTCGATCAGCAGATCCATGCCCGCAGCGCTGCCGGCCGATGTGAAAATGCGGCCATGATTGCGGTAGAGCGAGCGATCATCCACCTCGATGGTTGGGTGGCGTTTGCGCAGTGCCTCGGCATATCGCCAGTGTGTGGTCGCGCTGCCGCCATCCAGCAGACCCGTGGCGGCAAGAACGAAGGCGCCGGAACAGATGGAAACAAGACGCGCGCCACGATCATGAGCCTGTCGCAGGCGCTCGCAAAGTGCTTCCGGCACCGGTTCGTTCACGCCCTTCCAGCCCGGTACGACGATGATGTCTGCCCGATCGATCAGCTCTATGCCGTCGTCGGGCAAAAGCGTGAAACCGCCATGGGCGCGCAGCGGGCCTTGTTCGACCGCGCAACTGGCAAAACGATACCAGCCTTCGCCCATCTCCGGTCGGGACAGGCCAAAAATCTCGGCAACGATCCCGAACTCGAAAGTACAGAGCCCGTCATACAGAAGTGCGGTGACCATCGGTCCGTGCGTGTTTGGCATGATATTCATGTATGATGGCAATCGCGCCAATGGCAATCGAAAACTGTTCGTTCCATTCTGTAACGGCAGAAAAGGAGACCATCATGCCAAGCGCCGTTACTACCATTGCCGCCGCCCCCAGCGAAATCGCCCGGGAACATTTCGCCGCTGCCTTCACGTTCGGGACCGATTGTTGGGATGTCCACGACACGCTGTCACGGGGGCTTGATTTCGTGCTTCTCGATGTCCGCAGCCCGGCCATGTTCGCCGCCGGCCACGTTCCCGGCGCCATCAACCTGCCGCATGGCAAGATTGTCCGCTCGAAGATGGAGCAGTGGCCGCAAGAGACGCTATTCGTCACCTATTGCGCCGGTCCGCATTGCAATGGTGCCGCCAGAGGTGCCGTGCGCCTTGCCGAACTCGGACGCCCGGTCAAGATCATGGCAGGCGGGATCACCGGGTGGATCGACGAAGGTTTCGAGCTTGAGAGGGGCATTGCTGCAGCGTGATCCTGCAGCCGAGCAGTGACAGCCAGAAGCGAAGGCGGTGATGAAACTCGCCGCCTTCGCTGAATGCGCTCAGATGATAATGTCTCAGCAGGCGATTGCCGAAACGTAACCCGACGCGGCGATTTTCAGGATGACCGCATCGCGCGTGATGACGGGGATTTTGCGAACGCGGGCCGTGGCGATCATGTAGCAATCGGCGGGATCGCGATGACCGGTATCCTTCGCAACCGTTGCCGCCTCGATGGCGATGCGTTGGGTGATGGGCAGGGGTCGAAAGAGAATTTGCTTTCGTGCCCGGCTGAACCATTCCTCAAGCGAGAGGTTGCCAAAGTTCAGAGCGTTGACGCGTTTCTGTGCCGCCAACGACATTTCCCACGCGGATATCGGTGAGATGAATAGCCTACCATCGGTTTGGCTTTGGCCGAAGACTGTTACGGCCTGCGAAGAAAGTCGACTTTCGCCGCTGACGGCCCAATAAAGCGCATGCGTATCGAGCAATGCACCAGCCAATCAGCGCTCCCTGTCTGCATCCTCGAGTGCAAGGACCTGCTCATAGATCGGCTTGGTCAGGTCGATCCGCGGATCAAGCTTGAACGGGTGGTCCTTCATGGAGCCAAGTCCGCGCACGATGAGAACCTTCCCCGTCTTGGGGTCGGTTACAGTCGTCTCCGTGGTCGCGTTTTTCTTGCTCATGCCACTATAGATAGCATTTCCGCGAGTGAATTGCGAGGGCGGCGTCAGCCGCCCCGGCCTATCTCAAGCAAACACGCTGGCGCCCTGATCGGCATGGCCGACATTGCGGCGGAAGGCGCCAAAAAGTTCGCGGCCCATGCCGTATTCGTTCTCCGACAGATCGGCGGTAGCGGCCGGGCGGGCGGCAAATTCGGCGGCATCCACCAGCACTTCCAGCGTGCCGGTCGTGGCGTCGAGGCGAACGATGTCGCCGTCGCAGATCTTGGCGATCGGGCCGCCGTCTGATGCTTCCGGCGTGATATGGATCGCTGCCGGCACCTTGCCGGATGCGCCCGACATGCGGCCGTCGGTGACGAGAGCGACCTTGAAACCACGGTCCTGCAGCACGCCGAGCGGCGGCGTCAGCTGGTGCAGTTCCGGCATGCCGTTCGCCTTCGGACCCTGGAAACGCACGACGGCGATAAAGTCCTTGTTGTTCAGGTCGCCGCGCTTGAAGGCGTCCTGCAATTCCTTCTGGGTATGGAAGACGATCGCCGGTGCCTCGATGATATGGCGCTCCGGTTTGACGGCCGAGATCTTGATGACGGCCTTGCCGAGATTGCCATGCAGCATCTTCAGGCCACCATTGGCCTGGAAAGGCTTGTCGATCGTGGTCAGCACCTTTGGATCGCCGCTGACCTCCGGGATCGGTTGACGGGCAACGCCACCGTTTTCGCCGAGCATGGCTTCGACCGTATAGGCCTCCAGTCCCTGACCGAACACGGTGCGCACGTCGTCATGCACGAGACCGCCGGCCAGAAGCTGCTTGATCAAAAAGCCCATGCCGCCGGCAGCGGCAAAATGGTTCACGTCGGAAAGTCCGTTCGGGTAGACGCGGGTCAGAAGCGGCACGATGTCCGAAAGCTCGGAAATATCCTGCCATGTCAGGTGAATGCCGGCAGCGCGCGCCATGGCGACGAGATGCATCGTGTGGTTGGTCGAACCACCCGTCGCATGCAGGCCGACAACGCCATTGACGATCGAGCGTTCGTCGATCATCTCACCGGCCGGCGTGAATTCGTTGCCGAGTGCGGTAATCGCCAGTGCCCGTTTGGCGGCTTCCTTGGTCAGCGCATCGCGCAGCGGCGTGCCCGGATTGATGAAGGACGAACCGGGCATGTGAAAGCCCATGATTTCCATCAGCATCTGGTTGGAATTGGCCGTGCCGTAGAAGGTGCAGGTGCCGGGGCCGTGGTAGGATTTGGATTCCGATTCCAAGAGTTCGGCGCGGCCGACCTTGCCTTCTGCATAAAGCTGGCGGATGCGCGACTTTTCGTCGTTCGGCAGACCTGAGGTCATCGGGCCGGCGGGCACGAACACGGCTGGCAGATGGCCGAAGGAGAGGGCTGCAATGACCAGACCGGGCACGATCTTGTCGCAGACGCCGAGATAGACGGAACTGTCGAACATGTTGTGGCTGAGGCCGATACCGGCCGACATGGCGATCAGGTCGCGTGAAAATAGCGACAGTTCCATGCCGGGCTGGCCTTGCGTCACGCCATCGCACATGGCGGGCACGCCGCCTGCCACCTGCGCCACGCCGCCGGCCTCGCGGGCCGCATCACGGATCAGCGCCGGATAGTTTTCGTAAGGCTGGTGGGCCGAAAGCATGTCGTTATAGGAGGTGATGATGCCGAGGTTCGGGACGACGTCGCCTGCGAGCGCGCCCTTATCGGCGGGGGAACAGACCGCAAATCCATGGGCAAGGTTGCCGCAGGAGAGGACCGACCGGTGCGTGCCGCGCGTCACGGCACGGTTGAGGCGATCGAGATAGGTTTCACGATGCGGTTTCGATCTCTCGACGATACGCGCGGTAATCGCCTCGATGCTGGAATGGGCGGCCATGTGCAATCCTCCTTCGGTCAATCCCGGTTTGGGAGAGGCCGAAGCCACCGGGATTGTGGGTCTCGTAAAATGTGCCGGCGCCTGCGGATCGTAAACCGGTGCGCCGGGGAGGGCGCCGTTTAAGGCGCCCAGTAGATCTCGAGCGATGACGGCGCGCGGTTCAGTACGGCGCGGATGGGCATTTCCATCTCGTCCTCACTGTTTTCCGCGTTTTCCAGCACGATCATCTTGGCATCACCCTCGATATGCAGCACCAGAAGGCGCGCATCGGCAAGGCTGGTGAACGAGAAGGTCAGACGCTCTTCGCCGGCACCTTCGGCCTGCATGGTCAGAACGCCACGCGGGCCTGCCGGGTCGATCGCCTTGGCCAGATTGTTACCCTTCGGGAAGAAGGAAGCGGTGTGCCCGTCTCCTCCCATGCCGAGAATGACGACATCGAACGGATTGCCGAAACCGGCCGTCTTTTCGGTGGCGATCTTTGCGGCTTCCTCGGCGGTCGTGGAAGGCTGGTAAAGCGGCACGAATGTCGCTGCCTCCGCCTTGTCCTTCAGAAGATGCGTCGCGACCAGACGGTGGTTGGACCGCTCGTCGTCGGCGGCAACGAAACGTTCGTCGACCAGCGTGATCGTCACCTTCGACCAGTTGATATCCTGTTCCGACAGCGCTTCGAAGAAACGTTTGGGCGTCGAGCCGCCGGACACGGCGATCGATGCCGAACCGCGCACGGCGATTGCCGCCGTCAACTGTGCGGAGACGTCCAGCGCAAGTTCATGTGCCAGCGTTTCGGGATCAGGAAATTCGTGCAGGTTTCCCGACATGCCTCAGCCCTCGTGCCATGTGCGGCCGTCACGCTCGATCAGCGCGATTGCCTGGCTCGGACCCCAGGTGCCGGCGGTGTAACCCTGTGCCGGCTGTCCGGTTTCGTCCCAACCCTTGAGGATCGGATCGACCCATTCCCATGCGGCTTCCACTTCGTCGCGGCGCATGAACAGCGTCTGGTTGGCGCGGATCGTGTCCATCAGCAGGCGCTCGTAAGCATCCGGCGAGCGAACGTTGAACGCTTCGGCAAAGCTCATGTCGAGCGAAACATTGCGCAGGCGCATGCCGCCCGGACCAGGATCCTTGATCATCAGCGACTGCTTTACGCCTTCGTCCGGCTGCAGGCGGATGATCAGCTGGTTGGCGGAAATGCGGCCGGCTGCGCTGTCAAAAATGTTGTGCGGCACCGGCTTGAAGGTGATGACGATTTCCGACATGCGCTGTGTCAGGCGTTTGCCCGTGCGGATGTAGAAGGGAACGCCGGCCCAGCGCCAGTTGCCGATCTCGGCCTTGATGGCGACGAAGGTTTCGGTGTTGGAAACGCCGCCTTCCAGCTCTTCCAGGTAACCCTTGACCGGGCCGCCTGCGGAAGCACCGGCGCGGTACTGGCCGCGCACCGTCATCTGCTCGACATTGTCGGCATTGATGGGCTTCAATGCCCGCAGAACCTTCAGCTTTTCATCGCGCACGGCCTCGGAATTCATCGAGGACGGAGTTTCCATGGCAACCAGGCAAAGCAGCTGCATGATATGGTTCTGCACCATGTCGCGCAGCGCGCCGGCCGTGTCGTAATAACCGGCACGGCCTTCGAGACCGACGGCTTCGGCAACGGTAATCTGCACGTGATCGATGTAATTGGCGTTCCACAGCGGCTCATAAAGCGCATTGGCAAAACGCAGCGCCATCAGGTTCTGGACGGTTTCCTTGCCCAGATAATGGTCGATACGGTATATCTGTTCTTCCTTGAACACCTTGCCGATCGTGTCGTTCAGCACCAGCGCCGACGCAAGGTCACGGCCGATCGGCTTTTCGACGACGATGCGGGTCTTAGGCGTGATCAGCTTGTGGTCGCGGATCTTTTCGGAAATCGCGCCAAAGATGCCCGGAGCGACGGCGAGGTAGAAGGCGCGGATGCGGTCCTTGCCTTCGTCCAGCAGTTTTTTAAGCACATCCCAGCCCTGATCGGACTTGGCATCGACGGACACGTAGAAAAGACGTTCGCAGAATTTCTTGACTTCCGCCTCGTCATATTCGCCCTTTTTCAGATGCTCTTTAAGGGCATCCTTGGCGAATTTACGGTAATCTTCATGGGAAAGCGCGCTGCGCGAAGCGCCGATAATGCGCGTCGGTTCGGTGAACTGGCCCTCGATCTGGCGGTGGTAGAGCGCCGGAAGAAGCTTGCGTTCCGCAAGGTCGCCGCTGCCGCCGAAGACGATGCAATCGAAGGGCTCAACTGGGATGATCTGGCTGCTCATACCTAATTCTCTCGAAGTCGCGTTGTTGATAGGGGTCATAATCTAATCGATTTAAAAGCGCCAGCCCGAAAACGGGCGGGAGTGACTATTTGCCTCAGAACCGGTCGCGGAGCGCGTACCAGGTCAGGGCGAGGAAAAGGAGCGGGGCCCGCAGGCGCGAGCCTCCCGGAAAGGAAGGAACGTCCAGATCGGCAAGATAGGAAAGCTCCGTCGATTTGCCGAGTGTCATATCTGCATAAAGCTTACCACAATAATTTGACAGCATGACACCATGGCCGGAATAACCGCCGACCGACATCACGCCGGGCATGACCTCTCGCACGAAAGGCTGGCGGGTGAGGGTGATGCCCACCGAACCGCCCCAGGAATGGGTGATCTCAATATCGTTCAGGGCCGGATAGATCTCGGCGATCTGCCGGCGGATATGGCTGGAAATGTCGCGCGGGCTGTCGGCCGTATAGGCCTCGCGACCGCCGAACAGCAGACGGCCATCCTTCGACTTTCGGAAATAACGCACCACGAAGCGCGAATCGGCGACCGATTCATTGCCGGAAAGAATGGTCGGATGCGCATCGAGCGGTTCTGTCGCGCCGATAAAGGAGCGGATCGGCATCACATGCGCGGCCGTCACCGGCTCGAGATTTTCGATATAGGCATTGGTGGCGATCAGTACGCGATTGGCGGTGATCGTGCCGGTCGGCGTTTCGATCAGCGTTTTACCACCGGATTGAGATATCGATTTGGCCGGCGTGTTTTCGTGGATCGCAGCCCCTGCTGCCGCCGCCACACGGGCAAGGCCGATCAGCAGTTTCAGCGGATGGATATGGCCGGTGCCGCCGTCATAGACGCCGCAATGGTAATGGTCGGAGCCGAGCCGTTCGGCCGTCTCCTTTTTATCCATGAAGGAAATATAGGGGTAGTCGTAGCGCGTCGCCGCGATCTCGGCATTGGCGCGGTATTCCTTGTCATGGCCGGGCTTGTGGGCCACGCACATGTGTCCAGCCACATATTCCATGTCGATGCCGTGTTTGTCGGCAAAGTCCAGCAGGTAACGTTTGGCATGTTCGGCCATGTCGAACAGGGCGCGTGACCGCTCAAGACCAAGTGCCTCTTCCTGCTCCTCCGGCCACCAGCGCTGGCCGGTGCCGAGCTGGCCGCCATTGCGGCCGGATGCGCCGTCACCGAAATGGCAGGCTTCGATCAGCGTCACCGAAACACCGGCAGACGCCAGACAGTAAGCCGCCTGCAGCCCGGTATAACCACCGCCGATAATGGCGACGTCGGTGGTTTTCGAGCCGTCAAGCGCCGGATAGGTCGGCCTGTCGCCACTTGACGCCTGATACCATGAAATTCCGGGCGCGATCGGGCTCTGCCATGCGGTCATGCCGTCTCCTTCAAACGTTCAGCAACAGGAATTCACGCTCCCAGGGACTGATCACCTGCATGAATGTTTCGAATTCGCCGCGTTTGACCCCGGCATAGATATTGATGAATTCGGAGCCGTACACCTCCTCGAAGGCCGGTTCGTTTTCCAGCAGTGCCAGCGCTTCCAGAAGGCCGCGCGGCAGTTCGATCGACCCTTCGTTGGCGGTATCCGAGGTCGGTTCGGTCGGCTGGATTTCTCGTGTGATGCCCAACAGGCCGCAACCGAGCGAAGCGGCCAGCGCCAGATAGGGATTGGCATCCGAACTCGGAAGGCGGTTTTCGACACGGCGGGCGGACGGATCGGACACCGGCACGCGGAAAGCCGTGGTGCGGTTGTCGTAACCCCAGGCATTGTTGACCGGGCAGGCCATATCAGGCGTCAGGCGACGATAGGAGTTCACATAAGGCGCCAGCATGACCAGCGAACTCGGCACGAATTTCTGCATGCCGCCGATGAAGTGGAAGAATTCCTTCGACGGTGTGCCGTCGTCATTGGAAAAGACATTCTTGCCGGTATTGATATCGACCACCGACTGGTGGACGTGCATGGCCGACCCCGGCTGGCCCTGCATGGGCTTCGCCATGAACGTGGCATAAATGCCGTGTTTCAGCGCCGCCTCGCGAATGGTGCGTTTGAACAGAAACACCTGATCGGCGAGCTGGATCGGATCGCCATGGCGAAGGTTGATTTCCAGCTGCGCCGGACCCTCTTCATGGATCAGCGTATCGATCTCCAGACCCTGCTTTTCAGAAAAATGGTAGATGTCGTCGATCAACTCGTCGAATTCGTTGATGCCGGCGATCGAATAACTTTGCCCGCCGGAAATCGAACGGCCAGAACGCCCCTTCGGCGGATGCAGCGGATAATCCGGGTCTTCATTGACGGCAACGAGATAGAACTCGATTTCCGGGGCGACGACCGGTTTCCATCCGCGATCCGAATAGAGTTTGACGACATGCTTCAGCACGTTGCGCGGCGTATAGGGCACGTTCTTGCCGTCGGCGCCGACGATATCGCAGATCACCTGCGCGGTCGGATCGCTTTCCCACGGCACGACGGAAAGCGTCGAAAGGTCCGGCACCAGCTTGATGTCGCTGTCGCGGCTGTCATAACGGAAATTGCCGGTTTCATCCGGGTATTCGCCGGAAATCGTGTGGCGGTAGAGTGCCGAGGGCAAGGCCAGCGAGGTGTTGCTGGTAAACTTTGACGCCGGCATCATCTTGCCGCGCGGAACGCCGGCAAGGTCGGGCGTGATGCATTCGACATCCTCGATGCCCCGCACTTTCAGCCATGCGGCGGCTTCCTGCCAGGATTTCACCCCGCGTCGGCTATCCAGAACTGCGGCAGGGATTTTGGGCTTGGGGGCGGAAGGCGTCGGCTTTTTCTTGGGCGGCATGGCTCACCGGAAGCGTTGGTCGGGAACCTTATAATAGTCACCTTGCGGCAATTGGCGATAGCTGGTTCGCAATGTTTGATCTCTTTGTCGGCATTGACATGAACGCGTGATGGCAACAGAAACGCCGCTCGTTTCAGGAGTTTTTGTTTTGGCCCGCAGATTTGACGTGGTGATCCTTGGTGCCGGTGCGGCCGGGCTGATGTGTGCGATCCGCGCCGGGCAGGGTGGCAAGCGCGTTCTTGTGCTAGATCATGCGAAGAACCCTGCCGAAAAGATCCGCATTTCCGGCGGTGGTCGCTGCAATTTCACCAATATCCATGCCGGTCCGAAAAACTATCTGTCGGCCAATCCGCATTTCGCCAAATCGGCGCTGGCGCGTTACAGCCCACGCGATTTTCTCGACATGGTCGAAAAACACCGTATCGCCTGGCATGAAAAGACGCTCGGCCAATTGTTCTGCGACGACAGCGCCAAGGACATCATCCACATGCTGCTCGATGAGATGCGTGCTGTCGGCGGTGTCCTTGAACTGCGCACCGAAATTTCCGCCGTCGAAAAAGGTCCGGACGGTTTTCGCGTGATGACATCGAACGGCATGGTCGAGGCGGATGCCGTTGTGCTCGCCACCGGCGGCAAGTCGATCCCGAAAATGGGCGCGACCGGCTTTGCCTATCGCATCGCCGCCGAATTCGGCCTTAAGGTTACCGACACGCGTCCCGGCCTTGTGCCGCTGACACTGGATCCGTTGCTGCTGGAAAAACTGGCGCCGCTATCCGGCATTGCTGTCGATGCTGAAGTAAAACACGGCAAGATTTCGTTCCGCGAGGCTCTGCTCTTCACCCATCGTGGTATCAGCGGCCCGTCGATCCTGCAGATCTCGTCCTACTGGCGCGAAGGCGATTCAATAAAATTGTCGATCGAGCCGGATATCGACATCACATCTCGCCTCAAGGAAGGTCGCAAGGCCAATGGCAAACAGGCGGCGCAGACGGTGCTGGGTGAGATCCTGCCGAAACGTCTGGCCCAGTTCCTGACCGAAAATGCGGGCATGACCGGACAGATGGCGGACCAAGGCGATCGCAAGCTCGAAGCGTTGGCGGCCTCGGTGCAGGACTGGAGCATCGTGCCGGCAGGTTCCGAAGGGTATCGCACGGCGGAAGTGACGATCGGCGGCATCGATACATCGGAGATCGATTCAAAGACGATGCAGGCCAAGAACGTGCCCGGTCTTTATTTCATCGGCGAATGCGTGGATGTCACCGGCTGGCTCGGCGGATATAATTTCCAATGGGCCTGGGCATCGGGAAATGCCTGTGGCGAGGCGCTGGCGGAACTGTTCTGATGCCGGAGATATCTTTTAGCACTTTTTAATAAGCCTGCGACATCCTGCCTTAATGCGCGCACAGTCATGGATTCTTATCTTGTGTTAAGCGCTGGTCGTCGCCGAGGCGGCGATTGAAACTCCTCCAGTCGGGATTGATCTTGATGCAGAACCGTCGTCGTGCCCGTGCCATCGCCATAGCAAAGACTGAAGCCGCTGCAACAATTACACTTCGTCTGTTTCTTGCTGCAGCAAGTGCAACGGTTGCCATAATGTTGATATCCCATCTATTCTGATGGTCGGTCAATATAGGCGATATGTTTTTTTCGATACATCGATGCTCTAATTGAGCTTTGCCGGAATTACACTGAACCAAGTTTGGGATATTTTGAATTTAGATCTCTGCTGCGTTAATGGCAAAACGCAAGTTCAGTAAATTTTTACGCATTTCCATTTATATTGCCCCTCAATTACTACTGGTATTTCGTATTGGGGGTCGCCGTATGTTGAACGTTCTGCCGTCATCCGTGGTTGCACGGATAGTCAGCCTTTGCCTTTTCCTCGTTTTCGTTTCGATTTCCGCCCTGTCGGGAATGACCTATCTGAACTTGCGTTCAGATATCATGGGCAATGCCGTGGAAGATGCGCACAGCGCCATCCGCGCCATGGGCGTCCTTTATGAGGTCGAGGCGGAAGGTGCCGATCTCGCGGTCAAGGACGGTGAGGTTACCGGTATTACCAGCGCCGGTCCGATCGAGTTCAAGAACCACTCGCTTGTCGACCGCACCGCCGAGTCCATCGGAGGTGTCGCCACCGTATTCAGCAAGAACGGCAGCGATTATGTCCGCGTCTCCACCAACGTGAAGACCGAGAAGGGCGAGCGCGCCGTCGGCACCAAGCTTGCCGCCGAACACCCGGCCCAGAAGACGCTGGCTTCCGGCCAGCCCTATTTCGGCCAGGCAGCTTTGTTCGGCCGTGATTTCATGACGGGTTATTTCCCGATCAAGGACAAGGCCAATGTGGTCACCGGCGTCATGTTCATCGGCATCCCGATGGAAGTCTATTTTGCCCAGCTTTCGGCATCCGTCACCCAGATGGCCGTCACCAGCTTTCTGGCTCTGATCGCCATGGGTCTGATCGGCTTCTTCGCCATCCGTCATCTGGTCAAGCCGCTCAGCGTTCTGACCGGCACGATCCGCACCATGGCGGACGGCAGCGATACCGACATTCCATATCTCGATCGTCGCAACGAGTTCGGCAATATTGCCCGCGCGCTGGAAGTCTTCCGCGACAACGCCCGCCAGAAGCGCCTGATCGAAGCCCGCAGCGCCGATGATCGCGCCAGCGCCGATGCCGACCGTCGCCGCAACGATGCGGAAAAGCAGGAAGTCGATAGCCAGATCAACCTCGCTGTCACGGAACTGGGCGCAGCACTTGCCCGCCTGTCGCAGGGGGATCTTTCGGTCAAGATCGACCGCACCTTCACCGGCCGCCTCGAACAGCTCCGCGTCGATTTCAACGGCTCGATCGAGCGTCTGCGTGATACGCTGTCGCGCATCCGTGAAAGCACGCTGGCCATCCAGCGCAACAGTGGCGAACTCAGCCAGTCGTCTGCGGACCTTGCCAAGCGCACGGAAAACCAGGCTGCTTCGCTCGAAGAAACCGCCGCCGCCGTCGAGGAAATTACTGCCACCGTACGTTCTTCTGCCGAGCGCGCCCGCGAAGCCAATGACGCCGTCGCCAAGACCAAGCAGAATGCCGACGGTTCCGGCACGGTCGTCAACAATGCCGTCCAGGCCATGGATCGCATCGAGGAAGCCTCAAAGAAGATCGAGCAGATCATCGAAGTGATCGACGACATCGCCTTCCAGACCAACCTTCTGGCGCTCAATGCCGGTATCGAAGCCGCACGCGCCGGTGAAGCCGGCAAGGGTTTTGCCGTCGTCGCCCAAGAAGTGCGCGAACTGGCCCAGCGTTCGGCCGATGCCGCCCGCGAGATCAAGACGCTGATCAACCAGTCGAGTAACGAAGTCAGCGCCGGTGCCGGTCTCGTGCAGCAGACTGGAAAGGTTCTGTCGACGATCAGCGAGCAGATCACCGGCATCAGCAAGCATGTCGAAACCATCGCCACCGCCGCCCGCGACCAGTCGGCCGCGCTGCAGGACATCAACGGCTCCGTCAACCGCATGGACCAGATGACCCAGCAGAACGGCGCGATGGTGGAAGAGACCAGCGAAGCCAGCCGTGCCCTTGCGGAAGAAGCCAACCAGCTGATGAGCCTCGTGCAGCAGTTCCGCATCGAGGCAGATCACGGTGCCGGCCACAAGCGCTACGCCGCCTGATCTTCAAGATCTGTAGAATCGACCAAAGGCCGGGCAGGGGATTTGCCCGGCCTTTGGCGTTTCGGGGGAAGCCTTCGCGTCTGCTGTCCGCCCGGACGGTTGCCGTGTCAGTTGCCACGGGCAACCACGACCGGGATCAGCAGGTCGCCCCATTGTCCGTCACCACCGTGATGGCGGGCGGAACGCACGAGTTCGACCGAAACACCTGCCTCGACCGCCTTCATGACCGAATGGTTCAGCCGGTGCAGATCATTGGCCAGCGACCGGATCGCCGCCTGCTGCTCGAAACTCATGGTCGAAGATTGCTCCTCGGCGCGTTCCTTGACGTGGGTCTGGATGGGCGCTGACTGAGAGATCGGATTGTGCATGTTCATGATATTTCTCCTCTCTGTGGTTTTTGGTGGTGACAGGTTGTCGGGTGCAAAGTCCCCCTCTGGCTGCCGCCATCTCCCCCACAAGGGGGAGAAAATATGCGGCAAACTCTCTGCCCAAATTGAACCTCAGCGGATCGGCCGGGTTAAGCCCCTCCCCCTTGTGGGGGTCCACAAGGACGGGCAGAGACACGCGGCTCTGCCCCGGTTGGGGTTTGGGGCGGGGTCTTTTTACGATTCGCTACTCAGCCGCCGGGCGGAACTGCGCATGCTCGGTCGACCCTCCCATAGCCGTCGTCGAAGACTGTCCGCCGCTGATCGCCACCGACACGGCGTCAAAATACCCTGTCCCGACTTCGCGCTGGTGTTTGGTGGCGGTATAGCCATGGATCTCGGCGGCAAACTCCGCTTCCTGCAGCTCCGAATAGGCGGCCATTTGCCGGTCCCGGTAGCCGCGCGCGAGTTCGAACATGCCAAAGTTCAGCTGGTGGAAGCCGGCCAGCGTGATGAACTGGAACTTGTAGCCCATCGCCCCCAGCGCCCGCTGGAATTTGGCGATCGTCGAGTCATCGAGGTTCTTTTTCCAGTTGAACGACGGCGAGCAATTATAGGCCAGCATTTTTCCGGGATGCGCCTTGTGCACCCCTTCGGCAAATCTTTTCGCCTGTTCCAGATCGGGTTTCGAAGTTTCGCACCAGATCAGATCGCAATAGGGCGCATAGGCCACCGCACGCGCGATGCACGGTTCCAGCCCGTTGCGCACCCGGTAAAACCCTTCGACGGTACGGCCTGCATCGTAATCGACAAACGGCTGGTCGCGCTCATCGATATCTGACGTCAAAAGCTTGGCCGCCTCCGCATCGGTGCGGGCAATCACAAGCGTCGGCGTGCCCATCACGTCGGCGGCGAGGCGCGCTGCGGTGAGGTTGCGGATATGCGCCGCCGTCGGGATCAAAACCTTGCCGCCCAGATGGCCGCATTTCTTTTCCGATGCCAGCTGGTCCTCGTAATGAACACCGGCAACGCCCGCCTCGATAAACGCCTTCATGATCTCGAACGCATTGAGCGAGCCGCCGAAACCGGCCTCGGCATCGGCGACAATAGGCGCAAACCATGTTTCGACCGAAAGGCCGTTGCCTTCCGCCGTTTCGATCTGGTCGGCGCGTTGAAGCGTGCGGTTGATGCGGCGCGCCAGTTCCGGTGCGGCATTGGCCGGGTAAAGCGACTGGTCGGGATACATGGAAGACGCGGTGTTGCTGTCCGCCGCCACCTGCCAGCCGGACAGATAGATCGCCTTCAACCCGGCGCGCACCTGCTGCATGGCCTGGTTGCCGGTCATCGCGCCCAGCGAATTGACAAAATCTTGGCTGCGCAGAAGCGACCACAGCCGGTTGGCGCCCGCCTCCGCCAGCGAATGACGGATCGTTACCGAACCGCGCAGCCGCTTCACGTCATCCGCAGAATAGGGGCGTTCGATGCCGTCGTAACGGCCGGACGGTGCAGTCGGAACGATGTTGTAAAAATCAGTCATGCTTCACTCCCTGGGCTTCGGTAACTTGTCCGATGTCAAGGAATTTACATGGGCGTTGAAATTGTATCTAATCAAATCCGCAGTGTTGCGACAGTAAAAGGGTCGAGATGTACTGTTTTTGACAAAGTCCAAAGTGAGTTTGTCAATTTTTGTAAAGTTTGTGCTGGTTGCTTCTTTGGGAGGAGAGCGAATGGCTGAACGTAAGATCTTTGCCGGTCCAAAGGTTCGGCGCATCCGGCTCGGGCTGGAACTGACGCAGGCGGCGATGGCGGAGGGGCTGGAGATTTCCGCCTCCTATCTCAACCTCATCGAACGCAACCAGCGGCCGCTCACCGTGCAGCTGCTGTTGCGGCTTGCCTCCACCTATAAGGTCGATCTTGAAGCGCTGCAAAGCGATGACGGCGCCATGGTCGGCGAGCTTCGAGAGGTGTTTCGCGATCCGCTCCTGTCGGGCGAACTGCCGGGCGATCAGGAACTGGTGGAAGTGGCCGATGCCGCCCCCAATACCGCCGGCGGGATTCTAAAACTTTATCGCGCCTATCGTGAGCAGGCCGCGCGTCTCTCCGATCTGGCCGAACTTCTTGCCCGCGAAGGTCACGAAACCGGTATGGCCGCCACGCGTCTGCCGGCCGATGAGGTGCGTGACCGTCTTGAACACCGCCCGCATTTTTTCGCACGCATAGAAGATGCGGCGGAAACATTTATTGCCGAACTCGCTGCCGGTGACGATCTTGCGGCTAGTCTTCGAGACTGGCTGAAAACCCGCCACGGCATCGTCGTCCGCTCGCTGCCGGTACATGTCATGCCGGACCTGAAACGCCGTTACGATCGTCATTCGCTGCGGCTGTTCCTGTCCGAACGACTGTCGGCCAGCGACCGTCTGCGTGAAATCGCCATGGAAGTGGCACTGCTGGCGCTGGGGGAGGCGATTGCCGGCGAACTCGAAGACCTCGCCTTGTCGAGCGGCGAGGCCAAACGCATCGCCCGGTTCGAACTGGCGCGGTATGCGGCGCATGCGCTGATGATGCCCTATGGCGCTTTCCTGTCGGCTGCCCAGCGCGCCCGTTACGATATCGATGTTTTGCGCGCCCGTTTCGACGTGTCGTTCGAACAGGCGGCAAACCGGGTGACGACACTCGCACGGCCCGGCGCATCCGGCCTGCCGTTTTTCCTCGCCGAGATCGACAGCGCCGGCAACCGTCTCCGCCGCGCCGGCGCGCAAGCCTATCCGCATGCGAAATTCGGCGGGCTCTGTCCCAGGCTCGGTGTGCATGCGGCTTTCGCCCAGCCGGGGCAGGTTCTCACGGATCGGGTCGAGATGCCGGATGGTGCCGCCTATCTGACGGTCTGCCGCACGCTGGAAGGCCCGCAGGCCGGTTTCAACGAGCGCGTGCGCCGCACCGCCATCCTCATCGGCTGCGATTTCGAGGTGGCGCGCGAAACGGTCTATGGCGAAGCGGCGAGCCTGCCGGGGGCAACCGTTCTGGCCGGAACTGCCTGTCGCCTGTGCGAGAGACGCGGCTGCCTGTCGCGCGCCGAGCCGCCGGTAACGCGGCCTCTGGGACTGGACGAGATGGCGACCGGTCTCAGTGCCTTCGATTTTCGGTGATGGCCCTGATGGTATCTTGAGAAGTCTTTGCTGCAATGCAGCTTTTTGCTTGTGGGTAGCGATGTTCCTTCATACTCTCGCACAAAACAAAAGCATAAAGAGGGAAACAAGGCGCGGCGCTGATGCGGCCAGCCTTCATAAAACAGGAGAAATCATGCGACCCAATCTGCTTCGTCTTCTGACCGCCGCTGCCGCCACGACGCTGATGGCCACCGCCGTCTTCGCGCAGGAACGCCAGGTCCACGTCTACAACTGGTCCGACTATATCGATGAATCGGTGCTGGAAGAATTCACCAAGGAAACCGGCATCAAGGTCGTTTACGACGTGTTCGACAGCAATGAAGTGGTCGAGACAAAGCTGCTGGCCGGCGGTTCCGGTTATGATGTCGTCGTGCCGACCGGCCCCTTCCTCGCCCGCCAGATCCAGGCCGGCGTCTTCCAGAAGCTCGACAAGTCGAAGCTGCCGAACCTTTCCAACATGTGGTCGGAAGTCTCCGAGCGTCTCGCCAAATACGATCCCGGCAATGAATATGCCGTCAACTACATGTGGGGCACCACCGGCATCGGTTACAATGTCGACAAGGTGAAGGCAGCGCTTGGTGATGTGCCGCTCGACAGCTGGGATATCCTGTTCAAGCCGGAAAATGCCGAAAAGCTGAAATCCTGCGGTATCAACATCCTCGACGCGTCCGACGAGACCTTCGCGATTGCCATGAACTATATCGGCAAGAACCCCGACAGCAAGGAAGCGGCCGATCTGGAAGCTGGCGGCGAGGTTTACAAGAAGATCCGCCCGTCGGTGCGCACCTTCAACGCCTCGGCCTATATCGATGAACTGGCAAACGGCGACAGCTGCATTTCCATCGGCTGGTCGGGTGACATCCTGCAGGCAAAGACCCGCGCCGAAGAAGCCAAGAATGGCGTCAAGGTCGAGTTCGTCATCCCCAAGGAAGGCACCTATATCTGGTTCGACAACCTTGCCATTCCGGCCGATGCCAAGAATGTTGCCGAGGCCCACGAATTCATCAACTTCATGATGAAGCCGGAAGTCATCGCCAAGTCCTCGAACTATGTCCAGTATGCCAACGGCAACCTTGCCTCGCAGAAATTCGTGGACAAGGAAGTGCTGGAAAATCCGGGCGTCTATCCCCCGGAAGATGTCGTGAAAAAACTCTTCACCATCTCGCCTTACGGCCCGCGTGAACAGCGTGTGCTCAACCGCGTCTGGACCGAGATCAAGACCGGCAGCTGATGCCTTCTGCGGAGCGGGTTTTGGGCCCGCTCCGCATGATTGCCAATCCGGCACCACGGCGTGCCAAAAAATCAGGGTAGATGGGGACAGGCATGGCGAAATCTCTCGGGCCGGTTAAGCGCAAATTTTCTCCCTGGACCGATCCGACATCGGTGCCCTTCATCCGTTTCGAGAATATCACCAAGCGGTTCGGCAATTTCACCGCCGTCGAAAACCTGACGCTGGATATCTACGAGCGCGAGTTCTTTGCGCTGCTCGGGCCATCGGGCTGCGGCAAGACCACGTTGATGCGCATGCTGGCCGGTTTCGAGGAGCCGACCGAAGGCCGCATCCTCCTGCAGGGCAAGGATCTGGCCGGCGTGCCGCCCTATCGCCGCCCCACCAACATGATGTTCCAGTCCTACGCGCTGTTCCCGCATATGACGGTGGAAAAGAACATCGCCTTCGGTCTGGAACAGGACAAGCTGCCGAAAGCCGAGATCGCCGCCCGCGTCGAAGAGATGCTGAAGCTGGTGAAGCTGGAACAGTTCGCCAAGCGTAAACCGTCGCAGCTCTCCGGTGGTCAGCGGCAGCGCGTGGCGCTGGCCCGGTCGCTTGCCAAGCGGCCAAAGGTTCTGCTGCTCGACGAACCGCTCGGCGCGCTCGACAAGAAGCTGCGCGAGGAAACACAGTTCGAACTGACCGACCTGCAACACACGCTGGGTCTGACCTTTTTGATCGTCACCCATGATCAGGAAGAGGCGATGACCGTGTCCGACCGTATCGCCGTGATGGACAAGGGCGTCATCATGCAGGTTGCGACACCGGCGGAAATCTACGAGGCGCCGAACAGCCGCTACGTCGCCGACTTCATCGGCGATATCAACATCATCGAAGGTGCGATCGTTTCCAACAGCGGCGCGGCGAGCGGTGGCGTGATGCTCGATTGCGATGGTCTGAAGATCGCCGTTGATCAGGAATGCCCGGCATCGACAGGGGATCGCGTCGCTTATGCCATCCGCCCGGAAAAGGTTCGCCTCGGCATCGAGCCGCCGGCCGATACCGCCGTCAACGCCGCCGCGGGCGAGGTTTACGACATCGGTTATCTCGGCGATTTTTCGCTATTCCTCGTCAAGCTCGACGATGGCCGCATCATCCGCGCGGCACAGGCCAATATCCAGCGCCTCGTCGATCGCCCGCTCACCTTCGGTGATCGCGTCTGGGTCCACTGGTCGCGCGATGCCGGCCTTGTTCTGACCCGCTGAGGAGAGCGCCATGGCAATCGATACGCTGTCTCCCCCGTTACCGCCCGAGCCAAAAGTCGAACTTGCCGATGATGCCGGGCGCACCAATCCGGCACGCTGGCTGATCGTCGCCATTCCCTATCTCTGGCTGCTGCTGTTTTTCGCGGCACCCTTCCTGATCATCGCAAAAATCTCGCTGTCCGACACGGCAATCGCCATGCCGCCCTACACGCCGACCTTTCAGGGTTTTGGCAATCTCGGCACCTTCTTCTCGCAGCTGGATTTCGAAAACTACGCCTATCTGGCAAGCGACAGTATCTACATCAAATCCTATCTCAACTCGCTGCGCATCGCCGCCATCTCGACGGTTCTGCTGCTGCTGATCGGTTATCCGATGGCGCTTGCCATGGCGCGCGCCAAGACCAGTCTGCGGCCGATTCTGGTGATGATGGTCATCCTGCCATTCTGGACCTCGTTCCTGATCCGCGTTTACGCCTGGATCGGCATCCTGAAGCCGGAAGGCCTGCTCACGGTTCTTTTCCAGTCGATCGGCCTGATGGGCGAGGGCGAGCAGGTACAGATCTTTCGCACCGATTACGCGGTCTTCATCGGCATCGTTTATTCCTACCTGCCGTTCATGGTCCTGCCGCTGTATGCCGCGCTGGAAAAGATGGACCATACGCTGCTGGAAGCCGCAAGCGATCTCGGCTGCCCGCCCTGGAAGGCCTTCTGGCGCATCACATTCCCATTGTCCTTGCCCGGCGTGATTGCCGGCTCGCTGATCTGCTTCATCCCGATCACCGGCGAATTCGTCATCCCCGATCTGCTCGGTGGCGCCGATACGCTGATGATCGGCAAGACCTTGTGGACCGAGTTCTTCAACAGCCGCGACTGGCCGCTCGCTTCGGCGATCGCCGTCATATTGCTGGCGGTGCTGGTCCTGCCCATCGTCTATTTCCAGAACCAGCAGCAGAAGGCGGGATAAGGCCATGAAGAATGCCCGTTTCGACGCGACCGTTCTCACTCTCGGTTTCGCCTTCCTCTACATCCCGATCCTCATTCTGGTGATCTATTCGTTCAACGCCTCGCGGCTGGTCACGGTCTGGGGCGGGTTTTCGCTCGTCTGGTACCAGCAGATGTGGTCGAACCAGGGGCTGATGGATGCCGCATGGGTGACCGCACGTGTTGCCCTGCTCAGTGCCACGATCGCCACCATTCTCGGCACGCTGGCGGCGCTGACCTTGGTGCGGTTCCGCAAAATCCCCGGCCGTCTGCTGTTTTCGGGCATGATCTATGCGCCGCTGGTGATGCCGGAAGTCATTACCGGCCTGTCGCTGCTGTTATTGTTCGTATCGCTCAATGTCGATCGCGGTTTCTGGACCGTGGTCATCGCCCACACGACCTTTTCGATGTGCTATGTCGCGATCGTCGTGCAGTCGCGGCTCCTGACATTCGACCGGTCTCTGGAAGAGGCGGCGCTCGATCTCGGTTGCCCGCCGGTGAAGACGTTTTTCCGCATCACCCTGCCGCTCATCCTGCCGGCGGTTCTGGCGGGCTGGATGCTGGCCTTTACCCTGTCGCTGGACGATCTGGTGATCGCCAACTTCAACACCGGCCCCGGCGCCACCACGCTGCCGATCAAGATCTATTCGCAGGTGCGTCTGGGTGTAACACCTGAGATCAATGCGATCTGCACAATCCTGATCGGGCTTGTGGCGATCGGCGTGATTGCGGCCTCGCTGGCCACCAAACGCAACGAGCTGCGCCGCCAGCGTGACGAACACGCTGCCGCTCAAGGCTGATCGTTATGGGCTGATGCGTTTATGGTTGCGGCGGCTTGGCCATTGGCCAGAACACCGGTGTCGGCCATGCGCCACCGATGAACATCATCAGCGGGTCGTTGGAAGGCGTGCCGTCCGTCTCGGCATAGATATTGGCGGAAAGCGCCAGCCCCTGCGTTTCCAGCGGCACCAGCCCGCTCAGCACGATCAGGTCACTCGGCCCATCCAGCCTTGCTTCGCCAAGCTCGGCAACGCCATCGGCGATGGTTGCCGAGATATCCATGCGATCGAAGAGGATATCGCCGTCGCTGACATCCTTCAGGGCAAAATAGGCGGACTGCCCGGCCAGCTGGCGAATGGCGGCAAGGTCGATGCCGTTCAGGCGGCCGTTGCGTGCCGAAAGGCGCAGCGAGCCGGAAAGATCGCTCATCGTCGCCAGACCAAGCGGTTTGGCAAGATGCAGGGCCAGTTCGGCGGAACCGTTCGCCTCGGGAACGATCGCCTCGACGCCGAAGCGGCGTGATACGCTAGCAAGGTCGACATCCCGCAGCGACAGCCTGAGATCGGCGCTATCGGTCAGCCGGCCTTCCGGGGCGCTGATCTGGCCGGTCAACCGTCCGCCATCGATTGAACTGTCGACCAGATCAACGCGTGCCATCTGGTGTGTGTTGATCAGGCTGACGGCGGCATTGCGTAGCGGCAGCGGCCCCAGTTGCGCCTCCGTCGCGGACAGGCGCAGGTCGAGATCGAGAAGGTCGCCGAGAAGGGCGGCCGGCGTCACATCATCCTGGCCGGCAGTCTGCGGCTGTGGTGACAGAGCTGCGATGATCGCGGAAAAATTCAGCTTGTCGAAGGCGAGCGTGCCGGTCAGGCGTGGTCTTGCGCCATCGGATGCCACCAGATCCATGATGCCGGTGGCCGATGCCTCATTGGCCTGCAGCGACACCTGTTCGAAACGCAGGGCATTGCCGGCCGTCATCATCTGGCCCTTGAGCGACAGCTGGTTCAGCCGGTCGAGGCCGGTAACGTGGATGTCGAGCCAGTTGAGAATGTCCGGCACGCGCGGCATGTTGATGCTGAACGATCCGGCCAGAAATGCGTAAGTCGCCAGATTGGCAGTGCCGCTGAACTGGCCCGAAAACAGGTCGGAGCTGAGCGAAAGGTCGGCATCGGCATTGCGGCCGGCCAGAAGCGTCAGCGGTTTTGCCGAGGAGAAGGAGAGCGTAAAAGTCTTGTCTCTCAGCGTTCCGGTGAGGCGCGAAGAGATCGCCGAGGAAAGCTGCGGCCATTCCACCGTTCCGTTGACCGCTGTCAGGCTGGTTTTGTGTTGACCATTGGCATCACTGATCTCGACCGAGCCGTCCTCGATCGTCACCTCGCCGATGGCGGCATCGAGATCCTTGCCGATCGCTGTATTGCCGGCATTGCTGCGAACCTTCTTGACCGCATCATTGAGCAAACCGTCCATTGACCAGTCGATGTCACCGGATGCCGTGCGCAAGGCGAAAAGCTTTGGGCGTACAAGGTCGAAATCCTCGAAGACCAGATTGCCGCGTAGCGCCTGAAACAGCTCGAACGATGCCGAGAGATTATCGACATGGGCAATCAGGCGAGAGGCTGGATCTTCCGTCTCGCGAATGGAAACATCCTTCAGGATGATGTGCGGATGCGGCCAGAAATGCAGCTCCGGAGCACCTTCAATGGTTGCCTCATGCCCGAACCATTGTTCGACGGCCTCTTCCATGCCGTTGCGCACCAGCGATGTGGAAATCAGATACGGGGCCGCAACCTGCGAAACCAGCCCGAGCGCGATTGCGCCGACGGCCACGACCATGGCCGATCGCCGGTAGCGTTTTCTGGTCTTGAGCGAATGGATCAGCGACTGCAACATGCTTTCCTCGAAGCGCCCATGGCTTCGCAATCTCGGGGCCTCGGCAATGTGTGGCTTTCGTTAGCGGAAATCCAGCGGCCATGCAAATAGGCCGGATGCCGCGCCTTTTCCGCCAAATGGCTTATGTTAGACTGGTGTGGGAGTGGGAGGACTTCATTCATGCCGCAATCGCAAAAACCGTTATGGGTGCCGGCACCCGACGCGCTCTGCGCGTCGCCGCTCGCCCGCTTCATGCACTGGTGCGAAAAACGATACGACCGGCAGTTCGACGGGCCGGATGCGTTTCATGCCTGGTCGGTTGCCGAGCGGGCGGATTTCTGGTCGGCGGTCTGGGATTTTTGCGGCGTGTGGGGTGAAAGGCCAGGACCGGTTCTGGTCGATGATGGCCACATGACCGAAGCGCGTTTCTTTCCCGAAGCGACCCTCAACTTCGCACAAAACCTGCTGTCGCGACGTGGTGCCGAGGATGCGCTGATCTTTCGCGGCGAGGACAAGGTCTTTGCCCGCTGGTCATGGGATGAGCTTGCCGCTTCGGTCTCGCGCCTGCAGCAGGCGTTTCGTGCATCGGGCATCGGCAAGGGTGATCGTATTGCCGCCATGATGCCGAACATGCCGGAAACGGTGGCCCTGATGCTCGCGGCCGCATCGCTCGGCGCCATCTGGTCGTCATGCTCGCCGGATTTTGGCGTGCAGGGCGTGCTCGACCGGTTTGGCCAGATCGAGCCCAAACTGTTCATCACCTGCGACGGCTACTGGTATAACGGCAAGCGGCAGGATGTTTCGGAGAAGGTGAGGGCTGTCGGCGCAGAGCTTGGTGTGCCGGTTCTGGTCGTGCCTTATGCGGGCGAAGCCGAAACCCTTTCCGCGTCACTGGCCGATGGCCGCACGCTTGCCGCCTTCATCGCTCCTTTCGAGGCGGGTGAGCCGCAGTTCGAGCCGCTACCATTTTCGCATCCGCTCTATATCCTGTTTTCATCCGGCACGACCGGTGTTCCGAAATGCATCGTCCATTCCGCCGGCGGCACTTTGTTGCAGCACCTGAAGGAACAGCAGTTGCATTGCGGCGTGATGCCTGGCGAAAGGCTGTTCTATTTCACCACCTGCGGCTGGATGATGTGGAACTGGCTGGTCTCCGGCCTCGCATCGGGTGCAACGCTGTGCCTTTACGACGGCTCGCCCTTCGCGCCGGATGGCAATGTCCTGTTCGATTTTGCGCAGGAAGAGCGGTTTTCGCTGTTCGGCACTTCGGCCAAATATATCGATGCGGTGCGCAAGGCAGGTCTGGTGCCGAGAGAGACGCATGATCTGACGCAACTGCGGATGCTCACCTCGACGGGTTCACCGCTATCGCCGGAAGGGTTTTCCTTCGTTTACGACGGCATCAAACCGGATGTGCATCTCGCCTCGATTTCCGGCGGCACCGATATCGTCTCCTGCTTCGTGCTCGGCCATCCGCTGAAACCGGTCTGGCGCGGCGAGATACAGGGGCCGGGCCTCGGCCTTGCCGTCGATGTCTTTGACGAGGCCGGAAATTCTGTGCGCGGCGAAAAGGGCGAGCTGGTCTGCACCCAAGCGTTTCCCTCGATGCCGGTGATGTTCTGGAACGATCCCGACGGCGCCAAATATCACGCCGCCTATTTCGAGCGTTTCGACAATATCTGGTGCCACGGCGATTTTGCCGAATGGACGGATCACGGCGGGCTGATCATCCATGGGCGCTCGGATGCCACGCTCAATCCCGGCGGCGTGCGCATCGGTACGGCGGAAATCTACAATCAGGTCGAGAAGATGGAGGAGATCGCCGAGGCCCTGTGTATCGGTCAGGACTGGGAAGACGATGTTCGAGTCGTGCTGTTCGTGCGTCTGGCATCCGGCGCTGCTCTGGACGAGGCGCTGCAATCCAGAATCAGGTCCACCATCAGGGCAGGGGCGTCACCGCGGCATGTGCCGGCAAGGATCATTGCCGTCGCAGACATTCCCCGTACCAAGTCCGGCAAGATCGTCGAACTCGCAGTGCGCGAGATCGTGCATGGGCGGACGGTGAAAAATCGGGAGGCACTCGCCAATCCCGAAGCACTCACCCTTTTCTCAAATCTGACTGAATTACGCTCATGATTTCCCAACCTGTGCCGGATTGGCGCGGGTCGCTGCAACCATACACTTTTCGTTGTCTCTTTGCGGGAGTTACGTGATTCTTTATCGTAAATTGTGCCTTTTACCTGGCGGAAAACGGGAAAATTTACCGGTCGTTAAGACCTGTTGGTGCAAAGTTAACACTGAACGGAAAAGCGGAATGTCGCCTGGTTTCGGCGCTCACTTTCACCGTCTGACACCTTTTTCCCGTCGTTGGGATCGCAGCATCAACTTATAAAAAGGCAGCTTCGGCTGCCTTCTTTTTTGCCCGCATTCCAGCGTTGCAATCAGTTGGCCAGAACACGCGGTGAGGGGAAGGTGATCTCCACCAGTGTTCCTTCGTTGGGCGTCGACGAGATGGCGAAGGATGCGCGGTTGGCATCCACCATCGCCTTGGTCAGCGGCAGTCCCAGCCCGGTGCCGTCGCCGCGCTTGCGGGCAGCCCCTGTCACCTGCCGGAAAGGCTTCATCGCCAGTTCCAGTTCCGAGCGCGTCATGCCGATCCCGGTATCGCGGATGCGCAGGATGACGTTGCCATTCGCCTCGAAAGCGCTGGACACCACGATCTGCCCGCCCGACGGGGTGAACCGGATGGCATTGGACAGGAGGTTGAGAACGATCTGCTTGATCGAACGCAGATCCGCCACCACCTGCGGCACAGCCTGAGAGAGCGCGGTGCGAATGATCACCCGTTGGCCGTTGGCCTGTGGCTGGATGATCGACACGGCTTCCGACACGGTCTCGTTCAGGCCAACCGCCTCGAATTCGAGATCCATCTCGCCCGCCTCGATCTTGGAAATATCCAGGAGGTCGTTGACGATATCGAGCACATGGCGGCCGGAGCGGCCGATATCATTGGCATATTCCACATAGCGCGGATGGCCGATCGGGCCAAAACGTTCGGTCGCCATCATGTCGGCAAAACCGATGATCGCGTTCAGCGGCGTGCGGATCTCATGGCTGACATGGGCGAGAAAATCGCTCTTGTGCGCATTGGCTGTTTCGGCGGCGCGCTTGGCGTTGCGCAGTTCTTCCTCGGTCCGCTTCCAGGCGGTGATGTCGCGGATGACGGCGCAATAACCGTTCGACGAGGTTAACCGGCCGATCGTCATGAACAGCGGCAGGAAACCACCACCGGCTTCACGGCCGATCACCTCACGCCCGTCATTCAGAACGCTGGCAACGCCATGGCCGGACAGGCCACCGAGATAATCGATGACCGAGCGCTGGCTTTCATGGGCAAACAGCATCACGAAAGGCCGGCCGGCGGTCTCGTCATTGTCATAGTTGAACAGCGCACTGGCAGCCCGGTTCATCGAGCGCACATCGCCTTCCGAGCCGATGATGACGACGCCGTCCGTCGCGGTTTCGAGGATCGAGCGCAGCTCGTCCACTTCCACCTTGAGGCCTGAGACTTCCGCGGCAATGGCGGCTGCGTCTTCGTCCACGACGGTTTCGGCAGCAGTCTGCACGGCCGCAGGCACGGGTTCTGCGACCACCGCGACCGGCATCAGTGCGAGCATCAGCGCGGTCGATTGTTCCCAGCGGATCGATTGCAGGCGGGCGCTGACCGGAACCAGCGTATCGTCGGCGCGCACCACCACCATGCCACCGGCCTCGGCGGTCTTGGCTTCGAGTTCGTCGCGCTGCAAAAGCACGTCGAGACCGCCAAGTTCATCAAGCTGATCAAGGGATTCGTAGCCGGTCAGGCGCAGGAATTCGGGATTGGCATGGAACAGCCGGTCGCCGGCATGAACGATCAACGCCACCGGCATCTGGTCGAGAATTTCCGCACTCAGACCAAGCCGTGCGCGCACCGGAATGATGTCGGCATAGGTCGCCGGCTCCTCGGCTTCCGGTTCCTGCTCGTCCTCGTCATCTTCCTCAATCTGGGCATCGACCCGGTCGGTTTCATCGGCATCGGTTTCCGCCTGATCGAGCAATGGCAGCGCTTCGGAAGCCACGTCTTCATCGCCGTCTTCCGCCGCGTCGCTGCTCCCGTCAAGGTTCGCGTCGCTGTCGTCCGGCTGCTCGGCTGCGTCAACAGTCTCTTCTGCCGCCGTTTCGTCCTGCCCGGCTGCGGCCTCGATGAGGTCGCTCGGGGCGTTTTCATTGGCGTGAGGCGCGAGGATGGAATTGTCGTCCTCCACCTCTTCCCGATCCGTCAGTGGCTCGAGGCGGCGGGCGATCTCGATAAACGCTGCCTGCTCGCCGGGCGTCAGCCCATCCTTGCGCGAACGGCGTTCCTCGAACTGGATGACCTTGTCGGAATGGCGACGCGACGGTGTTTCGACGACGCGAAGCGCGGGCCGCTCTTCTTCCGGGGCGGCAGGCGCATCCATCTCGGAAGTGTCTTCTTCCGGCGCGATGTCATCGGCATCTTCCGCCTCGGCGGGGTCGGCATAAGCATCGTCGGCTGCCGTAGCTGTGTCGCTATCGTCAACAACGTCCGCTGAAGCCGGGATGTCGTCGTCACTCGTTTCCGGCAGCAGGGCGATGCTGTCGTCCGACCCATGAACGGCTGTGTCATCGCTCTCGGCAGTGGCGTCTTCAGCCGAGGTTTCCGTCTCAGCGGCGGCCGGTGTCGGCACCAGTGTCACACCGATTGCCAGCGGGTCTTCCGCCACATCGGCAACGCGCACGATCCCGAAACCGCGAAAACCGTCGAATTCGCGTGAACGCGTATAGGTGGGCAGGGCGGCGAGGTCGACCGGCACTTTCAGGGTCGTGCCTTCGATCGGCCACCAGATGGTCTTGCCGGACCACGTATCGCGCTTGCGCAAAAGCTCTGCGATCTTGCCGTCCGGATCGAAGTTGAACAGCGCTGCGAGATCGGAAAAGGCAAGGCCGTTGATATCGGCGGCATGTGGGCCGACGACGCGGGCAAACTCGCTGGACACTTCGCTGAACCGGCCTTCGGAATCGATCTTCCAGACAAAACGCGTGGCGCGCATATCGGGCGAAAACACGAAAGGCTCTGCATTATCGGAAATTCTGGAGGTGCCGAACATCTGTGCCGGCGTCTCATTCGGTTCATCCACGGTGACGGCCACGGTTTCCGTCACTGCCGTATCGGCCAGATCTTCTTCTTCGGCTGCGACCGGAGCATCGTCCGCCAAAACCTCTTCTACCGGCAGATCTTCGTCCGCTTCCAATTCGGTCTCGTCTACCTCATCCATGTCCTCGGCGTCATCGGAAGCCACGGCTTCGTCGCCATCCTGGGCCTCGGGTTCGGTGCCAAAGCTGTCGAGCAGCGCCTGCCTCACCTCGGACATGGCCTGTTCGGTCTGCGTCGTTTCGTTGGCGGGCCGGCTGGAGGGCTCGAATTCAGCCTCCTCGGTCGGCTCGTCATCCACTTCGGAAATGTCTGCCAGCGCATCGAGCGTATCCGCATAAGCATCGGCGGCGGGCGTGGTTTCGGCAGGAGTTTCCACGGCCGGCACTTCCGGCTCTGAAATTTCGGCCGGCTCGATGATTTCGGCAATTGCCGGAGCGGTATCGACGACTGCTGTCACGTCTTCGTTCCCGATCGTCTCTCGCCTGATTTCCATCGGAATGACGTCGGAGGAATCCTCGTCCGGTTCGACGATGAACAGAAGATGCATGGCCGGCATGTCGGAAACCCGGCCCATCGCCGCCGGCAGGTAGCCGATCCTGGTCGGGACAGGGCGTTTTACCAGGCCTTCATTATGCACGGCGGCCATATTCACCAGCATGCGCGCGGTATGCGGCGTCAGATCGAGCGAGGCGAAACGCGGCGAGGCGGCCAGGATCGCGCCATTCTGGTCCAGCACGGCGCGGTGCGTATCGGTGTCGTCAAAACCTTCGATCATGCGCGCCGCGCATTGGGCGACAGACATCGTCTCGTCGGCAGTCGGTGCGGCAATCATGATGGCGCGGTCGTGGCCGATCGTCATCAGTTCGCATGTGGCCTGCACGGCGGTGCGCTGAAAACCGTTGGTGACGCGCATTATAAAGGAGCGGCTGTCGCCGTCATTCTTCAATCCACGCGCAGCCGCGTCCGCCTGCCGGAAGGACACGTCGATCGGGGCGGTGCCATGGTCGAGAAAATCATAGATGGATTCGTGGCCGAAAAGCTCGGCGCCGCGTCCGTTCGCCCAGAGCGCATGTTTCATGTCGGGCGAAAAAATGACGATCGCCTCGCCGCCGGAAAGGCGCGCACGGATGCGCGGATGCACGGCGATGTCTATAAATGGATACTGTACAGCGGACATGAACGAACCCTGGGAGCACCTTCGCCAGATACGCGACGAAGTGCCAAGTTAACATATTGTTAGTAACTTCACAGGGGGCTCGGGTCCACCTTCGCCGCCTTCCTTTCGGGCAAGAGGGTTAACGCCGGAAGGTGCGGCGCACAAATATGTTGCATTGCACAATTAGATGTTTTAAATATACAGATGAGGAGCCGGCATCCCCTGCCGGGTTTATGTCGAGGAGGACATGACATGGCTTATAAAGCCGATGATTTCTTTGGATTTTCCACATTCGATCCGAGCCGTATGGCGCAAGGGTTCCGCGAGGCTGCGGAGAAGGGCGCCGAACAGTCCCGCGAAGCCTATTCGCGCATGCGCGAAGTGACGACGGACGCGACGAAAACTGTGGAAGACACATTTCAGTCTGCCCAGTCAGGCTCATTCGAGCTGGGCATGAAGGTGGCGGACACGATGCGCAGCAGCGCCGATCTTTCCATCGCCCATATGGAAGCGATGATGGGCGTGCGCTCGGTGTCCGAACTGTTCGAACTGCAGTCCAGTTTCATGCGCAAGCAGGCGGAGTTGACTGCGCAGCATATGCGCGGCATGCAAGAGACGACCCGCAAGGTGGCCGAGCAGGTGACGAAACCCGGACGCGCTGCGGCCGAACGTGCCATGGCCGGCTTCAAGGCGGCCTGATCCGTTTGCGAAGGATAAAGACTGCACATTGTCATGTGGTCTTTCTCATCTGGATGACTGTTAGGGGCTTGCAAAACGAGTTTGATCCTCGTATGTGAGCCGCAGACGCCCAAAACGTCTCATGTGCGGTTGTAGCTCAGTTGGTTAGAGCGCAGGTTTGTGGCACCTGAGGTCGGTGGTTCGACCCCACTCAACCGTACCATTCTCTTCTCCCCGTCAGTCTTTATGTCACTGCGACTGTCGGGGAGAAGAGAAGTCTCTTCTCTCCAGTTTCATTTTTGTTGTTTTGCGTTGCTGTGATCGTCATGGCGACGGGTATTGGCACGTCTGCCAGTCTGTTTGCGGCGCGTATATTCGCCAAGTCACCATCAGAGATGGTTCTTCGATCCGTGTCGTTGCGGTAACGGATAGCGTGCGCAAGGTCGACAACGCCAGCCTTCGACAATTGGGATCGAATTTTCCGTCTGCAGTTGATGTATATATCAAGTTTAGATTCCGCCTTTGTTTGGGGCGAAACTGTGGCAATTGCGGACTTGCTAGGCTCGTAAAATCACTATTCTGGCCGTTGTTTCGAGGTTTTACCGTAAAAAAAATCTAACCATTTTGGGACCGCGATGTGCCGTTTCGGGAATTTGGCAGCCGCCGGTTGCTATTTTCCCGTCTGCGTCGCAAAAATGCGAGAAAACTAAATAAGCAGTTGCGTTTTAAAGGAATTTCTCCTTGTGCGGGAAGAAATATTCGGCTCGTATGTCCTCAGTTTTTAGCTGGGTACTACAACTTATCTTATGCCTAAAGAGACACCTTTTTCAGTAGTGAGTCGTAAGCTTCTTGATGCATGGCTCGCATCTGACCCAAATCGTCCTGCCGATGCTATCGATATCTATCGTGGTGTGGTGGATCTTCTTTCGGTGCGTATGCGCCTCACTCTGATCCGGGTCGATGAAGGCGATCCGTGGCAATGGCGCATGCGGGCAATCCGCACCTATGGCTTTGCGTCACGCCTGCTGGATATGTCCAAGCTTCTTCCCGATGGGCCATTGGGGGACGTGTCCGACCGCCAGTTCATGGAACACGCGGTCGTGCCGCGTATGCAGGAAGTGATCCAGACGCAGCAGCCGGTCATCGAGGTGGTCAAGACACGCGTCATGGGCCTCAGTGTCGGTTACGATCGAATCATGCTGGCACAGAAGAACACTGCTGGGCCGGAATGGGTGATCACCTGCACCATGGGACGTTTCATGTTCGTGGCACCGCAAAAACATGCGGAACTCGACCTGACGGACGAATCGATCGTGCAGTTGCTGGTGGAGGGCGCCACCGCCAAGGAAATCGCTGCCCAGATCAATGTGTCGCCGCGAACGGTCGAGCACCGTCTCGAGCGCATGAAGGATCGCATGGGGGCACGCAATCTTGTGCAGCTCACTGCCATGCTGATGGCGCATCGGCTCGGCCATGGCGCCTACGAACATCACGGTGAATAAAGAGATGTCTTGCCGCCGCGGAAGGTTTCAATCTCCGGCGGCAAGCTTCAGTGCTGTGACGATTTCCTGCAGGAAGGCAATGACGGTGCGCATGCGCGGCAGATCGCGCATGCTTTCGTGATATGTCGTCCAGTACGAGCGGCGCAGGCCGATTTCCGGCAAAAGCCGCTCCAGTTCGCTATCCTGTCTGGCAATATAATCATGCAGGATGGCGATGCCGGCACCGGCGCGCACGGCCTGTACCTGTCCGATCGCGCTCGATACTTCAAAACCCGCATCCCAGTTGCGCATCACCTCGCCGGTAAAGTTCAGCGATGGGGAGAAGATCAGGTCCTCGACATAACCGATACGCGCATGGCCGCGCAGGTCTTCCACCGTTTGCGGCCGGCCCCGCTTTTGCAGATAGTCGCGTGAAGCATAAAGGCCGAGCGTGTAATCCGTCAGCTTGGCCGAGATCAGCCGCCCCTGCTGCGGCCGTTCTATTGTAATGGCGATGTCCGCCTCGCGCTGTGACAGCGAAAACGAGCGCGGCACCGGCACCAGCTGCAGTTTCAGCTGCGGGTGCCGTTCCGTCAGTTCGCCCAGGCGCGGCGCCAGCACGGCAACACCCAGACCATCCGGCGCACCGATCCGCACCGTGCCGGCAATCGCCGCATCGCCCGATCCTGTTGCCGCCTGCATGGCCAGCATTTCCGCTTCCATGCGCTCGGCTGATGCATAAAGCGCCTGGCCTTGCGGCGTCAGTTCGCATCCCGTCGTGCGGCGGATCAGCAACTGCGTCTTCATGTCGGCTTCCAGCGCGGTGAGGCGTCGCCCCAACGTCGCGTGATTGATGCCCAGTCGCCGCGAGGCGCTGAGGATCTGCCCGGTTCGCGCCACTGACAGAAACAGCCGGACATCATCCCAGTTCATCGCAGCACCCCGCATGTGATTGCCGATGTCGAAATTTGCACAACGGATGCGTAAACTACGGCGTTGCCCTGTGCAAATGTGAATGTCATCCTGCCGGCAACTGAATGGAGGACTTTTCAATGAACACACTCGGACATTTCATCGGCGGCAGCCACGTGGCCGGCACAAGCGGTCGCACGGCCGACGTCTTTAATCCGGCAACCGGCGAGGTTCAGGCCAAGGTGGCGCTGGCAAGCGTTGCGGAAATCCGTGCGGCGGTGGAAAATGCCAAGGCGGCGCAGCCGAAATGGGCAGCCACCAACCCGCAGCGCCGCGCCCGCGTGTTCATGAAATTCGTCGATCTCCTCAACCAGAACATGGATGAGCTGGCGGTGATGCTATCGAAGGAGCATGGCAAGACGGTTGAAGACTCCAAGGGCGATATCGTCCGCGGCCTGGAAGTCTGCGAATTCGTCATCGGCATTCCGCATCTCTCCAAGGGTGAGTTCACCGAAGGTGCGGGTCCCGCCATCGACATGTATTCGATCCGCCAGCCGGTCGGCATCGGCGCCGGTATCACGCCGTTCAATTTTCCGGGCATGATCCCCATGTGGATGTTTGCGCCGGCGATCGCCTGCGGCAACGCCTTCATCCTGAAGCCATCGGAACGTGACCCGTCGCTGCCGCTGCGTCTGGCAGAATTGATGATCGAGGCGGGTCTGCCTGCCGGCATTCTCAATGTCATCAATGGTGACAAGGAAGCCGTCGATGCGCTTCTGACCGATCCGGATATCGGCGCCATCTCCTTCGTCGGCTCCACCCCGATCGCCCGTTATGTCTATGGCACGGCGGCGATGAACGGCAAGCGCGCCCAGTGCTTCGGTGGCGCCAAGAACCACATGATCATCATGCCCGACGCCGATCTCGATCAGGCCGTCAACGCGCTTATGGGCGCAGGCTACGGTTCGGCAGGCGAGCGCTGCATGGCGGTGTCGGTTGCCGTTCCGGTCGGCGAGGAAACCGCCAATCGCCTCGTCGAAAAGCTGATCCCCAAGATCGAGTCCCTGCGCATCGGCCCCTATACGGATGACAAGGCCGACATGGGTCCGGTCGTCACCAAGGCTGCGCAGGAGCGCATCAACGGCCTGATCGACCGTGGTGTCGAAGAGGGAGCCGAGCTTCTCGTTGATGGTCGCGGTTTCAAGCTGCAGGGTTATGAGGACGGCTATTTCGTCGGCGGTTCGCTGTTCGACCACGTCACGCCGGATATGGATATCTACAAGCAGGAAATCTTTGGTCCGGTCCTGTCGGTCGTGCGCGCCAAAAATTACGAGGAAGCGATCGACCTGCCGATGAAGCACGAATATGGCAATGGCGTCGCCATCTACACCCGTGACGGCGATGCGGCGCGCGACTTTGCCTCCCGCATCAATATCGGCATGATCGGCATCAACGTACCGATCCCGGTGCCGCTCGCCTATCATTCCTTTGGTGGCTGGAAAGCATCCTCCTTTGGTGATCTCAACCAGCACGGCACGGACTCGATCAAGTTCTGGACCAAGACCAAGACGATCACCGCCCGCTGGCCTTCGGGCATCAAGGATGGTGCGGAATTCGTCATGCCGGTCATGAAGTAAGTCGCTAAAATAAAAGTCAAAGCAGCATTTTAGGAGAGGGCGGCGTAAGTCGCCCTTGTTCGTTTTTGGCGTGTTTTCAGCGACTTGGAAGTGGAGGGTAAAACTCCCCTTTCTCTATTATGTGATTGAAATTGATTTTTATTGCGCTATTTGCCGCAGCCGATCAATGGGATCTGCCGCTTTTTGCGGCAATTGAAGGATTGGGGAAATATACATGTCCTTTTCAGACTTGGCGCCGAAGGCGTCCGGCACGCTTGAGCGTGCATCTTTCAGCGGAAATGCGCGGGAATACTTCGGAATCTGGATCGTCAACGTTCTTTTGACAATCGTGACGCTCGGCATTTACTCGGCTTGGGCAAAGGTCCGCCGCAACCGTTACTTTTACGGAAACACCGTCATCGCAGACCGTGCATTCGAATACCACGCCACCGGCAAGCAGATTTTCATCGGCCGCCTGATCGTCGTCGGTTTCTTCATCGTCACCAACATTCTGACGACCATTTTCCCGCCCTTCGGCCTGATCGTGTTTTTCGTCATTCTTGTTGCGCTGCCTTGGCTGATCCAGCGCAGCCTGCGTTTTAGCGCTCGCGTCACCAGCTATCGCAATGTTCGCTTCAATTTCATCGGCTCGGTTGGTGGCGCGTTCGTTTCGGTCCTGCTCGGCAGCATGGTTGCATCGATCTCCTTCGGCATTCTCGCGCCGCTCGCAAGCCGCTGGGTCTGGCGTTATGTCTTCAACAACCTGCATTACGGTGACCGTCCGTTCGCGACCGATCCCAAGATCAAGTCTCTTTACGGCGTCTGGATCCTTCCGGCTGCGCTGATCGTTGTCGGCACGGTTCTCATTGCGGGTATCGGCTTCGCAGCTGCATCGGCTGCATCCGCAATGAGCGATACCGAAATGCTCGACAGCATGTCCGGCTTCAGCCCGGTACATTTCGCCGTCCTGTTCGTCTTCGTCGCCTACGGTCTTGCCGGCCTGCTGTACCGTATCGGTGTGCGCAATGTCGTCTTCTCCGCCACCACGCTCGATGGCAAGCATCAGCTGGTCAGCGATGCGCCGCGTTTCCAGTATGCCTGGATCGCCATTTCCAACGTCATCGTCACCATCCTCACGCTCAGCCTGATGCGCCCCTGGGCTGCCGTGCGAATGGCCCGCTTCATGGCCATTCACACCGGCGTCATTGTTGTCGGCGATCTGGGTGAGGTATTGTCGTCCATGGAGATGACCGGCTCTGCTGTCAGCGCCGAATATCTCGACCTGGAAGGATTTGACTTTGGTTTCTGACGGCACTCTGATCGCGCGCGGCGAATGGCACCCCGCTCATTCCAGCCGCGCGGTCGCCGCGGAACTTCGTGAACAGGAAGCCCAGCTGGTCGCCGTCTCCGACGGCGCCACGCTGGCCTCCGGCCTTCGCGAGCAGATTGACATCAGCCCGCGGGTCGGTTCGATCCCGCGGCGCCTGACATTTATAGATGGCTCGGTGTTCGAAACCCGTGACAATGATGCCATCGATGCCTTTGTCGGCCGTCATGGCGGCAAGCGCAGCGGTTTCGTCCATCGCCTCGAGCAGTTTCATCCGCGTCTGATCGCCTTCACCCTTGCCGTCATTCTCTTGGCCGTCGGCATCTATCGGTTTGCCCTGCCGGTGATGGTCGAGGTGGCGGTGCTGGTAACGCCTCCCGTCGTTCCGCAGATGATCGGCGCAAGCACGCTCGCCTCGCTCGACAAGACATTGCTGAGCCCAACCGAATTGTCGCAGGAGGAGCAAAGTTCTATCCGTGCCGAATTCGCACCGCTGGCCAGGAATGCCAGAGGCGGCGAACCCGCTTACAAACTGCTGTTCCGCAATGCCCGGCTGATGGGGCCGAATGCCTTTGCGCTGCCGGACGGCACGCTGGTCCTGACCGATGATCTCGTGCAACTCGCCAAGGGCGATCGCCAGATGGTTCTCGGCGTGCTGGGGCATGAGATTGCCCATGTCGAAGGCGATCACAGTCTGCGGCAGATCTACCGGGTTGCCGGTTTTGCGGCGCTGGTCATGCTGATCGCCGGTGACGTCGGCTCCGGCGTCGAGGATATTCTCGCGCAGGGCGGCACGCTTGTGGCGCTCTCCTATTCGCGTGGTGCGGAAGAGGCGGCGGATCGTCGTTCCGTGGAGCTGATGAAGGCTGCCGGTTATCAGGCGGATGCGCTGGCGCGTTTCTTCGCCATTCTGGAGGAAAAGATCGGCGACCGTGGTGAAACAAGCATGCTCTCCACCCATCCCGGCACCCCGGCGCGGCAGAAATATATCCGCGATTATGCACAACAACTTGAAGGTGCCGTTAAGGATCCGTGACGATGTCCGGCTTTGACACATTGACCTTCCTGTCAGCCGGACTAATTTAGCGCTCCAGTACAGAGTTGGGGGGGGGGGGGTGCGCGTCATGGTTTATGAGTGGGATGCCAAGCGTGCGCGTCGGGCGCAGATTGGCAAGGTCGGCCTCGCATTGATCGTGGCTTGCGGTCTGGTGGCAATCGGCAGCTGGTTTTTCTCCGCATATTGAGCCGTAAATAAAGGTCATCCGAAGTTTGGACGTCGCAGTTCCACAAGGCCTTGACCGGCCTTTGGAGCATTGCGTCGAACGCCTGCGTTCAAAAGACGCGACATCCATGCCTTGTGGAGCAGGGGGCAAACGCATATAAGAAAAAACTGGAGTACGGCGGTCACCATAATCTGGCGCTGCCGATCCGGCGTCGTGAAAACGCGGACACATTTGTGTAAACACGGCGGTGAAAATTGTATTTTGGAATTGTTCAAAACTAGCAAAGCCCCTATATAGGACTTCAAGAGTCTCTGGAGACGAAGATGCGCCTGACGAAACAGACCAATTATGCCGTTCGCATGCTGATGTATTGCGCCGCGAACGAAGGCCATTTGAGCCGTATTCCCGAGATCGCCAGAGCCTATGGCGTGTCCGAGCTTTTCCTGTTCAAGATCCTGCAGCCGCTGACCAAGGCCGGTCTGGTCGAGACCGTCCGCGGTCGCAACGGCGGCGTCAAGCTTGGCCGTGCTGCCGACAAGATCACGCTGTTTGACGTCGTACGGGTCACGGAAGACAGTTTTGCCATGGCGGAATGCTTCGAGGACGGCGTTGCCGAATGTCCTCTGGTCGACAGCTGTGGCCTCAACTCGGCGCTGCGCAAGGCACTCAACGCATTTTTTGATGTGTTGGCCGAATACACGATCGACGATCTCGTCAAGGCGCGCCCGCAGATCAACTTCCTGCTCGGCCTCGACGAATTCCCGCCGGCCAGCATGCCTGAGTTGCGCGCTCCCGCCGCCTGACCCGATCTGGCAACAGCAGGGTAACACAATCGAATTCCTGAAAGCCGCGGATCAGTCCGCGGCTTTTTTCGTTTGTTCCGTCAGCTTCTGTAACAGCGATTCGCGATATTGCCGGGTGGTGTTGAGGCACCGTCAGGGGATTTTTACCGCCCAATGGTGGCGACATTTACCTGTTTGCGCGTGATGCGGGTCTTTTTATGGTAAATATAATGTTAATCGATGTATATTTTACAGTTGTCATTGAACCGTTCCAATCATTGAAGTACATATTACTCATAAAGTAAGTGAGTGGTTCCTATAGGGTAAGGGGTGTTTGCAATTTGATGTTGTAGTTATCTTGTTGGGTCTGTCTTGTCTGACAGATTACATGCCGGGCTAATGATTTGTCTGGCGTTGATTTGCAGGCCATCGAATATGACTGTCTTTGTACGTTTACAAAGAATTGGCGTTCGCTCCTGCCCAACTCTCTAAATGACCAGGCCAAGTTTTTCGCGAGGCCCTTGCTGTTAACGGTTTCAGATAATCTGTCGGTTTGATGAAACTATTTTGATTTCCCTTTCGTCTGTTGTGAAAGGGTATCGGAATTGGCGCGGTGAAGTCCGACGCTTGGTTCCGGTGTATCCAGATCGGGTTTTGCTGGCTGGCAATGCTTGGTGGCGAATGCGGTTCGAGCGGTCCCTCCCGCACGGGGCGAAATAAAATCGAGGGAGAGGTGATCCGTTTGTGGGGCACTTCCGTACAGTAGTCAGGTTTTAAGAATGCGTATCCGGGCTTATTGCGTCTGATGCTGAAATGACGCCCGGGGCTACGTCGAATAACGGTTTGAGGAATATTATGCCAGGTCTCGGTCATGACAGTGGAAGTTCATCGTCGCTCCGTCGCGTTCCCAAACAGGGAAGAAGCCGTGATCGTATTGACGAAATCCTGAAAGTTTCAATGCATCTCATCGGTGAAAAGGGCATTGATGCCGTCACGATGAAGGAAATTGCCGCTCTTTCCGGTGGTCCGATCGCGTCGGTCTATCAATATTTCCCGAATAAATCGGCGATCATCGCGATGCTTTATGATCGCTATGTCGACCAGACCCGTCTGATCGTCAGCAAGACGATCACCAGCATCTCCTCTGCGGCTGATGCGCTGGACGCGACCGACACGATGTTCGACGTCTACTACAATAACCTGCGCCAGAATCCATCGACACAGGATCTGCTGAACGCCATCCAGGCAGACAAGGCGCTTGCCGACCGCGATATCGATGAAACCCGCTATCAGGCGGACAGCTTCTACGATGCCACGGAGCAGTTCATTCCAGAGCAGATGCGTGATGCGTATCGCCGCACGCTGTTTCTGATGTTCCACATGGCTTCCGCAACCCTGCGTCTGGCGCTGATGGTTCCGGAAAAGGAAGGCGAAGTTATCGTCGCCCAGTTCAAGGCGATCACCCGCGCTCAGGCCACCTATTATTTCGAAGGCAAGTTCCCAACTTCGATCTGATATTCACGCCCGGAAGCGTTCGGGCCTGTAAGCCGAGATATCGATGACCGGTTTTTCGCCGGTCATCGTTTCCGCCAGAATGCGCCCCGTTACCGGCCCCAGCGTCAAACCATGATGCGCATGACCGAAGGCGAACCACAGGCCGCGATGGCGCGGCGCCTTGCCGATCACCGGCATCATGTCCGGCGTGCAGGGGCGGGCGCCCATCCATGGCTCAGCGTCGAGCCTTTCCCCCAATGGAAATACGTTTCGGGCAATCGCTTCGGCGCGGGCCAGTTGTACCGGTGTTTTTGGCGCGTCGCGCAATGCGAACTCTGCGCCGGTCGTCAGGCGGATACCCTGGTTCATCGGGGCGAGCAGATAACCGCGCTCGGCATCCATCAGCCAGTTGTTGAGCTTTGCCCCGTCCCTTGCGCCATAATGCATGTGATAACCGCGCTTGACGCCGACCAGATAGCGGTAGCCGAGCGGCGCGGTCACGGTGTCGGACCAGGGGCCGAGTGCAACCACCACCTCCTCGCCCTGGACAGGGCCGTCCTCGGTCGTCACCTTCCAGCCATTGGCAACCGGCGTCAGCGTCGTCGCATCTCCATGCACGAACCGTCCGCCCAGCTTTTCGAACAGCGCCACATAGGCCTGTGTCAGCGCCAGCGGATCGAGAACCGACCACGGATCGCGCCAGATCAGGCCACCGGCAAAATCATCGCTCAGATGCGGTTCTCGGCTGGCAAGTGCTGCCTTGTCGAGCGCCTCGAAGGCAAGTCCGTATTCGGATTGTTTGGCGCGAGCCGACGCCAGTTCCTTATCCAGTGCGGCGGGCGAGCGAAACACTTCCATCCAGCCATCCTTGCGGATCAGATGGGATGCATTCGCCGCCTCGATCAGGTCCGCATGTTCGCTGATCGAATGTTCGATCAACGGGGCATAGGCCTTGGTGATCAGCGTGTGGCGATCGACATTGGAATGCCACCAGTAACGCAACAGGAAGGGCGCCACCCTGGGCATGGCGCGGGCGTGATAAAAGGCATCGACGCGATTGTTGAGCGCATAACGCATGAGGGTGCGAAACTCCTGCGGAAAGCCATAGGGGGCGACGCCCTCACGCTGGATCAGACCGGCATTGCCATAGGAGGTTTCGCAGCCGGGATCACGACGATCGACCAGCACCACGGATTTGCCGCGCCGGGCGAGATGAATGGCCGTCGAAACGCCGATGATACCGGCTCCGAGTACGATGACGTCCGCTGTCATGATGAACCTGCCTGAAGGAAATGCGATGCGATATCGAGGCGCATCTTATCGGCATGGCGACCTTCGGCAACCGGTCAATTTTCCCGGCATATCCGTGTCATGTCCCCGTCGCTGCGGTTTCCGGATCGATCATCGGCTCGAGCATGGACTTGAGTTCCTGTGCGTCACGGATGCCGAACAGGAACCAGTTGATCAACTGGTCCGCCACCGCCTTTTCCGCTTCACTGCCGGGCGGGATCTCTCGCTCGCGACAGATTTCGGTCAGCACCGCGTGCAGGAACGACAGGTCCTTGCTGTCGATGATATCGTTTGACGCAAACGGCATGCAGCACTTCCGATCCTCTGGTTTTGCGGGCATCTCTTTCACGTCTTACCCGCAGCCTTTGACAGCTTCACGGTCAGGCAACGCGCCTTTTCGCAGAGGGTTCCACGTCAGTCGCCATCGTGGGGAATGGACGCTGAGGTCAAGTAGCTCAGGATCATGTCTGCCGCCATCGTGCGATGGCGCTCATAAATGTCCGGTTGCGAGAGATCGCAATGAAACAGCGTACCAAACGTGTGGCGGTTGGAAGCCCGGAAAAAACAGAGCGCACTGATCATCAGGTGCAGGTCGAGAGATGAAATCTGACGACAGAAGACACCCTGCGCATAACCACGACAGAGAATATCGTCGAGCACGCGGATGACCGATATGTTGAGATCGCTCAGCTCCGCAGAACGCCGCATATGCATGGCGTTGTTGATGTTTTCACTGCTGACGATGCGGATGAAATCCGGGTTCTGCTCATCGTGGTCGAAGGTGCTGTAAATCAGCGTCCTCAGGGCTTCCGCCGGCGGCATGATGGCAAGCTGGAGGTCGTCTTCGCGAGAACGGGTGCGCCGGTATGCCTTTTCCAGAACTGCGAGATACAGCCCTTCCTTGCCGCCGAAATAATAATAGATCATCCGCTTGGAGGTTTTGGTCTTTTCGGCGATCGCATCAACGCGTGCGCCGGCCAGTCCGTATTCGCCGAACTCGGCGGTGGCCACGACGAGGATGTCGTCTTTCGTTTTCTGCCTGTCGTTCTTTCGTGGTCGGCCGGCCGCCGGTGCTGCCGTCTTTTCCATATGCTTCTGCCTTGCCTTCGCTGCGGGCTCAAAAATCCAAATTGCCACTGTCCAGCAATGTTGTAATTCACCCATATCCCGGCATCAATGAAAACGGCCCGGAAACGACATAAAGGAAAAGCCATGCCACATGTGATCGTGAAAATGTTTGCCGGCAAGACGGAAGAGCAGAAGCAGGCGCTGACGGCGGAAATCGCCAAGGCGCTGATGACGGCCATCGGTTCGACGGAAAAATCCATCTCCGTGGCGATCGAGGATGTTGCGCCGGAAGACTGGACGGAAAAGGTCTATGTGCCGGAGATCGCCGGCAAGCCGGACCTGATCTACAAAAAGCCGGGCTACGATCCCTTCGCCTGAGCGGGAAGGGCAGAAGCGGCGGCATCGAAGCGCCGCCGCGTCGGTCAAAAAAATCAGGCGTAACGGCTGACGGACAGGTCGCTCGCATCGATTTCCGGTGCGCGGCCGCTGACGAGGTCGGCAATCACCCGCGCCGAACCGGTGCTCATGGTCCAGCCCAGCGTGCCATGGCCGGTGTTGAGATAGAGGCCCTTGATGTGGGTGCCACCGATGATCGGCGTGCCATCCGGCGTCATCGGGCGAAGGCCCGACCAGAATTCGCCCTTGCCGGCTTCGCCGCCCGGAAACAGGTCCATGACCGAATGTTCCAGCGTGCGGCGGCGGGCAAGGCCGAGATCATTGGTATAACCGGAAATCTCCGCCATACCGCCGACACGGATACGGTCGCCCAGACGCGTGATGGCGATCTTGTAGGTCTCGTCCATCACGGTGGATTCAGGCGCGCGCGTCGCATCGGTGATCGGGATGGTCAGCGAGTAACCCTTGACCGGATAGACCGGCAGGTTGATGCCGAAGGATTTGACCAGAAGCGGCGAATAGCTGCCGAGCGCCACGACCACGGCATCCGACCTGATATCGCCCTTGTCGGTATGAACGCCCGAGACGGCACCGCCGGAAATATCGACGGCCTTGATAGTGTGGCCCCAGAGGAATTTCACGCCCAGCGCCTCGGCCTTGGCCGCCAGCGCATTGGTGAACTTGAAGCAGTCGCCGGTCTCGTCCTTCGGCGTCAGAAGACCGCCGACAATCTTGTGGCGCACATGCGAAAGGGCAGGCTCGACGCGCACGCAGCCATCACGGTCCAGCACTTCATACGGCACGCCATCGGCCGCCAGCGCCTTCACGTCCTTGGCCGAAGCATCCAGCTGATCCTGCGTGCGAAAAAGCTGCAGCGTGCCCTGCATGCGCGCGTCATAGGCAATGCCGGTCTCTTCCCGCACATCCGCCAGCGTGATACGGGCGTAATCGGCCAGCCGCAGCATGCGGCTCTTGTTGATGGCGTACCGATCCGAGGTGCAGTTCATCAGCATTTTCAGCATCCACGACAGCATCGCCGCATCCATTTTCGGACGCAGGATGAGCGGTGCATGTTTCATGAACAGCCACTTCATCGCCTTCTGCGGAATGCCGGGGGCAGCCCAGGGCGAGCAATACCCGAACGACACTTCGCCGGCATTGGCAAAGCTGGTTTCCAGCGCCGGACCCGGCTGGCGGTCGATGACGGTGACCTCGTGGCCGGCCTTGGCAAGCTGGTAGGCGGATGTGACGCCGATGACGCCGGCGCCGAGAATGGAGACTTTCATTCTGTCCTCAGTGGTTCATGCCGGAAAGGCCACTATACTGCGAAACACAGCTTTGGCCGAGTCCGCCTTGCGGCAGCAGCCACGCCTGAAAACGCTTGAGGCCAGTCTGCAGCACCCGTTCCCGTCATTATTGACTTATGACTCAAGCTTATTGAAACGATCACGCAATATCCCATCGTTTATTGCTTGATCATTGCATCAATTGATGTTTTTCGGGATGATCTTCGAACTTATGGAATAATCCGCATGTCCGCCATCGATGCCATAGACCGCGACATCATCCGCCTGCTGCGGCTGAACGCCCGCATGAGCAATGCCAGGATCGCCACGGAGGTCGGGCTGTCGCCATCCGCCTGCCTGCGCCGCATCGGGCTTCTCGAAAAGGCGGGGGTGATCAAGGGCTATACGGCGCTGATCGAAAGCGCCGGAAGCAACACGATCGCTGTCATCATCAACATCACGCTGGAGCGCCAGACCGAGGATCATCTGAACCGCTTCGAGGCGGCGATCCGCAAATATCCGGAAATCCGCGAATGTTTTCTGATGACCGGCGATTCTGACTATCTCTTGAGGGTGGAGGTGGAGAGCGCGCTGGAATTCGAGCGCATCCACAAGGAGATCCTCTCGGCGCTGCCGGGCGTGCTGCGCATTCATTCCAGTTTTTCGATCAGAAACGTGCTGGCGACGCGGCCGAAGGGACGGCGATAGACCGGTTTCATGCCGATTTTCTAAAATTCCCGTAAAAACACCCTATATTTGAATAGCGCCCATTCTGGGTTGATTTGCCCCCTTGGCGCCATATTTTTCCCCGCAAAAGCAAGCATTCAATTTTTCGCTGCCGGCAATCCGGCGGGCGTTTTACTTTAGCATTTGCCGGGGCACCTTATGGACAATGCATCTTCCGCCGCCGATTTCATCCAGGCGAGCCGTATCCTGAAGATCAACTCGCCGCTGGGAGAAGATCAGCTTCTCGCCGAGCGCGTCACGATCGAGGAAGGTATTTCCTCGCTGTTCGAAATCCGTCTCGTCGCCCGCACCAAGAAGGAGCAGATCAAGCCGGAAGAGCTTATCGGCCGTCTGCTCGATGTCTCGGTCGAGGTGCAGCAGGGGGACGGCGAGGATGTTCCGGCCATCCGCCGCCCGTTCAACGGTCTCGTTACCGAACTCAACGAAGGTCCGCCGATCACCCGCGGTCTGCGGTCCTATGTCATGGTGCTGCGTCCGCAGATGTGGCTGCTGGCCCGCCGTTCCGATTGCCGCATCTGGATGGACAAGACGTCGATCGAGATCGCCGAAATCCTGTTTTCCGAACACGGCATCCCGGCACCGGATACATCTGGCGTAATTACATCTCCGCCAAAACAGCATTATTCGGTCCAGTTCAACGAGCGAGATTTTGACTATCTCTGCCGTCGTTTTGAAGAAGACGGCCTGTTCTACTGGTTCAGCCACGAAGACGGCAAACACAAGCTGCATGTGGCCGATACGGCCAATGGCTGGCTCGGCCCGTCAGCCTCGGCGCAGGGTGAAAAGAGAGTGCGCCTGGCGCAAGGCTCGTCCGACCGCAACCACATCAATGAATGGGCGCGTCGTTTCTCCTACGTGCCGGGCCAGCGCGCCGGCGCCGACTGGAATTTCGAGACCCCCCGCATGGTGCCGGGCACGATGACACCATCTCTGGTGCAGATGCCGGATGCGACCAAACGCGAGCTTTACGAATACCCGGCCCGCATCTCCTCCGTTGCCGAAGCCGAGCGTGCGCAAAAACTGCGGTCTCAAGCGTCGGAAGCCGACCATGACCGCGTTTTCGGTGCTTCTACCAGCCGCATCATCGAAACTGGCCGCCGTTTTACACCTTACGAAGTCGCGCATCCCGACAATGTCTACGATGAACACGTCATCATCCGCTCGATCCAGACGGTGGTAGACCGCTCCTACGAAACCAACAGCAACGAACCGGAATACCGCAACGAGTTCGAAGCCGTACCCTCCCGCGTACCGATGACGCCGCATAGGGAAACCAAGCGTCCGCGCATCGAGGGTACGCAGGTGGCGATCGTCGCTGGGCCGGAGGGCGAAGAGATCCACCCGGACCAGTACGGCCGCATCAAGGTCTGGTTCCCCTGGGACCGCAAGGCCAAGAAGGACGGATCGGACACCTGCTGGGTGCGCGTGGCGCAGAACTGGGCCGGCTCAACCTGGGGCGGGCAGGTTATCCCGCGTATCGGCATGGAAGTGATGATTGCTTATGTCGACGGCGATCCGGATCGGCCGCTGGTGACGGGTGTGGTTCCGAATGCGATGCAGAAGGTTCCGTATGACCTGCCGGCGAACAAGACGAAGAGCCGTTTCGGACCAACACGCATAAGGGGCGCGGTTTTAACGAATTAAGTTTTGAAGATGATGTGGGTCGCGAGGAGATATTTGTTCAGGCCGAGCGGGATTACAATGTTGGCGTAAAGAATAACTTTGTTCAGTACACAAACGCAAATCATCACCAACAAATAGGTATGAACGAAAGTCGGGTTGTTTTAGGTTGGGCTGATTTTTATTATAATCAAAACCTAACAATATCAACAGGAAGAAATTTAGTGCAGATGATCGGCGAAAGTGATGCCGTCATGTCTATTATGAGTTCAAATTTCGTAGATAGATTTAATTTCGGTCTTCCTTTTGACGGAATGTCGAAAAATACAGATTTTTCAAATGTTCATAATCAAGGTTCTTTGATAACTATAGTGTCAGGAGATGTGGCAACTTCAGTTGAGAAGAATTATACACTAGATGTGTCTGGGAACTCGCAGCAAAATTATGACAACGGTCTCTCGATCAATACCGCTAAGGACTATTCTCTTTCTGTAACTTTGAACCACATAGTCAAGGTGGGGCAGCGGGTCGTGTTTGGTGTGGGGGATGCGTTTTCAATAAAATGCGGAAAATCGGAGTTTACCATGAACAAGGATGGGCAGATAACCATTCGAGGAGAGAATGTGCTTGTCGAAGGAGCTCAAAGCATCAAGCAAAAATCAAAACGTATCGATATCAATTGAGGGAGGAGTAATATGAAAATATCTAATTTTTTTACTTTCGTATTTTTGAATTTTTGCTTTGCCTTTTCAGTAAGCGCTCAGACTTCAACGCCTATGCCGGAGAGTGTCGAGCGTCGGCTGCCTCAAGCTTGTGCAGTTGATGTCGTTAATCTGATTGATGCAATTTGCCATAATAAAGGTACAGTTAATACTGTCGCTATAAATTTCCCTGGCGTTTGCAAGCAGTACAACATTACTAGTGAAATAACCAAGAAATTAAGCGAATGCAAAGGCGATAATGTTTTCTTTGAGATGTGGAAATTTAAATTTGATATAAGTAACGATTTTAAAGAGAAGTTCGTGGATTACGTTGAAGAAATCCGTCTAAATGAGAAGCAAAGCGACTCTGACGTTTCTTTGACGTCTGCCTCTGAAGCTTTTAGGCTTTTGGTGTGGGCATGTGGTCTGGATGCGAAATGTCATCGCTCTGTTTTCGATTCGCTGTCAGCCGAAGCTAAGAATGCGTTTCAGAGAACTCCGTATTTTTGCGATTATGCACCGGAAATCACGTCATTTGATGACAGTTCCTACCGCACGTTATTTTTTCAGGCCGAGTATCCTGATGGAATCGCCCAGCCAATGTGTCGCGCATATTACTGCAAGTATAAAGTGTGCAGTGAAAAAGAAACATCTGATGGCGTTTTTATATTGAGTGATGTTTTTCGCGTCCAATACGACCTTCTATATAAGGCTATTCAGCCATGACTGATAACGCGTTCAGGCAGATTCTCGCTAAGACTCACCAAGATGGCAAGCCGCAACTAACTATGCCGGGAGCCAATCTTGGTGATGGTACCGACGCGATTGAATCAACGACATATAACCATGAGCCCTATAACAATAATCTTTTGTCTTGGGGAACTAAACTTTTACATGCTGCCTACATTGTCGTAGACGATATTCTTCCTGCAGGTGAATTTAAAAGATATTCAAAATTTGTTCGGATCCACAGGTCTGAATATCACGGAATTTTAATTAGGTTTACTGGGATGAAGACAAGTCTTTATTCAATAGAGGATCTTGCTCCTTCTCCAAAAGTTGCTCGCGACGGAAACTTGCTCAAGGATGGAAGTCTTACAAAAGAAAGAGGCGCAGGAATGGCCTCTATGAAAGCCGGAGAGAGTGATGTTGGCAGTGCGGGACGAGATGCCATTGATCTGGTGAATAAATCCAGCGGAGGGATTCCGATCCAGATCGACAGTGTGTACCAAATTGACCTCTTGCCTCTCCACTCGAATAGATCATGCTTAGTTACAGATAACAAAGTGTTGGAGTTCAACTTCAATAACGGCGCTCGAGCTGAGCGCGCGTTTCCGGGCGAATTCGGCAGAAATCTATATGTCGCCTTTGACGTAATTAACAAAGCTCCTCTTCCCCAGATCATTCGGTTTGATGTTCAGGTCTTGATGATGGTCGGTGGGTCTAGCCATGGAGAACCTATAAAGCCGTCAGTCGAAAAGGCTGGCGGTATCGGATATCCGGCGTGGAGGCGGCCGGAGGATACAGCTGCTGGCGGTGGAGCGCCGACGAACCTTATTCCATCGGATGCTTCTGGAGATACGAGGGTGCCTGTTGGTCGAGTGTCGTCGGCTCGCCCGAATGGCCTCAGCGGTACAATTCCCATTGGTATGGAAACAAACGCTCTCGACGTCATAAGCGAGAACACTGCGCACACTAAGTAAAGTTGTCTTTTCAGGACAACGTCTCGCTCTTAGAGAGAGGATCACCCATGCCCCCAGCCCACCGACGCGCCGATATCGGCTCAGCCCACGCCTGCCACTTCCCGCCATCGCCGGCGACCGGTGGCAGTCCTGATGTCTACGTCAACGACCGCCCCTTGATGCGGGTCGGCGACAGTTATGCGCCGCATGCCTGCGTAGCCGGTCATGCCGGGCCGCATGGACGGGCGCTGGCGGCGGGTTCCGCCACCGTGTTCATCAATGGCAAGCCGGCCGGTCGTATCGGTGACGCCATCGATTGCGGCGGCAATGCGCAGACCGGCTCCGGCGATGTGTTTATCGGTGACGACGAGGGCAAGGGTGCGGGCGGCGGCGGTGGAGCCGGCAGTGCGGCAAGCGGCGGCACGCCGTGCCAGGCCAGCATGGCCGCGCAATCCATGCCGACGGTGAGAGGATAATCATGATCGATCGCGAGCGCGAACAAAACCCGCTCTCGCCAGAGGGACGGGCGCTTTTGGCACGCCTGAGCGCGCTTGCCGGCGAGCCGGGCCGCCGCATTTTTGCGGCCATGGATGGCGCGCGTTTCGAAAATCTGGCAGCCTCGCTCTACCGCGCCGATATCGCTCATCGCCCGCTTTATCGCCATGCCGGCGGTGATTATGCCATCGTGGCCGGTGGCCCCTGGTTGGTCGATCCCTCGCGGCCGGCGCAATCAGCGCTGCTCGAAGATTTTGGCGTTTCCGGTGAGGGCGAGGCGGATGCATTGTCCGACGAGGCGCTGGCTGCGCAGGCGGCTCTTCTGTCGCAAAAAATGCTGGCGAGCCTGAATGCCGGCGATGTTTCTGCTGGCGGCATGCTGGCACAATCCGGTGCGCCGCATCCGGAAAGCGTCATTGCCCGGCTGGAGGCCTTGGTTCACCTCGCCGATCAGCGCTCGGCCATCGTCTTCTGGGCTGGCGACGAGACATTGACGGCCGAGAGCCTGTTTCGCCATCTGCGCGGCCTCAACCGCATCACCATTCCGCGCGGCACTGCAGCCGATGTCTTTGATGGCGAGAAGGTGGAGATGGCAGCGGCGGGTGGCGCCGATGATGCCGCAGCCGAGCCTGTGGCCGCGCGCGGGCCGGCCACGGAAACGGTGATCTTTCGCCATGCCGATCCAAACGTCATGATGCAGGTGTTTCCGGTTCTGGACGAGACGCAGGCCTGGTGCCTGTTCGGCCCGGCCGAGCTGATCTTCTTTTCGCCCGATCCCGTCTGGGGCGGCGGCGTCAAGCGTGGGCGCCGGCCGGTGGCAACGCTTCTGGCGGGCAGGGGAATGCTGCATCTGTCCCCTGACATGATCGCGATGATCGAGGATGCCCGCATGCAGGCCTCTCGGCTCAAGGTGGTGGCCTATCTGCGCGATGTGCATCCGGCGACATTGGATGTGGCGGATGGCGAGATGATGGAACGCGTGCTGTCCTATGAAACTTCCGGTACACGTCTGGGTTTGGCATCCGAGCGGGCGCATATGAAATGGGCCTATCTGATGTCGATCACCGATGGCGGGTGTGATGGCCCGGAAGCGGAGAATTTCTTCAACGACACTGCAAAACATCCCGACGACGCGATCGACGATCTGCTCGTTGCTTTTGAAAAATCCTCCGGTGGTGAGTGGGATGATATCTGGGCTGGATCAGCGCCATGAAGTTCCTGATCAAACTCCTTGAGAAATTGCTGAAGAGCAGCACCGCGCGCCCTCCGGTGAAAACCCCGCCGGGCAAACCACCCGCCCAGCCGCCGGCAAAACCACAGCAGGCACAGCAGAAGGCGGACCAGCAAGGAAATGCCTCCCAGCAGCGCGACAATTGCAATGGCAATTGCGCGCCTAAAAAGCCAAAACCGCAAAAGCGCGATACAAAACCCTATGCGGACCGCCTGCGCGGCAAGCGTTACGAAGAGGCCGAGGACATTCTGGATCGCGAGCTGCGGGACGACGCCGGCTGGACGAAGGCGCCGCTCGGCAAAGGAGATGGCGTGCGCTATTATGACGGCAAGGGCGGCTCCGTATCGCTCAACCGCGGTTACCCGGAAGGTCTGAAAGGCGGCGGCGGCGATGCGGTTCACAAGGGCCCTTACGTAAAAGTTCAGCCGTCCGGCGACCGTGTACCGCTCGGAGAATGAGAAGATGATGGATAAGAGACTGATCGAGCGCGAGTTGCTTTTGAGTGCCCTGGACGAGGATGCCGTTTTGAGTGCGGCGGAGAACCTGTTGGAAAAGACGGGTGCGGACGTGAACGAGGTTCTGGCATTCGCATGCAGGCTGGCGGAAGACGGTTTTCTTGAATTCTACAAATATGCGGATGACCAGGCACCCGTCGTGATCGGCCCTGAAGAGATTTTGACCGAAATTCGGGACGAACCCTACGGTGTGTTTCTGCAGCAGACGGATGCGACCGCCGGCAGACTGGCTATCCTGTCGCAGGATGGTGATGGCCCGGTTTCTGCCTGATCGGCCTGATCCGCGCGCTCATTCCGTTGAACATGCGGTCGATGTCTCGGCAGACCGGCGACATGGCTGAAGGATGACGGCGAGCACGTCATACTTGCATGGCCATCGATAAAGCCTATCTCCAGTCAGGAGATGAATGGTGTTTCCGATGGAAAACGAGCAGGAGAAGGCATCATGGTTGAGCCGGTCACCCGCATATCCGCCAGTGCCGCGTCCGAGGCGACGCGGATCGACAGCAGTCTTTCGATCACGTCCGAGCCGGACAATGCTTGGGTTGCTGCCCGTCAGGAGCAGATAACGGCTGATCAGCAACGGTTGCGGCGAGACGCCGCCGATGAGAAACCGGATGGCGCGCCACCACATCATGCCCACACTGCCGCCGAAACGAGCGATCAGCCGGAGGAGCAGCGATTGTCTGGAGAGAGCGAACGAATCGGCAATCAGAATTTCGACGATGATACGCCGTTCGGCGAAAGGGTGGTTATTCTCTGACGCCAGCATATCGGCCGCGGCGGGTTGAAGCCATGCCGGGCGGTTTAGCTAATGGGAAGAAGAATTGGCTGGGGAACCTGGATTCGAACCAAGATTAACGGAGTCAGAGTCCGTCGTTCTACCGTTGAACTATTCCCCAGCAGGGAGCGGCGTGTGGCCGGCTCATCGGTGTGCGGCGCTTATAACCAAAGTTTTCGCGAATGCAAATACCGTTTTCAAAAAACTTTCATGTGTTTTTCCATCCCTGTGGATGATGCCTGATCCGCCTGCGGCAAGCCGCTCCGGCGCTTTGCCAAAAAGGCATTGGCGAATGCCCCCGTCGCTGTTATCCTAACGCCAACGAAACACCAGATGCCTGCGGCAGTCCCATTTCACGGGGTTCTTGCGCGGCGAGACGGAAAAGATCAGTGATGGACCCCGACAGCGGCAATGCGCCGCCAGATGGCGGGGCGTCGACGGCAGGGCGCAGCGGCAAAAACCGCAGGCGCCGCAAGGCAAAGCAGAACGGTAAGCCCCGTTCCGCTGCCCTACCTGCGCGTGGCGGCGAAACCGGCGTGACCGGTGAAGCCCGACGTCCGGAAACGAATGATGACGGCATGCCTGTGCGCAAGCGCAAGCGCCGCCGGTCGCGTGGTGGTGCGCCTTCTCAAAAGGCGCATGGTGACAATTCTCCCAGGAATGACCATGGCGACGCCTCTTCGCGCGGCCAGCATCATGGCGGCGATCATGCTGCCCATGGCGCAGGGCAGGGCGGTGCAAGTCACGCGGGCACCAGTCACGTGGGTGAAAACCATGGTGCGGCGGCAAATGGGGCGGCGGGCGGCCAGAATTCCAGGCAGAATTCGAACCAGAACCCCGGCCAAGCCCCCGGCAAGGGCCGCAATCGCCGGCGCAACAAAAATCGAAATGGCCGCAGCCCGCAGGTGCGTCCTTTGGCGCCGGCCGGCCAGCAGGCGGATAAACAGCAGCGCGACAATCGCAGCGGCAAGGGTGATTCGCGCGAAACTGTAGCAGCGTTGCCGGATATGGCGCGTGAAGCAAAGCTTCGCCATGGCCAGCATCCGGCTTTCGAGCCGCGTGGCGCGCGTCATGATCGTGGGCAGGACAAGGGCCATGATCGCGGCCCGGAGCGTGGATACGACCGTGGCCGTGAAAACCTCTCCCAACCCGATGATCTTTATGCGGCCCTCGATCTCGGCACCAACAATTGCCGTCTTCTGATCGCCCAGCCGACGCGTCCCGGCCATTTTCGCGTGGTCGATGCGTTTTCGCGCATCGTGCGTCTGGGCGAGGGTTTGGGTGCCACCGGCCGGCTGTCGCAGGATGCCATGGACCGTGCGGTGGATGCCTTGCGCGTCTGCGCCTCGAAACTGGCCAACCGGCCGATCAAGCGCATGCGGCTGATTGCAACGGAAGCCTGCCGCGCTGCCGAAAACGGCGAACTGTTCTTGTCGCGGGTCATCGCCGAAACCGGGCTGGACCTCGAAATCATCGATCGCGAGACCGAGGCACGGCTTGCCGTGTCCGGCTGCTCGTCTTTGGTCGGGCGTGAGGCGCGCTCCGTCGTGTTGTTCGATATCGGCGGCGGTTCGTCGGAAATCGCCGTGATCCGCATCGGTGACCAGCGCTCCAGCCGCCTTGCCAGCCATATCACCGACTGGACCTCGCTGCCGGTTGGCGTGGTGACGCTGTCGGAACGTCATGGTGGCCGTGATGTCACGCCGGATGTGTTTTCGGCGATGGTCACCGAAGTCGAGGGCATGCTCCAAAAGTTCCAGTGCCCGCCGATCGACATGGATTATGTCGGCGCGGGGCCTGAGGATTTTTATCTGATCGGCACGTCGGGCACCGTTACCACGCTTGCCGGCGTGCATCTCGATCTGCCGCGTTATGATCGCCGCCGCGTCGATGGCGTCTGGCTGTCGAACAGCGAAGTCGATGCCATGCAGCACAAGCTGCTGTCTTGGGATTTTGCCGGCCGCGCCGCCAACCCTTGCATCGGGCCGGATCGTGCCGATCTGGTTCTGGCCGGTTGCGCCATTCTCGAAGCCATTCGCCGTCGCTGGCCGAGTACGCGCATGCGTGTTGCCGACCGTGGCCTGCGCGAAGGCATTTTGACCGAAATGATGGCCGATGACGGCGTCTGGCGCAGGCATCGCGTGCGTCGGGATGGTGGCCGGGATGGCGATGCGCAGCAGCGCCCGCCACGACCACCCGCATCAGGCCCACAATCTTCAGGAGCAAGGCGATGACGAAACCGCCCATCGGCCGCAAGCTCGGCCAAAAAGTCAAGAGTGGCAAGCTGAAGGCATCGTCCAGACGTTGGCTGGAGCGCCATATCAACGACCCTTACGTACAGCGTGCCAAGCTGGAAGGGTATCGCGCCCGCGCGGCCTTCAAGCTGCTGGAGATCGACGAAAAACACCAGGTACTGAAGGGCGCGCGCCGCATCATCGATCTGGGTGCCGCACCGGGCAGCTGGTCGCAGATCGCCGCCAAGGTCACCAATTCGACCGATGAGGACATCCGCGTTGCCGCCATCGACTTTCTCGAAATGGCGCCTCTGCCGGGTGTGAAAATCCTGCAGCTCGACTTTCTCGATGATGATGCACCGCGCCAGCTGATCGAGGCGATCGGCGGCACACCGGATCTCGTTCTGTCCGACATGGCGGCCCCCACCACCGGACACCACCGGACCGACCACCTGCGCACCATGCATCTGTGCGAGGTCGCGGCCTATTTTGCCGTCGAGGTTTTGGGGCCCGGCGGCCATTTTCTGGCCAAGACATTCCAGGGCGGCACCGAGAAGGAGCTGCTCGACATGCTGAAACGGAATTTTAAGCAGGTCATCCACGTCAAGCCGGGTGCATCGCGTCAGGAATCGGTGGAAATGTTCCTGCTCGCAAAGGGTTTCAAAGGCCGTCAGACCGGCGTGTCGGAAGTGCAGGACGAACCTGCCGAATATGTCGACGAGCGTGAAAGCTGGACCGAAGATCAGGGTCGGTGATTTTGCCATCGGCAAGTTGTCCATGAGGCAGCGACGATGCCACGAATATCGTCTCCCCGGTGGGGAGAAGTGCCGGAGCGAAAGCGAGGCGATGAGGGGGCGACACGGCAAGAGCTTGCGATATGGCTTTGCTCCCCCTCATCCGACCCTTCGGGCCACATTCTCCCACGAGGGGAGAAGATAGTCCGGTTACCCAGACCTTTGCCTCACTCCCCCGGAGCCGGTTTTGCCTGCAGGCCGGGGCCATGGCCGGACGCTACCGATCCCGCATATTTGTCGAGCGGCAGAAGCGGAATGATCGCCAGCAGCGACATCACCGAGACGGCGTAGAAGGCGATATGGAAATCCGCCAGTTGCAGATGCGTGCCGGATAGGGCCGCCGATGCCTCGAGCACCGAGGCGGCGAAAGCGACGCCCAGCGCCATGCTCACCTGCTGCAGCACGGATGACATCGAGGTTGCCTGGCTTGCCTGCGAATCCTCGATTTCCGAATAGCTCAGCGCATTGGCGCCGGTGAAGAAGAACGAGCGCGCCAGCCCGGAAACGAACAGGAAAAGAATGATCGCCATATGCGGGGTCTGCGGCGTGAAGAAGCCGTTGACGACCGTGGTGATGGCGCCGACGACACCGGCGCAGATCAGCGTCGTCTTGAAGCCGATGGCCTTGTAGACCCGCTTGGCGATGAACTTGACGGTCAGCGCGCCGCCGGCACCGGCAAAGGTGATCAGGCCAGACTGGAACGGGTTCAGCCCGAAGGCGAGCTGCAGCATCAGCGGCATCAGGAAGGGAATGGCGCCCGTCGAAACCCGAAATATCGTGCCGCCGATCATCGCTGCGCGAAACGCGTTGTTCTGAAAGATCTGCAGATCGAGGATCGGGAACGGATGGCGGCGCGCGTGAAACACGTAGGCCACAAGGCATGCGATGCCGATCAGCGTCGCGGAAATGCCCACAGCCGGTGGCAGGGCCGGCAGGCCGATGACGGAAAGGCCAAACACCACGCCGGCCGCCGAAAACGCCGTCAGCAGGAAACCGAGGAAATCGATGCGCGGCGATTCCCGCTTCTCGATCTCCGGCAGGTAGATGCCGGTCATGATCAGGCCGAGAATGCCGACCGGCACATTGATGATGAAAATCCAGTGCCAGGAGAAATAGGTGGTGATGAAACCGCCGATCGGCGGGCCGGTGAGAGGTCCGACAAGGGCCGGAATGGTCAGAAGCGCCATGGCGGAGACGAGGTCGCTGCGCTTGGTGGTGCGCAGCAGAACCAGACGCCCGACCGGCGTCATCATCGCGCCGCCCATGCCCTGCAGAAACCGCGCCATCACGAATTCGATCAGGTTGGACGAAACGGCGCACAGGATCGAGCCGATGATGAAGACGAGAATGGCTGAGCGAAAAACCTTCTTGGCGCCGAACTTGTCGGCCATCCAGCCGCTGATCGGAATGAACACGGCAAGCGCCACCATGTAGGATGTCAGCGCCAGTTTCAGGGTGATCGGCCCGACATTGAGATCGGCTGCGATCGTCGGCAGGGCGGTGGCGATGACGGTCGAATCCATCTGCTCCATGAAAAGAGCGACGGCAAGAATGAGGGGCACTGCGCGGTTCATCGGATACGCTTCACGGAAAGGATGCTGCGGCCTTGGCGCATCGACCCGGAAGCCGGTGCCGGTTTTCGGAAACTACGATGCGTCGCTGTAAAGACTGGGTTGGTGACGTCTGTATTCCTCATTTGATGACATGCCAATCATGTCCGGCTAACTTTTGTCATTTCGCATCACGTCTGCGTGACGCCCGCTTGCTCGTTCGCCTGCATTTCTATCTTTTCCCTCGGGACGGTCCTGCTTCGCTCGGCCGGTGGAAAAACGATGGAGAACATCATGACACGCTTTACGATCGATCGCAGGACGATGCTTGGAACTGCCGGTCTCGGTGTGCTGGCCGCACCGGCCATTTTGTCGGGCCAGGCTGCAGCGCAGACCGCGCAAGCCGGCGCCGAAGCCAACAAGGGATTGCCCATGGATCATGCCATGCCACCGGAAGTGAGCCGCTTCAAACTCGGTGATTTCGAAATCCTTGCCATTCGTGATGGTTTTGGCGCGCTGCCGAAGCCGAACGAAACCTTTGGCACAGATCAAGCGCCGGATGCAGTGGCCGCCCTGCTTGAAAAGAACTTTCTCCCCGCCGACCAATTCGTCAACAGCTATGCGCCTGTCGCCATCAACACTGGTAGCGATCTGATCCTGTTCGATACCGGCTTCGGTGAGGGCGGTCGGCCTAAGGGCAATGGCCGGCTGATCGAAGGCCTCGCCGCTGCCGGTTACAAACGCGAGGATGTCACCATCGTCGTCCTCACCCACATGCATGGCGACCATATCGGCGGCCTGATGGAAAAGGGCGCACCTGCCTTCCCGAATGCCCGTTATGTCGCCGGCCAGGTCGAATATGATTTCTGGACCGATACGGCCCGCGTCGGCACGCCGGCCGAAGGTGGCCACAAGGGCGTGCTCGCCAATGTCAAACCGCTGGCCGAAAAGACCACTTTCATCGGAGACGGCACGGATGTCGTCACCGGCATCACCAGCATGGCCGCCTTCGGCCATTCGCCGGGCCACATGGTGTTCAACGTCGAATCCGCCGGCAAACGCCTCGTGCTGACGGCCGATACCGCCAACCACTATGTACTCTCGTTGCAGAAGCCCGACTGGCAGGTGCGTTTCGACATGGACAAGGCCAAGGCAGCGGCAAGCCGCCGCAAGGTGTTTGACATGATCGCAACCGACAAGGTGCCCTTCCTCGGTTACCACATGCCGTTCCCGGCGGTCGGTTATGCCGAAAAATTCGAGGACGGTTATCGCTTCGTGCCAAAAAGCTACCAGTTCGATCTCTGATCGCGCGGCGCTTTAAACGACCAAAGCCACCCCGAAGGGTGGCTTTGGCTTATATGTCCCTTTCGGGAGACGGTGGCGTGTTTCCATGCCCCGCAGATAAAGTATATTTAGTTCTTATCGGGATGCGCGTCAATGGTGTGTTGTCCAGCGATGCCACGCCGCCAGCCGCCTCACTTCTGAGTGGGTAGATCAATCTCTATGACGACCTCATCGGTAATGATGGTCCGTCCGGAAGTGTCCGTGAACGTGCTTGTTTCCTTTATCAAAATCTCTGGATTTGGCTTTTGCGCCCACCCAGCCATGCTGGCATGACACTTCTCAAGTATCGGAGAGAGTTCATCCATAGCGATTCTGGGCGGGTTCCTGTTGACGAAATCCAGCCGCGAGGTTGCTACGGTCATGGGGTGGTCGCAGACAACCCAGCATCGTCGCCCGTTGATCTTGTCGCTTGTTGCCTTTGATAACTCTACGCTGTTCTCGTAGCTCTGGTTATCATCATCGGTAGTTATGGGTAGAACGATGACCTTCCCATGCAACATGTTCTTTCGAGAAATGACCACGACGGGTCGTTTTTTCCAGAACTCAGGAATGTGGATCATGTTCTCTGGGTGCAGAGCACACCAGTAAAGGCTGCCAACCTTCGGAGCGGCTTTAATCTTGACGGGGTATCTCGTTGCCATGAGCGCCGAATGGGCCGGAGATCGTTTGAGTGAAAGTTTTGCGGTTAAACCAAGGGTAGAATTATAAAATTATTGCTCGCATCTTTGCTGGGGCAAGTCAAGCTATGCAATCCCGGCGGGTCTCCCCTCCGGGATTTTTCTGTTCCCAATCTGTCATGAACGTGTTACCAGCCCTCGCCAACTTCCATGTATTTCATGCAGAAGAAGCCGGACGGGGATTTTCCCTTTTCCGGAGGATTCTGCCTATCCAACTGAAGGAATTGGCAATGGCACGCATCGTAATCTCGGCAACCGGCGCGGAAGCGCTTACCTTCGACGATGTGCTCCTGCAGCCGGGGCACTCGGAAATCATGCCGGGCCAGACCAACATTTCCACCCGTATCGCCAAGGATATCGACCTGTCGCTGCCGATCCTGTCGTCGGCCATGGACACGGTCACCGAAAGCCGTCTGGCGATTGCCATGGCGCAGTCGGGCGGCATGGGCGTCATCCACCGCAACCTGACCCCGATCGAACAGGCCGAGGAAGTTCGCCAGGTCAAGAAGTTCGAAAGCGGCATGGTCGTCAACCCGGTGACGATCGGCCCGGATGCCACGCTTGCCGACGCCCACGCGTTGATGAAGGCGCATGGCATTTCCGGTATTCCGGTCGTTGAAAACGGCGGCCGTCCGGGCCGTCTGGTCGGTATCCTCACCAACCGCGACGTCCGTTTCGCCTCCGATCCGTCCCAGAAAATTTTTGAACTGATGACGCGCGACAACCTGATCACGGTCAGGGACGGTGTCGAGCAGGCTGAAGCCAAGCGCCTGCTGCACACCAACCGCATCGAAAAGCTGCTGGTTGTCGATAATGAAGGCCGTTGCGTCGGTCTCATCACCGTCAAGGACATCGAGAAGTCGCAGCTCAACCCGAATGCCGCCAAGGATGCGCAGGGCCGCCTGCGCGTTGCCGCCGCCATCTCCACCGGTGACGATGGCGTCGAGCGCGCCGAACGCCTGATCGATGCCGGCGTCGATGTCATCGTCGTCGATACGGCTCACGGCCATTCCCAGAAGGTTCTGGATGCGGTCGCCCACGTCAAGAAGATGTCGAACGCCATCCGCATCATTGCCGGCAATGTCGCCACAGCGGAAGGCACCAAGGCGCTGATCGATGCCGGTGCCGATTGCATCAAGGTCGGTATCGGTCCGGGCTCGATCTGCACCACCCGCATCGTCGCCGGCGTCGGCGTGCCGCAGCTCGCAGCCGTCATGGCGGCCGTCGAGGAAGGCAACAAGCACGGCATTCCGGTCATCGCCGATGGCGGCCTGAAGTTTTCGGGCGACGTCGCCAAGGCAATCGCCGCCGGTGCATCGGCCGTCATGGTCGGTTCGCTTCTGGCCGGTACCGATGAAAGCCCGGGCGAAGTTTACCTCTACCAGGGCCGTTCGTTCAAAGCCTATCGCGGCATGGGTTCCGTCGGCGCCATGGCGCGCGGCTCGGCAGACCGTTATTTCCAGGCGGAAGTGCGCGACACGCTGAAGCTTGTGCCGGAAGGCATCGAGGGCCAGGTTCCATACAAGGGCCCGGTCTCGGCCGTGCTGCACCAGCTGGCCGGTGGCCTCAAGGCTGCCATGGGTTATGTCGGCGGCAAGGACATCAAGGACTTTCAGGAAAAGGCGACTTTCGTGCGCATTTCCGGCGCCGGTCTTCGCGAAAGCCATCCGCATGGCGTGACCATCACCCGCGAAAGCCCGAACTATCCGGGCGTCAGCTCGTAAGCGCCCAGGCGCATTCGCGAGAAACTCTCCACCGATTTCGGGCGGGCCGGGCATGTTGCCCGGCCCGTTTTCGTGTCAGAACACCGGCTAAAAGCTGGAGGACCAAGCCGATGACATCAGACCTGTTGCTGACTGACACAACCGCCATGTTCTGGCCGATGATCGCGCATGCGTTCCTCGTTTTCATTCTGTATTACATGCTGTCGAAGCGCCGTGTCGCCGCCGTGAAGTCCGGCACATTCGATGCACGGCAGTTCAAGGAAAACCTGTCGGAACCGCCGGAAAGCCTGCTGGTGCACAACAATCTGAAGAACCAGTTCGAGCTGCCGATGTTGTTCCATGCCGGCGTCCTGGCCATCTTCGTCAGCAATGCCGACAATATCATCACCATTGCGCTTGCCTGGATCTTTGTGCTGTCGCGGTATGCGCATTCCTATGTGCACATCACCAGCAACCGGCTGCTTCTGCGCCGCCCCCTGTTCATGGTCGGTTTTCTGGCGACCGTGCTGATGTGGGGCTGGCTGGCCATCTGGCTGGCGACCTCCTGATTGTGCTGAAGCGGCGCCTGCCTCACGCATTCGTGTAGGGTGGGCGCCACGGCGCTGCGTCGCCATGTCCAGAACTCTGCTCTACCTTCGCTTCATCGTTTCACGAGAGGAGCAGGCATCATGGACAAGAAGCCCAAAGTCACGCAGGCGATGATTTCCGCCTATGACGAATACACCCATCTCCATCTCGACCGCAGAAAATTCATGGAGCGGCTGACGGTGCTGGCCGGTTCCGGTGCGGCCGCTGCCGCCATCGCCCCCATGCTGGCCGCCAGTGGTGCACAAGCCGCCGTTGTCGCTGTCGATGATGATCGCCTCACCACCAAAAGCGTCGTTTTTCCCGGCGCGACCGGCGAGATGAAAGCCTATTGGGCACGCCCGAAATCGGCCAGCGGCCCGCTTGGCTCGATCATCGTCATCCATGAGAACCGTGGCCTCAACGAGCATATCCGCGATGTCGCCCGCCGCGCCGCACTCGAGGGCTTCAATGCGCTCGCCGTCGATTTCCTCTCTCCTGTCGGCGGCACTCCGCCGGATGAAGACAAGGCGCGCGAACTGTTTTCCACCCTCGATCCGGCAAAGACGGCGGCCGATGGAGAAGCGGCGCGCGGCTGGCTTGCCGGCCACGAGGGCGCAAACGGCAAGGTCGGTGCGATCGGCTTCTGCTGGGGCGGTGGTCTGGTCAACCGCATGGCGGTGAACTCGCCGGATCTGAATGCCGGCGTGGCCTATTACGGCCAGCAGGCGCCGGCCGCCGATGTGCCAAAGATCAAGGCGCCGCTGATGCTGCATTACGGCGGCCTCGACGAGCGTATCAATGCGGGCATTCCGGCCTATCGCGAGGCGCTGGAAAAGAACGGCAAAACGTTCGAGATCTTCGTTTATGAGGGCGTCAACCACGCCTTCAACAACGATACGTCCTCTGCCCGTTATGACAAGGCGGCCGCCGATCTCGCCTGGAGCCGCACGATCGGTTTCTTCAAGGCCAATCTCGGTTGAGCCTATCTGGCGGGGGAAGCGGAATGCGTCTCCGCCGGCCGCACCAGATGGCAGAACAAGGCACCGCCCGCCAAAAGCACGGCGGTGCCGATGAATACGGCCGGCATGCCGATATGCCCACCGACAAACCCGCCCGAAACCGGCCCCGCGACCTGACCGACATATTGCGCCGAAATCGACAGGCCGAGAATGGCGCCGGTTGCGCTGTCGGGCACATTGTGGCGGATGACGGCGGTGATGCAGGGCAACAGCCCGCCGAGCGCCAGCCCCATCAGGAAGCGTAAAAATATCAGCTGCCAGCTTTCGGTGACAAAAGCCTGCGGGATCAAAAGCACGGCCGCCACCGCCAGCGTCATGGTGATGACGCGCCAAGTGCCGATGCGGTCGGCCAGCTTGCCCAGCCGCGAGGCGGACAGTACGCTGCCCAGCGCTGCCGCCGACATGACGAAACCGGCGGTGATCGTCACCTGCGCCGGGTCAGTCACCAGTTGTGCCACATAAACGGTGATGATCGGCTCGATCGACATATTGGCGAACATCAGCAGCATGCCGGTAAACAGCATGGCGACAACCGGCCCCTTGTGCGGCAGCGAGCGAAACCCGCCGCTGCTTTTCGCCGCCTGTTTGCGTGTCGACGATTTTTCCTCGCGGATCAGAAACAGCGTGGCGAGAAAGGCGAAAAAGATGGCGGCCCCGGCACATAGGAACGTCGCACGGATGCCGATCAGCTGCGGCAGAACTCCGCCGATCAGCGGCCCGACGAGATTGCCGGCCATGATGCCGGCCGACAGCGTGCCGAGTGCCCAGGCGGAACGGTCCTTTGGCGTCTGCGCCGCCACAAGAACCATCGAGCCGGATGCGTAACCGCCGGCAAGTCCCACCACCAGCCGCAATGCTACCAGTTGCCACACGGTGGTCGCCATGCCCATCAGCGAGATGGCAATGGTCATGCCGATCGCGGCACGCACCAGCATCAGTTTCCGTCCATAGATATCGCCGAGGCGTCCCCAGATGGGGGCGACGAGCGCTGCGGCAAGGAAGGTCGCGCCATAGGCGATGCCGGACCATTGCACGATGGCGGCATGGTCGGTGAGGCCGAGTTCCTCGACGTAAAGCGGCAGGAAGGGCAGGAGCAGCGTCATCGCCACGATGGTGGTGAACGAGCCGGTGAGGCAGACGAACAGATTGCGTTTCCAGTGAATGGAGCCGGCGGCGGGGCTGGTGGTGGCGTCTGTCATGGGGGCTCGGGAGGTGTGGCGGGGCCTTGGAGTTTAGGCGCAAGGGGGCAATGCGCCAAGCCGGGATGGGGCAGGGGCGGTACGGGATACTGGCGTTTGTGTTGAGGCAATGCATTGCGGAACCATCGATCCACGAGAAGGCTGATGGCCGGGTAGTGAGCCCCTCACTTGCGATTTCTAACACTTAGCCTTTGGCTAAGATGTTGAAATCGCTTTCTCTCCCTCAAGGGGAGAGATAAGGGCCGCAGCGTTTTTTCCTCTCCCCTTGCGGGAGAGGATAGCAAGTCCGCGAGAGGCAAGGCCGATCGCTGGACGCGCTTGGTGAGGGGTGTTTTGCCAAATCCGGACAAGGGATACCGCCAACCCTCAACCCCGACTACACGCCAAAATCGCCGCCCCCAGCGCCTCCATATCCTTGGTCCTCCCGCTTGAGCGCCGCCAGATCAACCCGATCTGCCGCGATGGGACCGGCTCGGCAAAAGGCACGATGCGCAGGTCGTTGCGAGCCGCTTCGGTGGCGATCGCCATTTCCGGGATCAGCGTCATGCCCATGTCATGCGAGACCATCTGCAACAACGTGGTCATCGAGGTGGCGCCAAAGTTGACGAGGCTGCGTTTTCCGGCCGTGCCGCACACGGCCAGCGCCTGATCGCGCAGGCAATGGCCTTCCTCCAGCAGCAGCAGCCGTTCGGCATCCACCTGCGTTTCGGTCAAGGGCGAGGTCAGCACATCGCTGTCATTATTGGCCATCGCCATGAAAAACCGGTCGGCAAACAGCGGCCGGCTCTCCAGCCCATCGCCATCGATCGGCAGCGCCGCAATCACCGCATCGATACGGCCTTCGCTGAGGTCGGCGATCAGCCGGTCGGTCACTGCCTCGCGCAACTCGATTTCCACATCGGGATGGTTTTCGCGCAAGTGCGGCACCAGCGCCGGCACCAGATAGGGGGCGACGGTCGGAATGATGCCGATCCGCGTCAGGCCCTGCAAAACACCGCCGCCATCGCGTGAAAACTCTTCCAGCCCGGCGACATCCTCAAGAATGCGCCGCACCCGCTGCAACACGGCTTCGCCCTTGGGGGTCAGCAACACGCCGGAGCGGTGGCGCTCCACCAGCAACGTGCCGAGATGCTCTTCCATCTCCATGATCTGCGCCGACAGCGCCGGCTGGCTGACATTCACCATGGCGGCCGCCTTTCCGAAATGGCGTGCAGCGGCCAGCGCTTCGAAATAGCGCATCTGGCGCAATGTCAACATGATAGGGTTTTCCGATCGCAACGATGCCTAGTATGCGGCGGAAGTTATCGGATGAAGTCGGGGCAGGCAACGTCCTTATCAAGGCCGCGGGGGAGTTTAGTCAGCCCGCTCGTTTCGCCCGTCTGGCTTCGGCGGCTTCGATGATCGCATAGGATTCCTTCAGCACATCATCAAAATCGACGGACAATCCCGCATCCAGCTCAGCCAGCCCCGCCGCTTCATCCAGAATAATCGCGCCTTCCTGCTCGGCATAATGTTCCAGCGCCCGACGCATCACCGTTGCGCGATCTTCCTTCACGGCCGCAGCAACACGGTCGAGGACCTCAATCAGGTCTTCGGGCAAATCCAGCTCGATCTGAAGTTCTTTCGTTGCCATCGGCAAAATCCTCAGCCGTTACGTGGCCACGCTGCATCCGATGTGACGCGAAGTCAACGATCGCCTCACCAGCCCGGCATCACCTGCGCCATCCGTGGTCGTACCAGCCGCGTCACCGTCTTCATGTCGCCGTCGATATCGTCGGAAACCGGGGCGGGCGAGATGTTGTCGAGGCAGGCGGTGATGTGGTCGGTGATGGCGTTGAGCAGCGATGGCGACAGGCCGGGGCGTTTCATCAGGCCGATCTGCACCGGCGGCAACGGCGGAAAACCGTCGGCCGAGGTCAGCACCTTCATGCCGGTGCGCAGCGCCGATTCCGGCAGAACGGAAACCGCAAGCCCGGTCAAAACGGCGGCGGCAACAACGGTCGCCGACCAGCTGGTGAACAACACCTGGTAATCGCGGCCATCGGCATCGAGCGCCGAACAGGCCAGTTGCCGCCACAGGCAATCACGCCGACCGACGGCGAGCGGCACCGGCGCATCGTCCTTCAGCGGGTGGTTGGCGGAGCCCACCCAGCACAAAGGCTCGGTGCGCACCACGTCGGAAACCCGCAGGCGCGGATTGTGGGTGACGAGCGCGATATCCAGCTCGCCGCGCGCCATCTTTTCGGCCAGGCTCGGCGAAGGTTCGCAGACGATGTAAAGCTCGACATTCGGATGTGTCTTGGCGAACCGCCCGATGATTTCCGGCATGTAGCGGTCGGCATAATCGTCCGGCGTGCCGATCCGCAGCGTGCCTTCCAGACGGTTGTCGTCGAAGGCGGCCATTGCCTCGTTGTTGAGGCGGATGATGCGGCGTGCGTAATTCAGCAGCTTGTCGCCCTCGGCGGTCAGCTTGTTGCCGCGCCCGTCCTTCATGAACAGCTGCTTGCCGACCCGTTCCTCAAGCCGGCGCATCTGCATGGAAACCGCCGATTGCGTCTTGAACACCCGGTCGGCCGCCTTGGTGAAACTGCCGGTGTCGACAATGGCGACAAAGGTGTGCAGCTGGTCGATATCGAGGGGTGCGGCCATGGCGATGATCCATCAGGGTGTTTGATGCTAACCATTAGAAACATTCGTTGGACTGATCAATAGTGATCTTACATAACGAAACGCAATTCCAGAGCAACAACGCTTCGAAAGAGCGAAGTTCCCCTGACCGCCTGCCGGCCATTTGCAGCGCCGGAGCGGTCTTTCCCGTGCCTTAGAGAGGACAAGGCCATGCGCATGAACGAACGGATGACACAACACGGAATGCTTGGAGCCCCGCGCGGCACGACGTTTTCGGCCCGTTTGAACGCGCGAATTGTGGCCCTGTGGCGTGCCTTGAAAAATCGCGTGGCGCTCAATCCGCTGCTCGATCTCGATGACCAGCAACTGGATGACATCGGCCTCACCCGTCGCGATGTCGAGCAGGCACTCACCCATTCCGGCGTGCTGGACGATCCCTATCACCATCTCTCCTCCGCCCGGCAGCGCGGTCGCCGCGCCTACATGCTGTCGCTGGAGAGATGAAACGGTTTTTCCCCGCAGGGTCATGCCAATAGCCCTGCCTTTGCCCGGCCCGGTTTTCCGCGCCGGGCTTTTTTATGCTCAGTGTTTTTCCATCGGGCCGAGATAGCGGTCGAAGATCGCTTCCATGTTTTTCTGGTAGCTCTTGTGCACGTCCAGCCCGCTGTCGAACATGCTGTTCATCGCATCCATCAGCGGGTTGGTGGAAGCGGTCTCCGCGCTCGGGGAAGGGGCGGTTGGCCGGCCCATCGGCTGGGCGCCAAAACTGCCGGCCATCATCTCCTGAAAGCTTTTGGCGAAGGGATTGTCGGCAAACGGGTTGAAGGCTGTTGCCTGTGGCTGTTCGGCCTTTTCCAGCCCCCACATGGCGCGCATTGTCTTGGCATAAGGGTTGTCGAAGGCGGATGGGAATGTGTCATTGTCGTGGGCGGCGGTTTTCGAGGCAGCCTTGCCAAACCCCATCATCTTCATCCAGTGCTGGCCGATCGCCGCCATCGGATAGATGTCCGTATCGCCCAGCTGCCCGGTCGCCTGCTTGAACAGCCCGCCCATCATAGCGCCGGCCATGGCCGGCATCATCCGCTTGAACACGTCCTGACCGATGCCGGTAAACTGTTCCGCCTGCGCCGCGATGGCGCGGGACACGTCCTTGGAGCCGAACAGGCGCTCCAGCACGATATTGCCATCCGCCTTGCCCTGATCGGTGAAGGCCTTGCCGACATCCTCGAAATATTTGCCGTAAGCGCCGGAAAACATCGCCGCCATCAGCGGGCCGACGTCGTAGGGGTTGGCGGTGGTGCGTTTGAGGCCGGATGAGAAAGCCGGCACCAGCGCCGCAATCGCTTCCGCCGCCTGTTCCTGCGCCAGCCCGAACTGTTTCGCCAGCGCCTCGGTGACAGCGCCGTTCTGGGCTTTCAGCATCATCTCGAACAACGGCAGCATCTGCCCAACCTTTCCGGAAACAAATCGCCTATGGCCCGGCGATTATCTCGCTCAAGGCCATGCAGCGCTTTGATGTCGCGCACCGAGCTGTCGAAAATCGATGAAATTCTACAAAGCGATGCGCAACACTATACCGGGAAAGTCTTTGCGCGAAACTTGGTTCCTTATTCGCGCAAAGGGTGTCGACGGATTTAGTACTGGTAGTGTTCGAAAACCGGATCGACACTGTTCAGCCAGCTGCCGTTGTAAAGCGTCAGCAGTTCCTGCGCCAATGTCGCCTTGTTCTTCAGGATGCGATCAAGCGGCGCCAGATAGATGCTTTCGTCGGCGCCTTCGGCATTGCGGTAATCGCGGGCTTTCAGGCCGGCCGAAGAGATGTCGAGAATATCGCGGGCGACATCGAACAGCGGCGTGCCGCGCAGTTCCGACGAAAGGCCGACGGTCGGCACGGCGTCGCGCAGCGACTGCACATCCTCGAAGGTCCAGTTGGCGGTCATCGCCTCGGCGGCCTCGAATGCCGCGTCGTCATAGAGAAGACCCACCCAGAAGGCCGGCAGCGCCGAGATATGCGACAGCGGGCCGCCATCGGCGCCGCGCATTTCGAGGTAACGCTTCAGGCGCACGTCGGGGAACAGCGTGGAAAGGTGGTTGGTCCAGTCGCCGAGCGTCGGCTCCCAGTCTTCGATCTTGCCCTTCAGCGCGCCATCCATGAACTGGCGGAAGGTGATCTCGGTACAGTCGCGATAACGGCCATCGCGAACGATGAAATACATAGGCACGTCGAGCGCCCATTCCACGTAACTGTCGAAACAGAAACCCGGCTCGAAGGCGGCGCGCAACAGGCCGGAGCGCTGGTTGTCGGTATCGCCCCAGATATCGCCGCGCCAGGAGAGGAAGCCGTTCGGGCGGTTTTCGGTAAAGGGAGAGGCAGCAAACAGCGCGGTTGCCAGCGGCTGCAGCTTCATCGACAGCGACAGTTTTCGCGCCATGTCGAGTTCCGAGCCGAAATCGACATTCACCTGGATCGTGCAGGTGCGGTACATCATGTCGAGACCCTTGCTGCCGACCTTCGGCATGTAGCGGGTCATGATGTCGTAACGCGATTTTGGCATGCGCGGCGTTTCGGAAAGCGACCATTTCGGGCTGCCGCCGATGCCGAGGAAACGGATGCCCATCGGGTCGGCCACTTCCTTCAGAACGGCCAGATGGTGTTCCGTTTCGGCCTGCGTCTCGTGCAGCGTCTTCAGCGGCGCGCCGGAAAGCTCGAACTGGCCACCCGGCTCGATCGAGATCGCGCCCATGCCGTCCTTTTCGCCAAGGCCGATGACTTTGCCGGCATCGATGATCGGCTCCCAGCCGAGCTTGTCCTGCATGCCCTTGAGAAGCGCGGAAATGCTGGCTTCGCCTTCATAGGGAACAGGGCCAAGACTATCGGTGAAAAAGCCGAACTTTTCATGCTCCGTGCCCAGCCGAAAGTTCTCCTTGGGCTTGGCGCCACCGGCCAGATAGGCCGAGAGTTCGGACACCGAAGTGAGGGGAGTGTGATCGGTGGTATCACGTGCCATGAAGAGTACCTTTTGGAGTGCCGTATTTTTGACGAACGTCCGGCTGCTTGAACCGCTTTCATGTGCGGTGCAAGTGAATTTGTTTCAACAAGCCTTCAGAAAATGAGGCGATTGTGTGTCAAATCTGCCGCGCTTGTTTATCGCCAGTCGCCGATTGCCGCCTGAATGACGGTGAGAGCCGCCACCGCCGCCGTATCGGCCCTGAGAATTCGCGGGCCGAGAGGGATGGCGGTCACGAAGGGGAGGCTGCGCAAAAGCTGCCTTTCCTCTTCCGAAAACCCGCCTTCCGGCCCGACCAGCAGTGCCAGTTTTTTCTCCGTGATGGCGGAGAGGATCGGCAGCGGGTTCTGGCCCTCGTCGCCTTCGTCACAGAAGATGATACGTCGCTCCGCCGGCCAAGTTTCGAGAAGATCGGTCAGTTTTTTCGGTGCCGTCACTTCAGGGATCGACAATATGCCGCACTGTTCGGCGGCCTCGATGACATTGGCCTGCAGACGATCGATATTGGTGATCTTGCCCTGCACATGCTGGGTCATCACGGGCTGCAGCAGGCCGGCGCCCATTTCCACCGCCTTCTGTACCAGATAATCCAGCCGTCCGGTTTTCAGCGGCGCAAACAGGTAATGCAGGTCGGACGCGTCCGGCTGCGGCCGTGTCTGCTCGACCGGCTCCAGCAGCAGTTTCTTGCGGCTGGGGAAGGTCAGGCGTGCCCGCCATTCGCCGTTGCGGCCATCGAAGATCAGCACTTCGGCATCCGCCGTCATGCGCAGCACGTTGACGAGATAGTTGAACTGTTCGGTCGTCGCCTCGAGCGGCGTGCCCATGGCGATCCCGGCTTCCACATAAAGCCGCTGCATCCGAAAATTGGCGCGCATGATCTAAAATCCCGTCTTGGCGATCACAGAAAGATCGCGAACATGATCAGGCTCATAACGACCGAAAGGGCGGCAGCGCAAGGAAGGGTGATCATCCAGGCGGCAATGATGCTCAGAAAATGCGAACGTCGCACCAGATAACGGTGCCGGAATTCATAATCGTTGCGTTCGAACGGCTCCACCGTGTCGATCTCTTCGCCGGCGCGCACGCGAACATATTCGTAACGGCGGCGGGAATGGCGGGTGTACCATTCGCGAAAAAAGCCGACCCCGAAAACCGCGCCCACGGCGATATGGGTGGATGATACCGGCAGGCCGATCCAGGATGCGGTGATGACCGTCAACGCCGTCGACAGTGATACGCAATAGGCGCGCATGGGGTTGAGCTTGGTGATTTCCGAGCCGACCAGTTTGACCAGCTTTGGACCGTAGAGCAAAAGACCGAGCGAGATGCCAAGCCCACCGATGACCAGCGCCCACATCGGCACCTCGACATAACCGATCGCGCCATGGCGCGAGGCCGAGACGATGGCGGCCAGCGGCCCGATGGCGTTGGAGACGTCATTGGCACCATGCGCGAAGGACATCAGGGCTGCGGCAAATACCAGCGGAATACGGAAAAGCTTGCGCAGCGACTGGTTGCGGTTCTCCAGCCCTTCCGCCTGCCTTGCGATGACGGGGATCAGCAGCCGCCATGACAGCAGGCCGCTGACGATGGTGATGATGGTGGCCGTCAGCGCCGAGACATCGGTCAGCTGGCCAAGGCCGACCAGCGACAGATAACCGGCAAACGCACCGGTCATGATGCCGATCAGCACCGGCACCCAGCGTTTTGCACCGGCGATCTTGTCCTCGCGGTAGATGATGGTTTCCTTGATGAGGAACAGGAAACCGGCGGCGAAGACGGCGCCCAGAAGCGGCGAGACCACCCAGCTGGCGGTAATGCCGCTGACCGTCGCCCAGTCGACGGCGGAAATGCCGGCGGCGGCGATGCCGGACCCCATCACACTGCCGACGATCGAATGGGTGGTGGAGATCGGCCAGCCGAGCCATGTGGCGATGTTGATGAAGATCGCGGCGGAGAGAAGGGCGGCCATCATCGCCCAGATCATCACGTCGGGGCCGGTGATCACGCCCTGCCGCATGATGCCGTTGGCGATCGTATCGGCGACGCCGCCGCCGCCGATCACGGCACCGGCGATTTCGAACACGGCGGCCAGCGCAAGGCCGAAACCCATGGTCATGGCGCGCGCGCCGACCGCCGCACCGATATTGTTGGTGACGTCATTGGCGCCGATGTTCATCGCCATGTAACCGGCAATCGCTGCCGCGCAGACGACCAGAAAGACATCCGCCCGGCCGGTGACGAAACTGCCGGCCAGCACGGCCATCAGGATCAGAAATATCAGTGCCGTGCCGTGTATCGCCACGCCGCGCCCGAGATAACGCGTTGCTTCTTCAAGGCGCGATATCTTTTCGAGATCCTTGTCCAGCGTCGGCTTGGCCAAACGGGGTCTGTTGGGCGGCATTCCAGTCTATCCTGATGGCATCGTGAGAGCGTCGGTCGCTTGGCCGATGATCGCCGAACGCAGCCGATGCCGGCAACGTTCCAGATTTGGCTTGTGCGGAGAATATTGGCGGAAAAAACGTGCTCAGGCACCGGCAGTCTTGGCGGAGAAGGGCGGAGCGGCTGGCTCGGTGGCGTTGGAATACATCCGTCCGCCGAACTGCATGAACAGGATCTTCAGTTCAGGCTCATTGACGCGGCTGGCTGCCACTTCGCAGCTTACCCATTCGTATTTGCGACTGCCCTTTTCGGGGAAGGTTTTCAGCATTTCCTCCACCTCGAGCGCATGTACCTGCACAAGAACCGGCACTTTCACGCCGTTGGACAGCGTCTTGCGGTAGTGGAAATGACCGAGCGGATCCTTCGACACCTTGCCCTTCACGCCGGCCTCTTCATAGGCTTCGCGTTCGGCGACGGCATGCGCCTTCTTGCCTTCCATCGGCCAGCCCTTGGGGATCACCCAGCGACCGGTGTCACGGCTGGTCATGACAAGCACTTCGAGTTGACCCGCCTGCTTCTTGCGAACGCGATAGCACAAAGCCGCATATTGCTGCCGCGGTGGTCGCTGCAACATCAGACGAACATTGGTGGTGACGCGGTCGATAAAGCCCAATTTCTGTGAATCTCCTAGATGATTCAATGCTAATATATGTATTCGCTGTCACAATCGAGAGTATAAACCCCTTGCGTAAAGGAGAATCACCCGCGAGCGCGTGCGTCCGAACAGATTGTGATTGCGGATAATTTTCCGTCAAGCGGTGCTTTGCACAGCTGTTCATTTATCCAGATAATACGGCAAAATCTGTTCTCAATGCGACAGAAATGTCGGATTTTGCTCTGTCCTGTGACAATTGCCGGATTTTACCGGGCGATTGTCTGAAGTCCGACGCTCCGGCAGCGCGATCACGCTGCCGGAGCGGGCATTTTAACCACCAAAAATGGTTCGGAAAATATCGACGCCGCGATCCTTGAAAGCAACGTCGCCGGGCTTGGAGCCGGGACCGATGACGACAACCTTGGCGCCGACGGCTGCGCGGGCATAAAGATGTTCGACATCCTTGTTCATCAGGCGGATGCAGCCCGACGACAGGTTGAGGCCGATCGACCACGGCTGGTTGGTGCCGTGAATGCGGAAGATGGTGTCACGGCCGCCCTTGTAGAGATACATGGCGCGGGCGCCGAGCGGATTTTCCGGGCCGCCCTGCATGACGACAGGCAGCTTGATGCCGCGGCGGGCTTCGCGGGCGCGCATCTCGGCCGGCGGCGTCCATGTCGGCCATTCGGCCTTGCGACCGATCGAAACTTCACCCGACCAGCCAAAACCTTCGCGGCCGACACCGATACCGTAACGCGTCGCGCGGTTTTTGCCTTCGACGAGGTAGAGGAACTTGTTGTTGGTATCGACGATGATCGTGCCGGGGGCTTCATTGGTGGCGAAGCGCACCATGCGGCGCTGGAATTTTTCCGGAACCGGCTTGTTGCGCACCGAAGGCGCGACATCGCTTGCCGTCGTCTGCGGCTGGCGCGACTGCGCGCTTGCCTGGCTGACCGGCAGCGCCAGCGACATGCTCAAACCCATTGCCGCAATAGCGAACAACATTTTACCCGACTTCATCAGGTTCCCCTTCAATAACAAAAAAGCCGGGACAAAATGTCCCGGCCTGATGGTTACGGCAAGATCAGGAATGACGAATGTGAACAAACGGGCAGCGTTATACGTCTGCCATCGTGTCTATCTTGTCACATTTTCCGGGCAAAATACGGAGTTACATAAGCCTGATCAGATGACGATGACGCGGGTGCCGACATTCACGCGCTCGTAAAGGTCGGTCACATCCTCGTTGCGCATGCGGATGCAGCCGGAAGACACGGCGCTGCCGATCGTCCAGGGCGCATTGGTGCCGTGGATGCGGTAAAGCGTCGAGCCGAGATACATGGCGCGGGCACCAAGCGGGTTTTCCGGGCCGCCGTCCATGCGCGCGGGCAGGTAATGGCCCTTGGCGGCTTCTCTGGTAATCATTTCCTGCGGCGGGATCCAGGTCGGCCATTCGGCCTTGCGGGTCACCTTGTGTTCGCCGGCCCATTCGAAACCCGGCTTGCCGACGCCGACGCCGTAGCGCATCGCCTGGCCGCCGGCCTGCACGAGATAGAGAAAGCGGTTATTGGTATCGATGACGATCGTGCCGGCCGGATACTGCGTCTCGTAGGACACTGTCTGCGGCAGGAATTGCGGCTCGATCTTGCCCTGGATGACCGGCAGGTTGGGGCGGCGCATCGCCACCTGCTGGGCCCCCTGCTGCGGGCGCGCCGGGCGGGCGGCACGCGAAGGGGCCGGCGGGAACAGATACTGGCGGGCCTGCTGGCTACGGCGCGGCTGCGCCTGCGGCTGGTAATATTGCGGCTGCGGAGCCGCGGTGCGGTAACGCGGCGCGGCCTGCGATGGTGCTGCACCCAGCTGCATCAGCCAGGGTGCGGTCAGGTCGGGGCTGACGACGACCGGCGGACGTTCGCGGTAGCGATCCTGTGCGTTGGCCGGTGTGAAGGAGACTGTGGTGGCAAGCCCGAGGGCAAGAAACCCCAGCAATTTGGCGCAAGGCATGTTCTTCTTCATCGTCATCGGCTCCAACGCGTTTACTTGTCCGATTGCGGGAATGTCTCATCCGCTTGCGGCTTTGATCCTGCGCAAACCTTGGGGGCAATTCACAAGCGAATGGTAAATGTGGTGTCCGCCGAATGCCGGGCTTTGCATAAACCTTTCGGCAGGGTTACCGGGTGGTTGGAAGACATGGTTGACGTGTTATGAAGGCCGTCGAGATGGCGTTAACGGGCGGGATGGTTGAGCGATGGCAGGCATTATCGAAGGCGATGACGGCAAATTCCGCTGCGCCTGGCATGGCGGGCTGGAAGATTACCGCCGTTACCATGACGAGGAATGGGGCCGCCCCGTCACCGATGATATCCGGCTGTTCGAAAAGATCTGCCTGGAAGGGTTTCAGTCCGGCCTTTCCTGGCTGACGATCCTGCGCAAGCGCGAGAATTTTCGGTCAGCTTTTGCAGGGTTCGATTTCGACAAGGTGGCGCTGTTCGGCGAGGAGGATATCGCCCGTTGTGTGGCAGACGCCGGCATCATCCGCCACCGCGGCAAGATCGTCTCGACCATCAACAACGCCCGCCGCGCCATCGTTTTGCGCGACGAATTCGGCTCGCTTGCCAAATTCTTCTGGTCCTACGAGCCGCAGGCCCATGAGCGTCCGCTGGTCATGGATCACGAAACTCTGCGCGCCAACCCGACCACGCCGGTCTCCACGCGGCTTTCGAAGGACCTGAAAAAGCGCGGCTGGACCTTTGTCGGCCCGACCACCGTCTATGCCTTCATGCAGGCCATGGGGATGGTGAACGACCATCTCGACGGCTGTTTCTGCCAGCCGGAAAACGACCGGCTGAGGGCGGCGTTCAAGCGCCCATGATCCTGTCGAGGATATCAGGCAGTTCGCCGAGATGGGCGATCTGGCGAAACCGCGGCGCATCGGTCGGCGGTTCCACATGCTCGAGAATCCAGGTCAGCTCATGCGGCACGAACACGCCGTAGGCACCCGCGGCAATCGCCGGCACGATGTCGGATTTCAGCGAATTGCCGATCATCATCGCCCGCTCCGGCCCATCCGCCACGCGTGAAAACACCCGGCGATAGGTGGTCGCGCTCTTTTCCGAAACGATCTCCACCGCATCGAAAAAATCGCCAAGCCCCGATTGCGCCAGTTTGCGCTCCTGATCGAACAGGTCGCCCTTGGTGATCAGCACCAGCATGTAATGACCTGACAGCGCCTCCAATGTTTCGCGCACATGCGGCAGGGTTTCCACCGGATGCCGCAGCATCTCCCGGCCGACATCCAAAATCTCGCCGATCGTGCGCGCCTCGACTTTGCCGTCGGTCACCTCGATGGCGGTTTCGATCATCGACAGCACAAAACCCTTGATGCCGTATCCGTAGAAATCGAGATTGCGCTTTTCCGCTTCCAGCAGCTTTTCCGAAACGATGTCGTGCTCGGCAAATTCCTTGAGCAGGCCGGAAAAGTGGCTTTCGGTCGAGCGAAAGAACTGTTCGTTCTGCCAGAGCGTGTCGTCGGCATCGAAGCCGATCGCCGTGATGGGACGCATGGTCATGACAAAAATCCTCCAGCCGGAATATGGACAGCGTGCGGATATCAGGCAAGGCGGAAAGTTTTCCGCCCTGCCTGACGATCAGAGTTTACTTGGATGGCTTACTTGGCATGCGCCTTCAGCCATGCCTTCATGTCGGCAATCTCGGCCGTCTGCGCAGCAATCACCGCTTCCGCCAGTTTGCGGATTTCCGGGTCCTTGCCATATTGCAACTGCACCCTGGCCATGGCGATGGCGCCTTCATGATGCGGGATCATGCCGGCCACGAAATCCACATCGGCATCGCCGGTGAATTCGATCGCCATGTCTTTGTGCATGGCATTGTTGGCTGCGGCAAAGGCAAGCGAGGAGGGGGCTTTTGCGGCTGCCGTGTCCGTTGCGGCCGTGCCGTGATGAGCGCTGTGATCCTGTGCGGCAAGCGGGCTTGCGCCGAGCAGCATGATGGTCAGGCAAGCGGCGATAGTCTTCGGAGACATGGTATGTCCTTCCGTGTCCGAGAATGGGTTTTGAGTTCGAGTGTGACAGCGAAACTCAGGCTCGGGGAGGCGGAAGGTCGAGGCCCGGCGCATGCGGCACCATTTCCGGTGCAGGCGAAGGGGGCGGGTAGGAAGAGACGAAGCGGCTTAAGGGCTGAAACGCGAGATCGGGCAACAGCACCAGACAGGCGGCGCAGAACGGGGTCACACACCCTTTGCCGCCATGCGGGCAGGGTTTTGAACTTTTGCCGGAATGGCTGGAATGATCCATGGCCGCCATGTTTTTCATGGCCGCATCATGACCGGCATGATCATGCGTCATCACCATTGCCGGTTCCGCAACGGCAGCCACCGGTGCCGCGGCCAGCGGCATGGCCGCATAAAGCAGGCAGGCAAGCGCCATCAATGTTGCAGCAAAACGGTTCATGGCGGGCAACCTAGCCCAACAATGTGGCAAAGCAATCCGCCTCAGCCGCGATCGGCAGAAAATCGCCCGAACGCGGATGTGGCGATGACATCGTGCACCACCTGATAATCGCGACTTTCCTCACCGAATGGCACGACGGTCCACGGCCACTGTGCCGCCGCAGCCGGTGGCGCGATGCCGCCCAGAAGGTCTGCCTCTTCCAGAGCCTTGCCGCTGCGGTCGCTGACACGAAAACCGGTATCGGTCAGAAGCGCCACTGTGCAGGGCAGGCCGGCCAGCCCATCGAGATGCGCCGCAATCAGCTTTGGCACGACCGTCACGTCACCATTTTTTTCCGTCTCCAGCCGCCGCTCCGCGCCGACCCCGATCTGCGAGAGGATGTTGGCGGAGATGACCAGATCGAGATAGGGCACCTGCCGCAGAAACCCGAGTGGTTCGGCAGATCTGCCCGCCAGCACATCGTCGAAACCGGAAAGATCGCGGGAAATCAGCCGTGTGTTGTGCAGGCGTGTTGCCTTCAGCCACGTCCGCACGCTGGCCAGATGCACGAGATCGACCAGCACGACCGTATCGAATTTTTGCGCGAGAAATTTTACCGGCACATCGCGCAACAGGCCGGACCCGAGCACCACGGCGGTGCGTCGCTCTCTCATGCCGGCAACCGTTTCGCGGATAAAAGCCTGGCACTGCGCCTCATGCGCCGACCAGTCCCTGGCACAACGCCCGGCGCGTGCCCACAGGTTGACGGAGGAGCGGATGGAGGGGCGGAATTGTGCGGGCGTGACGGGGAAGGTGGCGGCGTATTGAATGGCTTCGAGGATCATGGGTTAGCGGTAGGTTTCCCGGCGATATTGTTGTCAATCGTCGAGGCCAAGCTCTCGCTCCAACTGCTCCATCGTGTAGGTTTTCGAATTGCCGTTTCGAATCTCTTCCAGGTGGGCCTCAACGGCAGCAATATCATGTAAATCCTCAATATGCTTGTGGAGGACTTGTGCAACATAAGCGTCGGTATCGAAGCCGTGTATGTCGGCATATCGCATGAGCAGCCGATACATGGCTTGCGGGATTTCAACGGCGACACGCTTTTCCATCGTGATGATCCCCTCAACGTGCATTTTACATACCATTGTGCGGCACACTTCGCCAGCGCCGCCCTTGCCGCCAAGGTTTTTGCATATGGAATTGGGAGGCTGCCGTTCAGCCGATCTCCCTCCTTGTGGGGGAGATGCCCGGCAGGGCAGAGGGGGGTGATACTGGCGCAAAGCCGTTTTCCCAATCTTTGCCGCACCGTTGCTCACCCCCCTCTGTCACTATCGTGACATCTCCCCCACATGGGGGAAGATCGAAGAGAGGTCGCGACGCCGTCACAATTCCATATGCGCCAGCGCTCGCCCTTGCCGCACAAGTCTCGATCCTCTAAGAAACCGCACAATAATCCGGCCTTTCCTTAGAGGCCCGCAGGCAATGGATATCCGATCATGAGCGACAAGCAGAAGAAGCCCCAGAAACTCAAAGCCCGCCTGCCGCGCGGTTTTGTCGATCGCTCGGCTGCCGATATCCATGCCACCAACGAGATGACCGCCAAGATCCGCGAAGTATACGAGCGTTACGGTTTCGACCCGGTCGAAACGCCGCTGTTCGAATATACCGATGCGCTCGGCAAATTCCTGCCCGACAGCGACCGCCCCAACGAAGGCGTCTTCTCGCTGCAGGACGATGACGACCAGTGGATGTCGCTGCGTTATGACCTGACCGCGCCGCTCGCTCGCCATGTCGCGGAAAACTTCAACGAGATCCAGCTGCCGTTCCGCACCTACCGCGCCGGTTATGTGTTCCGCAACGAAAAGCCGGGTCCGGGCCGTTTCCGCCAGTTCATGCAGTTCGATGCCGATACGGTCGGCGCGCCGGGCGTTCAGGCCGATGCCGAAATGTGCATGATGATGGCCGACACGATGGAAGCGCTCGGCATCAAGCGCGGCGATTACGTGATCCGCGTCAACAACCGCAAGGTTCTGGATGGCGTCATGGAAGCCATCGGTCTGGGCGGTGACGACAAGGCCGGCCAGCGCCTGAACGTGCTGCGCGCCATCGACAAGCTCGACAAGTTTGGCCCGGAAGGCGTGACGCTTCTGCTCGGCGAAGGCCGCAAGGATGAAAGCGGCGACTTCACCAAGGGTGCGGGATTGGATGCCGAGCAGATCGAAAAGGTTCTGTTCTTCGTCGGCATCAAGGATTACGCGGAAAGTGCCGCGCAACTGGCTGAACTCGTCGCCGGCACCGCCAATGGCGGCGAAGGTGTCGATGAGCTGAACACGATCGGTGCGCTGGCAACCAGCGCCGGTTACGGCCCGGATCGCATCAAGATCGATCCTTCCGTCGTGCGCGGCCTCGAATATTACACCGGCCCGGTTTTCGAAGCCGAACTCACCTTCGATGTCACCAACGAGAAGGGCGAAAAGGTCGTCTTCGGCTCGGTCGGCGGCGGTGGCCGTTATGATGGTCTGGTGTCGCGTTTTATGGGCCAGCCGGTTCCGGCCACGGGCTTCTCCATCGGCGTGTCGCGTCTGATGACGGCGCTGAAAAACCTCGGCAAGCTGGGGCAGGATGACGTTGTCGCTCCCGTTCTCGTCACCGTCATGGATGGCGATGTCGAGAGCATGGGGCGTTACCAGCGCTTTACGCAGGCGCTGCGGACTGAGGGCATCCGCGCCGAAATGTACCAGGGCAACTGGAAGAAGTTTGGCAACCAGCTGAAATATGCCGACCGCCGCGGCTGCCCGATCGCCATCATTCAGGGTGGTGACGAGCGCGAAACCGGCGTCGTGCAGATCAAGGACCTGATCGAAGGCAAGCGCCTGTCCGGCGAGATCGAGGACAATGCCTCGTGGCGTGAAGCCCGCGTGGCGCAGGAAACCGTTGCCGAAGCCGATCTGGTTGCCAAGGTGAAGGACATTCTGGCTGCCCAGGCGGAAGATCGCAGGCGGGCGAAGGATGTTTGATTTGGCCGTTTCAGCGGGGGGCTACCCCCCTCTGTCCTGCCGGACATCTCCCCCACAAGGGGGGAGATCGGCTGGGCGCCAACACCTCGCTTCGGACCCAACTCTGCCTGTATCGCAGCCTTACCATTGGGGTGGTCAGTTCGCCTCCTTCGATCTCCCCCCATGTGGGGGAGATGCCCGGCAGGGCAGAGGGGGGTATCTTCGCACTCCGGGAGCGCTCCCATGCCTCTGATCAACATGCCCGAATTTTCCGGTCGTCTGCTCGATGAATTTGCCGCCCGCGGCACGGCGCGTATCGATACGCCGGTCATTCAGCCGGCCGCGCCGTTTCTCGACATGGCGGGCGAAGATCTGCGCCGTCGTATCTTTCTCACCGAAAGCGAAACCGGCGAGAGCCTCTGCCTGCGGCCGGAATTCACCATTCCCGTCTGCCTGCGCCATATCGAAAGCGCCACCGGCACGCCGCGCCGTTACGGGTATCTTGGCGAGGTGTTTCGTCAGCGCCGCGAAGGCGATAACGAGTTTTATCAAGCCGGCATCGAAGACCTTGGCGAGACCAATGTCGCCTCCGCCGATGCCCGCGCCGTCAATGATGCCGTGCAGATCCTCGAAAGCCTCATTCCCGGCCGCAAGCTGACGGTCACGCTGGGCGATCAGGCGGTGTTCGAGGCCGTGGTCAAGGCGCTGGGCCTGCCCGGCGGCTGGCAGAAGCGGCTGATCCAGTCGTTTGGCAACAATGCGCATCTGCGCCAGTTGCTGATGACGCTGGCAAGCCCGCAAACGCCCTCCGGCCTTTCGCCGCAGCTGACCGATCTGCTGAGCCAGGATGATGCGGCGCTGATTGCCCATATCGATCGCACCATGCAGGAAACCGGTTATTCCACCAATGCCAGCCGTTCGCCCGCAGAAATCGCCGCGCGGCTGAAGGAAAAGCAGTCGCTGGCCGAAACACGGCTGGATGGTTCGGCGCTGGTGCTTCTGACCGAATTCCTGTCGCTGGAATTGCCGCTGTCGCAGGCGCCGGCAGCACTTGCCGGTTTTGCCGATGCGGCAGGCCTTGCGCTTGGTGCCGCAATCGTCACCTTCGAGGCGCGCGCCGCCGCCCTGGCGGATCTCGGCGTCGATCTCGACAAGGTCACCTACCGCGCCGCCTTCGGGCGTCCGCTCGATTATTACACCGGCCTCGTGTTCGAGGTGAGCCGCGACAATGCGGTGCTTGCCGGTGGTGGCCGTTTCGACCGGCTGATGACGCTGCTTGGCGCCAATGAAGACATTCCGGCCGTGGGCTTTTCGCTCTGGCTCGACCGGATCGAACAGGCGAGGGCGCGCTGATGTCCATCATTACAATCGCACTGCCCTCCAAGGGCCGCATGAAGGAAGATGCATCCGCCATCTTCGAGCGCGCCGGCCTGCCCATCGTTGCCGTCGGCAATGAGCGATCCTATCGCGGCAAGGTCGAAGGCCATGACGATATCGAGATCGCCTTCCTGTCGGCCTCCGAAATTGCCCGCGAGATCGGGGCTGGTACGGTCGATTTCGGGGTCACCGGCGAAGACCTGATCCGCGAAGGCCTGATCGATGCTGACCGAAAAATGGAAATTGCCGCCCGCCTCGGTTTCGGCCATGCGGATGTCGTCGTCGCCGTGCCGGAAATCTGGCTTGATGTCGAGACCATGGCAGATTTGGGGGATGTCGCCGCTGATTTTCGGTCGCGCCACGGCCGCCGTCTGCAGATCGCCACAAAATACTGGCGGCTGACGCAGCAGCATTTTTCCGCGCAACACGGCATCCAGCTTTACCGCATCGTCGAAAGCCTTGGCGCTACCGAAGGGGCCCCTGCAGCGGGGCAGGCGGATATCATTGTCGATATCACCTCCACCGGTTCGACGCTGAAGGCCAACCACCTGAAAATCCTGTCGGATGGCGTGATCCTGAAATCGGAAGCCTGCCTGGTGCGCGCCCGCAAGGCCGAGCACGAGACGGATGCGCGGGTGAAAAAGATCGTCGACGCGGTGCGTTCCGTTCTCTGATGGTGTCTTTGTAATGGTACCTTTGTGATGGCGGGCGAAGACGCCGATATCATCGATCTCTACGAGCGCCATGCGCTCGGCTTCGACGCGCTGCGCGGCCGCACGCTGTTCGAAAAGCCATGGCTGGATCGGTTCCGGGCCATGATGCCGCCACGCGGCCATGTGCTCGATCTCGGCTGCGGCGCGGCCGAGCCGATTGCCGGCACCCTTATCCGCGAAGGTTACCGTCTGACGGGGGTGGATAGCTCGCAGACGCTGATCGGTCTGGCGCGCGAACGTTTTCCCGGCGTCGGCTGGTATCACGCCGATATGCGGCAGTTTTACATCCCGACCAAGTTCGACGGCATCATCGCCTGGCACAGTTTTTTCCACCTGAACCCGGATGACCAGCGGGAAATGTTCCGGCGGTTTGCGGTGATGACCGCGCCGGGCGCGGCGCTGATGTTCACGTCAGGCCATTTCGAAGGCGTGGCGATGGGTGAGTTTGGCGGCGAACCGCTCTACCACGCCTCGCTGTCGGCGCGTGAATATGCCGAGTTGCTCGGCAAAAACCGGTTCGATCTGGTGGCCCACAAAGCGCAGGATCCGCAATGCGGCGGTGCCACCATCTGGCTTGCACGTCGTCGCGACGCCTGAAAATCAAAGCTTCTTCACAAACAAATGCCCGCCGGATGACGATCCGGCGGGCTTATCTGTTCGGGCAGGGAATGCCTGTAACTTACGCGGCGATTGCGACAGAACCGCGGCGGGCGTCGATCGAATAGAGGCCCGGACCAAACGTGGCGAGCAGGATATAGGCGCCGGCCAGCGTAAAGTTCTTCATCAGCATGATGCCGTTGAGGGCGTTGATCCAGCCGAGTGCACCATCAGGCCAGCCGGGAATGGCAACCGTGCCGGAGTGGAAAACCGCGCCGGTGAAGATGCAGAACAGGGCAAGCGCCCAGCCGATGATACGCGTCTGGAAGCCGACGAGAACGGCAAGGCCGGTGACGAATTCGAACAGGCCGGCCAGATAGGCAAGGGCGGTGGCGCCCGGCAGGCCGGCACCGGAAATCATGCCGGCAGTGCCGGACGGGTCAGTCAGCTTGCCGAAGCCGGCATAGATGAACATGAAGGACAGAAGGATGCGGGCAACCAGAATGATGATGTTGCCGGTCTGCGTGTTTGCGGACATTTTTGGTCTCCAGATCGCGGCCATCGTGGCGGCGTGTGTTTCTCTGGCACCCTATGTGCGCCATCTGGGGCGTCTTCGATAGATGAACGATCGTTGACGGATTGTCGCCGTTTGGTGAACATCACGTCGCCGTGAGGAGGCGCTTCCTGAATGGAACCTTCATCCGGGGTTCAGGGTTGAAGCGCCAGTTTGCGCCAATAGAAACATCGGCGAAACCAAAACTGCCCAAAGCAAAACTGCGCCGACAAGGAGGATACCCATGAAAAAGATCATCATCAGCGCGCTCGCCCTGCTGACCATCACCTTTGCCGCAGCACCGATGGCACAGGCGCAGAGCCACCGCAGCGAGGCGCGTGAATCCCGCCAGGAATACCGCATTCATCGCAATGCCCGCCGTGGCGAACTGACCCCGCGCGAATATCGCCAGCTGCAGCGCCAGCAGCACCGCATCGATCGCGCCAAGCGCCATGCCGCCCGCGACGGTTACGTATCGCCACGCGAACGCCGCCAGGTCGAGCGCATGCAGAACCGCGCTTCGAAAAACATTTATCGCAAGAGCAATAACGGCCGCGGCTATTACTAAGCCACGTTCAGCCACAGTTCGCCGCCCGGTTCTGGAAATGAGCCGGGCGGTTTTTTGTTGTCAGCTTTCCTCGATCCGTCGTGCATGTTCCGGCAGCACCGAAAGCTCCCGCCAGTCGATTTCCTCCAGCAGGAAATTGTATTCCTCGACATTGATCAACTGCCTTGAGCGCAGGTATTCGAGCTTTTCACGCTGGGCGGCAACCGCTTTCAAAGCCAGTTTTCGATAGATGTCGAGCGACTGTTCCGCCGCCTCGTTGGATGCGGCGGTGCGTTCGATGGAAAATTTGCTGCGCAGAAGCTCGGCTTCCGGTCCGGCAATATCTTCCAGACGCGAAAGCCCCGCCTGAGCGATTTTTCCGCGCAGATGGATCATCTCGCCGTGTCCCGCTTCCCGCCGGTCGAGTTTCAGCCAGCGGATGATCGGCGTCAGCGTCAGCCCCTGGACCACAAGCGTTGCCAGTACCACCGCAAAGGCGGTCAGCACCACGATGTCGCGCTGCGGAAAATCGGCGGGCAGGGCGAAGGCGGTGGCCAGCGTCACCAGTCCGCGCATGCCGCACCAGCCGGCCAGCAGCGATTGTGTCACAGTGGCCGGTTCCGGCTCGCCGCGCCGCATCACGAACCACGCATGGATGCGGTTGAAGCCGACGCAGATGGCAAGGCGCACCACCACCACGACGGCAATCACCGCCAGCGAAAAGGCGATTGCCTGCCCCAGATGGCCTGCCTCCATTTGCTGCACGATATCACGCACCTGCATGCCCATCAGCAGGAAGGCCATGACGTTGAGCACGAACACGACGACGGTCCACACCGCGTAGGATTGCACCCGCATGCGAGTGGAGGATTGTGTCGGGCTGCGCGCCATCGCCATCGCAAAAGTGACGATGGCGAGCACCGCGGAAAGCTCCAGCCGTTCGGCGATGACCCAGAGCAGAAGGGTCTGCACGAACTGCAGTACGATGCCGCCGAGCGTGCCGGCCACGAACCGCCGCAGACGTTGTGATGTCCATGCCGCCGCGAGCCCGAGCGCAATGCCACCGGGCACGGCAAGGCCAAGATGCATCGCCACCTCACGATCGACCCCACCGGCCGACTGAATGGCGAGCGCGGCATCGAAGATCAGCAGCGCGGCGGCATCGTTGAACAGGCTTTCGCCGCGCAGGATCGTGTCCGTATCACGCGGAATGGTCATGGAAGAGAGCACGGCGGTGGCTGCTGCCGCATCCGGCGGTGCCACGATGGCGCCGAGCACGAGGGCTGCGGCAAAGGGCAGGCCGGCAAAAGCCCAACCGAGCCAGGCAACGCTTGCGGCCGTCAGGATGACGCCACCGATTGCAAACACCAGCAACGGCAGCCAGAAGCGTTTGGCGGTGCCGACCGGAAAATCGAAGGCCGCATCCATCAGCGCAGGGGCGATGAAGAGGGCGAGCGCCACATGCGGATCGAGCGAAATATACGGCATGCCCGGCACCAGCGCGACAGCGGCCCCCGCCATGGCCAGCATGGAAGGATAGGGCACGCGCAAACGCCGCGAGAATTGCAGGAGCACAACCGCGACAAGCAGAAGGACGAGCAGGCTTTCGAAGAAGCTCATGCGGGGATCCTGATGGCAGAGAGGGCAATGCGGCGGGGCGGGCCACAGTGGTTTTGATGTTAGATAGGCAGAACCGGCCGCTTGGCCAGCGGAAGGGCTCAATCGAACAGCACTATGGCCTCTCGTAGATGGTGGCTGCAGTTACAAAAACATAAATGACATCGGATGTTCCATACACCTACAGCGTGTCGCAGCTAATCTGCGTCATTCTGCCTGAGCAGGTTTTCGTCAGGGCAGAGGCGATTGGCGAAGGGCATACCCGAAGGTACGTTCGAGCCGATCGCCTCTGATCCTTACGCAAAGATGCCCGGCCCCTTCGGGGTTGGCTGATACGGGCCGCCTATTCGTTCGGCCGGCTTGGCCGTATGCTGTGGCTACGACGCGCGCCGGCCGAACGAATATCCGACTCCGTCTAAGCCAACAGAATGGCGCAGATTAGCTGCGACACGCTCTAGCAGTATGGTGCTTATGGTCAGCCTTGCCGAACTATCCGACGTGAAAATCGCATCGCCGAGCACGTCGACCCCATTCTCGGGATAATGTGGAAACAGGCGGGCGAGGTTCCTGTATGTGCGCCGCAATCACTCGCGATATCAGTCTATCTGATCAGCGGTAGGTCGCAATTAAGGCTCTACAGAATGATGCAGTGCTATCGGTGCCGCCGAAAAGGCATTAGATTCCCAATCTGAAAGCGCGCTGCGGATCAACGCCTTACACGATCTTTGTCAGTCTGTGAATGGGCGATTGGAGATCGACGCGCGGGTAAGATAGCTAGTAATGCCTGTCCGCGTGCCTATTTCACTAGCTATGAAATAGGATAGCTCTGCTGCGTGGTCTACTGCTTTGGAAAGCTCTTTGCCACTAAGCAGGGCATCAATAATGCCGGCTGCTGCGGCATCACCTGCGCCGGTTCCGTCACGATATATCAATCCTTGCGGCGCAGGTATCGATCTGTCCCAGTGTTTGACGATCTTGTCCGTACCCAGCACGACGGTGAGGTGCATTGGGTGTGTAGGTCGTGTTTCCTGCCGTTCTGGCCGTTTGATGCAAAGCAGAACCTGTGGCCTCTGGCTCAGTCTGCTACGGAATGTCAGGAAGCGATCCACGAGCGTCAGCAATCGCTCGGTGGTACAGTCCCCTTCCGCGACACCGTCCAACAAATACATTAGTTGGTGCTCGTATAAAAATATTATATCAGCGCGCGATATCATCAACTCGTTGTAATCATTCTGCGCTCCAACGACGGAATGAAGGTCCCCGGGAACAAATGAGCAGATGACATCTGGTGTAAGCCCCGCCACTAATTGTCTCATGACGGGTAACATATCATGATCAGGCCTGCTGCCCTCCCGAGCATCGGCCTCTTGGACGAACGAAGATATATGTACAAAGGCGCTATTATTTGCACGTTCAAGAATCTGCGGCATCGCTTTTGATAACTCCCCCGCAGCCCGAAGATTTGCGCCGGGAGATACGCAGATAAAACGACTGCCTGTATTGTCTACGAGTACGATGGTTTCCCCGGGCTTCTCATCCATTCTGACAAGTAGGGAGGTATCTATACGAGCCTCGTCGAGGTCCTTTTGTAATTCGTCACCTGGCGATTTTGTACCGAGCACGCCGCACAAGGATACGCGCCGGTCCAGGCGTCCAAGTAGATAGGCCGTATTTGCTCCCGAACCACCTGGCGACTGGCTTCTAGTCAATGCGACCATTTCACGGTTTGGCTTGATTTGGCGTGAGACGGTGAAGAAATAGTCATAGTTATTGGCGGTGATGACTAGAACGTCGTTCAGAAACTCGTTATCTTTTTTCGGGTAAAAAGAATTGTATATATTGAATATTTCGTCGTTCGTGGACTCAATGTCCTGATTTTTCTTAAATGTATCAGTTATTTCTTTGTGCAGAAGTGTTGCAATAGCAACAGATACTGCAATTCCGAGTCCGCCAAGGGATGGTGCTGGGTTGGATAGAAAATAAATTATGGCGGCGGAAGAGGCCGAACCAATAATCAAGATGAGAATTATATATAATTTTCTAAGTCTCGACATATCGAGCCTCACGGAAACATAAATAATTACGGTTTGGTTGGTGCAATCCTTAGATGTATTTTGTTGATAGGCAATAAAAAAGGGCGGCCTTGCGACCGCCCTTTTCGTAATCCTGAACCGGTTGGCTCAGACATAAGACCTTTCGGTCTTACATCATGTCCATACCGCCCATGCCGCCCATGCCGCCAGGCATGCCGCCGCCAGCCGAATCCTTCTTCGGGATTTCGGCGATCATGGCTTCGGTGGTGATCAGCAGCGAAGCAACCGAAGCTGCGTTCTGCAGAGCCGTGCGAACAACCTTGACCGGGTCGACGATGCCCATGGCGATCATGTCGCCATATTCAGACGTCTGGGCGTTGTAGCCGTAGTTGTCTTCGTTCTTCTCGAGGATCTTGCCGACCACGATCGAAGCTTCGTCACCGGCGTTTTCTGCGATCTGGCGAACCAGCGACTGCAGAGCGCGGCGAACGATGTTGACGCCAGCTTCCTGGTCGTCGTTCTCGCCCTTGACGGTGATCTTGGAAGCAGAACGGAGCAGGGCTACGCCGCCGCCCGGTACGATGCCTTCCTGAACAGCAGCGCGCGTCGCGTTCAGAGCGTCGTCGATGCGGTCCTTGCGTTCCTTGACTTCGATTTCGGTCGAGCCGCCAACGCGGATGACGGCAACGCCGCCAGCGAGCTTGGCAAGACGTTCCTGCAGCTTTTCGCGGTCGTAGTCCGAAGTGGTTTCTTCGATCTGCGCCTTGATCTGGGCAACGCGGCCTTCGATGTCAGCCTTCTGGCCAGCACCATCAACGATGGTGGTGTTTTCCTTGGAGATCGAAACCTTCTTGGAACGGCCGAGCATGTCGAGGGTGACGTTTTCGAGCTTGATGCCGAGGTCTTCGGAAATGACGGTGCCGCCCGTGAGGATGGCGATGTCTTCCAGCATGGCCTTGCGGCGATCGCCGAAGCCCGGAGCCTTGACGGCAGCAATCTTCAGGCCGCCACGCAGCTTGTTGACGACGAGCGTAGCAAGCGCTTCGCCTTCGACGTCTTCAGCGATGATGACGAGCGGCTTGCCGGTCTGAACGACGGCTTCCAGAACCGGAAGCATCGCCTGCAGGTTCGACAGCTTCTTCTCGTGAAGGAGAATGTAAGCGTCGTCGAGATCGGCGATCATCTTTTCCGGGTTGGTCACGAAGTAAGGCGACAGGTAGCCGCGGTCGAACTGCATGCCTTCGACGACTTCGAGTTCGGTTTCAGCGGTCTTGGCTTCTTCGACGGTGATAACACCTTCGTTGCCGACCTTCTGCATGGCTTCGGCAATGTCTGCACCAACCTGCTTGTCGCCGTTGGCCGAGATCGTGCCGACCTGGGCAACTTCAGCCGAGGTGGAGATCTTCTTGGCCTTCGCCTGCAGGTCCTTGACGACTTCTGCAACAGCGAGATCAACGCCGCGCTTCAGGTCCATCGGGTTCATGCCGGCAGCAACGGCCTTTGCACCTTCGCGAACGATCGCGCGGGCCAGAACGGTTGCAGTCGTGGTGCCGTCGCCGGCGATGTCGTTGGTCTTCGAAGCAACTTCGCGGACCATCTGGGCGCCCATGTTTTCGAACTTGTCTTCAAGTTCGATTTCCTTGGCGACCGATACACCGTCCTTGGTGATGCGCGGAGCGCCGAAGGACTTGTCGATAACGACGTTACGACCCTTCGGGCCGAGGGTAACCTGCACTGCGTCAGCGAGGATGTCGACGCCGCGCAGCATCTTTTCGCGCGCAGAGCGGCCGAATTTTACTTCTTTAGCTGCCATTTTGAGAACTCCTAGAGCTTAAGCTCAATGGTGATTTCTGATTATCGGTGGAGAAGGTTCGACTGAAAAATCAGCCGATAACGCCCATGATGTCGGATTCCTTCATGATCAGAAGGTCGACGCCATCGAGCTTGACTTCAGTGCCCGACCACTTGCCGAACAGAACGCGGTCGCCGACCTTGACATCCAGAGCAACGAGCGTGCCCTTGTCGTCGCGTGCGCCCGGGCCAACAGCGATGATTTCGCCTTCAGCCGGCTTTTCCTTGGCGGTGTCAGGAATGATGATGCCGCCCTTGGTCTTTTCTTCGGACTCGACGCGCTTGACGACAACGCGGTCATGCAGGGGGCGGAAAGTTGTGCTTGCCATTGTCTAATCCCTCGATCAAATGACATGGACGGGCCGGTGAGGCCCGCGTGATGGGTGTTAGCACTCTCCATATGTGAGTGCCAGCGTGACCGAGATAAGACCGGCCATACCCTGAGTCAAGGAAGGCTCGCAAAATTTCAGCACATGGTGCCGCGGCTTGCGAAACAGCGTTAACGGCATTGTGTGGCAGGAATTTAACGCCTCACCCGGTGCTTATGCACCGCAATGCATTTGCGGCAGGACGGCGCGGAAAACAGCCTCGGTGTTTGCCGAAATCTTTTCCTGGTCGGCCAGCGGACCAGTCCCTCTCACAGTCAACACCTTGCCGCCGTTATACAAAGCGTAACGGCGCTGGGCCTTGTCGAGAAACTTGTTTTCCAGCCAGTAACCGACGGAAGGTCCTTCGACAAACGTGGCGGCGCTGCAATTCGGTCCGGTTTTCAGGCATTTTGCGGTCAGGGTGGCGGCGGTGATAGTGCCGTCTCTCAAGCCCTGTTCCCTGTCATCGTTCATGCCCAGAAAGATGGCAACGAAGCGGGTGTCCTGGCAGTCGGGGCAGATGATCTGAAGCGAACCGTCGTCCATGTAATCGACTTTGAACCCTTCGCCCATAATGGCCGGATCAAGCTTGAGGTCATGGATTTTCTCCATGCAGAAGCCGGATTGCGCATTTGCCTGCGACGCTCCGAGCGCCAGAAAAAGTGAAAAACTCAAAGCTGTTTTTACAGATCTGCGCATATTTGTTCTTATCCGAATGGGTTTTGAAACTGACAATACTGGTTATATGACCGTAACGCCCGTGTCTGAACAGAGGCTAGGAAGTGTAGTCGCAGGAAAATCACAACCCGCAATGTGCGTCATACGTTCTTTACATGACGTTTTTAGGGAATTCCTTGCGGCCATATTGTCGCAGGGTGAGGGGGACACATGGCGGCAATCGATGGCGTGGAACAACAGGGCGGCGCGGGGCCGACGCTTTCCGAACTGACGGGCGTTTTCGCCCGCATCGGCTGCTTGAGCTTTGGCGGCCCCGCCGGCCAGATCGGCATGATGCACCGTAGTCTTGTGGAGGAAAAACGCTGGATCTCGGAAGAGCGTTTTCTGCACGCGCTGAATTACTGCATGCTTCTGCCGGGGCCGGAAGCGCAGCAGCTGGCCACCTATATCGGCTGGCTGGTCGGCGGCATAAGAGGCGGCATCATTGCCGGCCTGCTGTTCATTCTGCCGGGATTGTTCGTGATGATCGGCCTGTCGGCGGCATACTGTCTCTGGCAGGAGACGACATGGCTGGACGGCCTGTTTTTTGGCTTGAAGGCGGCGGTGCTTGTCATCGTCGTCGAGGCGGTGATCCGGCTCGGACGCAAGACGTTGAAAACGGGTTTTCTGCGGACCATCGCGGCGCTTGCCTTTATCGCGCTGTTCTTCTTTGGTCTGCCATTTCCGATCGTTGTTCTTGTTGCGGGCATTGCCGGTGTCATTGCCGTGAAAACAGGCCTGCAGCCGGCAAGTGCGCTCGCTTCATCCGCTGAACCGACGGCCAAACCCCGGCCGTTGCGCGCCATTGCCTCGCTGCTGTTATGGGTCGCCGTCTGGCAGGCGCCGCTGTTTCTGCTCTGGGCGTTGCATGCGCCCGAAAGTCTCTCGGCGATGTTTTCGTTCTTCTCGCGCATGGCGCTGGTGACCTTTGGCGGCGCTTATGCGGTTCTGGCCTATGTGGCGCAGGTAGCGGTGGAGGATTACGGCTGGCTGAGGCCTGGTGAAATGGTGGATGGTCTGGCGCTTGCCGAAACCACACCCGGTCCGCTGGTTCTGGTGCTTTCCTTTGTCGGCTTCCTTGTTGGCTTTCGCGAAACCTCGGGACTTGGCGCCATCGCCGGTGGGGCACTCGGTGCCGTGCTGGTGGCCTGGGCCACGTTTGTGCCGAGCTTCATTTTTATCTTTGCCGGTGCGCCCTTCATCGAACGGATGCGCGGCAATGCGGTCCTGTCGGCGGCACTTTCGGCCATCACCGCAGCAGTTGTCGGGGTGATCCTGAACCTTGCTTTGTGGTTCGGCCTGCATGTCCTTTTTGCAGAGGTGATAAAACTGCCGGTCGCGCCGTCGCTCGGTTTGACCGTGTCCGTGCCGGTTCTTTCGAGTATTGATCTCGCCGCTGTCGCGCTTTTTCTCGTGTCGGCGCTGCTGTTGTTCCGCTTCAAACTCGGTGTCGTGCCGGTGCTCTGTTTCTGCGCCGTCGCCGGCCTCGCGCTGCGGCTGTCGGGGCTTGGTTGACCCGCAACCCTGCATATGACCCCGCTTATGACGCGGACGTGAAATATCGGCTGAAACAGCAAATGCCCTTGCCATCGTCATTGTGCTTTGCGACATGAACGCAAGCTTTATTGATGAATGGACAGGGCAGGCATGACACAGCGTATCCAGAATTTGAGCGACGTGACCGGCGGTTATGACGTCGTTCTCTCCGATGTCTGGGGTGTCGTGCATAACGGCGTTGAAGCCTTTCCGCAGTCCTGCGAAGCGCTTGCTGCCGCCAGCAAGGCCGGCGCCACCGTTGTCCTCATCACCAATTCGCCGCGCCGTTCGGCCGATGTCATCACCCAGATGCGCGCGCTTCACGTTGCCGACGAAACCTATGACCGCATCGTCACCTCGGGTGATGTCACCCGCAAACTGATCGCCGAAGGCCCGAAAAAGGTGTTTCTGCTCGGTCCCGAGCGTGACCTCAACCTGCTTGATGATCTCGACGTCACCGTTACATCCGCGGAAGAGGCGGAAAGTATCGTCTGCACCGGCTTTTTCGATGACGAAAAGGAAGTGCCGGAAGATTATACCGACATGCTGAAGGCATGGGTCGCCCGCGACCTGCCGTTCATCTGCGCCAACCCGGACCTGATCGTCGAGCGCGGCCACAAGATGATCCCCTGCGCCGGTGCCGTTGCCGCCTATTACGAACAGCTCGGCGGCAAGAGCCGGATTGCCGGAAAGCCGCATCACCCGATCTATGAGGCGGCAATCGCCGAAGCGGAAGCGGTGCGCGGTCCTTTCGAGCGCTCGAAGATCTTGGCGATCGGTGACGGCATGCCGACCGATGTGCGCGGTGCGCTTTCACAAGAACTCGACCTGCTTTATATCAGCGGCGGTATCCATGCTGCCGAATACACGGTGGGCGGCCAGACGGACGAAGCGATCCTGAAGGCCTGGCTGACCGAACAAAATGCCACGCCAAAATTCTGGATGCCACGGCTGGCCTGAACGGAATGTTTGCGGAATGACCGTCTTCCATCGCAATGAGAAAAAAGACCCGCTGCCCGACAATCTGAAGGGCGGCGTCATCGCCATCGGCAATTTCGATGGCGTGCATCGCGGCCACCGCAGCGTGCTGGACCGCGCGCTGGAGCTTGCCGCCGAGCGCGGCGTGCCGGCCCTCGTGCTGACATTCGAGCCGCATCCACGCACCGTCTTCAAACCGGACCAGCCGGTCTGCCGCCTCACGGCCGCACCGCTGAAAGCCCGCATTCTCGAATCCATGGGGTTTGGCGCGGTCATCGAATATCCGTTCGACCGCGACTTTGCCGGCCGTTCGGCGGAAGAATTCATCCAGACCATTCTCATTGACTGGCTGGGCGCAAGCGCCGTCGTCACCGGTTTCGATTTCCATTTCGGCAAGGGCCGCGAGGGCGGTCCAGCCTTCCTGATGGCATCCGGTGAACGTCACGGTTTTTCCGTCTCTCTGGTCGATGCCTTTCGCGATGAAAACGCCGAGGTGGTGTCGTCGAGCCGCATCCGCGAACTGATCGCGGAAGGCGACATGGTCGGTGCCGCCGGCCTGCTCGGCTATCGTTATACGGTGGAGGCCGAAGTCATCGATGGCCAGAAGCTCGGCCGCCAGATCGGTTTTCCTACCGCCAACATGGCGCTGCCGCGCGAGGCGGAACTGCGCAACGGCATTTACGCCGTGCGTTTCCGCCGGCCCAATGGCGAGCTTTATGACGGCGTCGCCAGCTATGGCCGCCGCCCGACGGTGACGGAAGACGGCGCACCGCTTCTGGAAACCTACCTGTTCGATTTTTCCGGCGATCTTTACGGCGAAGTCTGCGCCGTCTCCTTTTTCGGCTTCCTGCGCGATGAGCTGAAATTCGACGGGCTGGAGCCGCTGATCGCCCAGATCAAGCGCGACGAGGAAGAGGCAAGGGCGCTATTGTCCGGTGTGACGCCGCTCGGGCCGCTGGATAGCGACATTGCTTTCGCGCAGACCGCGAAAAACGAAGGATAACACCATGGCCACCACCCCGCGCCGCCCGACAAACCCGAAGGATGCCGCCGAAGCCCTGTTCGCGCCGGTCAAGAAAGCCGCGGCACCCGCCGTCGAAAAGCGCGCTGCGCCTGCGGTGAAGGAACAGGTGACGATCAAGCTCGACAGCGCGGTGATCGAGTATTTTCAAGGTGACGGCCCCGGCTGGCAGGACCGCATCAACGATGCGCTGCGGGCCGTGATGGCGGAAAACCCGAAGGATTGAAGCTGCTTTGAATTGCTGAGGGATGCCTCCAGCCGATCTCCCCCCATGTGGGGGAGATGCCCGGCAGGGCAGAGGGGGGTAATCCTCGCGTAAATGCCACTTTGCTATTCACCTGCCGCACCCTCGCATACCCCCCTCTGTCACCTTTCGGTGACATCTCCCCCACATGGGGGGAGATCAAAGGGAGTCAGCCTCGCCGTCCGCATTCCTTTTTATCTTCGCAGCTACCTCTTTGCGGAGGGCTGCAAACTCCCGCTCGACCTCTTCTGCCGGAATGCCTTTGCCAGCAGCGAGTTCCGCCCGCGCAATCTCAATCTTGGCGCGCATGAACGCCACATAGCTCGGATCGTGCCGCTCAGTTGAATCAGGCATTCTCGATCCCTCTGTGGCTTGGAGTTGGTCGATGGTTGGCCGCGATCATATCCGCTGCCACATCCAGAACGACCTCTTCGAAAACGTCCATCGTGGGCGCTTCGATATGCAGCCCATCGATATCGCTTTCCGAATAGAAAACCTTTGCCTCGTCATCCCAGATGGCGTGCACGAAGAACGATCTTTTCATGTCATGGCTCGAAAACGTCTCGACCGCGATCCGGCTCGCGCGTCACGTCGAGTTCCCAGAGGTCGAGGCTTTCCAGAAACTCGAGGAGTGATGTCTTGCCATCCGTTTTTGTCTGCGGACTGACGAATGAAGGTGTCCCGGCATCTCTTACGATCTGCTCGTTTGACCGTGGCTGAGGTTTGTCCACCATAAGCGCCTCCACACTTATGACGATAGCTATAATCCGCTGCCCGTCGAAAGTCGAGAAACACGCCCCAATTCCCCCTTCCTTTCCGCGCCAAAACCCCGTAAGAACCGCGTCCATGACAGATTTCCGGTCGGCCCAGATGATCAGCGCGATGATCATACGAATTATCGGCCCGGCCTTCCGCGCGCTCTGAGCAGCGGCCGGAAGGTCCGGGATTTTGGCGTTTTTTCAAGCGCCCACGCCACCGATGTGTTTATCCGCATTGCGCCCTTGAGCGGCGCCAAGAGATGATTGCCCAAAATGACCGATAACGTTGAAAAGCTCGATTATTCGAAAACCCTCTATCTGCCCGAAACCGAATTCCCGATGCGCGCCGGCCTGCCGCAGAAGGAGCCGGAAACCGTTGCCCGCTGGCGCGAGATGGATCTCTACAAGAAGCTGCGCGCCTCCGCTGCCGGCCGGGAAAAATTCGTGCTGCACGATGGCCCTCCCTATGCCAACGGCAATATCCATATCGGCCACGCGCTGAACAAGATCCTGAAAGACGTCATCACCCGCTCGTTCCAGATGCGCGGTTACGATAGCAACTACGTTCCCGGCTGGGATTGCCACGGCCTGCCGATCGAGTGGAAGATCGAGGAAGAGAATTACCGCGCCAAGGGCAAGGCAAAGCCTGACCTGAAGCAGCCCGACGCGATGATCGAATTCCGCAAGGAATGCCGCGCCTATGCTGAAAAGTGGATCAAGATCCAGGCGGAAGAGTTCAAGCGCCTCGGCATCGTCGGCGATTTCGACAACCCGTATCTGACGATGAATTTTCACGCCGAAAGCCGCATCGCCGGCGAACTGCTGAAAATCGCCATGAGCGGACAGCTGTATCGCGGATCGAAGCCGATCATGTGGTCGGTCGTCGAGCGCACGGCGCTGGCCGAGGCCGAGGTCGAGTATCACGATTACGAGAGTGACACGATCTGGGTGAAGTTCCCGGTCGCCGGTGGCTCGGAAGAGTTGGCCGATGCCCACGTCGTCATCTGGACCACCACGCCCTGGACTATCCCCGGCAACCGCGCCATCGCGTTTTCGCCGAAGGTTGCTTACGGCCTCTATGAAGTCCTGACCGCCGAAAACGATTTTGGCCCGCGTCCGGGTGAAAAGCTGATCTTCGCCAATGGCCTGTCGGAAGAATCCGCCGCCAAGGCAAAGCTCACCTTCAAGAAGCTGCGTGACGTTTCTGCCGATGAACTCGGCGCCATCACCGCTGCCCATCCCCTCAAGGATCTCGGCTACGACTTCATTGTCCCGCTTCTCGCCGGCGATCACGTCACCGACGATGCCGGCACTGGTTTCGTCCACACCGCGCCGTCTCACGGCCGCGAAGACTTTGACGCCTGGATGTCCTCGGCCAAGGAACTCGAAGCCCGCGGCATCGATCCGCGCATCCCGTTCCCGGTCGACGACAGCGGCACCTACACCGCCGATGCACCCGGTTTCGAGGGTGGCCGCGTCATGGATGACAACGGCAAGAAGGGCGATGCCAACGACCGCGTCATCAAGGCGCTGATCGAACGCAACGCGCTGTTTGCCCGCGGTCGCCTGAAACACCAGTATCCGCATTCGTGGCGCTCCAAAAAGCCGATCATCTTCCGCAACACGCCGCAGTGGTTCGTCTATATGGACAAGGACCTGAAGGACGGCACGACTTTGCGCACCCGCGCGCTTTCCGCCATCGACGACACCCGTTTCGTGCCCGCCGGTGGCCAGAACCGTCTGCGCGCCATGATCGAACAGCGCCCCGACTGGGTGCTTTCGCGCCAGCGCGCATGGGGCGTCCCGATCTGCGTGTTTGCCGATGAAGATGGCAATGTCCTGCAGGACGAAGCCGTTAACGCCCGCATTCTCGAGGCCTTCGATGCCGAAGGTGCCGACGCATGGTTTGCCGCCGGCGCCAAGGAGCGTTTCCTCGGCAATCGCGAAGACGCGGCCAAGTGGACCCAGGTCATGGACATTCTTGACGTCTGGTTCGACTCTGGCTCGACTCACACGTTCACGCTGGAAGATCGTCCCGACCTGAAATGGCCGGCCGATGTCTATCTCGAAGGCTCCGACCAGCATCGCGGCTGGTTCCATTCCTCGCTTCTGGAATCGGCTGCCACCCGTGGCCGCGCGCCTTACGACACGGTCGTCACCCATGGTTTCACCATGGATGAAAAGGGCCAGAAGATGTCGAAATCGCTCGGCAATGTCGTGTCCCCGCAGGACGTGATGAAGGACAGCGGTGCCGATATCCTGCGCCTCTGGGTCATGACCACGGATTACTGGGAAGACCAGCGCCTCGGCAAGACGATCATCCAGACCAATGTCGATGCCTATCGCAAGCTGCGCAACACCATTCGCTGGATGCTCGGCACGCTCGCACATGACGATGGCGAAGAGATCGCCTACGCGGAACTGCCCGAACTCGAAAAGCTGATGCTGCACCGCCTGTCCGAACTGGATGCGCTGGTGCGTGAGGGCTATGACGCATTCGAATTCAAGAAGATCGCCCGCGCCCTGATCGATTTCTCCAATATCGAACTGTCGGCCTTCTATTTCGACATCCGCAAGGACGCGCTTTATTGCGACGCCCCGTCGTCGCTGCGCCGTCGCGCGGCGCTCGCCGTCATCCGCAAGATTTTTGAATGCACGGTGACGTGGCTGGCTCCCATGCTGCCGTTCACCACGGAAGAGGCATGGCTGTCGCTGAAAGCCGATGCGGTATCGGTCCATCTGGAACAGTTCCCAACCGTTCCTGCTGAATGGAAGAACGAAGCTGTTGCCGAAAAGTGGGCAAAGATCCGCAAGGTGCGCTCAGTCGTCACCGGCGCTCTGGAAATCGAGCGCAAGGACAAGCGTATCGGCTCGTCGCTGGAAGCGGCCCCGGTGGTTTATGTTGCCGATGCCGAATTGTTGAAGGCGCTGGAAGGCCTCGAATTCGAGGAAACCTGCATCACCTCGGCGATCACGATCACCGCAGGTGAAGGCCCGGAAACGGCCTTCCGTCTGCCGGAAGTTCAGGGCGTGTCGGTCGAGCCGAAGCCTGCGGAAGGCGTAAAATGCGCCCGTTCGTGGCGGGTGACGACGGATGTCGGCTCCGATGCTGCCTATCCGGATGTTTCGGCACGTGATGCCGAGGCGCTGCATGAACTGGCCAGGCTCGGCAAGCTTGGTTGATCGGTCGGGCTGATTGAAATGCGACGGATGATTGCGCTTGGCGCAGTCATCCGTTAATCCTGCCTGAAATTGGCCGGATTTTTCCGTCAGGCCGAGACAGGTATCGTTTTGCGTCGAGGACGGGCGCGGCTGGAAGGGTTTTGATGAAGACGTCACAGGTGTTTCGTTCCGGCCTTGGTGTAACGGCCATCGTCGCGGTGCTCGCGGGTGTTTCTGGCTGCCAGAGCCCGACCTACGGAACCAGCAAGAGTGCTGCCGAACAGTTGGCTGATGACCTTGGAAGCGCCGTTTCCATTGGTGGCGGCGACAAGAAAAAGGACGTGCGGTACAATCCGCGTCCGGGTCTGGTCGTGGCCGGCAAGGGCGTAAGCGATCTGCCTGCGCCGCAGCAGTCCATGGCCAACCGCGAAAACAATCCGAATTGGGCTGAATCGCCGGAAGAGACCCGCCAGCGTCTGCGTGAAGAGGCCGCTGCCAACGAAAACAATCCGCGTTACGTATCGCCGCTCACAGTCGGTAAGGGACAGGGCGGCCAGCTGACCGAAAGCCAGAAGTGGGAAGCTTTCCGTCAGGCCAAGGCAGAAGCCAAGTCCGGCAGCACGATCGGTTCCGGCCAGCGCCGTTTCCTGACCGATCCGCCGGCCGAATATCGTCAGGTCGATAATGCCGATGATCTCGGCGAACCGGAAAAGGTCAAGGAACGCCGCCGCAAGAAGGAAGCCGAAGCCAACGGCAAGCAGAATTCCGCCTGGTGGAAGCCGTTCCAGTAAAGTCTTGATGGCCGGGATTTTTCCCGGCCTCTCTGTGTCTGGCAAAGCCCGGTTTCCCCTCCGTCGTCATCCTCGGGCTTGACCCGAGGACCCAAAGCCAAGCGCTCGGTGGGTGCCGCGTGGATTCTCGGGTCAAGCCCGAGGATGACGGAAGAGAGGTTGGCACCCTTTCCGTTGAGGCACCTTAGTCCCGCCGTGCTTTAAAAAAATCCGTCAAAATTTCCGCCGCCGCCGTTTCATTCAGGCCCGCATAGACATCCGGCACATGGTGGCAGGTCGGTGCCGCATAAAACTGCACACCGCTTTCCACCGCGCCGCCCTTGGGGTCGTGTGCGCCGTAATACAGTCGGCGGATGCGGGCGAACGAAATGGCCGCCGCGCACATGGTGCAGGGTTCCAGCGTCACGTAGAGATCGGCACCGCTCAGCCGCTCCTGCCCGAGTTCCTCGCAGGCCATGCGGATGGCGACGATTTCCGCATGCGCCGTCACGTCATTCGTCTCGCGCGTGCGGTTTCCGCCACGCCCGACAATGCGCCCGTCCATGACGATGACGGCGCCGATCGGCACTTCACCACGGTCGCCGGCATGTTTTGCCTCGACCAAAGCCTCGTCCATGAAACGATTTGTCCCCGTCATTGGGCGATTTCCTCTTAACCCGATCCACTCTAACTGGTAGGACGGGTTCAATCTGCGTCACCCGAAGCACAAGGCAACGGGTATGATGCGACATAAACTCAACATGATCTGTCCGGTGTTACGCCGGAGATACATCACGCTTCAGGCAAACAACAAATGAGCTTTAAAGACAAGCCGAAGCGCGGCGGGCCCAAGCCCTTCGAGCGCGAAATCAAGCCCCGGTCCAACCCGAAGCCGCAAGCGGCCAAGGATGCACCGGTGAAAAAGGCCCCCCGCAAGCTGCCGGCAGCCCCGGCAACGGTGGAAGCCGATGGCAAGCCCGAGCGCATTTCTAAGATCCTTGCCCGCGTCGGCGTGGCATCGCGCCGCGATATCGAGCGCATGATCATGGAAGGCCGCGTCACCCTCAATGGCAAGCTTCTGGAAACCCCGGTCGTCAACGTCACCTTCGAAGACAAGATCGAAGTGGATGGCGTGCCGATCCGCGGCGTCGAGCGCACCCGCCTGTGGCTGTACCACAAGCCCGGCGGTCTGGTGACCACCAATTCCGATCCGGAAGGCCGTCCGACCGTTTTCGAAAACCTGCCGGACGATCTGCCGCGCGTGTTGTCCATCGGCCGCCTCGATATCAACACCGAAGGCCTGCTGCTGCTGACCAATGACGGCGGCCTGTCGCGCGTTCTCGAACTGCCGACCACCGGCTGGCTGCGCCGTTACCGCGTGCGCGCCCATGGTGAGGTAGATCAGGCGAAACTCGACACGCTGAAGGACGGTATCGCCGTCGACGGCGTTCTCTACGGTTCCATCGAAGCGACACTCGACCGTTCCCAGGGCCGCAACGTGTGGATCACCATGGGTCTGCGCGAAGGCAAGAACCGCGAAATCAAGAACGTGCTCGGCGCGCTTGGTCTCGAGGTCAACCGACTGATCCGTATCTCCTACGGCCCGTTCCAGCTAGGTGATCTGGAAGAAGGTCGCGTCGTCGAGGTCAAGGGCCGCATGCTGCGCGATCAGCTTGGTCCGCGCCTCATTGCCGATGCCAAGGCCAATTTCGACGCGCCGATCTATGGCAATGCCGTCGATACCGAGGAAGCACCGGCGGCACGCGGTGGCAAGCCTGAACGTCAGGAGCGCCCCGACCGGAACGAGCGCCCGGCACGCGACGATCGCTCCGAGCGTGGAGACTGGAACCGTGAAAAGCCCGCAGAGCGTCGTTCCGACGATCGTTTTGGCGACAAGCCGCGTGGCCCCAAGCCCGCTGGCGATCGTGGGCCAAAAAGCTTTGGCAACAAGGGGCCAGGTGCCGCGCGTGGTGGTTTTGCCGATCGCGGCCGGGATGGCGAAGGCGAAGAGCGTCCCAAGAAGCGCCCGGCGCTCGGCACCAGCCGCACCGCCAATGTCTGGATGGCGCCCGGCGCCCGCCCGACCACCGATGACCGCGGCCGCAAGGTTTCCGCACGCAGCGAAGCCGAGCAGCTATTCAAGAAGCCGGCGCCGCAGAACGACCGCCCGATCGTCATCAATCGCGTCGAAGGCGACAGCGACTGGATCCGCGCCGACAGCCCGCCGGAACCGGAACGTGGCGACAAGCGCGGCGGTTTTGGCGACAAGCCACGTGGCGAACGTTCCTTCGGCGACAAGCCCCGCTTCGATCGCAAGCCCCGCGAAGATGGCGACCGCCCACGCGGTGACCGTGGTGACCGTCCGGCAGGAGACCGCCCCCGTGGTGATCGCCCTTACGGCGACCGTCCGGCGCGTGGCGGCGAGCGTTCGTTCGACAAGCCGCGTGGCGAGGGCTCTTTTGGAGACAAGCCGCGTTTCGACCGCAAGCCGCGGGAAGAGGGTGATCGCCCGCGTGGTGATCGTCCCGCCGGTGACCGTCCATATGGTGACAAGCCACGTGGCGAACGCTCCTTCGGCGACAAGCCGCGTTTCGATCGCAAGCCACGCGAAGAGGGTGACCGCCCGCGCAGCGACAGGCCCCGCGGCGACCGTCCGTTCAGCGACCGACCGCGCGGAGATCGCGCGGATCGTGGCGAGCGTCCGGCGCGTGCCTTCGGTGGCGAGGGCCGTTCGGAGCGTCCGGCCGGTGATCGCCCTTACGGCGACCGCCCGCAGGGTGATCGTCCCCGCAGCGGCAAGCCCGGTGGCTTTGGCGGTGGCAAACCCGGTTTCGGCGGCAAGCCGGCCGGTGGCCGTGGCAAGCCCGGTGGTGGCAAGCCAGGTGGCGGAAAGTCCTTTGGCGGCAAGCCCGGCGGCGGTGGAAAACCCGGTGGTGCTCCCCGCTCCGGCGGACGACCAGGCGGGGCTAAGCCGCGCACGCCGAGAGGGTAAGGCCAAGTGCGGATTGTAGGCGGTGAATTCCGCGGCCGCGCATTGGCTGCTCCGAAGTCGAACGATATCCGGCCGACCATCGACCGGACGCGCGAAAGCCTGTTCAACATCATCGGCCACGTTTATCCCGAGGCCGTTGATCAGTGCCGTGTTCTCGATCTTTTCGCCGGCACCGGCGCGGTGGGGCTTGAAGCCCTGTCGCGCGGCTGCCGTTCGGCGCTGTTCGTGGAGAATGGCGTCGAAGGTCGTGGCCTTCTGTGGGAAAACATCGAAAGCCTCGGCCTGCATGGCCGCGCCCGCATCCTGCGGCGCGATGCCACCAAGCTCGGCACGGCCAACAATATCGAGCCGTTCCAGTTCGTGTTCGCCGACCCGCCTTATGGCAAGGGGCTCGGCGAGGCGGCGCTTCTCTCCGCCCATGAGGGCGGCTGGCTGGCGCCCGGCGCGCTTGCAATTCTGGAAGAGCGTGCCGATGTAACGGTGACGGTCGATGCCTGTTTCAAGCCGCTCGAAAGTCGTTCCTTCGGCGATACGCGGATAGACTTCTTCCGCTACCAGCCGAGCTGAGGATTTTTCTTCGATGAACACCCGCCTCTCCATCCCGCATGCTTCGGCATTTCAGTCGGCCAGAGAGGCGGGAACAGAACCAAGGGTGGCGATCGCGTTTGGTGGCGGCGGTGCACGCGGCATCGCCCATATCCCCATCATCGAAGCGCTCGATGAACTCGGCATTCGCCCGGTGGCGATTGCCGGTTCCTCCATCGGCGCCATCATGGGCGCCGGCATGGCGGCCGGCATGCGCGGCCGCGAAATCCGCGATTATACCAAGGCAACCGTCGGCAACCGCCGCCTCATCGCCAACCGGCTCTGGGCACTCGGCCCGGCCAGCATGCGCGACCGCATCGGTGGCTTCAAGCTCGGCCATTTCAACCTCGAACCGATCCTCGGCGCCTTTCTGCCGGCGGCCGTGCCGGAAAAATTCGACGCACTGCATATTCCGCTGAAGGTGACGGCGACGGATTATTACGGCCAGAAAGAGGTCATCCTCGAAGAAGGCGACCTGCTGCCGGCGATTGCTGCCTCCGCCGCCATTCCGGCGCTGTTCATGCCGGTGCATGTCAACGGCCGCATCATGGTCGATGGCGGCATTCTGAACCCCATCCCCTATGACCACCTTCTCGATCTCGCCGACATCGTCATCGGCGTCGATGTCGTCGGCGGCCCGGAAGGCGACGGCACCCATATGCCCAACCGCATCGACAGCCTTTTCGGCTCAAGCCAGCTGATGATGCAGGGCTGTATCGCGCTGAAACTGAAGCTGCACCCGCCCCACATTTTCCTGCGCCCCCGCGTCGCCCGCTTCGGCATTCTCGATTTTCACAAGGTGGGCGAGATCCTCGATGAGGCCAGCGAGATCAAGGACGAGCTGAAGCGCTCGATCGATGCCTTGTGGAAGGTGACGGCGAGCGGGTAGGGGGGCGTCTTGCAAACGCTCTGGAATACAGGCCTTGGACAGGCTATATTCGCGGCGAGCGCGTATAATTTGGACCGGCCATGAGTGTCGTTGCAGAGATCTTGAAAAGGCCTGTGGCAGCGCCGGGGAGTTTTCCGGAGCTGACGATTTTGCTGGCGCGCATTCGGCACGAATACGACCCGGTCGATGTCGTTCTTTACGGCAGCCAGGCTCGCGGTGAAGCTACCGCCCAAAGCGACTGGGACCTGAAGGTCATAGTCCCCGACGATGCTCCCGAAAGCTTGTTCTCGCCGATGCTGGGCTGGCGCGTTCAGGAAGGCTCAGGTGTCTACGCCGATGTGTCCTGTACGCGGCTGTCCGATTTCCGTGCTGATCTAAGCGTTGCAAACTCGGCTGCAAGTCATATCGTTGATGACGGTATTGTTTTGAATGTCCGCTGATCTTCACATCGCAAATGCGTTGAGATTGGCTCATGAGGACATCGAAGCTGCTCGTGCGCTCTTCGCAATCGGCAACCGCAATGATGCATATCATACCCAACAGGCGGCAGAGAAAATCCTCATCGCTCTTCTGACTTCTGAAGGAATTCGAGCTGAGCGGAAAGACGCGCACCGTCTCGATGTGCTGCAGGGGCTTCTACCCGATGCCAACTTGTTCAAGCCGCGTTTTTCGAGCGTTTTGTTCCTGACGATCTACGCCACGACGTATCGCTACCCGAAAGATGCCGGTCGTCTTCCGGCAAAGGCGGATCAGGCTGAACTTGGGGCGGCAATGGAAACCGTGGCGCAGATACTCAACGAGGTTGCTTCTCATTTCGGTTTCGGCCTGACGGCGAGCGACAGAATTCCGGCAACGTCCTCGACACCACCCCGCCGCTGATCCCTCACCACTTCCCGATCGCCACCTTGGCGGCCTCTTCCGTCGCCACCTCTTCCCCCACGCTGCCGCGTTTCGGCTTCATCAGCGGTTCCGGTTTGACCGGTTGGTTGTGCAGCATGTCTCTTCCGGCGGAAATGCCTTCCACCGCCTGTAGCTGCAGCCGCTGTTCGTCGCGCTTGCGGATATCGTCGCCGATCGCTTCCGCATCGTTTTCCGGCATGCCCAGCGCTTCCAGCGTCTTTTGTCCGAACAGCAGGCCGGATTCCAGCGTTTCGCGCAGCTCGTACTCCACGCCCTTGCCGCGCAGCGCGATCGTGTGGATGCGGTCATAGGAACGCACGAACAGGCGGGTGCTCGGAAATTCCTTGGCGATCAGGTCGACGATACGGTCGGTGGTTTCGCGCTTCTGGGTCAGCACCGCGACGATCTTGGCTTTTTCGATGCCGGCCGATTGCAGCACGTCACGGCGGGTGCCATCGCCAAAATAGATGCGGAAACCGAACAGCGCCGCCTGACGGATACGGTCCGGGCTGTCGTCGATGACCGTCACCGACCGGCCGCCGGCCAGCAGGATCTGCGATGAAATCTGGCCGAAACGGGAAAAGCCGATGATCAGCACATCGGCGCCGGCACCTTCAAAATCCTCCTCCAGTTCCTCGCGCTGCCCTTCCTCCTTGCCGATCAGCCGTTTGCCCAAAAGCGCGCCAAGCGGTGTCAGCGCCATCGAGATGGTGACGCTGGCGATCAGCAGCGAGGCGGCCCCCGGCGACAACAGGCCGGCGGCAGTGGCCGTGGTAAACAGCACGAACCCGAACTCGCCGCCCTGCGGCAGCAGGAAGGCGATGCGCACCGCGTCCGCATGCGAAGATCCCCACAGCCGCGATATGCTGTAGAGAACCGTCGCCTTGACGATCATGAACAGCGGCACGGCGGGCAGGATGATCATCAGGTTGCCGGCAATCGCCGACAGATCCAGCGACAGGCCGACCGCCATGAAGAACAGCGCCAGAAGCAGGCCGCGAAACGGCTCGACATCGGCTTCCAGTTCGTGCCGGTAGGAGGATTCCGACAGCATCACACCAGCCAGAAACGCGCCCATCGCCATGGAGAGGCCGACAGCCTGCATGGCGGCGGCCGATCCGAGCACGACAAGCAGGGCGGCGGCAATCATCACCTCGCGCGCGCCGGTACGGGCAATGATCTGGAACATCGGCGTCAGCAGATAACGGCCCGCAAGGATGACGGCGCCGATCGCGCCGATCGCCACCGCAAAATCCTGCAGCAGCGGCGTCGTATCTTCGCCCGGCCCGGAGCCGAGAATGGTCACCAGCGCCAGCAGCGGCACGATTGCCAGATCCTGAAACAGCAGGATGGAAAACGCCCGCTGGCCATAACGGGTATTGGTATCGCCATTGTCGGCAAGGATCTGCAGCGCAAAGGCGGTGGAGGACAGCGCCAGTCCGAAACCGGCAATCAGCCCGCCGCGCCATCCGGCAATGCCGGTCAGATAGGCAAGCGCCGAGAGGACGAGGCCGGTGATCACCACCTGCGCCGTGCCGAGCACAAACACGTCGCCCCGCATCTGCCACAGGCGCGAGGGTTTCAGTTCCAGTCCGATGATGAACAGCAGGAACACCACGCCGAGTTCCGACACATGCAGAACCTCGCCGGCATCGGTGATCGTGTGCAGGATCGGGCCGATGACGACGCCGGCCGCCAGATAACCGAGAACGGTGCCGAGACCCAGTTTGCGAAACAGCGGTGCGGCCAGCACGGCGCCGCCGAGCAACAGCAAGGTTTCGGTGAACAGGGTTTCTGGCGCGGCCATTTTTGGTGCTCATCATGCAGGAGTGAAGAGGGCGGCCCCCAAGAATCGCTGGTACGCCCTTGATGCGTCATGTAGTGCACAATAAATGGATTCGGAATGAAAGGCCTGCACATGTCCGCTGAAATCGATTCCGAAACTCTTCTCTCCCGCGCTTCGCAACTGATCGACCTCGCCATCAAGGCGGGTGCGGACAAGGCCGATGCCGTCGTCATCCGCTCCAGTTCGCGTTCCGTCAGTGTCCGCCTCGGTAAGGTCGAAGGCACGGAAGCCTCCGAAAGCGATGATTTCGCCCTGCGCGTCTTTGTCGGCAACAGGGTCGCCAGCGTGTCGGCCAATCCCGGTTTCGACATCAAGGTTCTGGCCGAGCGCGCCGTGTCGATGGCCAAAGTGTCGCCGGAAGATCCCTATGCCTGCCTCGCCGAGGAGGCCAATCTGGCGCGCTCTTACGCCGATCTCGAACTCTACGATCCGACCGAAGTGTCGACCGACCAGCTGCGTGACGCAGCCCTTGCCGCCGAACAGGCAGCGCTTGAGGTGCCGGGCGTCAGCAATTCCTCGGGCGCCGGTGCATCCGCCGGTGCCGGCGGTCTCGTTCTCGTCACCTCGCACGGTTTTTCCGGCAGCTATATGGGCAGCCGTTTCGGCCATTCCGTCAGCGTCATTGCCGGCGAAGGCACCAGGATGGAGCGCGACTACGATTTCGACAGCCGCCTCTATTACGCCGATCTCGACGATCCGGCGCTGATCGGCCGCCGCGCCGGTGAGCGCACCGTCAAGCGCGTCAACCCGCGTCAGGTCGATACCGGCAGCAATGTCACGGTGGTGTTCGATCCGCGCATTGCCCGCGGTTTCGTCGGCCATATCGCCGGCGCCATCAATGGTGCCTCGGTCGCCCGCAAGACCAGCTTCTTGCGCGACAAGATGGGACAACAGGTTCTGAAATCCGGTCTGCACATCACCGATGATCCGCTGGTCGTGCGCGGCTCCTCCTCGCGCCCCTTCGATGGCGAGGGCATCTCGGGCGAGCGCCTGGTGATGATCGAGGACGGCGTTTTGAAACACTGGTTCCTGTCCACCTCCACCGGCCGTGAGCTTGGCCTGCCCACCAATGGCCGTGGCGTGCGTGGTGGTACGTCGGTCTCGCCGGCCTCCACCAATCTGGCGCTGGAGCCGGGCGATATCGCCCCGCAGGACCTGATCCGCCAGATCGGCAACGGCTTTTACGTGACCGAACTGATCGGCCAAGGCGTCAACATGATTACCGGCGAATATTCGCGCGGCGCCACCGGCTTCTGGATCGAGAATGGCGAACTGTCCTTTGCCGTTTCGGAAGTCACCATCGCCTCCAATCTCAAAGACATGTTCATGCGGCTGACGCCGGCAAACGATATCGACCGCAAGTTCGGTGTTGCCTCGCCGACCATTGCCATCGAGGGCATGACTCTGGCCGGACGGTGACATGATGGAAAGCGACCGCTGGAACGCCGATCTCGACCTCATCCGTGAAGCCGCGCGGGCTGCAGGCGAGATTGCGCTCGGTTTTTTCGGCCAGTCGCCGGAAGTCTGGTGGAAGAATGGCGGGCAATCGCCCGTCAGCGCCGCCGATTTTGCCGCCAATGATTGCCTGCAGAACCTGCTGACCAAGGCGCGGCCGGACTATGGCTGGCTGTCGGAGGAAAACGACGACGACCGGGCGCGGCTGTCGGCGCAAACCGTGTTCGTTGTCGATCCGATCGATGGCACGCGCGGTTTCATCAACGGCGCCACCAACTGGTGCGTCAGCGTCGCGGTTGTGCATCAGGGAAGCCCGGTTGCGGGCGTATTGTTTGCACCGGCCTTGCAGGAAGAGTTTTCGGCGGCTCTCGATGGTCCGGCGCTCAAGAATGGCGAGGCGATCTCGGTTGCCGTCCACCGTCCCGACGATGTGCTCAACATTGCCGCCTCTGCCGAGATGGTGGAAAAATTCGAGCCGGAATACCGCAAGCTGCTCAGCCGGGTGAAACATGTGCCGTCGCTTGCCTACCGGCTTGCCATGGTGGCCGATGGCCGTATCGATGGCACGCTGGTTGCCCGCAATTCGCATGACTGGGATCTGGCGGCAGCCGACCTGATCCTTTCCCGGTCAGGTGGCAGCCTTGTCGATACGGATGGTGCCCGCCTCGTTTACAATCGCGAAACCGTGAAGCACGCAACACTCTTTGCCGGTGGCGAATCGGTTATCAAAAGCCTGTTGCGTCAAGCCCATTCCGGTTGACCTTTGGAGGGAAATCCCTCAATGACAACCAAATAAGGCAAGCCATCCAGCCGACACGTATTGAGAGATCGACATGACCGAGACCACCGAAAAGAAACAGCTTCTGCATCTGGTTTTCGGAGGCGAGCTTTCCGACCTCACCGATGTGCAGTTCCGCGATCTGTCCGCGCTCGATATCGTCGGAATCTTCCCGGATTATGCCACTGCCCTCACTGCCTGGAAGGCCAAGGCGCAGCAGACGGTCGACAACGCCCACATGCGTTATTTCATCGTGCATATGCATCGCCTGCTCGACCCGAAGTCGACCGGCCTCTGACGTTTGCGGTGTAGTCGGAACCGATAGCTGTGGTTATCGGTTCTTATACTGCAGCCCCCCTTTTTTTGACGTATTTGTAAAGCAGAACGCGGACGCTATAAGCAATACATGCTAGGGGCTGGGCAATTGACATTGATGGCGACGGATCAGGGGATGATGCGATGAGCAAGGGCTTGGCGCGCATCGCTTTGACCGGGTACCGTGTCGTCGGCATCCTCGCCTATCCGCTCACCGGAAGTTATCTCGCCTACCGCACCGTCAAGGGCAAGGAAGACCGCCAGCGCCGGCTGGAGCGTTTCGGTTATGCCAGCCAGCCGCGCCCGTTCGGGCCGCTCGTCTGGGTGCATGCCGCAAGTGTCGGCGAAACGCTCGCCGTCATTCCGCTGATCCGCGAGTTCGGCCGTCGCGGCATCCATGTCCTGCTGACCACCGGCACCGTCACCTCGGCAGCTCTGGTGGAAAACCGCCTCGGCAACGAGGTTATCCATCAATATGTGCCGCTCGACATCAAGTTCGCCATCAAGCGTTTCGTCAATTACTGGCGCCCGGATGCGGCGATTACCGCCGAGTCCGAAATCTGGCCGACCACGATCGCCGAGCTCAACCGTCGCCACATCCCGCAGATCCGCGTCAACGCCCGTATTTCCGATCGTTCGTTCGATCGCTGGAAAGGCTATTCCGGCATAGCCGAACAGCTTTTCGGCAAGATGGCACTGGTTGTTGCCCGCTCCGAGGTCGATGCCGAGCGTTTTCGTGATCTCGGCGCCTGGCCGGTCACCGTTTCCGGCAACCTGAAGGGCGATACCGATCCGCCGCCGGCTGATCCTGCCGTCGTCGAAACCTACCGGGCGCAGATCGGCAACCGCAAGACATGGGCCGCCATCTGCACCTTCGATGGCGAGGAAACCGCAGCCGCCACCGTTCACCGTGCGCTCAAACCCCGCAATGGCCAGCTCACCATCATCGTGCCGCGCCATCCCGAGCGCGGCGATGCCATCGAGACCATGCTGACCGAGCAGGGCCTGAAGGTCGCCCGTCGTTCCCGAAACGATGTCATCACGCCGGACACCGATATCTTTCTCGGCGACAGTATCGGCGAGATGGGCATGTATCTGCGCCTCACCGAAGTCTCCTTTGTCGGCCGCTCGCTGACGGCCGAAGGCGGGCAGAACCCGATCGAGTCGGCCATGCTCGGCTGCGCGGTTCTCTCCGGCAGCAATGTCCAGAATTTCCGCGAAACCTATCAGCAGCTGATCCGCAAGGGTGGCGCGCGCATGATCCGCGATACCGAAATGCTGGCCAAGGCCGTGCATTACCTGCTGACCAACGATATTGCCCGCCGCAACATGATCGATGCCGGCCAGGAGGCCATTCAGGACATGCGCGGCGCGCTGTCTGCCACCGTCAAGGCGCTGGAACCCTATATCAATCCGCTCGCCGTTTCCGCTGCCCTGCAGCCCAAGACCGCGGCGCAGTAAAACAGCATGGGCAATCGGGATTTCTCCGCGATCAAGGCTATCCTGTTCGACAAGGACGGCACGCTTCTGCGCTACGACGAAAGCTGGGGGCCGGTGAACCGCGAGGCGGCCCGCATTGCCGCCGCCGGTGATGCCGTGCTCGAACCCGCACTTCTTTGCGCAGGCGGCATGGACGAAGCCTCCGGCCACACCCGCGCCGACAGCCTGTTTGCCGCCGGCAGCGCCGCCGATATCGCCCGCGGGCTTGTTGCTGCCGGTTCGCCGCTGGATGCAGTCGATCTTACGCAAAAGCTCGACGCGCTCTTCCTGCGATCTGCCGAATATTCCGTGCCGGCCGCCGATCTTGCCGGTTATTTTGGACGGCTGAAGGCGCGTGGCCTCAAGCTCGGCGTCGCCTCCAGCGATAACGAGGCCGCCATCCGCGCCACCGCCGAGCGTTTCGATTTTGCCGGATATCTCGATTTTGTCGCGGGTTACGACAGTGGCCATGGTGTGAAGCCGGAACCGGGCATGCTTTTGGCATTTGCCCGTGCGGTCGGTGTGGAACCGGCCGAGGTCGCCATGGTCGGCGACAACAAACACGACATGCATGTCGGGCAATCGGCAGGGTCAGGCCTGAACGTTGCGGTGCTGACCGGCACCGGCACCACCGAAACATTGTCGCCGCTGGCTGATATAGTGCTTGGTGATATTACCCTGATTGAAGATCTTTTGCCGTAAATCTTGCCTTTTTAGCGGTTCTGAAGTTTTTAAGCCGGGAAACAGGCAAGAGCAGAGAGTAAAGATGGTTTCCGAAGCGCCGCCCTTCTGGTGGACAAAGGCCGATTGGCGCGCCTGGGGTCTGTCCCCGATTTCATACCTTTACGGTCGTATCGCAGGTGCCCGCATGCGCAAGGCGCGGCGCGGCAGCGTTCCCATTCCCGTGATCTGCATCGGCAATTTCACCGTCGGCGGCGCCGGCAAGACACCGACGGCGATCGCCATTGCCCGTGCCGCAATCGCGCGTGGCCTCAAACCCGGATTTCTGAGCCGCGGTTACGGCGGCTCGCTCGATGTTGTCACCGTCGTCGATCCGCATCACCACCGCGCCGATGCCGTCGGTGACGAGGCGCTGCTTCTGGCGCGCGAGGCGATGACGGTGATCTCCCGTCGCCGTGTTGATGGAGCGAAAAGGCTGGTCTCGGAAGGCGCCGATATCATCATCATGGATGACGGTTTCCAGAGTGCCCGGCTGGAACTGGATTTCGCGCTCGTCGTCATCGACAGCAATCGCGGCATCGGCAACGGCCATCTCGTGCCCGGCGGCCCGGTGCGTGCGCCGATTTCGGAGCAAATGCACCAGCTCTCGGCCATTCTCAAGGTTGGCAATGGCCCGGCCGCGGATGCGCTTGTGCGGCAGGCGGCAAGGGCGGGCAAGGCGGTGCATGTGGCATCCGTCGTGCCGCGGCCGGACCCGTCTTTGGTCAACCGTCATGTATTTGCCTATGTCGGCATTGCCGATCCGGACAAATTTTATCGCACGGTGATGAGCCTTGGCGCGGCCATCGTCGAGCGCCGCGCCTTCCCGGATCATCATTATTTTACTGAGGACGAGATCGCCGATCTTCTGAACGATGCGGCGAAGCAGGATCTTCTGCCGGTTACCACATCCAAGGACGCGGTGCGGCTGACCGGTCATTCCGGCAAGGCACAGGAACTTTCGGAAAAGACCACCGTGGTGGAAATCGACATGGTGTTCGACGATCCGCAGGCACCTGGCCACATCATCGATGCGGCCATCGCCCATTGCCGCCAGCGGCTCTTGAAGGCGAAATAATCAGGCGCGTTTCTGGTTGGGCAAAATGCCGGCGCGCTTGTCGGCTTCCAGCGATGCGGCGCAATCGGCATAGGGTTCCTGACGGGCAACGCTCCAGTAGCGCAACTCGTCGAGCGCAATATTGGCACCGGTCATGGCGCAGATGACGAACGAGCCGGATGTGATGATCTGGTAATCGCCGTCGAGGTAGCGAAGTTTTGCCTCGCGAAAACCTGCGCCTTCAAAACGGTTCATCCTGCGTCTCCTGCCGAAAATCTTTGACCCGAAAATCATGACTGGTGATTACCGCGAAGGTGAGGGGATGGGAAGGGGCTGAGGCGGCATTCGTTTTGGGGTGGATATGGTGCGGCTTGTTCAGGATATCTTCTCCCCAGCGGGGAGAAGGTGGCCCGAAGGGTCGGATGAGGGGGGCGAAGCCACATAAACGTGTTGCCGTGTGGCCCCCTCATCGCCTCGCTGGCGCTCCGGCACTTCTCCCCGATGGGGAGAAGATGTTTGCGGCGCCGTTGCCACCCACCACCCTCAACTGCGCCCGAACAACTTCTCGATATCCGTCAGCTTCAATTCGATATAGGTCGGCCGGCCATGGTTGCACTGGCCCGATCCCGGCGTCGCTTCCATGTCGCGCAACAGTGCATTCATCTCTTCCGGCTTCAAACGACGGCCCGAGCGCACCGAACCATGGCAGGCCATGGTTGCCGCCACATGTTCCAGCCGGCCCTTCAGCCCGCCCGCCGTGTTCCATTCCGCCACCTCGTCGGCAAGGTCGCGGATCAGGTCGGAGGCATCGACCTCGCCCAGCATGGCAGGTGTTTCGCGCACGGCGATCGCGCCGGGGCCGAACCGTTCGATGGCCAGCCCCAGCCGGTCGAGCGCATCGGCATGCACCATCAGCCGGTCGCAATCCTCTTCCGGCAGATCGATGATCTCGGGGATGAGCAGAACCTGCGAGGGCAGCCGGTCGGCATCCAGCGCCTTGCGCATCGCCTCGAACACCAGCCGTTCATGCGCCGCATGCTGGTCGACGATGACGAGACCGTTTTCCGTCTGCGCGACGATATAGTTTTCATGCAGCTGCGCCCTGGCTGCCCCCAGCCGGTGGCGGATCGGCGCGTCTTCGGCAATGCTCGGCGCCTCGAAACGGTCTGCCCGCGCGCTCGGCATGGTCATGGCGTCGAAACCGCTCTGGCGTTCGGCAAAACCGGTTTGCTGGAATGGACGTGACGGGGAGGTTGCCGCACTCCAAGGCTGGCTCGGCGCCGAAGAGGCAAAACGCGAGCTTGCCCAACCGCCGCCAACACCGGCAGATTGCGCAGGCTGGCCCTGCGGCTGATAGGACGGCTGATACCCGCCCGGCGCTTCCGGCCGGAATGCCCGCAACAACCCGCTTGCGCCGGTCGTTGCCGCACGATCCCCCTCGCGTGCCAAAGCCTGCCGGATCGCGCCGACGATCAGCCCGCGCACCAGACCCGGATCGCGAAAACGCACATCGGACTTGGCCGGATGCACGTTGACATCCACCAGCGCCGGATCGAGCCCGATGGAAAGCACGGCGATCGGATACCGCCCGGACGGAATGGTTTCGGCATAGGCGCCGCGAATGGCCGACAGCAGCAGCTTGTCCTGCACCGGCCGGCCGTTGACGAACATGTATTGATGGCCGGAATTGCCACGGTTGAAGGTCGGCACGCCGGCAAAACCGGTCAGCGTCACGTCCTCGCGTGCGGCATCGATCTCGATGGCATTGTCCTTGAACTCTGCGCCCAAAATCTGCGCCATGCGGGCGAGATGATCATCGCCGGTGGCCGGCAGTTCCAGCGTCGACCGGTCGGGACCCGACAGCACGAACCGCACTTTCGGGAAAGCGATCGCCATGCGCTTCACCACTTCGGTGATCGCACCGGCCTCGGCCTTTTCGGTTTTCAGGAACTTCAGGCGGGCAGGGGTGGCGAAAAAGATGTCGCGCACTTCGACAACCGTGCCGGCATTGGCCGCGGCCGGTTTGACGGCCGACGTTTTGCCGCCGACAACACTCACTTCATAACCTTCCGGCGCCCCCTGCTGGCGGCTGGTGATCGTCAGCCGCGCGACGGAGCCAATGGAAGGCAGCGCCTCGCCACGGAAACCGAGCGTGCGGATATCGTCGAGATGAACGTCGATCTTGGAGGTGCAGTGGCGGCGCACGGCAAGCTCCAGATCGGCCGAATTCATGCCGGATCCGTTGTCGATGATGCGCATCAGGCTCTTGCCGCCACCGGCCGTGGCGATCTCGATACGGGTCGCGCCGGCATCGATGGCGTTTTCGATGAGTTCCTTGGCGGCGCTGGCCGGACGCTCGATCACCTCGCCGGCGGCGATCTGGTTGATCAGCGTTTCTGAAAGCAGTTTGACTGGCATGGCGCCATTTTCCCGGATTCGTGGACGCCTGCAAAGGCCAGGCCGAAGCGGCTGGCCAAAATGCGACGATTAATTCGACTTTAAGACAAAAGCGCTACATCTGCGGCGGGTATATCATGCCTGCCGATCTTTTCCTCATTGCCTTGCGGCGATCGGGGCGCCCAAGCCGGAAACGCCGATAACCGATCCTCTAAGATCGTCACCGTCGGGCGTCAAGACAAGGGTTGAGGTGATCGACAGGTTCTGCGGTCCGGCTTTCGCCGGGGCGCCATGTGGGGTGCAGGAGACGTTTTGATGGATGATTTGACGTCTGACGACGCAAACATTCAATCCGCCATGCTGGATGTCGTTTCCGAAGCCATTTCGGGGGCGTTCCTGGTCTATGACCGCGACGACCTGATCGTTTTCGCCAGCCCGCAACTGCGCAATTTTTTCCCCACCATCATGCCCGCGCCGCGCACCCGCATGCGCGATTTTTTCGGTTCGATCCACGATACGGGCAAGCTCGCCGGCCGCGATGCGCTGAACCGGCCGCATCGTTCGCCGCTGCGCCGCGAGGACTGGGTGGCCGAGCAGATCGCCACCCTGTGGAAGGAACGCTCGGAAACGCTGGAGCGTTGCGGCGCCGAGCGCTGGATTTCCTATACCAAACGCCGCCTGTCCTCCGGTTATGGTGTGTGCATCGTCCGCGACGTGTCGGAAACCAAGAAGCGTGAAGATCAGTGGCGCGCCGATATGGAACGCGTGCAGGTCACCGAGGATATTCTCGACAATCTGCCGGTGCCGGTGCTCGTCAAGGACCGCAATTTCCAGTTCGTCGCCGTCAACAAGGCGGCCTGTGATCTCTACGGCCTGCCGGCCACCGCCATTCTCGGCCGTCGCCTGTCGGACCTGCACAGGACCGATCTCGTCGAGCGTCTGGACGACACCGCCCGTCAGGTGATGGACACCGGCCTCACCATCGTCACGCCGGAACAGATGATCCGCGCCGATGGCCGCGAGGCCTCGATCGTTACCAGCCGGTATCGCATCGGCAAGCCGGGCCGGTATTTCGTCGTTTCCGTCATTCAGGATATTTCGGCGCTTGCCGATACCGAATTTGCGCCGCCGCCGGCCGACATGCCCCCCAGCCTCGATTTCTCCGAGGCTGGCGTCATCTCGTCCCATGCCAGCGGCCGCCGACCGCCATCGCCGCCGATGCACATTCCCGAAAACACCAGAATACTGGTGGCGACCGCCGAGGATGAACTGGCGGCAGCAGCGATTGCCAGCTTGCAAAAGGCGGGTGTCGATTGCTCACGGGTGACGAGCCATGCCGAACTGGAAATCTTTCTCGATATCGCCGCCGATGCCAAGGTCATTGTCGATCTCGTCGTCATCGACAGCGCCATGGAGATCGGCTGCATCGAGACAGCCGGCCAATACGGCATCGACGTGCTGGCTCTCGAACCCTTCCAGATGCGCGGCGAACTGATTACCGCCATCGAACGCCATCTCGGCGAGACACGCAGTGCGCAGTCTCAGACCGTGCAGGCGGAAGACGAGCCGCAGATCGAAGACCAGGGCGACTGGCAGATTTCCGGCCAACAGCAGATCGATGTGCTGGTCGCCGAAGACAATGCCGTCAACCAGATCGTCTTTTCGCAGATCCTCGAAGGCCTCGGTTATCGTTATGTCATCGCCACGGATGGCGAAGAGGCGGTGCGGATCTGGCAGGAACAGAAGCCGCGCGCCGTGTTGATGGATATCACCCTGCCGAAGCTGAACGGTTTCGAAGCCACCCGTCGCATCCGTGATCTGGAAGGCGGCTCCGGTGCCACCGTCGTCATCGGCGTCCTGCAACCGGCATTCGAAAACGATCGCGAACAGTGTCAGCAGTCCGGCATGGATGCGGTCATCATCAAGCCGGTCAGCAGCGATGCCGTCGAGGCGGTGTTCACGGCGCTGGGCATGGGCGGCGAAGAAGAAAAGGCGCAGAACCGGTCGGTTTGATCAGCTGTGCATCCGCACGCTGAAGTTTTCTTAATCTTTTCGTCTCATCCTCCTTTCAGCCAGAAGGTGATACGGGATCATGAAATGAAATTGGCAGGCGCCCAGTTGCCTCAGGTCAGCCAGAACGAGTTGCAGGCCATGGCCTACAGCGACCCGCTGACAGGGCTCGGCAATCGTTACCGCCTGCGTGACAAGGTGCGCATGCTGGCGGCCGAACGCGCCGACGATCCTGCACCCTTTGCCATCTGCATCGCCAATCTCGACGGTTTCAAACCCATCAACGACCTGTTCGGCGCCGAAGCCGGCGACGAGATCCTCTGTCAGGTCGGCCATCGCCTCAAAGCTTGCATTCCCGACGGCGCCACCGTCACCCGTCATGACGGCGACGAGTTTGCCTTCGTGTTTCCGCTGGTCTTCGAAAAGAACGGTGCCGAGCGCATCGGTCAGATGATCAAGGATGTGCTGTCTGCTCCCTACGATCTCGGCGATCGCAATGTGCGCCTGTCTTCTTCCTTCGGTTTTGCCATCTATCCCTTTGCCGGTGAGGAATTCGAGGATCTTTTGAAAAGCGCCGAAACCGCGCTTTACCGCTCCAAACGTCGTGGCCGTGGCCAGATCACCGTCTATTCCCAGGAAATCGCCCAGGAAATGAAGCGCGCCACGCAGCTGGAACAGGCACTGCGCAACGCCATCATCGCCGATGCGGTCGATGTGCATTTCCAGCCGATCGTGCGCCTGCGCGATGGCGCCGTGCTCGGTTTCGAGGCGCTGGCCCGCTGGATCGACCCCGATCTCGGTTTTGTTTCGCCCGCCGCCTTCGTGCCTTTGGCGGAAGAGCGCGGGTTCATCGACGCGCTGTCGGAAACGCTGCTGCGCAAGGCGGCGGAAGCAGCACTTTCATGGCCACGCGAACTGTTCCTTTCGTTCAATCTCTCCTCGGCGCAGCTGATGGATCCCGGCACGGCGCAGTCCATGCTGCAAACGCTTGCCCGCGTCGGTCTCGATCCCAACCGCGTCGAGCTGGAAATCACCGAAACCGCGGTGATGACCTCGGCCGACACCGCCCACCGCATCATCACCGAATTGCGTCAGGCCGGTGTGCGCATCTCGCTCGATGACTTTGGCACCGGCCAGTCCAGCCTTGGGCGGCTGCGTGATTTCACCTTCGACAAGGTCAAGATCGACCGCGCCTTCGTGTCGCGCATCACCACCGACCGCGCCTCCGAACATATCATCAAGGCGATCGTCGCCATGTGTGATGGCCTTGACCTTCAGGTGGTCGCCGAAGGTATCGAGCAGATTGGTGAGGCTGAAAAGCTGAAAGCGCTCGGCTGCGGCATGGGGCAGGGTTATTATTACGGCCGCCCGGCCGACAGCATGGCGACGCTGCGTTATCTCGAAGCGCATTACCGCGAATTCGCCCGCATCGAGCGCATCACCGCCTGATCTCAGCTCACGAAAAAAGGGCGATGCCAAAGCACCGCCCTTCGAATGGGACCGATAACGTGTCCCTCAGTCCAGCATGCAAAACCGTTATGGCTTGGCAGGCGTTGCCGGGGTAGTGGCGTTACCGGCCGGAGCCGCCGGAGTTTCCGGACCCGTTGTCGACGACGTGGTCGTCGTATCGGTGCCGGACGTTGCTGCGGTCTGCTGTTCGGCCAGCGTCATGAATTTTGGCGCCGACTGCAGCGATTCTGCCGTTTCCGTGGTGGTCAGGCGCACGCTGTTGTCTTCACGCGACACGGTCAGCTTGTCCATCGGAATGGCGACGTTCTTTTCGCCGATACCAAGGAAGCCGCCGACACCTACCACGGCTGCAACAACACCGCCATTTTCTTCCATGATCAGGTCGTTCACATCGCCGATGCTCTTGTCTTCGGCGTTATAGATCGACTTGCCCATGTAATCGCTGGCGGCAACCTGGGTGGCAGCCTGTTCTGTCAGATAGGTACCGGAAGCGGCACCCGCATCAGCAGAGGTTGCGGAAGGCATTGCCGGCTTTGCCATCGTATCGGCCGGTGCCGACTGTTCGGCCGGAGCAGCCGGTGCCGGGGTGGCAGTCTGGGCGAATGCCGGAGCAATCGCGGTGGATGCCATAAGGGCTGCGGCTGCCATCGTGCTAAGGAACTTGCTCATATCAAACCTGCCTTTCTCGTGTGGGCGGCGCGGCGTCTTGAAGGAAGATCGCCTTGCCGGATCGCTAGGAGAATGGCCGGAGAGCAGGATTGGTTCCGATTTTAATGATTAAAAAATAGGCGGAAAAATGCGGAACAATTCATCATTCCGCAAGTTAGGTCGCACCAACCCGTATGAAAAATTCGGCGCGATGAAGAGGCCAGAAGCGCCCGCGGCCGTCATCCTCGGCGTTGTGCCGAGGATCTGCTAACTTCATGATCGGCGTGGTTAGATCCTCGGGACAGGCCCGAGGATGACGCGGCGATCGAACTTCAGAGCAGGTAATCCGGCTCGAAACGGCCTTTGACGTTGATGCCGAGATCGATCAGGTTGCCGGCTTTCGGGTCTGCCTTGCGGGCTTCATCGTCCATTCCCTGCCAGGCGGATGTCACCAGCAGGCGTTCGGCATCTTTTCCGAAAAACGCCGGGCAGCTGGGCTGTTTCACCGGTACCTCGTAGCGGGCGAGCAGCGTGCCGTCGGGCGCATAGCTGTCCACCACGCCGGCACCCCAGCGCGCATTCCAGATCTTTCCTTCGGCGTCGCAGACCGCACCGTCCATCCCGCCCGGCTTGCCGTTGTTGTCGATCAGCACGGAAGGTTCGCCGGTCGGCAGGCCGGTGGCGGCATCGAGGTCCACGCGCATCAGCCGGTTGATCTTGGTATCGACGAAATAACCGGTGGCGCCATCCGGCGAAAAGCAGATGGCGTTAGTGATGCTGATATTGCCAAAAAGTTTTGTCACCGTGCCCCTGGCGACATGATAGATCGCGCCGGCCCCATCTTCGGCCTTGCGGCCCATCGTGCCGATCCACAAGGCACCGGACTGATGCACGCGGCCGTCATTGGAGCGGTTGCCGGGTTTTTCCGGCTCCAGTTCCAGATAGGGCGAAAATTCGCCGCTCACCGTATCGCGGATGAAAAGCCCCTTGTTGGAGGCGATCAGCTGCCGGCCGGTATCGATGCGGGCCAGCACGCTGCCCATGAACGGCAGGGTATGAACGCGGGTTTCGCCGCTTGCCGTATCGAGTTCATGCAGTTCCGAGCCAACGATGTTGAACCACCAGGCCTTAGCCGTATGCGGATCAAAAGTCGGGCCTTCACCAAGCTCGCTTGTGGCAGCCGAAAGAACGGAACCCTTGAACGGAATGATCTCTGCCGTCATGCCTCAGCCTCCCTTTTTCGCAGCGATGGCCGCATCATAGGCGGCGATCGTCACCTTGGCGCGCTCGCCGACTTCGGCCGCGCTCATGCCCGGCTTGTAGAGGCTGGAGCCGAGACCGAAGGCCAGAATGTTGGCATTGACGTATTCGCCAAAGTTGGCGTCGGAAACACCACCGACGGCGGCGATCACCAGTTCCGGCGGCAGCACGGCGCGGATCGCGGTAATGCCCGATGGGCCGAGCACGCTGGCGGGGAAAAATTTCAAACCCGTCGCACCGGCCTTCGCCGCTGCCAACGCCTCCGTTGCGGTAAACACGCCCGGCAGCGTCACCATGCCCTTGGCGGCGGCAGTTTCGATCACCGCCGGTTCCACATTCGGGCTCACCATCAGTTTGCCGCCTGCCGCTTCCAGCGAATTCACCTGCTCGACCGAAAGCACCGTGCCCGCACCGATCAGCACGTTTGCCGGCGCCAGTTTCGCCGCCGTCTCGATCGAGCGGAACGGATCGGGCGAGTTGAGCGGGATTTCGATCGCCGTAAAACCGGCCTCGATCAGCGTGCCGACCACGGCCTCCGCTTCTGTCGGTTTCAGGCCGCGAAGAATGGCCACCAGCGGGTGCTGCATCTGCGGAAACGGTACTCGGGTCATGGTCATGTCCTTATGCTCTATTGCCAAAAACGCTGCTGGCCGCCTGCGAAAGGCCGCGGCGCACCGCTTCGTCGGCGTCGATCGTGTTGTAGGGAAGATTGAGCGCATCGAAGGCCGCTTCGTAAAGCGCCTGAAGATGGCCGGACGCGATCAGCCTGATCGGCGCGTCGAGCTTTTTGCGCTGCCAGCCATCCGCCATGCCGCCGGCAATTTCCGCGCCGATCAGCGTGCCGGACAGGCGCGCGGCGGCACCGGTGGCATCCAGCCCGTCCAGCAACTGGCCGGAGCGTACGGTGAAGACCAGATTGGTGGCGCGGGCCGGCTGCGCGAATACCGCCTTGATCGCCGCCAGAAACACCGGATGGCTGCCATCGAATGTTTCGGCATCGGTCAGCGCATGTTGCAGGATCGAGTTTTTCGAAATGACGTCAAACAGTTCGCCGGTCATGAAGCTGGCAAAACCCGTCACCGTATCGCCCGAAAGCCGCACCCATTTCGAATGGGTGCCCGGCATGCAGAACAGTTGCTCGCCGGTCACGCTTTCATCGCGTGCGCCAAGCAGCTGGGTTTCTTCGCCGCGCATCACATCCGGAGCCACGCCGCGCTGGGCAATGCCGGGCAGGATGCGGATATCGCGGTTCGGATCAGGCACGATGGCGGCCGCCGTCAGCACCTTCGGCAGGGCGGCGGGCACATCCACATAACCGGCTTCCACCCAGCCCTGCCGCGCACCGGCCATGCCGCAGATGATCACCGGCAGGTTTTTTGGCGCAGAAAGAGCGGCCAGATGGTTTTCGAGAATGTCGGAAAAGCCGGTTCGGGCAGCAGTGGTCATGCCTTCGCCGCTGCGGCGTTCGCCGAGCACTGTGCCCTCGGCATCGATCAGCCACAGGCGAAAACTGCTGGTGCCCCAGTCAACGGCGGCATAGGCGGGCAAGCTGGTCACAAAATTCCTCCATCGACGATAATCCATTGGGCGGTCATGGCGGCGGATGCCGATGACGCCAGAAACAGGGTCGGGCCGGCCAGATCCTCGGCCACCAGCATGCGCTTCAGGCACTGGCGCTCGATCATCGCGGCGATCGACTGATCCGTCAGCCACAGACGCCTCTGCCGTTCGGTGACGATCATGCCCGGCAATATGGCGTTGACGCGGATATTGTCAGGCCCCAGCCGCCCGGCAAGGCTTTTGGTCAATCCGAGAATACCGGCCTTGGCGGTGGCATAGGCCGGCAGTTCGCCCATGTTGAGCATGAAGGCGATCGACGAAAAATTGACGATCGCGCCGCCGCCCTGTGCGCGCATATGCGGCACCGCCGCCTGTGCAGCAAAAAACACCGGCTTCAGGTTCACCGCAAGGTTTTCGTCCCAATAGCTGTCGGTGACGGTTTCCAGATCGTGCCGGTCGTCGCGGGCGGCATTGTTGACCAGCACATCCAGCCGGCCGAGCCGTTCTGCCGCCTCATTGACCGCGCCTTGCGCGGCGGCGACGTCGGAAAGATCGGCCTCGATGAAATGCACGGGATGCTGTGACGTGGCCGACAGCGCTTCTGCCAAGGCCCGGCTTTCCTCCACCGCGATATCGATGAATGCCACGCGCGCGCCTTGTGCGGCAAAGGCCGTGGTCAGCGCCGCACCGATGCCGGAGCCGCCGCCGGTGATGAGAACGCCACGTCCGGCCAGATCGGGATATTGGGCGACAGATGTCGACACGGGTCTCCTCCCAGAAACTCCAGTCCAATCAGTTCCATTAAATGGAACAGTGTTTGATTATTTGGAATAAGTCGGCTATGCCGGTAAAATTGTCAAGCCAGATTGCCGGGGATGCGGGTGGACGAAAAGGGTTTGCAGGCTGCGGCAAAAGGCACGCCACCGGCTGTCGATACCGGCACGCTCGGCAAGGCGATGGCGCTTGTCGAGATGGTGGCGGATGCGCCCGAACCTCTGCGCTTCACCGACATCCTCAATGCATCGGGCCAGCCGCGCGGAACGCTGCATCGCCAGTTGCGGCATCTGCTGGAAGAAGGGCTGATCGAGACCGATCGTGATGGCGCTTATGTGCCCGGCCTGCGCCTGTTGCGGCTTGCCTCGCGCGCATGGTCGCGCAACGAATTCCGCAAACTTGCCGCGCCGCATCTGCAGGTGCTGCACGAGGCGACCGGCGAAACCGTGCATCTGGCGCTGCTGCGCGGCGCCGACGTGATCTATCTCGACAAGGTAGAGGCGCGCCAGGCGGTGCGCATGCATTCGCTGATCGGCAATGCCTCACCGGCCTATTGCACCGGCGTCGGCAAGGCGGCGCTTTCGACGCTGACGGATGAGGAGGTTCGCGGCCGCCTCAAAGGCGTTGCGTTCGAGCGTTTTACCGACAGCACCCATGTCGATCTTGTGTCGCTTCTGTCAGATCTGCGCGAGATCAGACAGCGCGGTTTTGCCTATGATCTGGAAGAACATCAGCCGGGTATTCGTTGTGTCGCCGCATCGATCTGTGTGGCCGGGCAGAATATACTTGCCGGTGTTTCTGTCACGGCACCGGCCTATCGTATCGGGGAGGGCGTGCTGGACGGGTGGTCCGGCCCGCTTCGGGCTGCCGCAGAAGCGATCACGCGGGATGTTCGGGCAGGTCTGGCGCCGCGACGCTAACTATATCCGCTCACTTCCGCGTAATTCGCGAGAAAAAATACAACAAATGTTTGCAAAACTAATCATGTGTCATCATTGTCGATCGCATTGCGAATAGAGTGATAATCGTCTCACGACGAACGAACGAACGAAAAAGTCGAATGGGGGCGCTTGGGTTCGGCTGCAGGTTCTGCGTGACCGAGTGACGGCGAAAAAGAAAAAAATGAGACAAGTAGACATGGAAAATCTGGGCGAGCCTGGAAACGGGGGCGTCGATATTGCCGAAATTCCTGCGCTGAAAACACAGTTCGATCTCTTCCGCTTCATGAAGCGGTTGACGGAGACCTATCGGCAGCGGGCATTCATGGTGATGAACCTGCCGGCGGCGACGGCGACGGAACTGGCGGGCAACACCATCATCACCAACTGGCCGGCGGAATTGTTGACGGCGTTCGATCAGGGCAGAATGTTGACCAGCAGCACCCTGGTACGCAAGCTGCGGCGCACCTCGGCACCATTCGCCTATGATCTCGATCAGGTCACCAAGGCCAGCGGCAATGCCGTGGCCAAGGCCATGTTCGAGCGCTTCAATCTGGTGCGGGGCGGCTATTTCCCGGTCCACGACATTTCCGGAAACCGAGGTGTCGTTTCGATCATAGGCGACGGCCCGGCTTTCTCCAGGCAGCAGATGATGGAGTTGAGTTATATCTCAATCCACGTCTTCGAGCGTCTGTCGGATATCCGCAGCCTCGATGTGCGGGTGGCCGAACAGTTGAGCGACCGCGAACTGGATTGCCTGAACTGGACCGCAGCCGGCAAGACCAGCAGCGAGATCGCCGGCATTCTCGGCCTCTCCGAGCACACCGTGAACCACTATCTCAACCGCGCCACCAAGAAACTCGATACGGTCAACCGCACCCAGGCGGTGGCCAAGGCGCTGCGTGTCGGGCTGATCAAATAGGAAGCGTGTGCGCCGCAGCAGAAAGCGTCATTCTGCTTAAAAAACAGACGCATCCCGCAATGCACAGTTTGCAATGCGCAAAAAGTAATAAGGGTCTAGAATTAACTTTCTGATTTAAAAGACAATTTTTGCTATTGTACAAACTGGCACGTTCCCTGCATTATAGAGGTCAGGTCCAGAGGGGACTGGAAGCGCACCAAGAGGCGCGACAAGAAGAAAAAGCCGCCGTCGGCTTCCAGCGCGCCTTAAATGGCCTTGCGCGGAAGCTGGCGGCGGTTTTTTTATCGCCCTGTTTATTTGGCGGCTCTCCTTTATTTGCTTACCCGCAATCACGAACTATAAGCCGGACTGTATAGCGGCAGTGATCCGCGCAGCGCTGATGCGGACCATTACGCGTGAAGACCATGAGGAGCGGCCATGACAGACGTCACCAAAGAACAGGTTCTGGAAACGCTGTCGAAAGTGCGCGGGCCGGATCTTGAGGGCGATATCGTTTCGCTCGGCATGGTCTCGGATGTCTTCATCTCCGATGCAAAAGTCTATTTCTCCGTCAGCGTTCCGGCTGAGCGCGCCAAGGAGCTGGAACCGTTGCGGGCTGCGGCCGAACGCATCGTCAAAGGCATTCCCGGCGTGAAGGGCGTGCTCGCCACGCTGACCGCCGACCGCAAGGCCGGTTCCGCGCCGCCACCGCGCCCGCAAGCCGCGCCCTCCGGCCAAGCCCACCCGCATCCGCCGGCAGGCGGCGCTCCGGCCAAGCCCGCCAAATCGGGCGTGCCCGGTGTCGGTGCCATCATCGCCGTGGCCTCGGGCAAGGGCGGCGTCGGCAAGTCCACCACCGCCGTCAATCTGGCGCTCGGTCTTCTGGCCAATGGTTTGCGCGTCGGCCTGCTCGATGCCGATATCTATGGCCCGTCTGTGCCACGTCTGTTGAAAATCTCCGGTCGTCCCGAACAGATCGATGGCAAATACATCAAGCCGATGGAAAACTATGGCCTGAAAGCCATGTCGATGGGTTTTCTCGTCGACGAGGAAACCGCGATGATCTGGCGCGGCCCGATGGTGCAGTCGGCGCTGTTGCAGATGCTGCGCGAAGTCGCCTGGGGTGAACTCGATGTTCTCGTGGTCGACATGCCGCCGGGCACCGGCGATGTGCAACTGACCATGGCGCAGCAGGTGCCGCTGGCCGGCGCCGTCATCGTCTCGACCCCGCAGGATCTGGCGCTGATCGATGCCCGCAAGGCCGTCAACATGTTCCGCAAGGTGGAAATCCCGCTTCTCGGCATCGTCGAGAACATGAGCTATTTTCTCGCCCCCGATACCGGCAACCGCTACGACATTTTTGGCCATGGCGGCGCGAAAGCCGAAGCGACGCGCATCGGCGTGCCTTTCCTCGGCGAGGTGCCGCTGACGATGGAAATCCGCGAACGCTCCGATGCCGGCACGCCGGTGGTGGCCGCCGTACCGGATGGCCCCTCGGCTGCGATCTACCGCGATATCGCCACGGCGGTCTGGGCGCAGGTGTCCGGTCGCCCGCAGCGCAAGGCGCCGGCGATCGTGTTTGAGTGATGTGTAAGGGGAGGGCGGCAACCGTCGTGTTTGCAGCAAGTCCCCCTCTGGCCTGCCGGCCATCTCCCCCACAAGGGGGGAGAAAACTTGTGGCAACCGCCTGCCTCAATTGAGCTTCGGCGGTCAGGCTGGGTTAAGCCCTCCCCCTTGTGGGGAGGGTGGGGAGGGGTTTTGTTACTCGGAGCGTTTCCTTATGGAACCGTCCTTCGTTTTTACCGTTTTCGCATCCGCTGACGCCGTGGAGAAACTATCTTGATCAATGCCTATCATTCCCACGGTTCGGTCACGCCGATGGCAATCGAGAGCAATCAGACCACGCTCGCCGACGATATCGTCTGGCTCGATCTGCTCGATCCGACGCCGGAAGAGGATCGCTATGTCGAGCAGCTGCTCGGCATCCAGGTCCCGACCCGCGCCGAGCTGAAGGATTTTGAGCCTTCCAGCCGGCTCTATATCGAAAAGAATGCCGTCTATATGACCGCCTCGCTGGTCTGGAAGGCCGATTCCGACAGTCCCGAAATCACCGATATCGCCTTCATCCTCACCGGCGGCAGGCTGGTGACGGTGCGTTATGCCGATCCAAAGTCGTTCAAGCTGTTTACCGCCGAATTGTGCCGCAAACCCGCCGAGGCGCCGTGGGTGGGCAAGATGCTGCTTGCTCGCCTGCTGGAAACCATCGCCGATCGCACCGCCGAAATCCTCGAGAGCGCCGTCCTGCATATCGACGAACTGTCGAAGGACATTTTTCGCCCGCGCGCCACGCGCCGGCCGCCGCAGTTTCTCGAAAACAAGCTCGCCGATATCGCCGCCCACCACCGACTGATCAGCAAGGTGCGTGACAGTCTCGGTTCGCTGTCGCGCATGCTGACATTTTTGCTCAATGTGCCGCAGATCCATCACCACCCGGAAATCGAGGATCTCTGCAAGACAGTGGCGCATGACATTGCGACGCTGTCGGAACATGCCGGTTTCGTGTCCAGCAATATCGGTTTTCTTCTCGATGCCTCGCTCGGCCTGATCAGCGTCGAGCAGAATTCCATCATCAAGATCTTTTCCATCGCCTCGGTCGTGTTCCTGCCGCCGACATTGGTCGCCTCCATCTACGGCATGAATTTCGAACATATGCCGGAACTCAGCTGGACGATCGGTTATCCGCTGGCACTTCTCGGCATGGTGCTTTCCGCCATCATTCCGTTTTTCTTCTTCCGCTGGAAAGGCTGGCTGTAAGCCCGTCCTCTAGCCGATAACCACACGGTTTTCCTTCACATTTCTGCCCATTATGCGGCGTGGCGAAAAGGTCGCGCCGCGCTGACGTTTATGTGAGATCGCTAAAACCCCAGCGTTTGCAGGGGCTCCCCACGGCCGCGTTAACCGCTCATCAAGGTTAATGATTCATCTTCAAGGCATCGATTTGCCTTTCAGCCTGCCATACGGCCTGTTGCCTTGGAGTACCCGGTTTTGCGTTCGATCAGCGTTTTGCGTCGCAAGTCCTCGTTCCGTATGGAAGGGTGGACATCCCCCGCCGTTTTTGGCCTTGCCGCCTGGCTCGTGTTTCCCGCCGTTCCGTCGAATGGCGATCTCACCGATCTTCTGTCCGGTTTCGAGCGTGACGGTGCCCAGTGGCGCATGGTCATGACCAATTCGCCGGCCGGTTCCATCCACAATGCCGAACTGGCGTTTCCCAATGCCACGGGCAAATTCGGTGACGCCGGCATGCAATTGCCCGATGGCCGCAAGGTTGCCTTTGTCGGCAATGGCAAGGCGAATGCGGAAAAGGACAATCCCGGCGACGGCACGACCGACGAGGAGCGCGTCAACCGCGGTGCCAAGAAGGGTCGCGTGCTGGCGGTGGAGCGTATGCAGCCGCCAAAGGCCTTTACCGCCGGCTCCGTTCTGCAGCGCACCAGCTATCTGTTCAGCCAGCCCGAAAAGGGCACGGAAAAGGTCGCCTTCGCCAAGCCCAAGAAGGGCGAAAAGGCCGTCGAGCTTGCCGCCTTCTATTTCCGCAAGAAGGAAGACAAGGTGATCGAGGGCGGCATGGACCCGATGATCGCCAAGCTGGTCACCAACAGCAATCCGGATATTCTCGCCACCGCCTATGCGCCGGCAAAGCCTGATTATTCCCGTCAGTCGCCTTTCGACGCCATCCTCAACGATCCGTCGAAATCCGATCCGAATGCCGGCCGGTTCGTGCCGGAAATCGGCCCGAAGGACCACGCCTGGGCGGCAACGGCGCTGCCCGCCGCAGCCTTTTCGCCCAAGGAACAGCAGTGCCTCGCCTCCGGCATCTATTTCGAAGCGCGCGGAGAATCGGTCAAAGGGCAGGCGGCTGTCGCCCAGGTCATTCTCAACCGCGTGCGCAACCCGGCCTATCCCGATACGATCTGCGGCGTGGTTTACCAGAACGAGGATTGGCGCAACCGCTGCCAGTTCTCCTTCGCCTGTGACAACATCAAGGATCGTGTCCGCTCCGAGGAACACTGGAAGATGGCCCGCGAAGTCGCCATGGCCGTCACCGCCGGCAAGATCTGGCTGACGGAAGTCGGCTCCGCCACCCATTATCACGCCGTTTACGTGCGCCCCGGCTGGGCCCGTTCCATGCAGAAGGTGGGTCGCATCGGACTGCATGTGTTCTACCGCACCCATGGCGGCGGCTGGAGCTGAGCCGCGGCCGACCTGCGACCGATTCCCTCGCAAACTTGGCTCCTCCTCTCCCGAAAACGACTAAAGCACTGATTTCCATCGGTTAATTTGTACTGGATGAAGCGTCTGCAACGCCTTGACTATGAGGGCGGGCAAAACTATGTTGCGGCGACTTCAAAACGGGCCTTCAGGCGCGATTTCCTCGGGCCCAGGCATCTCTGGACCGGCTTGCCGGGACGGGATGGGGAGAGGATGACGCGAATGACGGACGACCGGGACGAAGGTCTGGAGCAGCGCCGAAAGCGCTTGACCGCGGAACTTGCGGGAAAGCGTGTGGACGACGCGGCAGGGGTGGCGAGGGAAGAGCAGTCGGAGGCAAGCCGCAAAGGCATGGCTCTCGGACTGAAAATATCCTCCGAATTCATAGCTGCGATCGCGGTTGGCGCTATGCTGGGCTACGTCCTCGGACTGGTTTGGCCGGCTTCGAAGCCGTGGGGGCTGATCATTCTGCTCCTTCTTGGTTTCTGTGCCGGTGTGCTGAATGTGCTTCGTTCAGTTGGAATGGTGGCGCCGTCACCGTTTTCCGACAAGGACGGAACAGGTAAAGACTGAAAAGAAGCGGCGCGAGCCGTTTCACATGAAGAGAATACAAAGCGCGGTATGCGCGGCGAAGGAAGAGGGTAAGCGGTGGCAAACGATCCGATCCATCAGTTCCAGATCTCCAAGATCGTTCCGATCGAGATCGGCGGCGTCGACCTGTCGTTCACCAATGCATCGCTGTTCATGGTCGCCACCGTCGCGGTTGCCACCGGCTTCCTGTATTTCGCATCCGCCTCCAAGAGCCTGATCCCGGGTCGTGCGCAGTCGGTTGCCGAAATGTCCTATGAATTCATCGCCAACATGCTGCGCGAAGGCGCAGGCAGCCACGGCATGAAATTCTTCCCGCTGGTCTTTTCGCTGTTCATGTTCGTTCTGACTGCGAACCTGCTCGGCATGTTCCCGTATTTCTACACGATCACCAGCCAGGTCATCGTCACCTTCGCACTGGCCCTTCTGGTCATCGGCACGGTCGTCGGTTACGGCTTCTACAAGCACGGCCTGCATTTCCTCAAGGTGTTCGTGCCGTCGGGCATTCCGGGCGTGCTTCTGCCGCTGGTCGTGCTCATCGAAATCATTTCCTTCCTGTCGCGTCCGATCTCGCTCTCCGTTCGTCTTTTCGCGAACATGCTCGCAGGTCACATCACGCTGAAGGTTTTTGCAGGCTTCGTTGCTTCGCTCAGCACGCTCGGCGCGCTTGGCATCGGAGGCGCGATCCTGCCGCTCATCATGACCGTCGCTCTGACCGGTCTCGAATTCCTCGTCGCCTTCCTCCAGGCCTACGTCTTCGCGGTACTGACTTGCATGTACCTCAACGACGCAGTTCACCCCGGCGGGCACTAAGGATAACTACCCATTGGCGTCCTGAAGGCGTCAGTCATCAGCCGCAACACCCATTCTAAGGAGATCATCATGGAAGCGGAAGCAGCAAAGTTCATCGGCGCAGGTCTCGCTTGCTTTGGTATGGCCGGCACGGCCCTCGGCCTCGGCAACATCTTCGGCAGCTACCTCTCTGGCGCCCTGCGCAACCCGTCTGCCGCTGACAGCCAGTTCGGCCGTCTGGTATTCGGCTTCGCCGTTACGGAAGCTCTGGGCATCTTCTCGCTGCTCATCGCGCTCCTGCTGCTTTTCGCAGTTTAATTCGCGGCGAACTGATTGCATACGGATGGCGGCGGCTCCTTTGAGGGTGGCCGCCATCTTCGATATTCGAATTCCACCTGGAGGTGATGATGCTCGTGACACCGGCACATGCGCAGACCGCGCCGGACGCCACACAGACGCCGGTTGCACCGGGCGCCGCTCCTGCGGCCGAAGTGCATACCGAAACTGGTGTTGCTCATGATGGCGCCCATGCTGGCGGCGTATTCCCGCCTTTCGACAGCGCCCATTTTGCTTCGCAGCTTCTGTGGCTCGTCATCACTTTCGGCCTGTTCTTCCTTCTGATCCAGAAGGTTCTCGGCCCGCGTCTCGCAGCGATCCTGACGGATCGCCATGACCGCATCGCCGCCGATCTTGCCGAAGCCGGCCGCATGCAGGCCGAAGCCGATGCAGCCGTCGAGACCTACGAAAAGGAACTGGCAGCTGCACGCGCCAAGGGCGCTGGCATTGCCGATGCAGCCCGCGAAGCCGCCAAGACCAAGGCAGCCGCCGACCGCGCCGCAATCGAAGCGGAACTCTCCGCCAAGCTTGCAGCCGCAGAAGCCAGCATTGGCGAGATCAAGGCCAAGGCCTTTGCAAACGTCGGCGATATCGCTTCCGAAACAGCATCGGTCATCGTCGACCAGCTGATCGGCGCCAAGGCCACCGATGCCGAGATCAAGACCGCGGTCACTGCCGCCAAGCAGGGAGCCTGATCCATGGCTTTTGACGCAACATTTTACGCTCTCGTCGGCCTGATCCTTTTCCTCGCGCTGATTGCCTATCTGAAGGTTCCGGGCATGATGGGCCGCTCGCTGGACAAGCGCGCCGCCAACATCCGCGAAGAGCTGGACGAAGCCAAGCGTCTGCGTGAAGAAGCCCAGGCGCTGCTGGCCGAATACCAGAAGAAGCGCAAGGAAGCCGAACAGGACGCCGCCAACATCGTTGCTGCCGCCGAACGCGAAGCCGCAGCGCTGGCCGCTGAAGCAAAGCAGAAGACGGAAGAATTCGTCGCCCGCCGCAACGCGCTTTCGGAACAGAAGATCCGCCAAGCTGAAACCGACGCGATCAACTCGGTCCGCTCGGCCGCCGTCGATCTCGCAGTCGCTGCCGCCGAAAAGGTGATCGCCGCCAAGACCGATGCCGCAACGCAGAAGGCTCTCTTCTCCGACGCCGTCGCACAGGTGAAGACACGTTTGAACTGATCGCTTTGATCGGGTTTAAGTTTGAAAGCCGGGTGGTGACGCCCGGCTTTTTTGTTGTTTTGGTATGGACAAGTGTCTGACAGCACGTCGGTGCAAGCGCCTTAAATGAAGAGCGCGTCAGTTAACCTCATTGGCACAATAAACTGGTGAACCGGGCGGGTGGACAATACACACAGCGGCGCAATGTCATATCTGGCCGTTGGGAAACTCCATGAGCGTCGCAGGTTACCTGGTAAACGCCCTTTTATTGGCCTGCTTTATGCTCGGTTCGGTCAGTCCGTTTCTGCCACTGGGGCTTGCCTGGAGGGCGGCGGCCCTGGCGGCGCTGGCATTTCTGGCAGGTGAGCTTATTTCCGGACCGATTGCGGCTCCGAATATTTCGGACGCGGTAGGCGAAGCCATCAAGGCATTGTTTATGATGGCAATTGCCACGGCGATGGCAATTCGCTTCGCCATCGCCGCGGCGCTCAAATATCTCACTCTCGAATCACTGGGTTTGTTTTCAGACGCCCGCCCGTATCGATGGGTAGACTATGTGCTTCTGGCAGCGATTGGCGGTAATGCCGGCTTCTATATCACAATCAAGATTGCATCCGCATTGGGCGGAAGTTCCGGCGGTTACATGCTGGATATCAGTATTGCTGTAGCCATGGGCGTGATGGGCGTAGCGATTGCTTTTTGGCGACCGAAACATGTCTGGTTACCGGTCGGGGCCGCTTTCTGGGTTTCGGCATCCATCTCTTTTTATGGATCATGGCAAACACAAAGGATTATTGATGGAGCAGAAAAGCTTGCCGAAGGGCGCCCTTGGTGCCTGATCACACCGTCGGGATGGCGCAATCGTAGTCCCAGGATTGATGACATCGGTTTTTTCTCTCTTCGCAAAGAGAATGATGGTGCGCATTTAATTGCGCTCGTGCGCGACAAGAACAATTTTGTTGTGGCGGATTGGTCCATCCGGCAGCAACGCTTCAATAAAAGTACGCGTGGCGCCTATGGCTCCTGTTTTCCTCAAACTACTCATTCTCGAGCCTTGCTTGAGAATGACATTGAGGATCAGGTCTTTGCAATTGGGGCATACATCTTCTCTGTGCCTACGGAGCTGAGTGCCACCGCGACACCTGAAGTACTGAGAATTTCGGCTGTTGCCTCCGAAAAAAACAGGGTGGTGTTGCCCCGTGGGTTCAAAGACGCAACGCTTAGCTTCCGTGATCCAACACCACGCATTCCGCGACTTAGTAAGCCGCTGTCTACATTGAGCGATTTTTCAGAATTAGACGTTCAAACAATGTTGCGTGGAGAAACCATCACTTTTTCCGGCATGGATCCAAAATCGGCCAGACATATGGTTCTAAGCTGCCTTTCCGGGTTGTTTTCGGAGCGGAGATGTAACGTGACGGCAACGGGCACGGTTGAAACCTATACGTTTTCGTTGCCGCTCAATGAGTTGAAGAACTGGTCTGAAGCTACCGATGAAATCGCCGCCTTGTTCGACAGGCTGAAGGTCATTGAGCAGTAATATTAATCATCAGAAATCCACCTCATCCTTCTTCAACGGCCGAAAACTCATCCGGTGTAGCACGCACGGCCCGTGCGCCTCGATAGCGCCCCGGTGCTGCGCCGTGCCATATCCCGCATGTCCTTCAAACCCATAGGCAGGCCACACAGCGCCGGCCCGCGCCATCATGCGGTCACGCGTCACCTTGGCAACGATGGAAGCGGCGGCGATGGAGACCGAGCGGGCATCGCCCTTGATGACGGCGCGGCCCGCGCAGGTGATGCCCGGCACAACGTCGCGACCATCCGAGAGCACGAGGGCAGGGGGCGTTTCCAGCCCCGCCACCGCGCGCCGCATGGCATCAAGGCTGGCGCGCAGAATATTCATGTCGTCGATCCGTTTCGGGCCGGATGAGGCAATCGACACCTGAGCAGTAGCGATGATCGCATCGAACAGTTTTTCGCGCTGTTTCAGGCTGAGTTTTTTCGAATCGTTCAGCCCTGCCGGGATGTTGTGCGGGTCGAGAATGACGGCGGCGGCAACGACCGGGCCTGCGAGCGGGCCACGACCGGCCTCATCGGTGCCGGCCACCGGCCAGAGACCTTCGGCGCGTGCGGCGTCCTCGATGCTGAAATCGGGTTTCAGCGGCAGGGGATCGAACAGTTTGGGAGAATCGGGCGGCGTGCTTCTTTTCATGGCGGCGAAAATCGCACGCCGACCCGATCTCCTGCAAGCCCCGGCATAACGGCGGCAACGTTTCCTCGCCAAGGGGCGGCGAGAGCCGGGGTTTTTCGAGACGGAAAGCGGCGGTGGACCGTGTCGAAATTCTTTGTCTGTAGGCGCTATGGAAAAGCTGATTGAAGGATCGACAGTGCGCCCATCCGATCTCCCCCCATGTGGGGGAGATGCCCGGCAGGGCAGAGGGGGGTAATCCTGGCGCAAATGCCTCTACGCCCCATCTGCCGCACTGTTGCTTACCCCCCTCTGTCACCTTTCGGTGACATCTCCCCCACATGGGGGGAGATCATTGGGAGCAAGCCACACCCTCTCTCAACTCATCAGCAATTTCCTTATTTCAAAGGAGGCCTGCCCTCATAACAACGACAACTGCACGCCCCCTCCATCCGGCCGCACAAACAGATCGTCGCGCAAGGACATGCCGCGCCGGGCCAGACCCAGTCGTTTGGTCGCCATCTCGAAACGGCGGCCGATCTGCCAGGCATAGGGACCTGCCCCCTTCATGCGCTTGGTGAAGTCGGCATCGTAATCCTTGCCGCCGCGCATCGAGCGCACCAGGTTCATCACATGCCGGTAGCGGTCCGGGTAGTTCTGCAGCAGCCAGTCGCGAAACAGCGGCGCCACTTCCAGCGGCAGGCGCAGGAGAACATAACTTGCCTCGCGAGCACCGGCGGCGTGTCCCGCCTCCAGTACCCGTTCGATCTCGTGATCGTTGAGCGCCGGAATGACCGGCGACACCATCACCGCCGTCGGAATGCCGGCCTCGGTCAGCGTCCTGATCGTGTCCAGCCGGCGGGACGGCGTCGCGGCGCGCGGCTCCATGCTCCGCGCCAGCTTGCGGTCGAGCGTCGTCACCGAAATCCCCACCTTGGCCAGCCCCCTCGACGCCATGTCGGAAAGAATGTCGATATCGCGGGTGATCAGCGATCCCTTGGTGACGATCAGCACCGGATGATTGGCCTTCTGCAGCACTTCGAGAAGCTGTCGCATGATGCGCCACTCCTTTTCGATCGGCTGGTAGGGGTCGGTATTGGTGCCGATGGCGATCGGCCGCACCTTGTATTCCGGGCGGCTGAGTTCCCGCTCCAGCAGTTTGGGCGCATCCGGCTTGGCAAACAGTTTCGCCTCGAAATCCAGCCCCGGCGAAAGCCCCATATAGCTGTGGGTGGGCCGGGCGAAACAATAGATGCAGCCATGCTCACAGCCGCGATAGGGATTGATCGAGCGGTCGAAGCCGATATCGGGACTGTCATTGCGGGTGATTGCCGTGCGCGGCTTTTCCACCTGCACTTCGGTGCGGAAAGGCTCGAGTTCCTCCAGCGACTGCCAGCCGTCGTCAAAAGCCTCGCGGCGCTGTTCCTCGAAACGGCCGCTCGGGTTGATGCCCGCACCACGTCCACGCCGCCGATCGATCTCGATCCTGAGACCGGAGGCGCTCACCAGTGCGTTGGCAATATCTGCCGTATGGCCAGGTGCTAGCGCACCCTGCCTGAGGTCTGACAGCTCGTTCATCGGAATCTCCCGCGGCAGGCATTGCGCCACCGCTGTGACTGAATTGCTATCGGACAAATGAGAACATTGCAAGAACAAAATTGCGAGAAACAGCGAGTGGCGTTTCATGCTGCGATGCGCTAACTGTCACGAATGCTGACTGTCCTCATGGAATGCCGCGATCAGGAATCGGAACTGGCACAGACCCTGTCCGTGCTTGTGGCGGGTGCCGTGGAAGGCCTCGTCAGCGATGTCGTGGTGCTCGATCACGGCTCGCGCGATGCCTCCGCAAGGGTGGCCGATGCCGCCGGTTGCCGTTTCCACACCCACTGGGATATCAAGGACATATTGCGATCCGTGCGCGGCGAATGGCTGCTTCTGATCGAGCCCGGCGCGCGGCCACAGATCGGCTGGATCGACGAGCTTGGCGAGCATGTGGCGATGAACCGGCAGCCGGCAAAATTCTCGCCGTCGCGCAATCACCGCCCGTCTTTTTTCAAGCGTCTGAGCCGTCGTGTGCCGCCGCTGGAATACGGTTTTGTTCTGCCGAAGAAACAGGCGATCGCACTCGCCAAATCCGGCATGCCGCTGTCGCAGCTGGCGCAAAACCAGAAGGCCTTTACGCTGATCAGCGAAATGGTGCCGGCCTGGGCTGCAAGGGGTTAGGTCGAGCGCAGGATTTATCGCTCCCAATCATTCGTTGATGCTCGATGTGGTTTTGAGAAAGTGTATTTTACCCCTGGGTTGAGGCGGCAGCAGCATGAAACATCATTTCGGAGACGTGCTCGATCGCAGCGGCGGGCACTGGACGGTTTTGCCGAATGTCGAGCGATATGCCTATCAAATGCCGGAATGGACGAGCGGACAAAAGCTGGTCTCCATCGCGACGATCAGCAGTGACGATGCCAACTGGGAGCTGATCGAGACATTCCCCAATCTTCAGGAACTGACGCTTCATTCGCCGAGCCACGAGCAGCTTGCGTTTGTCTCGAGGCTTTGGCGTCTCAAGCGTCTGCGGATCACGCACGCAAGACCGAAGGATATCGGCTTTCTGGCGCGTCTTCAGAATCTGGAGGAGGTAATCCTGGAATATGTGTCCGGCTTCAGTGATATTTCGCCCCTCGCAGAGTTGAAGCAGTTGAGAGCGCTGCATCTTGAAAACCTGAGGCGTGTCTCGGATTTTTCAGGTCTGAAGGGTGCCGGCAGCCTGAAATATCTGAGCATTCACGGAACCTTCGATCGGCCTCAGCCGGTCGACAGTTTTGAGTTTCTGTCCTCGCTGGATGGTCTGGAACATCTGGGGCTGCATCTCATCAAGGGGCCGAAAGTGGATCAGCCATTATCGCCCATCAGGGCATTGCCCAATTTGCGAAAGCTGGATGTTTCCATGCATACGTTTCCACTGGAGGTTTTCGCCTGGGTTGAAGCAAATTGCCCGCGTGTGGATGGAGCGGTGCGGCCGGCATTTTATAAATCCGGCGGAAACATCGAGGAAATTGTCGAAAGAGACATTCGTTTTCGAATGCCCATCGAGGAGTTCGATCGTTTCGAAGATCTGTTTGTCGGCTCGGATGGCAAGAGATACGAGCGCGTTCCCCATCAGGCACTTTTGCTGGGTCGTGGTCAGCGCCGGCTGACGGGCGCACAGGACAAAATCGATAAAGCATGCGAATTGCACGCACAGAGTTACAAAAAGCTTGTGGCTGAGTTTTCGGACGGCTGACTGCAGTGCAGCAGGAGGCTTTACCCGACATCACTGGGTCTGGCCTGCCCCTCACGCCTTGCCCGTGCCGCGCTTCAGATGCTCATCCAGCCGCGGCAATATCTCGATGAAATTGCAGGGCATGTGGCGATAGTCCAGCTGCGGTTTCAATATGCCGTCCCAGGCATCCTTGCAGGCGCCGGGGGAGCCGGGCAGAACAAAGATATAGGTGGCATTGGCAACGCCGGCCGTGGCACGCGACTGGATGGTCGAGGTGCCGATCTTGTCGTAGGAGATGCGGTGGAACACGGCGGAAAAGCCTTCCATTCGCTTTTCGAACAGCGGCTCGATCGCTTCCGGTGTCACGTCGCGGCCGGTAAAGCCGGTGCCACCGGTGGTGATGACCACATCGATATTGTCGTCCTCGCTCCACGCCTTCACCTGCGCGGCGATCTGCCCCTTGTCGTCGGGCACGATGGCGCGGCCTTTGAGCACATGGCCGGCCTCGGTGATGCGCGAAACCAGCGTGTCGCCGGAACGGTCGTCGTCCAGCGTGCGGGTGTCGGAGACGGTCAACACGGCAATGCCGACGGGAATGAAAGGGCGGCTTTCGTCGATCCGGTTCATGGGTATCCTCCGTGCTGTTTTCAGGCAGACATGGTGCTGGTGGCGCAGAAATACCAGTGCGGACGCTCGGCGGCGAGCGACGATGCGGCTGCCTGTGCTTCTTGCAAACTGCGGAAAATGCCAAAGCAGGTGGCGCCGGAGCCGGACATGCGCGACAGCAGCGCACCGCGATCATCGAGCATAAACCGCAGCGTGGCGATCTCGGGAACGAGCGTGGTGGCCGCCGGCTCCAGATCGTTGCGCAAGGCGCTCAGGCAATCGATCCAGTCACTGAGCGTATCGGAGGAGGGCAGCGGGCCGACCGGCGGATTGTCGCGGTTCTGCAGCGCCTTGAAGATGGCCGGTGTCGACACGCCGATCAGCGGATTGCCAAGAACCAGCGCCATGGCCGGCATCTGCGGCAGAGGGGCAATCTCCTCACCGATGCCGCGCGCGGCCAGCGGCTGGCCGGCAAAACACATCGGCACATCTGCCCCCAGAGACAGGGCGAGCGCGGTTCCTTCCTGAGGCTCCAGGTCGGCGTTCCACACGCGCAGCAACCCATGCAGGGCAGCGGCCGCATCGGCAGAGCCGCCACCGATGCCGGAGGCGACGGGCAGGTTCTTTTCGAGATAGATGGCGACAGGTGGAGTGTCGATGCCGGCTGCGGCAAGACGCTGGCGCAGGCCGTCACGGGCTTGCAGCACCAGATTGTCGGATGGCTGACCCAGCGCATCGGCAAACCGGCCGGAGACGGAGAACGTGTCTTCACCGGCCGCAGAAATCTGCAGCCGGTCGCCGGTGTCGCAAAAGGTCACGACACTGTCGAGCAGGTGATAGCCATCGGCACGCCGGCCGGTGACATGCAGCGCGAGATTGATCTTGGCTCGCGCCACTTCCGTCACGACTGGCATTTCGGTCATGCGTTACGGGCCGCCGTCAGTTGCCAGTGCCGGGCAGGTCGAGAACCTGGCCCGGAAAGATCCGGTTCGGATTGCGGCGCAGCGAAGGGTTGGCGCGGATCAGTTCCATCACGCGGTCACCATCACCCAATGCGTCATTGGCGATCTTCCACAGCGTATCACCGGCATTGACCGTGTAGCTGTTCGCCTTCGGTGCAGCGATTGCCGCATCGGCCGCGGGCGTCTCTGCGGCGGCAGGCGTTGCAGGTGCCGGATTGGCCGGTGGCGTCACCATGGCGGTCTGCGTCTCGGTCGTGGCCGGCGGCGTCACCGTGGTTTCGGCGCGCTTGATCGGTTCTGCCGGTGGCAGGCCGTTTTCGATCTTTTCCTTGATTTTGGGAATTTCCGCTTCTTCCGGCTCCATGGTCAGCGCGCGCTTCCACTGGTAATTGGCTTCCAGCTTGCGGCCCACGCGCCAGTAGGCGTCGCCCAGATGGTCGTTGATGGCGGCATCGCCGGCGCGCAGCTGCACGGCGCGTTCCAGTTCCGTCACCGCTTCCTCGAACTGGCCGAGGCGGTAATAGGCCCAGCCGAGCGAATCGACGATGTAACCGTCATCCGGCCGCGCATCCACGGCCTTCTTGATCATCGCCATGCCCTCGTCGAGGTTGCGGTTCATGTCGACAAAGGAATAACCGAGATAGTTCAGCACCTGTGGCTGTTCCGGGTTGAGCTCCAGCGATTTGCGGAAGGCAGGCTCGGCCTTGTCCCACTGCTTCAGGCGCTCATAGGAAATGGCCTGCTGGAAAAAGATCGTCCAGTCGGCCGGGCGTGCGATCGGGCCGATTACCGCGACGGCCTTGTCGTAATTCTCCGCCATCGCCTTGTAATCCTTGGCGTCGGAAAGAACGCTGCCATAAGCGAGGTAGCTGCGCAGGTCGGAAGGGTCGGACGCGATCAGGTTCTTCAGGTGCTCGCGGGCCTTGTCCACTTCGCCGGTCTGGGCAAGGGTCAGGCCAAGCTGCAGTTCGGAAATGCGGCGCATCGGCGAATCCGCCGGTACCTTTTCATAAAGCGCGATCGCCTGTTTCGGCTGTTCCAGCTTTTCGGCAATGCCGCCGAGCAGGATCAGCGTGTCGGCGCTTTTCGGGTCCAGCGCATGCGACATGTGCAGGTAGAGCGACACCATTTCCTCGGCGCCCTGGCGGTTCAGCGCGCCACCGACGGAAAACAGCACGGCGGCAGCACCTTCGGTGGCGGTCGTCACCTGCTGGTCCGGCTTGTCGCCGGCCTCGATGCTCTGGCGCAGGGCCTTCAGCGGTGCGTAATTGCTGATCAGACGGTCGCCGACGGCAATCGTGTCGAGCGCCTTCTGCTTGTTGCCCTGGCTGGCCTCAAGACGTGCGAGCGCCATGATCGCGCGCATAAAAGTGTCGGGGGTGGTGGCGACGCCGTCATCATTGGTGATGGCGGATGTCAGGCTGGAGCGGGCGGTGTTGATATCGCCGGATACCAGCGCCATGGCACCGAGATGGTAATCGGTAAACACCTTGAACCAGGCGGGGCCCTTCATGCCGCGCACCAGCGTCAGGGCTTCCTTGCCCTTGCCGGCACCGACGCGCGCCCAGGCGGCCAGAAGCGTGTGGGTGATACGGTCGAGATCGTTGGAGCCCTTGTAGGTCAGGAGCTTTTCGGCCTCGGCGAATTTGCGGTTGCGGATATCATCCAGCCCGCGCACGATCGTGGTGATGCGCTCGACGCCTTCATCCGTCTTCAATTCGTTGGCAAACGGCAGGGCGCCGTCGAAATCGCCGCTCATCAAAAGCGACAGCATCAACCGTTCGCGAATTTCCGTGTTGGCCGGTTCCAGCTCCAGTGCCTTGCGGTACAGCGTGATGGCGTTCGGATAGTCGTGATCGACATCGGCCGTGCGGGCTGCAAGAAACGCGCCGGAGAAGGAATTGACCTTCGTTGCATCGAAGGTCTGGGTCTCTTCCGTCGCCGGCTTCTCATTGCCGGCTGCGGCGATCGCCTGCCCACCCAGCATGATGGCGGCGGCAAAGGCCGCGCCGGAAAGCAGACGAAGGGCGAATTGCTGCCGCATAAAAGTGCCTTTCATGAAAAACGCAGGACGACAGTATGGCCGCCGAAGAATCCTGCGCCGATGATTCACGACAGAATGGCTTTTTTGAAGCAGGTCCGCAAGAATAACGCGGACACTGCCTTCTCTACCCTATTATCCGGCAGGGATCAGTTCACGCGCTCGATGCAGAAGTCGATGACCTCGAGAAGCGCTGATTTGTAAGCGGAATCGGGCAACGGTGCGAGTGCGTCGCTGGCGATGGTGCCATAGTGCTCCGCTCGCGCAATCGTGTCCTTGAGACCGTTATATTTGGTGATCAGGCCGAGTGCCTTTTCGAGATTTTCTTCCGTGCTCTCGCCGTTCTCGATCGCCTGACGCCAGAAAGCGCGTTCTTCCGGCGTGCCGCGACGGTAGGAGAGGATGACCGGAAGGGTGATCTTGCCCTCGCGGAAATCGTCGCCGACATTCTTGCCGAGTTCGGCAGCCTTGCCACCGTAATCCAGCGCATCATCGACCAGCTGGAAGGCGAGGCCGAGGTTCATGCCGTAGGAGCGCAGCGCGCTGCGGCTTGCCTTGTCGGTGGAAGCGATGATCGGGCCGACTTCGGCGGCAGCGGCAAACAGCGCCGCCGTCTTGGCGCGGATGACCGAAAGATAATCGTCCTCGGTGGTTTCCATGTTCTTGGCGACCGACAGCTGCAGCACTTCGCCCTCGGCAATCACCGAGGCGGCGGTGGCCAGCACGTCGAGCGCATCCATGGAGCCGACTTCGACCATCATCTTGAAGGCCTGGCCGAGCAGAAAATCGCCGACCAGAACGCTGGCCTGGTTGCCCCAGATGGTGCGGGCCGTGGATTTGCCGCGGCGCAGGTCGCTTTCGTCCACAACGTCGTCATGCAGAAGCGTTGCCGTGTGCATGAACTCGACCGAGGTCGCGAGCTTCACATGGCCATCGCCTTCGTAACCGAACATGGCGGCGGAGGCGAGGGTGAGCATCGGCCGCAGGCGCTTGCCGCCGGACGAGATCAGGTGGTTGGCAACCTCCGGGATCATCTGTACGTCGGAGCCGGCCTTCGACAGGATCAGTTGGTTGACACGCTCCATGTCACCCTTGGTCAGATCGACCAGGGGCTTGACCGAAGCATGTTTGTTCTTGCTCTCTTCGAGCGGAATGACGACGCCCAAGAATGCGTACTCCTGTTCAAATTTTGCTGGGGACCATAGAAAGGGGCGGCTGACCCGGCAAGGGGCAAAAGCTCCCGTACCGGTGATTTTGAGGGAATTGTGATGAAAGAACTGATCCGCACCAATGATGTCGTGCTTCTGTCCTTCGCGGAAAGCCTGATGCGAGACGCCGATATTCCCTGCATGATTGCCGACCAGTCGATGAGCATATTGGAAGGTTCGCTCGGATTGCTGTCGAAACGCCTGCTGGTGGCGGAAGATCTGGCAGATGAGGCGCGCCGCATCTTCATCGATGCCGGGCTGGAGAATGAATTGCGGGACGAAAAGCAGTGAGCAGCGAAACAGCGGAAAGCAGAACCGAAACGCTCGACGCCTTCCATCGCGGCAATTTCCATGTGCTGCAGCCGAAGGGCGAGGGCCACCGTTCCGGCGTCGATGCCATGCTGCTGGCCTCGCTGGTGGCGGAAGACGGGCCGATCACGGTGGCCGATCTCGGTGCCGGTGCCGGAGCCGCCGGCATGGCGGTCGCCTCGCGCCTGCCGGGTGCGAACGTCCTTCTGGTGGAGCGATCGCCCTTGATGGCCGATTACGCCCGCCGCAGCGTGGCCCTTTCAGAGAATTCGCATCTGAGCGGCCGGGTTTCTGTGATGGAGGCAGATGTGACGCTGACCGGCCGGGCGCGCGTGGCGAGCGGCCTCGCCGACAACAGTTTTCGCCATGTCATCATGAACCCGCCCTTCAACAATGCCGGCGACCGCACCACGCCCGACAGGCTGAAGGCGGAAGCGCATGCCATGACCGACGGGCTGTTCGAGGCATGGATCCGCACCGCCGGCGCAATCGCGATGGCCGGCGGGCAATTGTCCTTGATTGCACGGCCGGAATCGATCGGCGAAATCGTCGCCGCTTGCGGTAAACGGTTTGGCGGTCTCGAGATGACACTCATCCATCCCCGTCCGGATGCCGATGCCACCCGCATCCTCGTCAGCGGCATCAAGGGCTCGAAGGCCCGCCTTGTGTTTCGCGCACCGCTTTTCCTGCATGGCGAAGATGGTCACGCCCTCCTTACCCGCGCCGACGACCTCAACAACGGCCGTGCCGCCTATATGCGCCGCACCGGCCGGCACGTCTGACGATAAAATGAAGCCGACTTATGGAACGCAGTGATTGCGCCGGCCGTTCAAATCCCTACATGAACAGCTGTTCGATTTGGAAGGAAGAGACATGGCCGGATTTCTGACACGCCTGCTGCCGAAGCGCCTGCGCAAGAAGGGTGTTTCGATCCCCGTCGTGCGGCTGCACGGCACGATCATGGCAGGCGGCAGCCAGTTCCGGCCGGCGCTCAATATCGCAACCGTGGCGCCGCTGCTGGAAAAGGCCTTTTCCAGGAAGGACGCGCCGGTCGTCGCCATCTCCATCAATTCGCCCGGCGGCTCGCCGGTGCAGTCTCGCCTGATCTTTCAGCGCATCCGCTCGCTGGCCGAAGAAAAGGACAAACGCGTGCTGGTGTTCGTCGAAGATGTCGCGGCATCCGGCGGTTACATGATCGCTCTCGCCGGTGACGAGATCTTTGTCGATCCGACCTCGATCGTCGGCTCCATCGGTGTCGTGTCTGGCGGTTTCGGTTTCCCCGAATTGCTGAAGAAGATCGGTGTCGAGCGCCGTGTCTATACGGCCGGCGAAAACAAGGTCATCCTCGATCCCTTCCAGCCGGAAAAGGAAGGCGATATCGAATACCTGAAGACGCTGCAGCTGGAGATCCACAAGGTCTTCATCGAGATGGTGAAAATGCGCCGTGGCGAGCGGCTGGCGGATGAAGACACGATCTTTTCCGGCCTGTTCTGGACCGGCCTTCGCGGTGTCGATCTCGGCCTTGTTGACGGGATCGGCGAGATGCGCGAAACGCTGAAACGCCGTTACGGCCCGGATGCCAAGCTGGAACTGATCGGCGGCAGCCGCAACCTGTTCGGCCGCCGCGTGCCGGGTGTGGTATCGCAATCGGGTGCGGCGGAGATGGCGGCGGGTGCTGCTTCGGGGCTGGCGGCAACGCTGGAAGACAAGGCGATGTGGAGCCGTTACGGGCTCTGACAAAAACGATAGACGCTTGAGGGGACAATGGCGCAAATCATATTCCTGGCTATCCTCGTGGTGGGTGGCTGGATGATCTACAAGAAATTCGTCGGCGACGCGGAAAAGCTGACCGCACGCTCGAAAAAGGCCGAGCGCGAACGCCAGACGGGGGCGATGGGGACGCTGGAAAAGGACCCGGTGACGGGGGAATACCGGGTGAAGCGTGAGGAAGAGGAATAGGGTTTAGTCGCGGTCCTTGATGCGGGATGCCCAGTCGGCGCCGGCATAGGAGATACACAGGATAACCAGAAGTCGACGTTCATCATCGACCTTAAAGCAGACCGTGGCCTTGCCGGCCGCCGGAATGGCTCTCAAGCCGGGGCTGAGTTCACTGCGCAATGAGCCGATTTTCGGATAATCGGCGAGGCGATTGATGAAGGCGACGATCTCGTCCACTTTGGCCTTGCCCACGGCGAGACCTGCATAAGAAGCGATGTAATCGGTGATCTCCAGCAAATCGGCTTCGACGCGCGGATGCCGGATGATCGTGTATCTCACCGGGAGGCCTTTTTGTTCTCGCCGTATTTTGCGTCGAGTTCCGCCTTCACACGCTCCGCCATGCTGTCACCATCCCAGGGAATGAACTGGTCGCGCGGCGTATCCATCCGCTCACGGATCACATCGGCCATGGCCATCACGGAATCGAGTTGCTCCGGCGTCAACTCTTGCTCTGCCCGCATCAACTCATCCAGCCCGGCCTCGACGACCTTTTCCACAGATGGAAACTGTCCATCTTCAACCTGCTGTTCGGCATACCGCATATAGCGATCCGACAGGGTGATGGTGTTCTTGACGTTCATGGTCGTGGCTCCAAGGTACGGCCCAGAATATCGCGGAAACCCTCCTTTGCACAGCGGTCTTTCACCACCGGGATGCCGATGGTATGATCGTCAAAACCTGTCCGGAGATGTCTCATGCGCGTAACCAGATGGAATGATGCGCTTGCCGTTCAAATCCCCGATGACGTTGCAGAAACGCTCGGATTGAAGGAAGGCGACGAGGTGACTGTTGAGGTTGCCAATGGACCGTTGCCGGAGTCCGAGCGGACGGAGGCCAAAAAACAGGCGCTTGAACGCATCAAGGCCTTGAAGCTCACGCTGCCGCCCGATTGGAGATTTGATCGCGAAGAGGCCAATGCCCGCTGATGCCGGCGATTGCGAATTTTCTCGATACCAATATTCTTGTTTATTCCACGACCGGGGGCGCCAAGGCCGCGCTGGCGCAAAAACTGATGAGCGAACCATTCGTCATCAGTACCCAGGCTCTCAATGAATTTGCAAATGTAGGACGGCGAAAGCTTGGCTTGTCATGGGGTCGGATCACTCGGATTGTCGAGGATATGGCGGAAACAGCCGAGGGTGTCATTGCCGTCGAGCCGGAATTGACGATGACGGCATTGAGGCTTGTTCAGCGCTACAATCTGGCATTCTACGATGCGGTTATGGTAGCGGCCGCGCTGAAGGCGGAATGCACGACCTATTATTCCGAAGACCTCCAGCACGGCCTCGTCATCGAAACCAAACTGACGATCCAAAATCCCTTCCTTTGACCACCTGCCTCATAAAACCTTGACCCCTGCCGCCTTGCATGGCACTCGTCCGCATCCTCAATCAAACGATGCCGATATGCCCATGACCGATCTGCCCGAACACATGGACCCCAAGCGCTCTTTCCAGGCGCTCATCCTGACGCTCCATAACTATTGGGCCGACAAGGGTTGCGCCGTTCTGCAGCCTTACGACATGGAAGTCGGCGCCGGCACGTTTCATCCGGCAACCACGCTGCGCGCGCTTGGCCCCAAGCCATGGAAGGCCGCTTACGTGCAGCCCTCCCGCCGCCCGTCGGATGGTCGTTACGGTGAAAACCCCAACCGTTTGCAGCATTATTACCAGTATCAGGTCATCCTGAAGCCGAACCCGTCCAACCTGCAGGAGCTTTATCTCGGCTCGCTGAAGGCGATCGGTCTCGATCCGCTTCTGCATGACGTGCGTTTCGTCGAGGACGACTGGGAAAGCCCTACCTTGGGAGCCTGGGGTCTCGGCTGGGAATGCTGGTGCGATGGCATGGAAGTCTCGCAGTTCACCTATTTCCAGCAGGTCTGCGGCATCGAATGCTCACCGGTTGCCGGTGAACTGACCTATGGTCTGGAACGCCTCGCCATGTATGTGCAGGGCGTCGACAATGTCTACGACCTCAACTTCAACGGTCGCGAAGGCGAAGAGAAGATTTCCTACGGCGACGTCTTCCTGCAGGCCGAACAGGAATATTCCCGCCACAACTTTGAATTCGCCAACACCGAAATGCTGCATCGCCATTTCATCGATGCGGAAAAGGAATGCCTGGCGCTGCTGGCTTTCGGTGCGCCGGTCGAAAACTCCAACCAGATCCTGCACAAATGCGTTTTCCCGGCCTATGACCAGTGCATCAAGGCATCCCACGTCTTCAACCTGCTTGATGCGCGCGGCGTGATCTCGGTTACCGAGCGCCAGAGCTACATTTTGCGCGTGCGGACGTTGGCGAAGGCGTGTGGTGAAGCATTCTTGCTGACGGATGCCGGTGGGGCAAACCTGGGCGAGAAGGCGGCCTGAGGCTGCTTTAGCTTACTCCCAAAGGCGCAAACCTCTCGATCGTCATCCTCGGACCTGACCCGAGGATCTGCTGCTGCCGATGTCGTTGATGTGGTTAGATCCTCGGCACAGGTGTATGGCCTTGAGACATAGTTGACAGATGTTCGGAGACATCCCTGACACTTTTGCTTTCTGGCAAGGGAGGTCGGGATGGTTTGGCGGGATGTGTCGATTGCGGATCAACGCAGCGAATTCGTGAGACTTGCCTGCCTTGAGGGAACCAATATCTCGATGCTTTGCGAACGCTTCGGCATCAGCCGCCAGACGGGTTATGTTTGGCTGAGGCGGTATCGCGCCGGCGAGGCGGTCGAAGACCGGTCCCGCCGACCCCATGCAAGTCCACGTCAGACCTCGGTCGATCTCGAGCGTTCGGTGCTTTCAATCCGCGACGAACATCCGGCTTGGGGCGCGCGCAAGATCGCAAGGCGGCTGCAGGATCTCGGCATCGAGCCGCCCTGCGCCTCAACCGTGCATGCGATCCTTGCCCGCCACGACAGGATTGGTCCTCACACCAGGGACCATCTGGCACCAGGCCGCTTCGAACGCGAGGCGCCCAACCTGCTTTGGCAGATGGATTTCAAGGGACAGATCAGGCTGACCTCGGGCGACTGGTGCCACCCTCTCACCATTATCGACGACCATTCCCGCTTCGCCATCGGCATCGAGGCGTGCCTCGACCAGCAGATGCCGACCGTTCGCGACCGGATGGAACCGATCCTGCGTCGCTACGGCCTGCCGATGGCGATCTATACCGACAACGGCAATCCTTGGGGCACAGGTGTTCCCAACCAGTGGACGCGGCTGCGCGTCTGGCTGCTCAAGCTCGGTATCGATCTCATCCATGCAAGGCCTTATCACCCGCAAGGGCGCGGCAAGAACGAGCGTTTCCACCGCAGCCTCAAAGCCGAGGTGCTCGATTTCGCCGCGCTTGCCGGCCAAACCCAAGCGCAAAGAGCCTTCGATCACTGGCGCGAGATCTACAATCACCATCGCCCCCATGAGGCCATAGGCATGGCGGTTCCGGCCAGTCGTTATCGTCCTTCGCCGAGACCGTTTCCCCGTCATCTGCCGGAGCCAGTCTATGACAGTGGCGAAATCGTCCGGCGCATCAGCTCCACCAAGGGATATATCAGCTTCAAAGGCCAGGCATGGCGTGTGCCCGGCGCCTTCAAGGGCGAGTGCCTTGCCATCCGGCCACTCGAACGAGACGGCCTCTACGGTGTCTTCTTCGGCGCAACAAAGGTCGCCAAAATCGATATCGCAAATCCAGCCTGACTGTCAGGTATGTCTCCGAACACCTGTCAGGTATGTGTCCGGGCTTTACAACAGGGCCGAGGATGACGGCGTCATCGAATGGGATTTTTGTCAGTCAACGGCTGGCGCTTGGTTTTTCTTCTCGCATTTCTGCCAAGCCTCGGCCACATGGCCGAGTGCAGTGATAAACACATCCGGGTTTTCACCCTCCATCGCCATCTCGAGATATTCCAGCATATCTGCCGGACTTTCGATATAATCGGCGATCTCGAAGCAACTTGTAGCTATCATAAGAAGGCTCCCCAATTTTGCGAAAAGTATCCAATTGGATACCGATTGCCACAAAGTCCCGCCAGCCAATGTTTCCGCTTGCCCGCTCTTCAATAAAGCGCGAATTGCGTTAGATATATCCTCAGGAACAGGGGATCTCCGCATGCTCTTCATCATTCTCGGCATCATCGCCGTCGCAGCACTCTATCTCGTGATGCTCTATAACGGCCTCGTCAAATCCCGGCAGATGGCCGAGGAGGCGTGGTCGGGCATCGATGTGCAGCTGAAGCGCCGCGCCGATCTCATTCCCAATCTCATCGAAACCGTCAAAGGGTATGCCGCCCACGAAAAGGGCACGTTCGAGGAGGTCGTGCGGCTTCGCAATCAGGCGCAGGCGGTGCCGGCGGGTGATGTCGAGGGCAGGGCGGTCGCCGAAGGCATGCTCTCCCAGGCGCTCGGAAAACTGTTCGCGCTTGCCGAAGCCTATCCCGATCTGAAGGCCAACCAGAATTTTTCCGAACTGCAGGCATCGCTGGAAACGCTGGAAAGCGAGATCCAGATGTCGCGGCGCTATTACAATGGCGCGGCGCGTGATCTCAACGTCAAGGTCGAAAGTTTTCCGTCCAACATCGTGGCCGGCCAGTTCGGTTTTGCCAAAAAGCCGTTTTTCGAGATCACCAACGAAGCTGATCGCGCCGTTCCAAGCGTCAAGTTCTGATCTGCCACAGTTCCTGTGCTTCCCCTTTGTGCAGCGACGGTTTAAGACGCTGCCGACATGATTTTATTGGCCTGAAAGCCTCGCCGGTCATCCGGCGGAAGGCTGGCGAGAGACTTGAAAAATGCCCAAGGAAAAGCTGACCATCGTCCCCCATCCGGCGCCGCTGTCCGGCCGTGCCGTGCCGCCCGGTTCCAAGTCGATCACCAACCGCGCGCTGCTTCTGGCCGGCCTGGCAAAAGGCACCAGCCGGCTGACCGGCGCGCTGAAAAGCGATGACACGCGTTATATGGCGGAAGCTCTGCGCGCCATGGGCGTTGTGGTGGACGAACCGGATGCAACGACCTTCGTCGTCACCGGCAATGGTGAACTGAAGGCCCCGGCCGGTCCGCTTTTCCTCGGCAATGCCGGAACCGCCACCCGCTTTTTGACCGCCGCCCTGGCGCTTGGCCACGGCCGTTACGTGGTCGATGGCGACGAGCACATGCGCAAACGTCCCATCAAGCCGCTGGTCGATGCGCTGAAATCGCTGGGCGTGGCGATCGAGGCCCCGACCGGCTGCCCGCCGGTCACCATCGATGCCAATGGCACATTCGCCAGCAACAAGGTCGTCATCGATGCCGGCCTGTCGAGCCAGTATGTGTCTGCCCTGCAGATGGCCGCCGCCTGCGGTTCCGAACCCTTCACCATCGAGCTTGCCGGTGCCGATATCGGCGCGCGCGGGTATATCGACCTGACGCTGGCGGCCATGCGCGCTTTCGGCGCAAAAGTCTCGCAGCCGACGCCGTCTTCCTGGGTGATCGAGCCGACCGGTTATACAGCGACCGATTTCGTCGTCGAGCCGGATGCATCCGCCGCCACCTATCTCTGGGCCGCCGAAGTGCTGACCCAAGGGCAGATTGATCTCGGCGTCAAAAACGAGGAATTCACCCAGCCGGACGCCAAGGCTTTTGACGTCATCCGCCAGTTTCCGCACCTGCCGGCTGAAATCGACGGTTCGCAGATGCAGGATGCGGTGCCGACCATCGCCGTGCTGGCCGCCTTCAATGAAACGCCGGTGCGTTTTGTCGGCATAGCCAACCTGCGCGTCAAGGAATGCGACCGCATCCGCGCCGTCTCCACCGGGCTCAACAACATCCGCGAGGGGCTGGCCACCGAAGAGGGCGATGACCTGATCGTCGCCTCCGATCCGTCGCTTTCCGGCCAGACGCTGTCGGCAAAAATCGACACGTTTGCCGACCACCGCATCGCCATGAGCTTTGCGCTGGCGGGGTTGAAGATCGGCGGCATCACCATTCTGGATCCCGATTGCGTGGGCAAAACCTTCCCGGAATATTGGGATGTGCTGTCCTCGCTCGGCGTTTCCATCGAGGATTGATTTTTTAAAACGGGGGGAAGAGTGTTGATGCGACGGATTTCCGGCTTTTGTCTTGCTCTTCTCCTCATCTTCGCTTTGCCGCTCGCCGCATGGGCGCGTGAAGAAATCCTCTCCTACCATTCCGATGTGGTGGTGGAGCCGGATGGCGCCTTCACGGTGACGGAAACCATTCGCGTCAATGCCGAAGGCGTGGATATCCGGCGCGGCATCTTTCGCGATTTTCCGTTGCGCACCCGCACCCAGTCGGACAGGCTGATCACCGCCGGTTTCGAACTCCTGTCGGTGACGCGGGATGGCCGCCCGGAATCCTCGCATACGGAAAACATTTCCGGCGGCATCCGCATCTATGCGGGGAATGCAGACACTCGCCTGTCACCCGGCATCTACAGTTACACCTTTCGTTACCACACCGACCGCTGGATCCTGCGCTACGACGATCAGGACGAGGTCTACTGGAACGTCAACGGCTCCGGCTGGCAGTTCCCGATCCGCAAGGTCACAGCCGCCATCCATCTGCCCGGCGCGACCGCCCCCATCGCCACCGATTATTTCACCGGCGGTTATGGCGGCGAAGGCAAGGATGCCCGCGTCAGGGTTTCCGGCAATACCGCCTTTTTCGAAACCACACGGCCATTCGGCCCGCAAGAAAACCTCACCGTGTTGGTCGGTTTCCCCAAGGGCGTGCTGCCGGAACCGACGGCTGCGCAAAAATTCTGGCAGTTCGTGGCTGACAGCGCCGGCTGGGTCATCGGCGGGTTCGGCGTCGTCATTGTCGGCCTCTATTACTGGTGGGCGTGGAATGCGGTTGGCCGCGATCCCGAAAAAGGCGTGGTGGTGCCGCGCTGGGATGCGCCTGAAAACCTGTCGCCGGCGCTTGTGAACTACGTGGAGAACAAGGGTTTTTCCGGTGGTGGCTGGACGGCGTTTTCCGCGACGCTGCTGCATCTGGCGGTCGGCGGTTATGTCGAACTCGACGATCTTTCCAGCGACATCGTGGTGCGCCGTACGGAAAAACCGCTTCCCGCCGATCTGCCGTCCGGCCAGAAAGCCATTCTCGCCGCAGTCGGCAAGCCGGGTGAAGAACTCACTATATCCAAGGACAATGGCCCGGCCGTCGAACAGCTCGGCATGCGCTTCCGCAGCGCCATCGAGAAGGAACATCGCGGCAAATATTACAAGGCCAATACCGGTTATATCGTCGGCGGCATTGCTCTCAGTCTGGTCCTGCTGGTGCCGCTGTTCATCTTTGGCAATTTTTCGGAAGACACGATCGGCATGATGATCGCGCCGGTGTTCTTCACGGTCTTCATCGGCATATTCGCCGCCGGTGCGGCCAAGGGCCTGCGCCGTGGCGCGCGGCTAGGCCAGCGCATCTTTTCCATCATCATTTTGGCCGTGATCGGCTTTGTCGTCATCACCGCGCTGGCGTCAGGCGCCCTGCTGATGCTGAGCGAACTTCTGCATGGCGGCGATATCGGCGGCCCGGTCTGCGTTGCTGCCATCGTGCTGATCAATCTTCTGTTCTTCTTCCTGATGGGGGCGCCCACCCCGCTCGGGCGAAAACTGAGCGATGGCATCGAGGGCCTGCGGCTTTACCTGACGGTGGCAGAACAGGACCGCATGAACATGGCGGGCGCACCCACCATGTCGCCGCAGCATTTTGAAAAGCTGCTGCCCTATGCGGTGGCGCTCGGCGTGGAAAAACCATGGTCGAAGGCGTTTGAAACCTGGCTTGCGGCAGCCGGCGTCGGTGCCGCGGCAGGCGCTGCCGCCGCCTATAGTCCCGGCTGGTATCACGGCGGATCGATGGGGGATTTCTCCGGCCGCATCAGCGACTTTTCCTCTTCCATGGCCTCGACCATTTCCTCCTCCATCCCGGCGCCAAAAGCCAGTTCCGGCGGTGGCGGCGGGTTTTCGGGAGGCGGCGGCTTTTCCGGCGGCGGGGGAGGTGGCGGTGGTGGTGGCGGCTGGTAAGCGGACACCACCGCCAACCTCTATTGAATTTCAGGCCAATTGCCCTTACGTTACATGTAACGAACTGCGGAGGTGATGATGCCTTCTTCCACCAGCAAAAGAGTTCAAAAACATCGGGATGCTTTGAGGGCTTCCGGCCTGCGCCCTGTGCAGTTGTGGATGCCCGATACGCGTGTCGCAGGCTTCGCTGAAGAGTGCCGCAGACAAGCCGCAGTCGTTGCCGCTTCCGATGCAAGCGATCCTGATCTCGATATTTTTCTCGATGCGGCCCTTGCCGATCTTGATCACGACGCATGAAACGCGGCGATCTCGTCTCCGTTGCCTTGGCGGGCGATTTCGGCAAACCGCGCCCGGCGCTCGTCATCCAGTCAGATCGGTTCGAAGGTACCGGTACGGTCACTCTATTGTTGATATCGTCGGAACTGGTGGAAGCCTCGTCGATCCGCCTGACAGTCGAACCCACGCCTGAAAACGGTCTGCACAAGACATCGCAGGTGATGATCGATAAGGCGATGTCGGTGAAACGTGAGACGCTCGGCCCGGTCTTCGGTCGCATCAACGACGAGACCATGCTGCAGGTGACGCGTGCGCTTGCGGTGTTTTTTCACGTTGTCTGAGGCGATGACCGGGCATTGTCGCACATTCGAAACGATATTTGCCATTGTGCAGCGGCGTCTATCTTTGCTAGCAGAAGCACACGATTTTTCACCCCCATGCCGGACCACGGTCCGTCCCTCCCGATGACGGGAGGGTGAGGAAAACTGATTATGCCCGATCTCCTGCTTGAACTTCGCTCCGAGGAAATTCCCGCACGCATGCAGCGCAAGGCGGCGGGCGATCTGAAAAAGCTCGTTACCGACGCGCTGGTGGATGCGGGTCTCACCTATGAGGGTGCGCGCGAATACTGGACGCCGCGCCGCCTGACGCTGGATATTCGCGGCCTCACCGCCCGTTCCGCCGATCAGCGCGAAGAGATCAAGGGCCCATCCACCAAGGCGCCGGAACAGGCGATCGCCGGTTTCCTGCGCAAGGCGGGTCTTGCCGATGTGTCGGAAGCCAAAATCGTGTCCGATCCCAAGAAGGGCGATTTTTATGTCGCCATCGTCTCCAAGCCCGGCCGTGCGGCAGAAGAGATTATTTCCGACGTGATGCCCGGCATCATCCGCACCTTTCCCTGGCCGAAATCCATGCGCTCGGGTTACGCCTCCATGCCCAAGGGCATGGTGTATGGCGGCATCGACGGCAAGGGCTCTGAAAGCCTGCGCTGGGTGCGCCCGCTGCAGTCGATCGTCTGCCTGTTCGGCACAGAAATCGAAGAAACGCAGGTCATCCCGTTCGAAATCGACGGCATCGTCGCCGGCAATGTCACTTATGGCCACCGTTTTCATGCGCCTGATCCCATCACCGTGCGCCGCTTCGATGATTACGTGTCGAGCCTGGAAAAGGCCAAGGTCATGCTCGATGGCGAGCGCCGCAAGGACATGATCCTGCACGATGCCCGCGACATCGCTTTTGCCAACGGCCTGGAACTGGTCGAGGACGAAGGCCTGCTGGAAGAAGTCTCGGGTCTTGTCGAGTGGCCGCATGTTCTGATGGGCACGTTCGAGGAGGATTACCTCCAGATCCCGGCGGAAATCATCCGCCTGACCATCAAGACCAACCAGAAATGTTTTGTGACGCGGCCTCAAGGGTCGGAAGAAGGCCTGTCGAACCGTTTCATCCTGATTTCCAATATCGACGCCAAGGATGGCGGCAAGGAAATCATGCATGGCAATGGCAAGGTTGTGCGCGCCCGCCTGTCCGACGCCAAACATTTCTGGACCCGCGACCAGGGCGACCTGCCGGATCTGGAAACGCTGAAGGTTTCGGCCGAAAAGTTCGGTCTGGACCTGAAAAAGCCGCTCGACCAGCGCATGGCAAAACTCGATGCGCTCAACGTCACATTCCACGCCAAGCTCGGCAGCCAGGGTGAACGGGTTGCCCGTATCCGCGTACTGGCAAAGCAACTCGCTCTGATCACCGGTGCCGATGCCGCTCTGGTGGACCGCGCCGTGGTTCTGGCAAAAGCCGACCTGCGCACCGAAGCCGTTGGCGAATTCCCCGAACTGCAGGGCCTGATGGGCCGTCGTTACGCGCTGTTGCAGGGCGAGGATGCGTCCGTTGCCGCGGCCATCGAAGACCACTGGAAGCCGAACGGCCCTTCCGACCGTCTGCCGGAAGACAAGGTCGGCCTCACGGTGGCGCTGGCCGACAAGCTCGATACGCTGACTGGTTTCTGGGCGATCGACGAAAAGCCGACCGGCTCGAAGGACCCCTATGCGCTGCGCCGTGCGGCACTGGGCGTGGTGCGCATCATTCTGGAGCGGAAGGTGCGGCTGCCACTCACTGCAGAAATTGCCTCCGGAACTCTTCGTTATCTGAAGTTCTTTGATGAGCGGCGAGCTGGTACTTCAAAAGACGAAGCATATGCCTTGGAGTTTGATCATTCAGCTCGAAAAGGGGCTTGGGATGCAGAAACGCTTTCTAAGCTAAATCTTGATGAAGATTTGGGTTTTTCGGATGCTGAGTTTGCCAATATGCCGAAGACCAAAATACAAATCAAAGCCGATGAAATTGCCATCGATCTTCTCTCCTTCTTCCACGACCGCCTGAAAGTGTATCTGCGCGATATGGGTGCGCGCCACGATGTCATCGACGCCGTGCTGACACCTGAAGCCGATGATCTGCTGCTGGTTGCCCGCCGCGCCGAGGCGCTGACCGCTTTCGTCACCTCTGAAGACGGCAAGAATCTGCTGGCCGGTACCAAGCGCGCCACCCAGCTGCTTGCCGCCGAAGAAAAGAAGGGCACTGCGGTTGCGACAAGCGTTTCGGAAACGCTCCTGACGCTCGATGCCGAAAAGGCGCTCTGGGCCGCCATCACCGTCGCTTCGAAGGAAGCATCCGAGGCTGTCGCCAAGGAAGACTTTATCGCCGCCATGGAAGCGCTCTCCAAGCTTCGTGCGCCGGTCGACAAATTCTTCGAGGACGTTCTGGTCAACGACGAGGACAATGCCATCCGCGCCAACCGCCTGGCCCTGCTGAAGGCCATCCGCGAGGCGACCGGCACGGTTGCGGACTTTTCCAAGATCAGTGGGTGAGGGGCTGACGCCACCCTCTCGACGTCATCCTCGGGCTTGACCCGAGGATCTCACCACGCCTGAAAAATGGGCCGCAGCAGATGCTCGGGACAGGCCCGAGCATGACGGTGGTGGGCGTTGCGCTCACCTGACAGCGTTGCCGACCCATGCTAGTCTGCCGCTTCCACCTCACTCTGGAGCCGTCATGAACAAGCCTGTGCAAGTGACAATCGGCGAACCGCTCGCCAGTTTCGTTCGAGGCGAAATGGAGCATGGTGGTTTCGATACGCCCGAAGCCGTCGTTGAAGCCGGTTTGCGGCTTCTGGAGGCCGAGCAGGCCAAATATGCCAAGCTCCGTGAGGCGCTGATCGAAGGCGAGCAGAGCGGTGAGCCAATTCCCTTTGACCCGGAGGCGCTCATGGCTTCCGTGCGCGAGTCATGGAGGAAGCGTGGTTGATGTTCATCTCAGTCCGCGCGCGGAAAGGGATTTCATCGATATCGGTTATTACACGCGCGAGCAGTGGTCTGCGATACAGGCCGAGACTTATCTGAGCCAGATCCTCCACATCATCAGCCAGATCGGCGAACGACCCTTGTCGGGACAAACGGTGAGGGGCATCAAGTCTGGCTATCGCCGTCGTCGTGCGGGCGTGCATCTCATATTCTATGCGACCAATTCAGATGGCTCGGTTGAAATTATCCGCATCCTCCACGAAAAGAGCGATGCCCTCCACCATCTCGGTTTTGACTGAATGACTTCCCCAAAAAGAATCCTCGTCAGCGCCTGTCTTCTCGGCCATGCCGTTCGTTATGACGGCAAGGGAAAACCGCTTGCGCATCCGCTTCTGGAACGCTGGAAAGAAGAGGGCAGGGTGGTGACGATATGCCCGGAAATGGCGGTAGGCATGCCCGTGCCGCGGCCGGCGGCGGAAATCGAAAACGGTTTGTCGGGTGAGGATGTGCTCTGCGGTCGAGCAAGGGTGATGGAAATCACCGGTGGGGATGTTTCGGCGGAATTTATTGCGGGGGCGGAGAAGGCCGTGGCTTTTGCTCAAGCCAATGGCTGCACCCACGCGCTGCTGATTGATGGCAGCCCGTCCTGCGGCTCAGGTTTTATCTATGACGGTTCGTTTGCGGGTAAAAAGCTCGTCGGCAATGGCGTCACCGCGGCATTGATGGCGCGCGCCGGTATCGCCGTTTATTCCGATCGTCAGATCGAGGAACTGGCCGCAGTGCTCGGCGCCTGAAAGCGAGAAAACCGCTAGCACCTTTCGGCACTGACGGCTTTCCCACCCCGCGTCCCCCGCGTAGCTCTTTAAAAGTGTATCAGCTTGCCCGGCGCATCTGCCCGGCCATCTGATGCAGGCCGGCGCTCGCGTTTCCGCCATTGCCGATCTTGAAGCCACGGATCAGCCCCAGAAGTTCGTCGGTATCGGCCGCCAGTGTTTCGGCCGATGCCGTGGTTTCCTCGGCCATTGCGGCATTGCGCTGGGTCGCCGCATCCAGCTGGTTCAGCGAGGATGTGATCGAGCGCAGTGTCGTGTCCTGCTCGGCTGCCGAATGGGCGATCTTGCTCACTTCGTCGCTGGCTGCCTTCACCTGATCGGAAATCCGCTTCAGCGCCTCGCCCGCCTCGCCGACAAGACGAACGCCGTTCTGCACCTGGCCGGAAGAGCGGGAAATCTGCTCCTTGATCTCCTTGGCGGCGGCAGCGGAACGCTGTGCCAGTTCGCGCACTTCCTGGGCGACGACGGCAAAACCCTTGCCGCTTTCGCCGGCGCGTGCGGCCTCGACACCCGCGTTGAGTGCCAGAAGGTTGGTCTGGAAGGCGATCTCGTCGATCACGGAAATGATCTTGGTGATCTCGTCCGAAGACTGTTCGATGCCGCTCATAGCACCGATCGCCTGGGCAACGACCGCATCGCTGCGGGTGGCTTCATTGCTGACCGAGGTGACGCGTTGTGCGGCTTCCTTGGCACCCGAAGCGGTCTGGCGCACGGCAACAGCCAGTTCGTCCAGAGCCGCCGAAGTTTCTTCCAGATTGGCCGCCTGACGCTCGGTGCGCTGCGACAACTCGTTGGAAGCGCGGCGGATCTCTTCCTTGGAGCCGCCGATATCGACGCCCTTGGAATTGACCTTGGCCATGGCGGCTTCGAGATGCGACAGCGCCTCGTTGAAATTGTCGCGCAGGTCGGCATAGCGAGACCCAAGATCGTCGCAACGCACGGTCAGGTCACCCTGTGCCAGTGCCGCCAGCGACTTGCCGATGGTGGACACGACGCGGGCCTGCAATTCGGCCTCGCCGCGTTGGTTGTCGAGGTTCTGCTGGCGTTCGCCGTCAAGCTCTTCCTGTTGGCGCTGCTGGCGTTCTTCCATCGCATGGCGCTCGCGCACCTTCTGCTGCAGGGCCTGCGTGGCGCGGGCCATCAGGCCCACCTCGTTCTTCATGCCGGTATGCGGAATGGAAAGGTCGACATTCTCGTCGGCCACCGCATTGAGAGCCGAACGGATATCGCCGAGCGGCTTGGAAATGTTGCGGATGACAATGAAGGCAAGGATGGAGCCGAGCACCAGAATGACGGCGCCGATACCAACGGCCTTGAAGACATCGCCGCGGATCTGGGCTTCGAGGTCATCCACATAAACGCCCGTCACCAGAACCAGCTGCCACGGCTCGAAGGAAAGCGCATAGGAGCTCTTGCGGAAACCGTCGCCCTGCTGGCCCGGCTTCGGGCCGAGGAAATCGGCGGTGCCGCCACCATTGCGGCCGATCTTCACCAGCTCGTCGCGATACATGAAGCCGGTGACGTCAGGCTTGCCCTTGAAGTTCTGCCCGAGCCGCTTCGGGTCCGGATGCAGACGCATCGTGATGTCATAGTCATAGGCGTAAAGGTAACCGTCCGGCTGGAAGGTCATGGCGGAGATCGCGGCAAAAGCCTGTTTCTGGGCTTCCTCGCGGGTCATCTCGCCCTTGGCCTCACGGGCCTGGAAGGATTTCATGATGCCGATGCCGGATTCCACCTGCGTGCGCAGCATGGCATAGCGTTCGGCATAGATGGCCGTGGTCGAGGCCTGGAGTATGAAATATGTGCCGATCGCAAATCCAACCATCAGGGTCAGTACTAGCAGCACAAGCTGATGGGAAATCTTCAGGTTCTTCATGGAGCCCTCAAGGTGGATCGGGCCGCAATCGATGCAGCCTCAACGCGTTTCTGTATCGGTAAGAAAAGCGCATCCTGCGCCGGAGATATGCTGCATCGCACACCCCTGCATTTATACGGGATGATTAAATAAAACTTTAATCAGGAGTGTTTCTCGCTTCGAAAGCAATGTTCAGTTTTGGTTGCTTGGATTTTTTAAATCCATAGGTTGTTTTTAGACGTTTATCCAAATAAATCCATGAGATCGTCCATATTTCTATTTGAATAAGACAGTAGAGATGCGTCGCTGATGGTTGTGGCTGCAAAACGAAAGAAGGCGCCACATGGGTGACGCCTTCGTAAGACATGAGCTGATGTTAAGCTCGTCAGCGGACTTTATTGTTGGCGCAGTTCGAAGCCGCGAAAATCGTCCTGCTCGGCAGCGGCGTCGCCGGCACGTTCGCTCGGTTGCTCGCCGACAGCGGCTGTCGTGGCATCGGCATCGATACCATCCGGCGTTGACGGCAGCACGGCGCGGGCGGTGTCGATCGGGCCGCTGCGCACCGGAAGCGTGGCGTCCGCTTTCTGTTCCGGCGTAGACAGCCATTCCGGCATCTTGCTGATGAAGGTCACCGGCGAACCGCCCCACCATCCTTCGGTGCGCACAAGCTTCTGCTGGCCGTTGATGTCGCGGATTTCGGTTTTCTGAATATCGGGGCCAAGCGCGGGCACCTTGTAGATGCCGGCGCCTTCATCCGGCTTTGCAGGTGCAACCTTGTCGCATGTGGTGCACATCTTTGTAACGATGCTGGTGGTGTGGCCGGTCTCGACCAGTTGCGTGATCGATGAGGCCAGTACCGGGCTGCCGATCGAAAGGATCGCCGCAGTCAGAACAAGAGCACGCATGACAAGTCTCCGGGTTTGCTGCCGCGCATTCGCGGCCGGACGCAATTTTGCTGTCCGCAAGCTTACCCCCGGTTTCCTTGCCATCCGGTCACGATACTTGGTAAATTTTGAACGAATGCCGAGTTGGCACAGGTGGTGGGGATTGGTCAGGTCGCGTGGGTGGCAGTCGTTTATGGATTGGGAGAAGGCAGCGGCTTGCTCTCTTTGATCTCCCCCTTGAGGGCAGGGCAGCCGCGTATGAAAGAAAACCCCTCCCAACCAACCGGGGAGAGCCACGGGTCTCACCCGTCCTTTGGACCCCCACAAGGGGGAGGGCTTAACCCAGCCGTTCCGCGGTAGCTCAATTGGGGCAGGTGTTTGCGGCTAGTTTTCTCCCCCCTTGTGGGGGAGATGCCCGGCAGGGCAGAGGGGGACTTGCTTCCTATGCGATAACGCGCTGCGAACTCTGGCGATCAGCCCTGTTCGCGCGCCACGGCACGCCAGCCGATGTCGCGGCGGCAAAAACCGTTTTCCCATTCCACGCCTTCGACCAGCGCATAGGCGCGGGCCTGCGCCTCGGCAACGGTCGGGCCGGTCGCCGTCACGTTCAGCACGCGGCCGCCGGTTGCAACCAGCTGGCCATCCTTCAGTGCCGTGCCGGCATGAAAGACCTTTTCGCCATCGGTGGTCTGGGGAAGCGCGGTGATCGGCGTGTTCTTGTCGTAGTTGGCAGGATAACCTTTCGAGGCCATCACCACGGTCAGCGCCACATCGTCGCTCCATTCGGCGGAGACCTGATCGAGCGTGCCGGTGGAGGCCGCATACAGCAGCTCCAGAAGGTCGCTCTTCAGCCGCATCAGCAGGACCTGGGTTTCCGGGTCACCGAAGCGCACATTGTATTCGATCAGTTCCGGGCCCTTCTGGGTGATCATCAGGCCGGCAAAGAAGACGCCGGTAAACGGATAACCGCTTTCCGCCATGCCGCGAATGGTCGGCTCGATGATTTCCTTCATGGTGCGTTCCACCATGTCGGGTGTCATAACCGGGGCAGGCGAATAGGCGCCCATGCCGCCGGTATTGGGGCCGGTATCGGCATCGCCGACGCGCTTGTGATCCTGCGCCGTTGCCAGCGCCAGGGCCGTCTTGCCGTCGGAAAGGCAGAAGAAGCTCGCTTCCTCGCCGTCGAGATAGGCTTCCACCACCACTTCGGCGCCGGCCGCGCCGAACGCGCCGTCAAAACAGTCGCTGATGGCGGCGAGTGCCTCCTCGATGGTCATGGCGACGGTGACGCCCTTGCCGGCGGCAAGGCCATCGGCCTTCACGACGATCGGTGCGCCCTGTTCGATGACATAGGCTTTTGCAGCGTCACCATTGGTGAAACGCTTGTAGGCGCCGGTCGGGATGTCGTAGCGGGCGCAGATATCCTTGGTGAAACCCTTGGAGCCTTCCAGCTGGGCGGCTGCCATGGAGGGGCCGAACACGACAAATCCTTCGGCGCGCAGGAAATCGGCGATACCGGCGACCAGCGGGCCTTCCGGGCCGACGACCACGAAATCGATCGCCTTGCTCTTGCAGAAGTCGAGAATGGCGGCGTGATCATCGATGCCGATATCGACCAGCGTGGCGCTGTCGGCCATACCGGGATTGCCGGGGGCCACGAAAAGTTTGGTGAGGCGGGGCGACTGGGCCAATTTCCAGGCCAGCGCATGCTCGCGGCCACCGGAACCGATCAGAAGAACTTTCATATTCCGCCTCTTTGTCTCGCCATAGGTTTAGCCCGTAAATGTGGCTAAGGGGCGGTTAATCGGGGGGGGCGGAAAGGTCAAGGGCTGAGGGTAAACTTGGTGTTTTCCAACCATGTTTCACCTTAGGAATTCCCCGGCCGTGGGAGCGGCCGGAGAGGCATGGTCAGGGGGCGAACGGGTCCGTCCGTATCATCAACGTCGCTTCGAAAATCCGTCTGTTGCGATAGGTGAGGAAGGGAACGGGCTCATTGTTTATTTTTGCTAAGTACAACTTATTGTTGAGGTAATGGATAACTGCCTCCAGTTCTTCGGTGCCGACTGCATCGTCGGCTGCAAGAATCCTGGCAACCTTCTTTGGCATGAACATCTCCACTCTGAATGTCGCATCATGCGACAGGGGGAAGTATAGGAAGGCGCCCCAATATGAGAACCTGTCATTTCGCATGGCTGTCGACATGGTTACGATCCGGTAACCATTTGTGCCGGAACGGTGCAGGTCGAAGGCAAAGCTGTGGAGGCCTGAATGCCTGCGTTGTCATGCCACAAAGTTCGACTATGGTCGCCACTCCGAATTTGTACGTGAGAACCCCATGGCCGCTGACATCCGCTCCCTCGCCGTCACCATTGCCGCCGAGATCAATTCGCGGCCCGATCAGGCCGTCGCCGCCATCGGACTTCTCGACGAGGGCGCGACCGTTCCCTTCATCGCCCGTTACCGCAAGGAAGTGACCGGCGGTCTGGATGATACGCAGCTGCGCAACCTCGCCGAACGCCTCGTCTATCTGCGCGAACTGGAAGCCCGGCGCTCGTCGATCGTCGACAGCATCAACGGCCAAGGGAAAATGACCGACGATCTGGCGGTGAAACTCGCCAAGGCCGTCACCAAGGCGGAACTGGAAGATCTTTATCTTCCCTACAAGCCCAAGCGCCGCACCCGCGCCGAAATCGCCCGCGAGCGCGGCCTAGGCCCGCTGGCCGAAGCGATCTGGGCCGACCGTTCCTCCGATCCGGCCGCGCTGGCGCAAGCCTATATCACCGGCGAAGTGACCGACCTGAAAGTGGCGCTGGAAGGTGCCCGCGATATCGTTGCCGAAACCATTTCCGAAAATGCCGACCTGCTTGGACGCCTGCGCAATCACATGCGCGACGGCGCGCAGCTGAAGGCACGGGTGGTCGATGGCAAGCAGGAGGCGGGTGCAAAATTCGCCGATTATTTCGACCATACCGAACGCTGGGCGACAGCCCCCGGCCACCGCGCGCTCGCCATGTTGCGCGGCTGGAACGAGGAGTTTCTGACGCTCACCATCGAGGTCGATGCCGATGACACGTCACCGGTCAAACCGGCGCAGCGCATCATCGCCATGGCCTTCGATATCCGCGACAAGGGGGCAAGCGACCGCTGGCTGATGGAAGTCGCCGGCTGGACATGGCGTGTGAAACTGTCGATGTCGCTGTCTCTCGACCTGATGCGCGAGATGCGTGAGCGCGCCGAAGCCGAGGCGATCCAGGTTTTCGCCCGCAATCTCAAAGACCTGTTGCTGGCGGCTCCCGCCGGTTCACGGGCCACGATGGGCCTCGATCCGGGCATCCGCACCGGCGTCAAGGTGGCGATCGTCGATGCCACCGGCAAGCTCATCGACACCTCCACGGTCTATCCGTTCCAGCCGCGTAATGACGTGCGCGGCGCGCAGACCGAGCTTGCGGCACTCATCCGCAAACACAATGTCGAACTGATCTCGATCGGCAACGGTACCGGCAGCCGCGAAACTGAAAAGCTGGTCGCTGACCTGCTCACCAACCTTCCGGGCGCGAAGCCGACAAAAGTCATCGTCTCGGAAGCCGGCGCCTCGGTCTATTCGGCATCGGAAACCGCAGCGCTGGAATTCCCCGGCCTCGACGTCTCCTTGCGCGGTGCCGTCTCTATCGCGCGGCGCCTGCAGGATCCGCTGGCGGAACTGGTGAAGATCGAACCCAAGGCAATCGGCGTCGGCCAGTACCAGCACGATGTCGATCAGGGCAAGCTTGCCCGCTCGCTGGATGCGGTGGTCGAAGATGCCGTGAACGCGGTCGGCGTCGATCTCAATATGGCCTCCGCACCACTGCTTGCCCGCGTCTCGGGCCTCAGCAAATCGATCGCCGAAGCCATTGTGTCCCACCGCGATGCCAATGGCGCATTCGCCAGCCGCAAGGACCTGCTGAAAGTCGCACGCCTCGGCAATCGCACATTCGAACAGGCGGCCGGCTTCCTGCGTATCCCGAACGGCAAGGAGCCGCTCGATGCGTCCTCCGTCCACCCGGAAGCTTATGGTGTAGCCAAAAAGATCGTTGCCGCCTGCGGCCGTGACCTGCGCACGCTGATGGGTGACAGCGCGGCGCTCAAAGCCGTCGATCCGCGCCAGTTCATCGACGAACAATTTGGTCTGCCGACCGTCAAGGACATCATCGCCGAGCTGGAAAAACCCGGCCGCGACCCGCGCCCCAGCTTCAAGACCGCGACCTTTGCGGACGGCATCGACGAGATTACCGACCTCAAGATCGGTATGCTGCTGGAAGGCACGGTGACCAATGTCGCCGCCTTTGGCGCCTTCGTCGATATCGGCGTGCATCAGGATGGGCTCGTGCACGTTTCGCAACTGGCCGACAAGTTCGTCAAGGATCCGCATGAAGTGGTGAAGGCCGGCGATGTCGTGAAGGTGCGCGTCGTCGAAGTGGATGTGAAGCGCAAGCGCATCGCGCTCACCATGCGCAAGGATGGTGGCGATACGCCGCCGCCCGGTCCGCGTGGTGGCGATCGCGGCAAACCGGTCAATCCGAAACTGATGAATACCGAAAAGCCGGCAAGCCAGGGCGCTTTTGGCGCGGCGCTGGCGGAAGCGATGAAGAAACGATAAGCGCATCCGCCATCTCCCTCGGTGTGGGGGAGATGGCGGATGCGGATGTGGTGGGCGTTGATTGACGATCTTCTCAACGAAGATGAGCAACCGATATGCAGGCCGCAATGAAGAGGAGTATGCCGAGCATGAGCAAGCTCCAGGGAAATAGCGCGATCGTGAAAGCGACAAGGCTTCCGATAAGGGCGATAAAAGCCACAGCCAGGAATATCCTTGCGACAGTGCTCCGCATTGATCCAATCAATCCGAGAAAAAACGAACGGGCAGAACGTCAGATGGCTGCATCGAATGCATCTGCCTCACTTTGAGTGGCGAAGGTGAATGTGACCAGTTCACTGTCGTCGCCTTGACGGATGCCAATTGCGGTCACAATCAATCGGGCGATCTCATCGCGCGCATCGTTTTCCGACCGAGACGAATTCACCGATTTCTCGATGGCTGCTGCGAATACTTCGCTGATGACCCCGAGGCGCATATTGTGCTTCATGATGATGTCCCGGTCCTCGATGATCGCTGTCTGTTCAGCCTTCGGGATCCCGGCATTGTCCAATGCGGTAATCGTGGCATTCGTCGCGAGCTTGATCGGACCTTCCGCAAGCCAGCGATCAACCATTTGATGGAACTGACGCATACGCGCGGCGGGGATTGTTTTCTGTACAGTGATCGACATCGGGTTCCTTTGTCAGCTTGCATTCATGCCGGCACACGCGTCCCGGGTAAGGGGCCGGCTATGGCAATGACCTTGCGTGAGATGGGTGTATGGGGTCGAGCTGCAGGCTTCAATGTATTTGTGCTGAAGGGCCGCCGTTGCCGAAGGTGGTTTGAAGCGAAAACGGCTATGCAAAGCGGCCTCATGCACCGTTTCTGGTCGAAAGCGCCCAAGCCATTCGGATGAATTCGTGCTATTGCCAAACGCATAATCATGACAGCAGTCGCCCCCGAAAAACATTCTACGGGGCACCGCATCAGGAAAGATCGACCGATGGCCCGCAAGAATAGAGATGAATTCGCTTCATGGGACGAGGCGCAGCCGGAGCCGGTGTTTTGTCCACTCTGCGAGCGAGTCATCCCGGACGAGCAGATGGATGCGCATCATCTGGTGCCCAAGAGCAAGGGCGGCAAACAAACCGTCGCCCTGCACCGTATCTGCCACGACCAGATACATTCGATTTTTACCGATGCCCAACTCGCCAAGAAGTTCTCCACGATCGAGGCCATTCTTGAAGACGCTGCCGTGCAGAAATTCGTGGCCTGGGTAAAAGGCAAGCCGCCGGGTTTTTCCGATTCAGCGAAGGAATCACAGCAATCCAATCGGGGGCGCGGTCGCAAGGCCTGATGATGGCAGTGCACGCTTGTCGGTGAGGTGCAGGCAATTAACGCCCGCTTGACCAAATCTCCGCCGCGGGGCAGAAACCGGGCATGACAAACGCCCCCGATGATACCGGCCGCGTGGCCGATGCGCCTTCCGACAACTGGGTCTACCACGTGCTGCCGCGTGCCGCCTGGCCCTATGCCCAGCTTGCCCGCTGGGACCGGCCGATCGGCTGGCAGCTCCTGATGTGGCCGTGCTTCTGGTCGGTGGCGCTCGCCGCCAATCATGATGCCGCCGATGGCCGGTTTTCACTCGGCTGGGTGCTGATCTATCTCTTCCTGTTCTTCCTCGGTTCGGTCGCCATGCGTGGCGCCGGCTGCACCTATAACGATCTGATCGATCACGATATCGACATGGAAGTGGCGCGCACCCGCTCAAGGCCGTTGCCGTCGGGCCGGGTCAGCCGCACCGAAGCAAAACTGTTTTTAGGCGCGCAGGCGCTGGTCGGCCTTTGGGTCCTGTTGCAGTTCAACCTGTTTTCCATTTTCCTCGGCATCCTGTCGCTGGTCGTGGTGGCGATCTATCCTTTCGCCAAGCGCTTTACCGACTGGCCGCAGTTCTTCCTCGGTCTTGCCTTTTCATGGGGTGCGCTGATGGGCTGGTCGGCGCTTTTTGCCGAAGTGTCCTGGGCTTCCGTCTGGCTCTATCTGGCGGCCGTCACCTGGACGATCGGTTACGACACGATCTACGCCCATCAGGACAAGGAGGACGATGCGCTGGTCGGCGTACGTTCGACCGCGCGGCTGTTTGCCGAAAACACCAAGGCATGGCTGATCGGTCTTTACGGTCTGGCGCTGCTGTTTCTGATTCTGGCTTTTGCGACCGCCGGCGTCGGCTTCCTCGGCTATCTCGGCCTTGCTGTGGCGGCAATCATGTTCGCCTGGCAGATCCTCATTCTCGAAATCGACAATCCGGATCATTGCCTTCGCCTGTTCAAGTCGAACGGCCGTGTCGGCTGTGTGATCTTTATCGCGCTGATGGTATCGCTGGCTTCGTTTTCCTGATTGATTTCAACCGCTGAAACGAACAAGGCCCGGTCTCGCGACCGGGCCTTGTTCGTTTTTGAAACATATTTCGCCTTAACGGCGGGCAATGATTTCCTTGCCTTCGATCTTCATCGCCACACCTAGGCTGCCGGTCGTACGGCGCACCAGGAACCGCGGACGACGGGCGGCAAAGTAGGAATGGCGGCGGCGCTGGGTGGGGGCGCTCTGGCGCACTTCGCCAAGGTGGTTTTCCAGCGGACGGGCAACGCCGTCGGCTTCCACCATCAGCATCGGGATATGGAAGGCTTCGGACCACGAGCGCCAGTCGGCAGCGATGTCGCACAGGTCATGCGCCACCAAAAGCGGCACGCACAGGCTGGCATCTTCGTGATGCAGTTCGAGCGTCACCGTCACTTCGCCATCGCCATGATCGATGGCACGCGCTGCAACACCCTTGAAGGCGCGGGCCGGCAGGGCAAAGGACATCGGCAGGCCGCTCTGGGGCAGGATCTTGCGCAGAACCGCGCCGCGCTCGTCTATCGTGATGGATACATCGCCGTCGGCGCCGCGCAGGCTGTAGCTGATCTGCTGGAGAATACGTGCGGGGTCGAGCCGCAGAGCTGATCCGGCCCATTCGGGCTTCAGAACCGATTGTGTCATTTAATGCACCCTTGTTTTACCTGAGAGCCGTTTCCGACATCTCACCGGGACTTTTGTCCTCTGATGGCCTCAACATAGGCGCGGCCCTTCCAGAACCGCTTAAAAATTGCGGTTAAGAAATCCCTGCCGGTTCAGATGGTTAGCAAATCCGAATCTGTTACGGTTTCGAGAATATGAATATCGCCGGTTCTGTGCGGAGCTGAAACGTTGCGTGCCAAGGCGAAACAGGGACAGGCCCGGACAAGGCTTGGGTGAGAGAATGACGAAAGGAATTCCTTAAGCGGACCTGTGTAAAACATCAGGCAGCGACACCGCGAAGGCATGAAGAGGGCATCCGCATGGTATCGACATATCTCAGCTACGATCTGGTCAACCGCGATCTGTCGGCCAGCCTCAAGCGGGTATCGAACCAGTCTGCCGTCAAGCGCGAAGCCGATTATTACGAAGCCAATATCGGCAAGGTCACCACCGTCGACGAATTCATGGACGATTACAGGCTCTATGCCTACGCCATGAAGGCCTACGGTCTGGAAGACATGACCTACGCCAAGGCGTTCATGAAAAAAATCCTGGATAGCGATCTGTCCGACGATGACAGCTTTGCCAACAAGCTGGCCGATGACCGTTACCGCGATTTTGCCAACGCCTTCAATTTTTCGACGTCCGAAGCGGCGGCGCAGTCCGCGGGCCAGATCGAGAACCTGACCGATCTCTACGGGACGACGATGGCGGAAAAGGAAGCCAGCGTTTCCACCGAAACCGCCTATTTCAACACCATGATGGATCAGGTGGGCAGCGCCGATGCGCTTCTCAACAACGAGCGTCTGCGGTCTTACCTGCTGACGTCCTACGGTCTCGACGAAAAATATTACTCGCGCGCCACCGTCAAGAATGTGCTGTCCAGCGATATCAGCGACCCGGACAGCTATATCAACACCACGATGGGCGTGCAGCGCGATGATCTGAACACCAAAAAGGCCGATGCACAAACCCGTCTCTCTGCCGCCACGACGACCGCTGAGAAAAGCAAGATCCAGACGGAGATCAGTGGTTACCAGGCCTCGCTCGACAAGATCCAGACCTATTACGACATGGCCGATGCGTTCAATTTTGGCACTGACGGCACCATGCCGGAGGAAGGCGCCCAGACGGCCGAGCAGAAGGCGACCATCAACAGTCTTTACCTGAGCAGGCAGGAACGCCTGTCTTCGGCCACGGCGGTTGCCGAGCGCGATTATTTCAATGCGAAAATGGCGACGGTGGATGACGTCAACGACATCCTCACCGACACCCGCATGTATAACTACATCCGTACCGCGTTCGACATGACCGAACTGACGGTCGTGCGCGCCACGGTCGAGCAGATCCTCACCAGCGATCTGGATGATCCGGGCAGTTATGCCAACATCTACGGCAAGACCAATCCGAAGTATCTGGAACTGGCCAATTCGTTCAACTTCAACACCGACGGCACGGTTGCCGCCGGTGAAGCGCAGACCGAGGCACAGGCGACGTCCGTCGCCAACCGCTATTTCAGCCATTACAACGACGATCAGGACGAAGCCGACGAAAAGGCCATCAACCTCTACAAGACGGCAATTGCAGAGGTCGATTCCGTCGCGGAGTTCATGTCCACGGCGGATGTCTACAATTTCGCCCTGAAGGCCGTCGGTCTCGATCCCGATACCGTGTCGAAATCCACCATCAAGCAGGTGCTGACCAGCGATCTGACCGATTCGAAGAGCTATGCCTATAAGCTCAATGACGAACGGTATCTGACGCTGGCGCAGGCCTTCAACTTCACCAAGGATGGCGGCATCACCACCGCGCTTTCGGCGCAGACGGAAGGTACGATCAAGTCCGTCGCCTCTGACTATATCGTCAAGGTGACCCGGTTCATCGACAACGAGAAGAAGATCGGCACTAAGGAAACCGAGGACGACACCGGCAAGAAGGTCAGGGAAAACATCACCGCCCAGAGCAAGGCGAAGGAAGAGGCATCGGTCGAGACGAAATATTATTCGGAAAAGATGCTGAGCATCAAGACCGCGTCTGAGTTCATCGCCGACGATCGCCTCGTCAAGGTTCTGCTGACGGCTTACGACGTCGATCCGGACACGGTCGACGAGGATTTTCTCAAGCAGGTCTTTGCCTCCGATCTCGATGATCCCAAGAGCTTCGTCAACCAGCAGACCAACACGGTATGGGCGGAAATCCTCGGCACCTTCAATTTCGACACGAGCGGCAAGCTTGCCAAGCGCGATGACGGCGCCACAGTCCAGACGCAGGGCAAGATCCTTGCGACCGAGAACCTCTACAACCGCCAGACCCTGGAAGAAGAACAGGGTGAAAACAATAATGGTGTGCGTCTGGCGCTCTATTTCGAGCGCATGTCGAAATCGATCACTAGCGCCTACGACATTCTCGGTGATACGGCCCTTCTGGAATTCTTCCGCACCAGCTTTTCGCTGCCGGAAGAGTTTTCCAACATGGATCTCGACAAGCAGGCCGAGCTTGTGAAGAAATACATGAACCTCGAGGATCTCACCGACCCCGATCTGGTTCAGAAGATGGTCAACAAGTTCACGGCGCTCTACGATCTGGAAAACAGTGATTCCTCATCCTCGGCTCTCAGCATTCTGACCGGCGACAGCAGCAGCGCCGGCATCAGCGCCGACCTGCTTTATTCGATGAGCCAGTATCGCTGATAGCGGTAGCGACAGCGCATCATCTGCCCTTCGCTCCGTTTGGACGGCAGGGCTATCGCAAATGGCTTTGAGGCGGCGCGGCTTGCTCCCTTCGATCTCCCCCACAAGGGGGGGGATCGGCTGGGCGTGCCCTCCGCATTCCATATGCGATTGACTTGGCCTTATCCCTCGATCACCTTGCCGGGGTTCATGATGCCGGCCGGATCGAATGCGTGCTTGATGCGGCGCATCAGGTCCATCTCGATATCGGAGCGGATATGGGCGAGCTCGTCGCGCTTCAGCTGGCCGATGCCGTGTTCGGCGGAAATCGAACCGCCCGCCTTCAGCACGATGCCGTGCACGATCTCGTTCACCTCGCGCCAGCGGCCGATAAACTCCGCCTTGTCGGCACCCACCGGCTGCGAGATGTTGTAATGGATATTGCCGTCGCCCAGATGCCCGAAGGCACAGACACGCGCTCCGGGAATGGCGGCAAGCACCGCTGCTTCGGCCTCCGCCATGAAGGCCGGAATTTTCGACACCGGCACGGAAATGTCGTGCTTGATCGAACCGCCTTCCGGCTTCTGCGCGCCCGACATGCTTTCGCGCATGTGCCACAAAGCCTTTGCCTGCGCGCCCGAAGAAGCGATCACCGCATCCTGCACAAGACCCGCCTCAAACCCCTGTTCCAGCAGCGCCTGCACCATGGTCTCGGCGGTTTCAGCCGAATCCGAGGTGGAAATGTCGATCAGCGCGTACCATGCATGCGGCGTTTCGAGCGGATCGCGCACGCCGTCGATATGTTTTGTCGTGAACTCGACGCCGATGCGCGGCATCAGTTCGAAACCGGTCAGCGCCGGTCCGCACAGGCTCGATGCCTTCTCGAACAGTTTTAGCGCATCCTGCGTGGAATTCAGGCCCGCAAAAGCCACCTGATGGCCGACCGGACGCGGAAACAGTTTGAGCACTGCCCCGGTGATGACGCCGAGCGTGCCTTCCGCGCCGATGAACAGACCGCGCAGGTCGTAGCCGGTATTGTCCTTTTTCAGGCGACGAAGGCCGTCCCAGATTTCGCCGGTCGGCAGCACCACTTCCAGGCCAAGGCAGAGCTGGCGCATATTGCCATAGGCGAGCACCGCGGTGCCGCCGGCATTGGTGGACAGATTGCCGCCGATGCGGCACGAGCCTTCCGACCCGAGCGACAGCGGAAACAGCCGGTTGACCTCTTCGGCGGCGCGCTGCACCTCGGCCAAAATGACGCCGGCATCGCAGACCAGCACGTTCGCCACCGGATCGATATCGCGAATGCGGTTCATGCGCTCCAGCGACAGGATGATATCGGCCTTGCCCGCCCGCGGCGTCTGTCCGCCGACCAGGCCGGTATTACCGGTCTGTGGCACGATCGCCGTGCCGGTTTCGCTGGCGAGCTTCATGATCGCCGAAACTTCCTGCGTCGAGCCGGGTTTCAGCAGCATCGGCGAGGTGCCGCGATAAAGGCCACGATCTTCCGTCAGGCGCGGGGCGAGATCGGCTGCATCGCGCAGCGCATTGTCGGTGCCGACAATGGCGGCAAAACGGTCGAGCAGGGCGGTATCGATCACGGTCGCATCCATCGGCAATCTCCAGAAAAAAACTATTCGCGAGGGGCGGCGGCGCGCACCAGCCGGTCGTTGATCGCTTCGCCCAACCCATGCTGCGGAATGGCGGTGACGGCAATGCGTTCCGCACCGGTGGCGTCGGCTCTTTTCAGATAGTCGAAGAGGTTGGCGGCGGCCTCAGCCAGATCGCCGCTCGGGCTGAGGTCGAACACGGCTTTCGCCTGCTCGATGCCCTCGACCACAACGCCGCCAAACCGGATCAGCACTTCACCAGCCTCGACATGGGTTGCGTCCAGCCGAACGGCAGCGCCCGGTGCATAATGCGAGGCCAGCATGCCCGGCGCCTCAATGATCGCCGCCGGTCCCTCGCGACGCTCGACCGTCAGGCCCGTTGCCGCTTCGATATCCTCGACGGACAACCCGCCCGGCCGCAACAGCCGGATTTTCCCGTCCTCGACACGCAGAATGGTGGATTCGACCCCGACCGGAGCCGAACCGCCATCGATGATCAACGCAAGTTTTTCACCCAGATCGTCTGCCACATGGCGCGCGCTGGTGGGGCTGATCTTTCCCGATGTGTTGGCGCTCGGGGCGGCCAGCGGCCGGTCGAATGCGCGGATGAGATCGGATGTGAAACCCTTGGGCACACGGATACCGACGCTATCCAGACCGGCGGTTGCCAGCGGATGGATTTGGCGGCCTTCTTCCTTCAAGGGCAGGATCAGCGTCAGTGGTCCCGGCCAGAATTTTTCCGCCAGCTTTTTCGAGATCGGATCGAATTCGGCATGGCGTTCTGCCATGGCAAGATCGGCCATATGGCAGATCAGCGGGTTGAAACGCGGCCGGCCCTTGGTCTCGTAGATGCGGGTGATCGCTGTCGGATTGGTGGCATCGGCGGCAAGGCCGTAAACGGTTTCGGTGGGAATGACGACCGGCTGGCCGTCTTTCAGAACGGTCACGGCCGCATGGATTGCCGCCTGTTTCTGCCCGATGCCGTCGATGATCTCAGCTGTCATGCCAGTGCTGTAGCGTGCGGCAGGAGGAGGGGCAATATTTTTTGCGTTTTGCGGCCTGCACAAAAGCACCGAGGCATTGTCGGCGCCAGCTGTTTGATTCAAGCTGCGCGCCATGATCCAATCCCGAGAACCATCAGCCATTCTGTTCTGGACCAGCGAAACCGATCCAGCTTTCGCCGCCCCAGCCGGTGCACCGCGCCTTTCAAATTCTAACCTGCATCACCGCGTGGTCCGCGTTGTTACCCGTAACGATGGGTGGGCACGTATCCGTTTCGGCGACGAAGAATTTGCCATCAAGGAGGAGTGCCTGACCTTCATCGAACCGATGCAGCTTCATGTTGGTGACAGGGTCAAATTTTCTGGAGGCCATGGAGTTATCCGCGACATCATCTGGCATTTCAAGGATGGCGTGCCGAACTACTATCTCGAGCGCGATGGCAAGAAGCTCTCGAAACGGTATCTGACGGCCGATCTTGCCCAGTTTTGACGATGGTCGCGATCAAGCAAGGTGTGGCGTTTTGGCCTTACATCTTCTGCAATATCGCCCGAAACGCATCATCGGGCGCGCCCAGCATCAGCACGTTGCGCAGTGCCTCATGCGGATTTGAGGTCTGGAACAGCACGCCATTGCCGCGGATGCCACGGTTGATGCGCATGCGCTCAGCCCCCGGTTCGCCCTCGATGGCGACGGCAAAGTACATGCGGCGCCGTTCGGCATTGATATGTTCGAAGAACTGCGCTTCCTCGCCGATCTGGGCGAAAAAATTGCAGATATAGAAGGACCAGCTCACCGAACGCCGGGCGATAAACGTGCTGGCCGCCGTCACATGGCAATAACCCAGATGTGGACGTTCCGGAAACGTGCGGTGAAACAGCACTTTGGGGAAATTGATGTCGTGGTGAAAGGCGTTCAGCCGCTCATGGGTGGTTTCGCCGGCCTTTTCCAGCTTGGCACCGGTGCGCTCCGCCACTTCCTCATAGGTGAGGTAACGGCGCTCGGCCGGAAACCAGTCGTCACGATGGCGCGAAATCTTGCCGGTGCGCAAAAATTCCGAATGCGCGGCCGGTTTCATCCGCGGCGCTATCGGGCGCCAGGCGCTGGCATCGTAATATCTCAGCTTCGGTTGTGCTTCCACGACGGTGCCACTCCGTTGGTCGACGCGCAGATTAGCAATTGTTTGTTAACGGGTTCTTTCCGTGGTTTTCATGCCGTTGATAGCCTGTTTGCGCCAAATTCCCGTTACGGCGCGCCGCGCATAATGCCGTAGGCGACTGATATCTAAAGGCAAAAACAAACATGTCGCTTTTGCGTCACTCATTCGTTTTGTCGTCAATGCCGCATATCATGTCGCAATGTCGCTCTGCCGAGGAAACAGAGGCGCGTTATAACGGTTACATGCTTTAGACAAAGCCGGCTTGGGGTGCGGATGGCGCACCCGGTCCAACCCCACGATCTGAGGAGTGGAACATGGATATTCGCAATGACGTTCTGCGACAGCTGAAAAATCATCGTCCGGGTTTCAGCCTGGAACAGCCTTTCTACATCGACAAGGATTATTTCCAGCTCGATATGGAAACCATCTGGTACCGCGACTGGCTGTTCGTCGGCCATGATTGCGAAATCCCCAAGGCCGGCAATTATTTCACGCTGCAGATCGGCGATTATCCGATCGTCATCGTGCGCGGCAAGGACAAGCTGATCCGCGCCTTCCACAATACCTGCCGTCACCGCGGCCACCGCGTCTGCACGCAGGAACGCGGCGCATCGGCCAAGCTCGTCTGTCCCTACCATCAGTGGACCTACGATCTCGATGGTTCGCTGGTGTTTGCCCGCCAGATGGCCGAGGACTTCGACAAGACGCAGTTTTCGATGAAGAGCGTGCATTGCGAAAGCGTTGCCGGTTACGTCTTCATCTGCCTCGCCAACGAGGCGCCGGATTTTGCGCCGGTACGCCAGAAGATCCAACCCTACATGGCGCCGCATCGCCTGTCGGAAGCCAAGGTCGCGCACCAGAACACCATTGTCGAAAAGGGCAACTGGAAGCTCGTCTGGGAAAACAACCGCGAGTGCTATCACTGCGCCGCCAACCACCCGGAACTCTGCCGCACCTATCCGGAAGCGCCTTCCGCCACCGGTGTACAGGGTGCCGCCGATGACCCGGTGATTTCCGAACACTGGGCGCGCTGCGAAGCCGCCGGCCTGCCGAGCGCGTTCGACATGCACCCGGACGGCCAGTTCCGCGTCGCCCGCATGCCGCTGATCGAGGATGCCGAAAGCTATACGATGGACGGCAAGCGCGCCGTGCGCCGTGCGCTGTCGGATGACGTCACGATCTCGCATATCGGCACCATGCTTCTGTTCCATTACCCGACGACATGGAACCACATGCTGGTCGATCACACGATCTCCTTCCGCGTACTGCCGATCAGTGCCGAGGAAACCCAGGTGACGACCAAATGGCTGGTCCACAAGGATGCGGTGGAAGGCGTCGATTACGATATCGAACAGCTCACCCACGTCTGGAACATGACCAACGACCAGGACCGCCAGATCGTCGAGGAAAACGCGTTTGGTATCCGCTCGCCGGCCTATGAACCGGGTCCGTATTCCGAACTGCACGAGGGCGGCGTCATGCAGTTCGTCGAGTGGTACACCAAGTTCATGGTCGACCGTCTTCAGGGCGATCAGGCAAAACTTTCGGCCGTTGCCTGAGACCACGTAATCCTTAGCGCGTAACCTTCAATTCGTGAGATGAACATGGCGGCAGCTTATCCGCACCTCGACGAGATGCAGCCATGGAATGCAAGGCTGCAGCTTCTGGAATGCATCTCCGTCACGCCGGAAACGGCCGACGTGATGACCTTCATCTTCAAACCGGAAAAGCCGGGCTGGTTCCGCTATGTGCCGGGCCAGTTCGTGACGCTGGAACTGCCGGTGGGGCCGAACGGCGTGAAGGAACCGACGATGCGCACCTACACGCTGTCGTCCAGCCCCTCACGTCCCTTCACCGTCGCCGTCACGGTGAAGGCGCAGAAGGACAGTATCGGCACCCGCTGGATGTTCGATAACCTCAAGCCCGGCATGAAAATCCGAGCGCTGGGTCCGCTCGGTGATTTTTCCTACGTCAAACATCCGGCGCAAAAATACCTGTTCATCTCGGCCGGCTCCGGCATCACGCCGATGATGTCGATGACCAGAGATCTGAACGACCGCGCGCCATCCAGCGATGTCGTTTTCATCAACTGCTCGCGCACCCCCGCCGACATCATCTTTCGCCGCGAGCTGGAAGATCTGGCGCGCCACATGCCAAAACTGACGCTCGGGCTGATCGTCGAAAACTCGCCGCGCCATGATGCCTGGGTCGGGTTGCAGGGCATTATCGACCGCGCCAAGATCACCATGTTCGCCTCGGACTTTACCGAGCGCACGGTGTTCTGCTGCGGGCCTGAACCGTTCATGACGGCGGTGCGCGGCCTGCTCGAAAGCCTCGGCTTCGACATGAATAACTACCATCAGGAAAGTTTCGCACCGGCACTTCCCTCCATCGAGGAACTGCCCTCGACGGCGGCCGAAGGCGAAGTGCTCGCCAATGTCGCCTTCACCATGTCGGGCAAGGAATTCCCCTGCCAGCCGGGCCAGACCGTGCTGATGACGGCACGCGCCAATGGCGTGCGCATCGGGGCAGCCTGCGAATCCGGCCTCTGCGGCACCTGCCGCGTGCTGCTGGTGTCGGGTGAGGTGGACATGAACCACAATGGCGGCATTCTCGATGACGAGATCGAGGAAGGCTATATTCTCGCCTGCTGCTCGCGGCCGAAGGGCGATGTGGCGGTGGAGGCCTGAGGGAGCGAGCTGCACACGTCAATTGCGTGGGCGAAAGTCCGGAATTTAGGCTTTGGTCGGGAAATGCTGTCAATGACTGAAGCGGGATCGAGATGAACAAAACACTCGGTCCGCTGCATCTCTGAAATTCAGAAATATGCAGGTTTGGCTGGATTTCAATTTTCCGGAATATATCCCCACGTCGTGGGATCGAGCAGAACTGGATCCAGCCGAATTTCATTCATAGCGATCGGGCGGCGTACCATCTTTGTGACTTCGAAAACCTCTCCACGACCCCAGCCAGACGTGCGGATTTCTTTAAGCGGAATGCCGTCACCAGTCAGGCAATGCCTCAGGCCGGCATCGGCAACGTTGGGCATCCGGTCATACCAAGTGCACGTCTCGCCAAGAAACTGACCACGCTCGTTCATCCTGACCAATCCGCTCCACCCTGCCAGCTTGGGGTACGGGCGTTTCGGATCGAGTTGCGAACGCCGTGCATCAAGTTGGCGTTTTCCAGGAGAAGCGGAATATAAGATCCCTTGGTCAGCAAGTTCATTCCAAACCAACGCACTGACCGAGCCATCTTTTCCGGTGCGTTCTCTATACCACCACGGATAATGCCGCATTAGCCTCAACTTCGCCGTCGGATTTTGCAGTTCGACTTCGAAATCAGCGATCTCTGAAGGGCGTTTGACATCGGCGTGGAGCGGTTTTAGCCATGTCTCTGCATCGAATAAATCAGCAGGCGGCAAGACGGCACTTGTCGACAGGTGTTTTCGATCGAGTTCGACCAAACGTGTCTGGGACATCGGCTGGCCGTTCGAGAGCAAGACGGTGGTTGCAACTTCTATCCCATCGCCAGTCAGGCAGGTGCGCCAGATCGGTCCTGACTTTGATTGTTCCAGCTCGCCGCGAATAAGTTCAAGCCAGCGACAATGCTCGTTGTCGACGGCCTCAACATGGTTCAATTCCCGAGCGTCGGTAAATCCAAAAAAATCTTTCGCGGGATCGGCTTGCGTCACCGACATCCAAGCATTGTCCTCATCATTTTTAGCGGTTCTGAGGACAAGGTTTTTTGAGAAATTTCCGTAGGAAATTACTGATTTTCCCTCGTTTCCTTCTTCTACCCGTGTCCAGCCACCGTGCTGCAAGACCACGCGCTCATTCGTCTTGTCGCGCCCGTAGGTGTGGACCACCTTGAAACGAGCAATATAGTCAGGAACAGTTTTGCGATCGAAGTACGGCACCTCGTTCGCGAGAGCACCCGTTGCCGCAAGCATTGTCAGAAAGATCGATACTCGCCGTAACATCAAGACTTCTCCGCCACATCGCCTACAAGCCAAGTGTTCTTGCACGTTAGGCCAGATAAACCGGAAAAATGATAAATATCCTACCTGCTCATTACTGAGCTCCGAAACGCAGCGCCGGCTGCCGCTCGCCCCCATCCTCACCAAGCCTTTACCAACATTCATCTTTCGTGATGCCGTCTTTGGAACCCCAAGGCGGCATCATGCGTTTCCCCGCCGATAAATTCGATAAAAAGATTTTGAGGAAACATCCATGATGAATATCCGCAAACGCCTCGCGACCGTTGCCGTCGCTTTCACGGTCACGCTTACCGGTCTTGTTCCGGCGCAGGCTTTCCAGATGCCGGCCCCGGTTGCCGCCCAGACCAGCACCGCTGCTCCGGTGACCGACGTCCAGTATCGTCCATGGGAGCGGCGTAACGACCGTCGCTGGGACCGCCGCGACAACCGTCGTTTCGATCGCCGTGCCGAACGCCGTTTCGAGCGTAATGGTTATTACAACGGCCACCGTGGTTTCCGCGAGCGCCGCTCGGGTTATCGTTACCACAATGGTTTCTGGTTCCCGCTGGCCGCATTCGGTGCCGGTGCGATCATCGGCGGTGCCATCAGCCGGCCGAGCGTAAGTTCGTCTTCGGCGCATGTTCGCTGGTGTGCTGATCGTTATCGCAGCTACCGCGCTTCGGATAACACCTATGTGCCGCGTGCCGGCGTTCGCGCGGTGTGCAATTCCCCCTACTGATCACCCCCTCGGGTCAGTAGAAACCATGGCATGATGCCGTGAAAACATGGCCCGGCCGGAGCATGATGTTCCGCCGGGTCGTCTCGTTGAACGGGCAGTTCCACGGCAGGCGTTTCGTTAATGCGCGGTTCAGGCGGTAACGTACAAATTCCGCGGCGATGAATTTTCGATCAATCAGTCGGTGGAGATATCCCATGACCATGCTGATGAAGACTGTTTCGATTTTCGGTGTGGCTGCGGCCATGCTGGCCACCTCGGTTGCGCCGGGTGCTGCGGCGATGCCGATCATGCCTGCTGCCCCCGCCGTGAAAGCCGCGCCCGTCGAGAGCGGCAATGTGGTGCAGGTGCAATACTGGCGCGACCGTGGCGGTTATCGCGACGGTTGGTATGGCGGCCATCGCGGTTACCGCGAATACCGCCCGCGTCACCGGTATCACGACGGCTACTGGTATCCGCTGGCCGCCTTCGGCGCCGGCGCGATCATCGGCGGTGCTCTGGCTGCCCCGACCTATGAAGAGCCGCGTTACGTCGAGCCGGTCCCGCAATATTACGAGCCTGCGCCACGTTACGTTGCGCCGCCGCCGCGCCGTTACGCGGCCCCTGCCGGTGATATCAACCCGCAGCATCACGACTGGTGCCTGGCGCGTTATCGTTCCTACGATATCTACTCCAACACTTTTCAGCCGAACTACGGCCCGCGCAAGCAGTGCTATTCGCCGTATTTTTGAGCGTGCCTCTTGCGATCTCCCCCTTGAGGGGGAGATGCCCGGCAGGGCAGAGGGGGGGCTCCGCACGCTCCTTCTGCAATTGATTTGATGCACCGTTGCCCACCCCCCTCGTCCTTCGGACCTATCGTGACATCTCCCCCTCAAGGGGGGAGATTTTAGGGAGACCGTCGCGCACTCCTCACAAGATCCGCGCCCGCCTCAGCACCCACCACGCAATGGCAATCGACAGCGCGATAAAGATCACCGCAAACGTGGTGCCGGTCTCGCCATGTTCGAACGGCATGCCTGACGTGTTCATGCCGAAAAAGCCGGTCACCAGCGAAGGTGGCAGCAGAAACGCCGTCATCAGCGACAGGATGTAGAGGTGGCGGTTGGTTTCGGACGACTGTTTGGAATCGATTTCCTCATGCAGCAGCCGGGCGCGATCCTGCAACGCGTAGACGTCGTGATCCACCGCTTCCAGCCGGCCGGTCAGCCGTGACGCGACATCATCGAAACCGAGCGGCATGTCGTCATCGTCGGCCGCGGCCGCGCGGCGCATCAGGGCGAGAACGGTGCGCAAATGCCGGTGCAGACGCACGACGGTGCGGCGAACGGGAGCAAGCCTGCGGCGCTCGTCACGCGGCGCGTTGTCGTAGACAAAATCCTCGATCTGGTTCAGCTCTTCCGTCAGTTCCAGCACCAGCGTGATCAGCGTGCGCTGGAATTCGGCGACGATGGTTTCAAAAACGTCGATCGGCCGGCGGTAACGCCCCGCGTTCTTTTCGACGGCAGCGCGCACGCGGTCGATCGAGCGCAACGGCTGCAGCCGGGTGGTGATGATCAGCTTTTCGGTGACGGCGAAATGCAGCCAGCCGATATCGCGGGTTTCGCTGTCGAACTCGCGCTGAAAATCCACTAGCGTGCCGTAGACCATCTGCTCGTCCAGCGTGATCGAGGCATGCGTGTCATGGGTGGTGAGTGCGGCCACCACATCCTGCGGCAGGTTTTGAAACCCGTCGAGAAAGGCCGGCACGCGCTGGTCGGCAAGGTTGAGATGCAGCCACAGGAAACCGCCGTCTTCCACGCCAAGGTCAGCGCGCGTCGCCTCGGTCGGCAGCCGCGTGCAGGGCGCCTTGTCGGCATGAAAACGATAGGCCCAGACGAGGCCGGGAATGGCGGGGTTGAGAAGCGTCATGGGCAGTGTCCGGGCTGTGGGAGGCGCACTGCCTGTTAGACGCTGTTCGTGACATCTGTTGCAACAGGTTTTTGTGGAGGGCTGTTTCAGAGAGTGCTGGAGGATGCGAAGGGTACTACGAGCATCTTCTCCCCGCTGGGGAGAAGTGCCGGAGCGTCAGCGAGGCGATGAGGGGGCTTCCACGGTAACACTTTGCGATGTGGCTTCGGTCCCCCTCATCCGACCCTTCGGGCCACCTTCTCCCCGATGGGGAGAAGGTAATTGGTGCCCGCCGCTAAGCCGCTGCCCTTGATCTGAGCCGCGAAAACTTCACCGGTGCCGTGATCACCACAAGGCAGAAAATGATCAGCGTCACGCCCAGCCAGCCCAGCGCCGGCAGGCGTTCGCCGAGAATGATCACCGCCAACATCGCCGCCACCACCGGTTCCAAAAGCGTAATGGTCGTCGCCATGCTGGCCGGAATGCGGGCAAGGCCCATGCCGAACGCGATATAGCCCAGAAACATCGGCACGGTCGCCATGTAGAGGCCGACGGCCGCATTGTTCCAGCTGTCGAGGAATGCGCTGCCGGTGACGAGCAGAACCGGCATCAGCAGCAGCCCGCCGACGCCAAAAGTGGCGCCCATCGCCGCCGAGGACCGGATGACGCGCAACATCAGTCCACGCGCCGTGTAGGAATACAGCGCATAGGTGAGGCCGCCGATGAGGCCGAGCGCGATGCCGATTATGGTGGCATTGCCGGTGACGATGGTTTCGGCATGCGAGCCTTCCGCGACACACAAAAGCACCATGCCCAAAAGCCCGATCAGCGCTCCAGCAAGCCAGCGTTTCGACAGTTGCGCGCCATCAAAAACCTTTTCGATCAGCGCCGAGAGGAGCGGTGCCGAGCCGATGGTGACCACCGTGCCGATGGTGACGCCGGCCAGCCGCATCGAGCCGTAAAAGGCGAGCGGATAGATCGCCACCGCCACGCCGCCGGCCACAAGCAGCAGCCAGTAACGTCTGAGGTCCGCCATCGCCCGACCGATGGATTTCAGCGCGATGGCCGCCTGCAAAAGCCCGCCGATGCCCATGGCCGCTGCCCCGATTGCCGCCGCACTGACGCCGGGTGCAAAGGCCGCCGCCGTGCCGGTCGTGCCCCACACGAGCGAGGCAAACAGCACGCCGGCGACGCCGATGCGGAATTCTTGTGTCTTGGTGGTCATAGTCTGTCCAGCATGTCGGAGGTCATGGTGCGGGCTTCGAGAACGAGAGCGCTATTGCCCTCCAGCCCGGCGCGGGTGATGGCTCCTTCGAGAAGAAAGGCCAGCTGGCGGGCCAGCATCTTGGCTCGCTCCGCATCACCGTTCAGAAGTTCGCCGAGATGGTTGGCGATAAGTCCCTCCACCTCTTCCTTGTGACGACGCACGGCATCGCGGCCGATATCGCCAACCGTCAGTTCGGCGGCGGCATTCAGCAGCCCGCAGCCGCGAAATCCGTGCTCATAAGCGAACTCGGCATGGTCCTGATAGGCATCGAACACCGCCAGCACCTTGTCCTTTGGCGTGACGGCGGTGGCGACGCGGCGTTCGTAAAACGCCAGCAGTTCGGCATGGCGTATGGTCAGATAGGCGTGCACCAGATCCGCCTTGGAGTCGAAATTGTTGTAGAGGCTTTTTTTGGCCACGCCGGCGCGGGCGATGATCGCGTCTATGCCGGTGCCGGCGATGCCGTTTTCATAAAACAGCACGGCAGCGGCTTTCAGCAGTTTTTCGCGGGCCGTTTCGGCAGGGTAGGGCATGGCGGTTCCATTGGTGGGGTGCTCGTGGGGTGAGGGTGCCGTTCAGCCGATCTCCCCCCTTGAGGGGGAGATGCCCGGCAGGGCAGAGGGGGGTGTCTCTGGCGCAAATACCGCTTGTTCCGTCTTTTCCGCGCCGTCGCTCACCCCCCTCTGTCACTATCGTGACATCTCCCCCACAAGGGGGGAGATCAAAGGGAGCTTGTCGCACCATCCCAATTCCATCCGCCTCTCTCATTAGGTAGCCAGACCGGTCTACCTACTTGCGCGACGAAAATCAACCACCCGCCAGAATCATGTTATGCGGAGCAAAACGACAAAACCTCGTCAGGCCCGTATGGAAACCGCGCTCTACCTCCCCGTCAAAACCTTTCTCGAAGCCGCCGGTTACACGGTGAAGGGCGAGATCGGCGGCTGCGATCTGGTAGGCTTGAGCGACAGTGATCCGACGGTGGTGGTGATCTGCGAGCTGAAACTCACCTTCAATCTCGAACTCATCCTGCAGGCGGTGGATCGCGCAGCAGTGTCGGATGAAGTGTGGATCGCCGCCCGCGTTTCGGCCAAGGGCAGGGGCCGCGAGAGCGACAAGCGTTACCGCGACCTCTGCCGCCGGCTTGGCATCGGCATGCTCGGTGTGTCGGACAAGGGAGAGGTCAGCGTGCTGGTTTCCTCCGTGTCGCCTATGCCGCGCACCAACCCGAAACGCCGCACGAAACTGGTAAAGGAACACCGCAAAAGGGTGGGCGATCCGGCGCTTGGCGGCTCGACAAAAGTGCCGATCATGACCGCCTATCGCCAGCAGGCGCTCGCCATCGCCGCAGCCCTTGCCGAAGGGCCGTTGCGGCCGCGAGACCTGAAGGACACCGCCACGACGGCCGGCGCCATCCTACGCAACAATTATTACGGCTGGTTCGACAAGGTGGAAAAGGGTGTCTATGCGCTCAGCGATGCCGGCCGCGCGGCCATCGAAACCCGCGCAATCGATAGTTCGACAGTCAGGGACTGATAACCACAAGATCAGCGGCCTCGTTGCCGCGCCTCTCCATCCATGCTTAACGCGAACCGCGATGAGGGTAGGGCATCGCAAAACTTTGGTTCGCATGCCGCAACCGGTTCAAAAACCGGCCTTGCGGATATCTGCATTTCGAGTGGGGCATCAATTGAGCATTTCCAACATCTTTCTGAAGGTCGCGATCGTTGTCGCCGGCCTGACGCTGCTGGCCGGTTGCCAGACGCGTGATCCGCGTCTCGTTGAGGCGCTGAACGGCGCAAATGTCACGTCCGTCCGCGTCGAGGCGACGCCGGATGTCCGGACCGGCCTGCCGATGCTGAACGGCATCACGCCGGAAGCGCAGGCAGCCATGATCGTGCACGCACTGGAAGCGGATGCCAGCGCCAAGCTGAAGGGCCTGCCGGGCGGGCCAAAGGCGGCGCGTCTGGTCATCACCCTGCAGGAGGCGGATCTCGCGTCTTCGCCGGGCCGCGTGCTGCGTGGCAGTGACAGTTTCATCACCGGCACCGTGCGGCTGGAAAACGTGGCCGATGGATCGATCATCGCCCAGAACCCGCGCATCGTCGGTTCCGACCATGGTGTGAAGGGCAGCGGCAATGTCGGCTTCTTCGTGGCCATGGCCATCAATGCCGTTGCCACGAAGGATCAGAATGCGCTGGCCCAGAAACTGGCGGCATCCTTCACGCTCGAAACCCGCAAGTGGCTGACCGGGAAATAACCGGTAACAGCGGCGGCGCGGCCAAATGGTTGCGCCGCCAATACATGACATGCAAATAATCTGCCGGGCAGAGCCGATAAGCGGCTTGCCCGACTTGACGTTTGCCTTTTCCCGTTCCTAGATCGCTGTCGCACTGACGGCCTGCTGACCGCCGAATTTTACTCCATTGGCGCCATCTCTTTCCGCGCTCCGGATCCCGAAAATGACACAGAAGAGCTCCCATCGCGGGCTCATCGTCGCCGCCGTCATGGCCTCCATGGCGATGATTTCGATCGAGGCGACGATCGTCTCCACAGCCATGCCGCAGATTGCAGCCCAGCTCGGCCAGCTCAATCTCTACAGCTGGGTGTTTTCATCCTTCCTGCTGACCCAGACCGCCACCACCGTCGTGTTCGGAAAACTCTCCGATATCTATGGCCGCAAGCCGGTGCTGCTGTTCGGCATCGTGGTGTTCCTGCTGTCGTCCATCCTGTGCGGTCTCGCATGGTCGATGCCGTCGATGATCGCCTTTCGCCTGCTGCAGGGCATCGGCGCCGGCGCGGTGCAGCCGGTGGCAATGACGATTGTCGGCGATCTGTTTCCGGGCAAACAGCGCGGCAAGGTGCAGGGCTATCTGGCCAGCGTCTGGGCAATTTCGGCCGTGGTGGGTCCGCTGCTCGGCAGCGTCATCATCCATAACCTGCCATGGGCCTGGGTGTTCTGGATCAACATTCCGGTCGGCATCATCGCGATCGCCGGTTTCGTTTTCTTCCTGCATGAGGAAAAGCAGACGCAGCGGGTGTCCGTCGATGTGCTGGGTGCCGTGCTGTTTGCCATATCGATCTCGGCGCTGATGCTGGCGCTGACCGAAATGGAAGGCACGACACCGGCCTATACAATCATCGCCGTCATCGTCTTCGTCGTCAGCCTTGTCGCCTTCCTCTGGCAGGAAAAGCGCGCGCAGGCACCGATGGTGGCGCCCGACCTGTGGCTGCAGCGGCCGATCGCCATTTCCAATCTCGCCGTGTTCTTCGCGGCCATGGCCATCATGGGCCTGACCACGTTCCTGCCCATGTATGTGCAGACGGTGCTCAACCGTTCGCCGCTGGTGGCCGGTTTTGCGCTCACCATGCTGCTGGTCGGCTGGCCCTGCGGCGCCACGTTTGCGTCGCGCATGTTTCCACGCTTTGGCCTGCGGCCGATCATGCTGGTCGCCAGCCTGCTGATCCCGGTCGGCGCCTTCCTTCTGGTGCTGCTGACACCGGCAAGCACGGCCATTCAGGCCGGCATCGGTTCGCTGCTGATGGGTATCGGCATGGGCCTTCTGAACATTTGTGCGCTCGTGATTACTCAGGAAAGCGTCGGCTGGTCGCAGCGCGGCAGCGCCACCGCATCCAACGTGTTTTCGCGCAATCTCGGCAGCACGCTCGGCGCCTCCATTCTCGGCGCGGTGCTGAGCTACGGCCTTGCCCACACGGCCGGCGGCGGCGTCATCACCCAGGAGGAGCTGCGCGGCCTGCTGGACGGCACGGGTGCGGCGATGGCCAGCAGTGATGCGGTGCGCATGTCGCTGCAATCGGCGCTGCACATGACCTTCCTAACGATGTTCGCCATCACCGCCATCATCATTCCGGTCTGCCTGTTCGTGCCGAAACGCATGACGCATGGCCAGGAACAGGTACAGGCGTAGCCGGTGGCAAAGACGGAAGGCGCGCGCTGAGGCGAAGGCTTGGCGGTGAGGCCAAAAGTTTATAATTTGCGCCCCGCAACGCAGTCATGCCGAAGGAAGACAGATGGCCGAAGAGCTCGATGACGACATCAACGCCCGCATCGAAGCGCTGGCGGCCGAGGCTGATGCGTTGGCCGAAACCGAGGATTTCGAGGCCGCACTCGACAAATACTGGGATGCGTTCGAACTTCTGCCCGAGCCGAAAACACAGTGGCAGCAGGGCACATGGCTTTTATCGGCGATCGGCGAGGCCAATTTCTTCCAGGGCGATTTCGCTGCCGGCCGCGAAAACCTCTCCATGGCCATGCATTACCCGGATGCGATCGGCAACCCGTTCCTGCATCTGCGGCTCGGCCAATGCCAGTTCGAACTCGACAATCTTGACCGCGCTGCCGATGAGCTGATGCGCGCCTATATGGCCGAGGGTGCGGAGATTTTTGCCGAGGAAGACCCAAAATATCTGGCGTTTCTGTCCACGCGGGCCAAGGGCGTCGATGTGCCGGGGGAGGCGAAGAAAAAGCCGTTCTGGAAGGTTTGGTGACGGGGGAGGATGCGTATCGGCATTGCGCCCATGATGATCATGAATCGGTCCAATAGCATGACATGACACCAGCGTCTGCCAACCCATGAGTTCTGTATATTGACAATCTACCTACCAGAAGGTAGGTGTTGGGTATGAGCAATCTTGTGTCGACCTACGATCATATCCTCGCCTGCGCGCAAAAGCTTATCGTGTCCGGCGGTTATAACGGTTTCAGCTATGCGGATATTTCCGATATCGTCGGCATCCGCAAAGCGAGCATTCACCACCATTTTCCGAGCAAGGTCGATCTGGTTCAGACACTGGTCAGCCGATACCGCCAGAATGCCGAAACCGGCATTGCCGGCATCGAGCAGAATATGGCCGATCCGCTGGAGCAACTGCACACCTTTACCAACCATTGGGCGCAATGCATCACCGATGGCAGCCGGCCCTTTTGCGTCTGCGCACTGTTGGCAAGCGAGCTGCCGCTCTTGCCGCCCGAAATAGGCCTCGAGGTCAAGGCGTATTTCCAGCTTCTCTCTGCGTGGCTGACGCGAGCATTTGACAGTGCCGCAAGACAAGGTGCCATCCATCTTTCGCGCTCGCCCGAGGTCGAGGCGGAACTGTTCATGGCCACCGTCCACGGAGCCATGCTGTCGGCACGCGCTTATGGAGATGCGAGCAAATTTTCGATGATCACCTCTGCCGCATTTGACCAGATGAAAGTGAAACACTGAGGCCTGCCACAGGCCACCACCGGCCTTCATGGCGAATAGGCCTGAGTTAAAACGACTGCGCCATAAAAGCCTACCAACTAGAAGGGTGGGTGACTGATGGTGACACATGCACGAACATATTCACGTCAGCGGAATTGCCATGGCGCAGACCCCGAAATCAGATCGAAAGGAACTGACATGTTTGGAATAACAACGCTCGGCTGGCTCCACACGCTGGGCAGCCTTCCTGCAATACCTGCTGCGGCCTACATGATTTTCCGGTTCGGACGCATCAAACCGGACAGTTTTGCCGGTCGTATCTATTTCATCTGCATGCTGATCGGCAGCCTCACGATTTTTCTCGTTGCCAAGGCACCGGTCAGTCCTGCCATAGCGGTTGTCACCCTTCTGTGTCTCATCGGTGGATATACAGTGCATCGGTTCACGTTTCTCGGGCGCCTGCAAAAGTATATCGAGACTTTGCTTCTCAGCCTCACCGTCTTTCTGCTCATGGTTCCCTCTGTTTCGGAAACCCTGCGACGCGTGCCTGATGGCCACCCGATTGCAGCCAATCCGGATTCAGCCATTTTGAAACTTGCTCTGGGAACAGTGGCTGCGATGTTTGTTCTGGGCCTTGTCACGCAGTTCTTCTATCTGGCGAGGTACGCCGGCAGGCGAGGTTGAAATAGCCGTGTGAGCGAGTTCGCCGGGACTTTTCCAGCCTCAGGGCAGGTCGTGTTACCAGCCTGCCCTCGACCCCTTTTGTGATGCGAACCGCCCGCATATGGTTTCATCGAAAGCGCCCGTTGCCAAAAAATCCGCCGATGATCCATGTTCGCCAGATGGCCTCGAAACAAATCCGTGCCGTTTGGGCAACCTATCCTTCACATATTGGCTTTTACAAATTGCAGGCCGATAAATTTTATGAGGTAACAGGTTGTTTCAAGTCAAACGGGCGGGCGTTCTGGCCGCAATTCTGGTCGGTTCTCTCTTCTTTTTGCCGCCATTCAACGGATGGCCGGGCAAGGGCAAGGAGTTTCTGGTCGACCTGTTCGATGACAGGCCTGAGCAGACCGTGCTTTTTCTCGGCAACAGCCGGACCTTTTATCACGACATGCCGCATATGGTGCGCCTGATTGCCGAATCAGCCGGTTATCCGAAAAATCTGCATATCGAAATGGAGGCAAAGCCCGGCATCAGTCTGGGTGATCATCTGAAAAATCCGCAGACCCGCGCCCTGATCGCCCAGCGCTGGGATGACGTCGTGTTACAGGTTCTCAGCAGCGAGCAATACAGTGCGCAGACCGCCGGTGACGCATGGGAGGTCGCCGCCGGCCTTGTCCGGGACATCAAGGCCAATGGCGCCAGACCGGCCATGTTCGTGACCTGGCGTTACACAGACCAATGCACCGCCAATGCGGGCATGCCGCCATCGGCCGCGGGCCTGTCACCAGCCGGTTATCCCGGTATGCACCTCAATATCCAGCAGCAGCACGCCCGGCTTGCCGCCCTGACCGGCGTGGATCTGGTCAATGTCGGTCTGGTCTGGGAGGCGCTTCAAAGCCAGCCCATAGGCTTTCCCCTTTACGACGACTGCAACCACCCCTCGATCCATGGCAGCTATCTTTCGGCGCTGATGTTCTATGCCTACTTTTCCGGGGGCGACGTTTTGGACGTTACCTTCAGACCTGTGGGTATTTCTCCCGAAGATGCCGAGATGCTTCGTATGGCTGTTTCCCGCTATCTCAAGGACAGAGGTGAAGCAAAGACACCGACCTGAATTTATTGTTCAGGATCAGATTTGCGAAAACGCTATTCGCGCATCGCTTTCACAATTCAATAAATGGCGATTTGCATCGATTGCTCTATTCCTCCTGATTGCTTCAATACATCCTTAACTGACGGTATGGTTGTATTTTTACCGGATTGGGAGTGGGGTGCACGATGGCGAACAGGCCGGCCGGGCGACGGTACGATATCGATGCGTTGCGCGTTTTCAGCTTCGGAACTGTCATCATTTACCATACGAGCCTGCTGTTCGGCAGCAAGGGCATAGGCCAGCCCTCCGACCAACTTGGCCGGTTGATGGATCTTATTGCCATAGGATCTCATCCCTGGCGGATGAGCCTACTGTTTTTTATTTCCGGCCTGGTGACAGCGTCACTTCTCACCAAAAAGTCTGTCGAAGAAATCCGCAGATCGCGCACGCGACAATTGTTGCCGCCGTTTCTGTTTGGCGTCGTCATGATTGTACCGCCACAGATTTATTTCGCCAATCGGTATGCTAACCCCGACTTGTCCTACTGGCAGTTTCTAAAAAGCTACATGCAGTCCGGACTAACACTCGAACACATGTGGTTTCTGGCGTATCTCTGGATCTATGTGTTTGTCTGGTCGATCACATTTTCACGATTTGAACGCCATTGGGGAAAAATATCCTCGGCTTTCGTCTCTTCACTGACAGGCGCAAAGCTGTTTCTCGTACCGGTCGCATTCCTTTCGGCTCTCAGGGTTTTTCTCTACCCCGTCTTTGGAGAGACCCTGGTCATCACCAGCGATGTTTACGCGCATGTCATGTATTTCTCGATGTTCATGGCCGGTGTGCTCCTTTGCAACGAATCGCGCTTCTGGCAGGAGATCGATCGGAGACGGTGGGTCAGCCTCTGGCTTTCCGTCATCTCTTTTCTGGCCATCGCAATCCTCGCCATGACCTTGCCGCGAGGACAATGGCCGGAACTGCTTGTCGTTGCTGCCCGTGTCGTCAGGTCGATCATGCAATGGACTGCCATTCTTGCCTTGCTGGCATTCACCGGCAGAATGGTTCGCGGCCCCAACCGCATTGTGACCTATCTCAACAAGTCAATCATGACCTATTACGTCATGCACCAGACGATCATCATCATCGCGGCCTATTACTTCGCGAAATTGGGCATGCTCAATGTATGGTCATTTTTTCCGATCGTCATCATTACGGTCGTCGTCTGCTTCCTCGTCGCCGAGGCGAAAAAGTTGGTCTCCGTCTATTTTGCCGCTTTTATATTGAAGTTGTCCGTGTTTAGAAAAGCAGCGCCAAAATCGCCCTCTCCAGAGGCTGCCGGATAAGCGTACCACTTGCCGAGGTGCATTAGTCACGGGGCAGGAGAATTGCCTAATGCCGCAATGCGCCGCCACATCTCTTCCACAAGCTAACCTTCCGCCGGTTTTCCGCACCATCCCCACATTGACATCCGCTTTGACGTTTACGTAAAATGCATGTCGGGAGTGGATGCGCGACGGCTTCGGCTGCGGGCGTGTCCGACAGAGGAGATATTTGCATGTACAAGGCACCGGTCGAAGAGATCGCCTTCACGCTCAATCATGTCGCCGGCCTTGGGGCCGCCGTGGAAGAGGGCAGGCTGGGAGATCTGAGCGGCGATCTCGTCGAGGCGATCCTTTCCGAGGCAGGCCGTTTTGCCGGTGAGGAGATCGCACCGCTGGGCGAGAGTGGTGACCGCGAAGGCGCGCGGTTTGTCGATGGCGCCGTCATCACGCCCAAAGGCTGGCCGGCGCTTTACAAGGCCTGGTGCGAAGGCGGCTGGAACGGCCTGACCGGGCCGGAAGCGTTTGGCGGACAGGCGCTGCCGCATATGCTCAATGTCGCCGCACTCGAAATGTGGAACGCCGCTTCCATGGCGTTTGCGCTCGCGCCGACGCTCACCATGGGCGCCATCGAGGCCGTGTCGAAACATGGCAGCGATGAGCTGAAGCAAAAATTTCTGGAAAAGATGGTGTCAGGCGAGTGGACCGGCACGATGAACCTCACCGAGCCGCATGCCGGCTCAGACCTCGGCGTGCTCAAAAGCCGGGCGGAGCGGGCGGGTGACGGTGCTTACCGTATTTTTGGCCAGAAGATCTTTATCACCTGGGGCGAACACGACGCCGCCGACAATATCATTCATCTCGTGCTCGCCCGCCTGCCGGATGCGCCGGCCGGCACGCGTGGCATCTCGCTGTTTCTGGTGCCAAAATTTCTGGTGGGTGCGGATGGTGCGCCGGGTGAACGTAATGATGTGTTCTGCCATTCGATTGAGCACAAGCTCGGCATTCACGGCTCGCCCACCTGCACGATGATTTTTGGCGATGGCAAGTTTGGCGCCGAAAAGGGCGCGCTCGGTTATCTGGTCGGCGAGGAGAACAAGGGCCTGGCCTGCATGTTCACGATGATGAACAATGCCCGCCTTGCCGTCGGCATCCAGGGCGTGGCGATCGCCGAAGCCGCCACCCAGAAGGCGGTGGCCTATGCGAAGGAGCGCGGCCAAGGGAAAGCGCCGGGCTGGACGGGTTCGGGCATGTCGCCCATCATCGAACATCCCGATATCGCCCGCACGCTGCTGACCATGAAGGCGCTGACCCAAGGGTCGCGCGCCATATGTTACGCCTGCGCCCACGCCATCGATTTTTCGCACGCAACCGAGGGTGAGGAAGCGAAACACTGGGCGGAACGCGCAGCACTTCTGACGCCGATCGCCAAATCCTTCTCCACCGATGCCGGTGTCGATGTCGCCTCGATGGGCATTCAGGTGCATGGCGGCATGGGTTTCATCGAGGAGACGGGGGCGGCCCGTTACCTGCGCGATGCCCGCATTGCGCCGATCTACGAGGGCACCAACGGCATTCAGGCGATCGACCTCGTCACCCGCAAACTGCCCTTGTCCGAAGGTGGTGCGGTGCGCAGGTTGATCGCGGAACTGAAAGCGGTGGCAGACAAACTGGCGGCGTCCAATGATGCGGCTTTCGGCACGTCAGCGGATCGTCTGTCGGCGGCGATCGCCGATCTCGAGGCCGCGACCGACTGGCTGCTGGAGGCGCTGGCCGGTGGTCAGCAGGCCGAGGCGCTGGCCGGTGCGACACCCTATCAGCGGCTGTTTGGCCTGACATTGACCGGCGCCTATCTCGCCACCGGCGCGCTGGCGGTGGCCGGTGATGGCGACGGGGAAAAACGTGTGGCGCTTTGCCGGTTTGCGGCGGAAAACCTTTTGGCCGAGACGGCGGCGTTAAAGGATGCCGTGGTGTCGGGGGCAGCGAGCTTGCAGGCGGCGAGGGTGGTTCTGGGGTAGGGGGCTTGCCACATCATCTTCTCCCCAGCGGGGAGAAGTGCCGGAGCGTCAGCGAGGCGATGAGGGGGCGACACGGCAAGGCTTTGCAATCTGGCTTCGCTCCCCCTCATCCGACCCTTCGGGCCACCTTCTCCCCGAGGGGAGAAGATAGTGGGAGCCAGCTGCTCCATTCATGCCACAACACAAAACAACCCGGAGGAGGAACCGCCCATGACAGACCATATCCTGATCGAACGGCCGCAAACGGCTCCCGGTGTCCTCGTCATCCGCTTCAACCGGCCGGACAAGAAAAACGCCATCACCTCAGCCATGTACCAGACGATGACGGCGGCGCTCACCGAAGCAAACGCCGACCCCAATATCCGTGCCATCGCCTTTCTCGGTAGCGAAAATTGTTTTTCCGCCGGCAACGACATGGGTGATTTTCTCAGCTACGCCATGTCCTGCTCCAGGGAGCCACCGGCCGCCGCCATTTTCATCAAGGCGCTCGCACTTTGCGAAAAGCCGATGGTCTCGGGCGTCGATGGCCTGGCGATCGGCATCGGCACCACGCTCAACCTGCATTGCGACCTGACCATCGCCTCCGATCGCAGCCTGTTCAAGACGCCGTTCGTCGATCTGGCGCTGGTGCCGGAAGCCGCTTCCAGTCTGCTGGCGCCCAAAATCATGGGCCATCAACGCGCCTTTGCCATGCTCGCCGCCGGTGAAGGTTTTGGTGCCGATGCCGCGCTTGCCGCCGGTCTGGTGTGGAAAGTGGTCGTGCCGGGTGCGGTGGAGGCCGAAACGTTGAAGCTCGCCACATCGCTGGCCGCAAAACCACCGCAGGCGCTGAAAATTGCCCGCGAGCTGGTGCGTGGGCCGCGTGACGAGGTGCTGGCAAGGATCGACGAGGAGCTCGTGCATTTCACCGCGCAATTGAAAAGCCCCGAGGCGCGCGCGGCGTTTGAGGCTTTCATGAAGCGGTGAGATTGTCGCATAAGGATTATAAGACGGCGCGCCCAGCCGATCTCCCCCCATGTGGGGGAGATGTCCGGCAGGACAGAGGGGGGTATCTGCCGCAAATACCGCTTTCGATCCATTTTCCGAACCGTTGTACACCCCCCTCTGTCACCTTCGGTGACATCTCCCCCACAAGGGGGGAGATCGAAGGGAGCAAGCCGCGCCGTCTCGTCGCCAAAATGCAACAGCCAGCGTTACTTCACCAGCAGCGCCACCGTCTCCACATGCGTCGACCACAAAAACTGGTCGATCGGCGTCACCGACTTGATGCGGTAACCGGCATCCACCAGAATGCGCAGATCACGGGCCAGTGTCAGCGGATTGCAGCTGACGGCGGCAATCGTCTTTACATTGGCGCGCACCAGTTCCTTCATCTGGGCTTCCGCCCCCGCGCGCGGCGGGTCGAACACGACGGCATCATAATGCTTCAGTTCGAACGGGATCATCGGCCGGCGGAACAGGTCGCGCCGTTCCACCGTCACCGGCTTCAGCCCTTGAGTCTGCCGCGCTGCCAGATCCAGCGCCTTGACCGCCTTTTCGTCACCTTCGACCGCATGCACCTTGGTGGTCTTTGCGATCCGGAAGGTAAACGTGCCGGCCCCGGCAAACAGGTCGAGCACCTTTTTCGACTTGCCGACATGTTTGGCAACGATCTCCGACATCACCTCTTCGGCGGTCTTGGTGGCCTGCACGAAAGCGCCCGGCGGCGGTGAAACGCGCACGCCGGCAAATTCGATGATCGGCTTGATCGGCTCGATGAGGATTTCGCCATTGACGGAAACGCGGGCAATGCCCTTCAGCGTCAGCACGGTTTCGATCACCGCGCGGCGCTGCTTGTCTTCCATCTTCTTCAAACCCTCGGCGGCGATATCCAGCCCCATCAGGGTTTCGAGAACGGAGATGCGAAACGTCTCGGCGCCGATGGCAAGCGCGCGGCCGATTGTGCGGATCGTCTCCAGCCGCGCCACGATGCCGGGCGCGGCGATGGGACATTCGACAATCGAGACGATGTGATGCGTCTCTTCGCGGTTGAAGCCGAGCAGAAATTCCTTTTCCGTATTGCGGGCGGAAAACACCGTGCGGCGACGCTCACCGGGCTTGGCCGGAATGGTATCCGCCACCTCGGGCGTCAAGCCCTTGGATTTCAGCGCATCGACCACCAGCTGGCGCTTGAAGGCGAGATAGGGCGTTTCCGCCAGATGCTGCAGCGAACAGCCGCCGCAGGCATCGCTGTCCGGGCCGAAATGGCGGCAGACCGGCTCGATACGGTCCGGCGAGGGCGCGCCGGTGGACATGACGGTGCCGTGGTCGCCATTGCGGGCGATCGCCAGCGTCTCACCCGGCAGCGCATAGGGCACATAGACCGGACCGTCCTCGCCATTGGCGATGCCGTGGCCTTGAGCGCCGAGGCGATTGATGGTGACGGTGACCGTGCTCATTCGTCACTGTCCTCATCATCCATATCGTCGGCGTCGCGGTCTTCGTCGTCCTTTTCGCTACGCTGATACGGCTCGGCATCTTCGGGCTTCTTGCCGGCCAGCAGAAATTCCTTGTTGCCGTCGCCGCCATCGATGGGCGAGGGGATGAGGCCGAGGCTTTCCCAACCCATGTCTTCCACCAGCCAGCGCTGCAGTTCGGCGGCCACATCCGGTGCCGTTTCCGGCTCCTTCAAAAGGCCCGCCTTGCTGATCGCCTCGCGGCCCGCCTCGAACTGCGGCTTGACCAGCAGCACGCAGAGCGCACCGGGTTCGGCCTGTTCCAGCGCCGGCGCCAAAGCCAGTTTCAGCGAGATGAACGAGACATCGGACACGATGAAGGTGATCGGCCGGTCTTCGTAATCGTCCGGCTCGAGATAACGGGCGTTGAGGCCTTCGATATTGGTGACGCGCTCGTCATCCAGAAGACGCTGGTGCATCTGCCCGTGGCCGACATCGATGGAGGTCACATGTTCTGCGCCGCGCATCACCAGCACTTCGGTAAAGCCGCCGGTGGAGGCGCCGATATCGAGGCAGTCATGGCCGGTCGGATCGAGCTGGAAATGATCGAGTGCCGCCACAAGTTTCAGCGCCGCGCGGGACACGTAATCCTGCGCCGGGTCATTGATGGTGACGGTGACGTCGGGCTTGAAGGTCAGGCTCGGCTTGGTGACGGTGCGGCCGTTGACGGTCACGGTGCCACGGCTGATCGCATCGCGCGCGCGGGCGCGGCTGGCCACGAGGTTGAGCGAGACCAGAAGCTGGTCGAGACGTTGGGGTTCGGTGGATTTGGACATCGCCTGTCAATGACGTTTGTCGGGCATTTGCGCAAGTCATAGATAGCAACACGGCCATGACAAATGTTCAGAGCTGCTCATTGTTAAATGGAATCGGTTCTGTTGGCTCAAACGGTTCCGGATGGTCGCATGGCTGGCGCGTGTCGTAGCCAAAGCATACGGCCAAGCCGGCCATGCGATCAGACGGCCCGTTTCAGCCAACCCGTAAGGGCCGGGCATCTTTCCGCCAGGATCAGCGGCGATCGGCTCGCACGTACCCGGTGGTATGCACTTCGCCAATCGCCACTGCCCCGACGAAAACCTGCTCCGGCAGAACCGCTTCCATTTAACAATGATCAGCTCTAACCGCGACGATCTGGCAATGTGAAACACTATCTTAAACAAGGATGTGCTTTCTCAGTGGCCATAGAGATTCTTTTTTGTGCACTTTTTACGAGCGCGACCCCATGTTGAAAAACCTGTCCATCAGCAAGAAGATCATCGTCACTTTCATGGCGGTGATGTCCGCCTGTTTTTTCGCCACCGCCGGGGTTTACTGGCAGGTGCTGAAGTCGAATGCCGCGGCTGACGAGCAGGTTTCCGCGCAGGCGATCGTCGTCGGTCTCGATAGCGCCGTCGAAGCCATGCTCGAACAGGTCGTCTACCAGCGGGATTATCTGCTCGGTGGTGCGGAAGCATCTGCCGCAGCTGTGCTCGCCAATCGCGCCGAGGTGACCAAGGCGCTCGACGATGCCCGCAGCGCCGCCAGAGGTCGCGCCGATCTTCTCGCCTCCATCGACACGCTTTCGGCGGCGGCAAGCACTGTTAACCGCCAGCTCATCGACCCGCAACTGGCTGCCGCCAAGGCTGGCCAGCCATTCGCGCGCGGCGAGGGCGAAAAATCGCTCGACGGTTTTCGCGCAGCCGCCACCACGCTCAAGCAGCAGGCAATGACGCTGTCGGCCAGCCTGACGGCCGCGCAGCATGACGCCAGCGCCGCCATTCTCTGGACGCTGGTGATTGCCGGCGGCATTGCCGGCGTGCTGGCGCTCGGCCTGATCTGGGCGCTGTGCAACGCCATCGTCAACCCGATCGTCGGCATGACGCGCACCATGACGGCGCTGGCCGGCGGCAACAATGATATCGAAGTGCCCGCACTCGACCGTGGCGACGAAGTCGGCCGCATGGCGCAGGCCGTTGCCGTGTTCAAGCATGCGGCGATCGAAAAGGCCCGCCTGGAACGCGACAGCGATCTGACCCGCGCCCGCGCGGAAACCGAACGCCGGGTGAACGATGAGCAGAAGGCGCATGATGCCGCCGATCTCGAATTCGCCATCGATGGCCTTGCGACAGGTCTGTCGAAGCTGGCCGAAGGTGATGTCGCCCATCGCCTGAACCACGCCTTTGCCGGCCGTCTCGACCGGTTGCGCACCGATTTCAACAGTGCCGTCGCCACGCTGCAGTCGACACTGACCTCGGTCGGTGACAATGCGTCGGCCATCCACGCCAATGCCGATGAGATCCGCGCCGCCACCGACGATCTGGCCAAGCGCACCGAACAGCAGGCCGCCGCCGTCGAACAGACCGCCGCTGCCGTCGAGCAGGTGACGACCACCGTCAAGGACGCTGCCGCCCGTGCCGAAGATGTCGGCCAGCGCGTCGAGCGCACCCGCGCCGGCGCCGAAAAATCCGGCGAGGTGGTGCGCCGCGCCGTGTCGGCCATGGAAGGCATTTCGCATTCCAGCCACGAGATCAGCAACATCATCGGCGTGATCGACGAGATCGCCTTCCAGACCAATCTTCTGGCGCTGAACGCAGGTGTCGAAGCGGCCCGCGCCGGCGAGGCAGGCAAGGGGTTTGCGGTGGTGGCGCAGGAAGTGCGCGAACTGGCGCAGCGTTCCGCCAATGCGGCCAAGGACATCAAGACGCTGATCACCACCTCCACCACCCAGGTGGATGCCGGCGTGGCCCTGGTGGGCGAAACCGGCAAGGCGCTGGAAGCGATCGTGGAAGAGGTGCGCGAGATCAACGAGCATGTCCGCGCCATCGTGGTCTCCACCCGTGAACAGGCGACCGGCCTGCAGGAAATCAACAACGCGGTCGGCACGATGGACCGCAACACCCAGCAGAACGCCGCCATGGTGGATCAGCAGACGAAAACCAGCCACACGCTGGCCAGCGAAGCCAACACGCTGAACGAACTCCTGAAACAGTTCAACCTCGGCAAGGACGCCGGTTATGCCGCGCCCAGACGCTCAGGTTTTGTCATCCCGCCGGTGCCGACCGCTGCCGCCCCGCAATTCGCACCGATAAGCCGTCCGGCCAAGGCACCGATGGTGCGCGTGGCGGCCGAGGAGAAACCGCGCCGCTCACCGGCCATGGCCCTGCACAACCAGCTGGCGCGGGCGTTTGAACCGGCGCCGGTGACTTCGGCATCGAAGGACAATTGGGAAGAATTCTGAGGCGGTTGGGTTGATGAGATGATGAGAGGGCGGGGCCGGTGGGTTCCGCCCTTTTTTGTGTTTGGGGGTGTTGAGCGGGGTGAGCATGCACCCCCACTTCCGTCATCCCGGCCCTGAGCCGGGATCCAGCCGACGCGAGTCTGCGCGGCGAAAGAGTCCTCTGACCGTGCGGACGCACGGTCGCTGGATTCCTGTGACAAGCACAGGAATGACGGAGGAGAGGGGGCAATGGTGGGAGCGTGCTGCGCGGGGCAATGGCCAAGAGCGCGAACCACGTTCTGCATTCCAACGGTCTGTTGAACTTGTGCGGGTCGCAATGTATTTATGAAGAGCGGGATATCGTCCCGACCTGTCCAAGGAGAAAGCGTCATGACCGACAAGCAGAGAGAGGCGTTGAAGCTGCTTCTGCGCGATCATGCGCGCCGCAGCGCCGTGGATCGCGAAACCGCTCGCCAATCGTTGATCGATGAAGGCATCTATACGCAGGATGGCGAACTGGCGCCTGAATTCGGCGGCAAGACCGCCGAGGGCGCTCAACCTTCGCTGACCTGATTGACCCGGCTGGCGACCTCTTTCGTCCTTGGCTATCACGGTTGTGATAGAGAGGTCGGGATGCGGGTTTTGCGAGGTGATGACGAGCTTCATCCAAGCACCGAGGATTTCGACTGGCTCGGCCCAGGTATCTATTTCTGGGAAAACGATCCCAAACGCGCGCGGGAATGGGCCGAGTGGAAGGTTGCGCGTGGTCGATACCGCGAGGCATTCGTGCTCGGTGCAGTGATCGATCTCGGCAATTGCCTCGATCTGCTGATGAGAGAAAATCTCGACATCCTGCGGGTTGCCTATGAGACTTTCTGTGAAACTCAGACAATGGCCGGTCTGCCCATTCCCGAAAACCAGGATATCGGCATCGACAGGAACAAGGACAAGTTGTTGCGTTTTCTCGATTGCGCGGTCATCCGGCACCTTCATGCGGTGGTCGATATGCAGATCGAAAGGATGGGCACGTCCTCACCTGTCGAGCGTTTCGACACGGTGCGCGGCCTGTTTACTGAAGGTGAACCGGCTTATCCCGGTGGCGGCTTTTTCCGCAAGACCCACACCCAGATCGCCGTGGTGAACCCGCGCAGGGTGATTGGGTATTTTTTGCCGAGATAGCCGGAGCGGAAGATGGATGTGCTGTTTTTGGTGGCGGGGGAGTGAGGTAAACCTCACCCCGCAGCGCCAACCCCCACAACCGTCTTGCCCAGCGCCCGAAACACCGTGCCGACGATCCCCGCACGGTCCAGTCCCGCCTTGGCATACATCGCATCCGGGCTTGCCTGTTCCATCCAGATGTCCGGCAGAACCAGCGAGCGGATTTTCAGGCCGTTGTCGAGCAGGCCTTCGCCGGAGAGGAACTGCAGCACATGGCTGCCGAAACCGCCGACGGCGCCTTCCTCGATGGTGATCAGCACCTCGTGGTGGCGGGCCAGCTGGCGGATCAGGTCGTGGTCCAGAGGCTTTGCGAAACGGGCGTCGGCAACCGTCGTCGAAAGGCCGCTCGCATCGAGGTCTTCTGCCGCCAGCAGACAGTCTTTCAGACGCGTTCCGAAGGAGAGGAGGGCGACTTTCGCACCTTCCTTGACGATGCGGCCCTTGCCGATCTGCAGGATTTCGCCGCGTGCCGGCATTTCCACGCCCACGCCTTCGCCGCGCGGGTAACGGAAGGAAATCGGGCCGTCGTCATAGGCGGCGGCGGTGCGCACCATGTGCTTCAGTTCCGCCTCGTCGGAAGCGGCCATCACCACCATGCCCGGCAGAGTGGCAAGGAATGTCGTGTCGAACGAACCGGCATGGGTCGGCCCATCGGCACCGACAAAACCGGCGCGGTCGATCGGGAAACGCACCGGCAGTCCCTGGATCGCCACGTCATGCACGACCTGGTCGTAACCGCGCTGCAGGAAGGTCGAATAGATCGCGCAGAAAGGCTTGAACCCTTCCGTGGCAAGACCGGCCGCGAACGTCACCGCATGCTGTTCGGCAATGCCGACATCGAATGTGCGGGTGGGATAAGCTTCCAGCATCTTGCCCAGCCCCGTGCCGTCAGGCATGGCGGCGGTGATGCCGACAATCTTGTCGTCGAAACCGGCTTCCTGAACCAGCGCTTCACCGAACACGCTCGTATAGCTCGGCGCATTCGGCTTGGCCTTGGCCTGCGCGCCGGTGATGACGTCGAATTTGGCTACACCGTGATATTTGTCGGCGGCCGCTTCTGCCGGCGGATAACCCTTGCCCTTCTGCGTCACCACATGGATCAGCACCGGGCCGTGCGCGTTGTCGCGCACATTGCGCAGCACCGGCAGCAGGTGTTCGAAGGAATGGCCGTCGATCGGGCCGATATGGTAGAAACCGAGTTCCTCGAACATGGTGCCGCCGGTCACGTAACCGCGTGCATGTTCGACGGCGCGGGTAATCGCCCGGTCGATCGATTTGCCGAGATAGCTGGTCAGCTTCTTGCCCACTTCGCGCATGCCCATATAGGTGCGGCCGGAGGCGAGGCGGGCGAGATAGGCACTCATCGCGCCGGTCGGCGGCGCGATCGACATGTCGTTGTCGTTGAGGATGACGATCAGGCGGGCATCCAGCGCGCCGGCATTGTTGAGCGCCTCATAGGCCATGCCTGCCGACATCGAGCCATCGCCGATGATCGAGATGACATTGCGCTTCGAGCCGGCCAGCTCGGAGGCGACGGCCATGCCGAGGCCGGCGGAAATCGAGGTGGAGGAATGGGCGGCGCCAAACGGATCGTATTCGCTCTCTGCCCGGCGGGTAAAGCCGGAAAGCCCGTCTTCCTGGCGCAGGGTGCGGATGCGGTCGCGGCGGCCGGTCAAAATCTTGTGCGGGTAACACTGGTGGCCGACATCGAAGATCAGCCGGTCGTCGGGCGTGTTGAACACCTTGTGGATGGCGATCGTCAGTTCCACGACGCCGAGGCCGGCGCCCAGATGACCACCGGTCTTCGACACGGCATCGATCATCTCGTCGCGCAACTCGCGCGCCACCTGCGGCAGGTCGCGATCCTCGACAGAGCGCAGGTCGGCCGGCAGATTGATCTTGTCGAGCAAGGGTGTCTCTGGTTTTGCTGTCAAGGAATCCGGCCTTCTTTCACGCAGTCTGTCGGTTGTGCAATCCAGCAAAGATGCGCTGGCATTCGCCTTTTTCAAGTCGATTGCCTGAAGCTTCTATCGGAATTCGCGCTCACGGCAAAGGCACAAACTCGTCCTCATCCCCCGGTACGATGTCGAAACGGCCGGTACGCCACTCTTCCTTGGCCTGTTCGATGCGCTCCTTGGAGGAGGACACAAAATTCCACCAGACGTAGCGGCGCGATGTCATCGCCGCACCGCCGAACAGCATGATGTGACAGCCCATCGCGCCTGCCTCCAGCGTGATCTCGTCGCCGGGGCGAAAGGCCAGCAGCTGGTCGGCGGCAAAACGGTCGCCGGAAATGACGAGTTCGCCGGAGAGAATGTAGATCGCCCGCTCTTCATGGGCGGCGGAGAAGGGGAATTTTCTGCCCGGCTCCAGTGTCAGGTCGACATAGAGCGTATCGGAAAAGGTCGGGACTGGCGAAGACAACCCGTCCAACGCGCCGATCACCACGCGTCCGGAAGCACCCTGCCAGTCGATGATCGGCATCATTTCCCGCGCCGTGTGGGCAAAGGCGGGATCGATTTCCTCCATGTTGTCCGGCAGCGCCAGCCAAGTCTGCAGGCCGGACATGGCGAGCGGGTGGCCGCGCAGATTTTCGGGCGTGCGTTCGGAATGCACGATGCCGCGCCCTGCCGTCATCAGGTTGATGTCGCCGGGCTTGATGACGAGTTCGGTGCCGAGGCTGTCGCGGTGTTTGATTTCGCCATCGAACAGATAGGTGACGGTGGAAAGCCCGATATGCGGGTGCGGCTTGACATCGAGCGCTTCGTCGGCGCGCAGAACCGCCGGTCCCATGCGGTCGAAAAAGATGAAGGGCCCGACAAGGCGGCGCTGGCGGGTGGGCAGAGCGCGGCGCACGGCAAAACCGCCGATATCGCTGGAGCGCGGAATGATCAGGTTCTCGATCGCATCACAGGCAAAGGCATCGCCGGGGGCGGGATCGGTGCCGGGGAAAAAGGACATGGGGCCGGTCTCCTTGTTGTGATCTGTTGCCTGAAAAAAGGCCCCGCCCCAAACCCCTCCCCACAAGGGGGAGGGGCTTAACCCAGCCGATCCGCTGCTGCTTGATTGAGACAGCGGGTTGCCACAAGTTTTCTCCCCCCTTGTGGGGGAGATGGCCGGCAGGCCAGAGGGGGACTTTCTCCAAAGCGATCGCTCTGATCTGATGATATACACAACCTAGCGCGCACCTTAGTTCACCAACAGTCCCACCTCACGCAACACACTGTTCCCCGAAGCGCACCGCTTCATATCACGCGAACCGGTTGCCGATCATCGGGCTCCACTGTTCGCCCACCAGCCCGTTCAAAAGCACATCGCCACGTGTGATGGCGCCAAGAATTTCGGGGTCGCGGCTATGGATCATGCTGGAGGCGGTATTGGTGAAGCCGATGCGGCGGCCCAGCATGGCTTCCATCAGATAGGCTTCGGTGCGGCCGATCACGGCGCTCGCACCATTGTCCGCCGCATGCGCAATCAGCGCGTCGATGACGGCGCCCTCGGCGCCCGCAGCGGCCACGACCTGCAGCACCCGCGCCGTGGATCTCTTTTTCAGGTGGTAGAGAAAACAGCCGACCGGCTTTCCGTGGTGATCGGTCACCGCGCCGAAAAATGGTGAACCGAACTGCTGCTTTTCGATAGCCTGCCGGGAAAGCGCGGCAACATCCTGAAGGTGCCAGCGCGGGCGCAGCGCAAAGCGGCCGGAAAGTTCGGTGAAAAGCGCGGCAAACCTGTCGGCATCGATATGCTCTGCGGTCGCGCCCTTGGCCGTGCTGCCGGCGCCATGCACAAACCAGCGCTGCCGGTTGGGGCGAATGCGCTTGCGCAGCATGTCGTCGGCGGCGCCGGCAACGGGCGCCAAAAGGCCGAGTGGACGGAAACGCTGCGCCACCTGATCCATCAGCCACTGTGTCGGGCGGATGATGCGCAGCCAGTTGAGGCTGTGGGTCGGAAGCGGCGTGCAGCCCAGCCGCTGGCCGAGCGTGCGGGAAATGTCGCTGGTCGTGTCGGCGAAGGAAAAGTCCTGTGGTCCGGCCAGTGCGGCTTTGAGCAGTTTGGGGCCGATCAGCGAGTGTCCGGCGCGGTTGTCGGCCATGATCGTGCCGAACAGCGCACCGCTGACCTGCCTGTGGCCGATGCCCATCGCCAGGTGGTGCCGTCCGATAAAGCCGGAAATGCCGCTCCGGCTTTCATGCACCAGGCTCGGCAGGTTTTCATGTACGAGCGGATGATCGATATAAATATTGCGCAGGCAATCGACAAAGGCAGCCGAAGGGGCGGCATCTGTTCGCCTGAATGCTTTTTGAAAAAGCCGGGCCACTGCCGGAATATCCGCCGCCGCCAAGGCACGTATCTGACCCATGAAATTGCCACGCCCCCGGCGCATAAAACCATCAATTTTCAAGGGAATGGATAGGGGGAGGCGATGAAAACCCGTTCAAGATAATGGATGGCATTTGAGCGGTCTGACCTTTTGCGGGTCAGGTAAAAGGTCACAAGACCGTTATTCGCCGTCCAGCGGCTCCACACCCTGCGGCTTGCCGGCGCGGTCGAGGCGAATTTTTTCGATGCGGTTTTCGGCGGCAGCCAGCAGCTTTTCGCAGTGCTTCTTCAACGCTTCGCCGCGTTCGTAAATGGCGATGGATTCGTCCAGCGCCACGTCGCCGCGTTCCAGCCGGGCAACGATGCTTTCGAGTTCGGCGACAGCCTTCTCGAACGAATACGCGCTGACTTCGTTGAGTTCGACCTGTTCCGACATTCTCAGCCTCTCATCAATCTGCAGATATGCAGGCCCGCCGATTCGGCCAGGCCTTCCAGATCATAGCCACCTTCCAGCAGGCTGACGACCCGGTTGCCGGCATATTTGCCGGCGATTTCCATCAGCCGCCCGGTCGCCCAGTCGAAATCGTCGCCGACAAGGTTGATCTGCGCCAGCGGATCGCGGTGATGCGCATCGAAGCCGGCGGATATCAAAACGAAGTCCGGGCGAAAGTTTTCGAGCGCCGGCAGCACGCGGCTCTTGAAGGCATCGCGAAAATGGTCGCTGCCATCATTGGTGGCCAGAGGCGCGTTGACGATGTTGTTCTTGGTGCCCGTTTCGTCGCGCGCGCCCGTATAGGGGTAAAGCGGCATCTGGTGCGTCGAGCAGAACAACACGGACGGATCGTCCCAAAAGATGTCCTGGGTGCCGTTGCCGTGATGCACGTCCCAATCGACGATGGCGACGCGTTCGACACCGTAAACCTGCTGCGCATGGCGGGCGGCGATCGCCACGTTGTTGAACAGGCAGAACCCCATGGCCTTTGATTTTTCCGCATGGTGGCCGGGCGGGCGGGCGGCGACAAAGGCGTTGTCCACCTTGCCCGTCATCACGTCGTCCACCGCCGCCATCGCACCGCCGATGCCGGTGAGTGCAGCCTGCAGACTTTTGGGGCTGAGATAGGTGTCGGCTTCCAGCTGGTGGATGGCGCCGTCTTCCTCCGGCACCTGCCGCATGACGGAGAAGAGATGCTCTTCCGGGTGGGCCAGCAGCACCGCGTCTTCATTCGCCTGTGGGGCGGGCTTGCGGTCCAGTTCGGCGAAGTTGGGATGCTCGAGCGCGATCGCCAGCGAGCGCAGCCGGTCGGCGCGCTCCGGGTGGCCGGGCGGCGTGTTGTGCTCGAGAAAGATCTCGTGTTCGTAAAGGCGCGTGGTCATGGCGGGCCTCGTTCTCCTTGGCGCCCGGATGGGCAATCGCGAAATGGCGCAGGTCGAATGCTTTTCAAGCGGTGGAAAATACCCGCTCGGATGCTCCTCGCAAGCGGTGGCATATTCAATGGGTTGGCAAGGATGCCACGACTATCTTCTCCCCAGCGGGGAGAAGTGCCGGAGCGAAAGCGAGGCGATGAGGCGGGCGACACGGCAAGACTTTGCGATGTGGCTTCGCTCCCCCTCATCCGACCCTTCGGGCCACCGCCGGGGCGAGCCACTGGTCTCGCCCGTCCTTCGGACCCCCTCAAGGGAGAAGATAATTGGAGACTGCCGCGCCCTCTAAATCGTTCCGGCAACCCATCAAGCCCGCTGCGGCAGAAGCGGATACCCCACCATCACGGCGCGGCCGGCAAAGGCGGCGATCAGGGCCTTCAGCGCATCACCCGGAACAAAGGCCAGCGTGCCCATGAACGCAGCCGGCAGGCCAAGGCCGGTGACAAACGCCAGCCACAAGACACCCAGAAGGTGGCAGAGGAACACACCACCAGCCAGCGCTGCGACAAAGAAATATGTGCCCTGCACAAGGCCGGTCTGGCGAGCGTTGACGAAACGCTCGGACATGTAACCGGTAACGAACGCCGCCGCCAGATAACCATAGAGGTAACCGGAAGGCGGCGCCATGAACACGCCGAGACCACCACGACCACCGGACAGCACCGGCAGGCCAATGGCGGCCAGCAGCATGAACAGCGCGACCGTCAGTGTGCCGCGCTTGGCGCCCAGCACCACGCCGGCCAACATGACGCCGAGCGACTGCGCATGCACCGGCACCGGAATGAAGCCGAGGCTGACAGGCGGGATCAGGCCCAGCGCCACGATGATGGCGGCAAAAAGGGCGACAAGAACGAGGTCTCTGGTGCTCATGCAGTTAGAATTCCCTTAAAATCGTGGGGGCAAATTGCTAGCGAATGCCGCGCGCGTCAATGGCGGCGGCAATTTCATCGGCGTTCTTCAGTGTCTGGATCAGCAGCGGCACGATCAGCGTGACCGGTCGCACCTTCAGTCCACGCGCCTGATGGGCATCACGGATGCTGCGGTAGCGCAATGTCACTTCCGGCACGAAGCGGATGACGAGGCCGACCGAAAGCCCGATATCGGCGGCGCGCACCAGCCCGATCCGCTCGAACGGTTTTGCCGCCCAGGTGATCGTGTCGATGAAGGCGCCGATCGAGGTGGTGGCGGTGATGGCGGCAGCCGCCAGCATCAGCGCGGTCAGCCGGAACAGGATGGTCAGCGCTTCGACGGGCGGCTGGAACAGAAGCGCAAACAGCGTGACGGCAAAAATGGTGATGAAGGCGGGCCGCAGCCGTGCAACGCCTTCGCGCCAGCCTATGCCGGTGGAGCTATAGGCAATGGCTGCTGCCAAGGCTGCAAAGCCGAGCACCACCGGATGGCTGACGGCAAACAGAAGCAAGCTGAACAGTGCCAGTCCGCCAAGCTTGGCCCTGGTCGGCAGCCGATGCAGCAGGCTTTGGCCGTCGAGGTAAAGCGTGTTCATGCGCCGGCCAGCGTTCTGTATTGCGCGATCACCTGCGAAGGTTCTCCATCGCCGATCAGGCGGCCGCCGGAAAACAGCAGGACGCGATCAAAACCTTCGACCAGCGCCAGATCATGGGAAATGACGATCAGGTTCTCGTCCATGCCCGCCATGGTGCGTTCCACCAGATTGCGGTTTTTCAGATCCAGCTGGTTGGTCGGCTCGTCGAGGATCAGGATCTTTGGCTCAGTCACCAGAACAGAGGCAAAGGCGGAGAGCTGCAATTCGCCGCCGGACAGTTCGTGGGTGCGGCGCTCGGCCAAATGCGGAATGCCGAAACGGGCCAGCACGCCATTCACCGCTGCATCGATCTGCGCTGCCGAAAGCTTGCGGCGCTTCAAGCCCAGAGCAATATCTTCCTTCAATATCGGCAGGATGATCTGGTTCTGCGGGTTCTGAAAGATGAAGCCGGCTTCGCTGCGCACCGCTTCCGCATCCTTCACCGTATCGAAACCGTTGACCGAAACGCGGCCGGAAGAGGGTTTCACCAGCCCGTTGATCAGCCGCGCAAACGTCGTTTTGCCGGAACCGTTCAGCCCGATCACGCCGATGCGCCGTTCGCTTAAGTGCACAGTCAGCGGTTCAAGCGCGGTGCGACCGTCATAGCGCACGCTGGCCTCTTCGAAATGGATGTCCAAGCCGGTCCCTCAGTTTCGCTTGGCTCTATAAACCCGATAGAGATTGAGGGGAATGCGGAACGAAAAAAGAACATTGCAACCGGCGAATTCCCGCCCTAGTCTCTGTCTCATGGCTATACTGATCTCGAACGAACAGGCACGGCGCATTTTCCTCGAGCGGCAGGGCCTGTCCGCCGCGCCGAACCGAGCACTTGACAAGGCGGGGCTGCTGGCGCTGATCCAGGCGATCGGTTTCGTGCAGGTGGACAGTATCGCCACCGTCGAGCGCGCCCACCACATGATCCTGTTTTCGCGCAACCAGACCTATCGGCGCGACCACCTAACAGCGCTTCTGGAAAAGGATGGCGAGCTGTTCGAGCACTGGACGCATGACGCCTCCATCCTGCCATCGGAATTTTTCCGCTACTGGAAACACCGTTTTCGCCGCCGCGAGCCGCATCTGGCCGAACGCTGGAAAAAATGGCAGGGCGAAAACTACGATTCCGCCTTCGAGGACACCTTTCGCCATATCGCCGAAAACGGCGCGATCATGTCCCGCGACATGAAGGCCGAGGATCATAAATCGGGCGGCTGGTGGAACTGGCACCCCAACAAGACGGCGCTCGAATATTACTGGCATATCGGCAAGCTCTCGATCGCCGGCCGCCGCAATTTTCAAAAGATCTACGACCTCACCGAGCGCGTGCTGCCGCTGCACCATCACGAACCGGAAGTGACGGAAGAGGTTTTTTTGGACTGGGCGTGTCGCAGCGCGTTGACCCGGCTGGGCTTTGCCACATCCGGTGAAATCGCTGCCTTCTGGGCACTGGTGACGCCGCTGGAAGCCAGGCTCTGGGTGGAAACCCATCGCGACGAGCTGGTGGAAATTCTGGTCACCCCCGCAAACGGCGGCCGCCCGCGTCCGTCCTATGCCTTTGCCGGTTTTCCCGAAAATCTCGGAGACATCCCCGAACCGCCCAACCGCATCCGCGTGCTCAGCCCCTTCGATCCGCTGCTGCGGGATCGTGATCGTGCCGAGCGGTTGTTCAACTTCAACTACCGCATCGAGATTTTTGTGCCCGAGCCGAAGCGGATTTACGGCTATTACGTCTTCCCGCTGATGGAAGGCGACCGCATGATCGGCCGCATCGACATGAAGGCGGATCGCAAGGCCGGTACGCTGGATGTCAAACGCCTGTGGCTGGAACCCGGTGTGCGTGCGTCAGCCGGACGGCTGGAAAAGCTGGAGGCGGAGCTGCTGCGCATGGCGCGGTTTGCCGGGGTGGAGAGTGTGCGTTTTCTGGAGGGCTGGCGGGGGGAATAGGGGAATGCCGAGGGTGCGGCATAGATCCTTCTCCCTGTCTTGACGGGGAGAAGGTGCCGGCAGGCGGATGAGGGGCAAATCTCATCCTCAGAGTTTGCCGCTGCCCCTCATCGCCTCGCTGATGCTCCGGCACATCTCCCCGCGCGCGGGGAGAAGAAGCAAGCCGCACCGCTTCAATCCCGATACACTTGCCGGTGCCCCTACAGCCCGGCCGCCTTACGCAATTCCTTGGCCATCACCGTGCGCCAATCCTTGCCACTGGCCTTGTACTTTTCCAGTACATCGGGATCGAGCCGCAGCGTGACGGCCACTTTGGGCGCCTCGACGCGTGGACGGCCACGAGCGGCGATGTCCTTTTCCATCTTGGCGGCGAGTTCAGGATAGACTTCGCGGAAGGGACGGGCGTTTTTCAGCTCCTCTTCCGTCCATGGCGGATTGTCGGAGACCTCATCCCAATCTTCCTTGGTGTAGCCGCGTCCGGGCTGGAATTCACTCTGCTTCTGGGGCTTGTTGGTCATTCGATAAGCCTCCTCTCGTCTTGGCGGGCGGGGCGCATGGAAATCACCGACAGCCCCTCCGACCCCAAGGTCACGAAAATTGCAGCGATCACGCCGTTCGCCAGGCGCCCGATCGCTTTCCGGCGACCAAGTTTAGCCGGAACAGTCACGGCGGACAGAAAGAATTCCTCGGACAGATCACCGAAATCGAGATCGTGTTTCTCGATATTCGCAATCCGCTTTCGCTCGTCCCAAACAATCCGCATTATTCGTACACGAAAAATCGCCCCCCAGCAACGCCCGAGGATTCCTCATGCCGGCATGCTCCGCAATCCTGCGGATTAAGGGGGGAGCGCTATTTCGCCCGGCTCTTCCTGGCCTGACCCTTGCGCATCTCATCCAGCGACCGAAAAAACTCCGGCGGCAGGACTTCGCGGGCGGGGCGCATGCGCGCCAGTTCCTCGTCGGTCAGCTCCGGGCTGTCGACGGAATCCCAGTCTTCTTTCGTGTAGCCGCGCCCCGGCTGGAATTCCTTCAATGTCGGATGTTTGTCTGTCATGGAAGGCGTCTCCTTTCCTTCGGACTTGCAGGACGAAAACTGATGATGGAAATGGCCTCACTGCCCAGTCCGGCGTAGATTACCACAGCCGTGCCATCGCGGTAATAGCCGATGGCCTTGACCCGGCCGCTATGGCTTGGCTCCAGAACGGCCGTTTCCCAACCGAAAAACATCACGTCCGCAAAATCGAGGCCGTATTTGTCCAGATTGGCCAGCCTTTTCACTTCGTCGCAAACGAAGATCATCTTGAATATCCGTACACGAAAAATCGCCGCCCAACAATGAGCGACGATCCATCATGTCCAGCGATGCAGCAATCCTCAAAACCGAGGGGAGGCTCAGTCCAGCCGCCCCGTCTGCCCGCGATCGCGCAAATAGTGGTCGGCGATGGCGCAGGCGACCATGGCCTCGCCGATCGGCACGGCGCGGATGCCCACGCAAGGATCGTGGCGACCCTTGGTGCGCACGTCCACGTTCTTGCCGTCGGCATCGATCGACTGGCGTTCGGTCAGGATCGAGGAGGTCGGCTTGATGGCGAAACGCGCCACCAGCGGCTGGCCGGTCGAAATGCCGCCCAAAATGCCGCCGGCATGGTTGGAGAGGAAGATCGGCTCGCCGTCATTGCCCATGCGCATCTGATCGGCATTTTCCTCGCCTGTCAGTTCGGCGGAGGCAAAACCGTCACCGATTTCCACGCCCTTGACGGCGTTGATCGACATCAGCAGGGACGCGATATCCTGATCGAGCTTGGCATAGATCGGCGCGCCAAGGCCGGCCGGCACGCCTTCGGCGATCACCTCGACCACAGCGCCGATCGAGGAACCGGCCTTGCGGATACCGTCGAGGTATTCTTCCCATACCGGCACCATTTCTTCGTCCGGGCAGAAGAACGGGTTCTGGTCCACCTGTGCCCAGTCCCAGTTTTCGCGATTGATCTTGTGTTTGCCGATCTGCACCAGCGCGCCGCGCACGGTCACACCCGGCACGACGAGGCGGGCAATGCCGCCGGCGGCAACGCGGGCAGCGGTTTCGCGCGCAGACGAACGGCCGCCGCCGCGATAGTCGCGAATGCCGTATTTGGTGTCATAGGTATAGTCGGCATGGCCGGGGCGATACTGGCGGGCGATCTCGCCGTAATCCTTGGAGCGCTGGTCGGTGTTTTCGATCAGCATGGAAATCGGCGTGCCGGTGGAGATCATCGTGACGCCATCCGCATCCAGCATCACACCCGAAAGCACCTTCACTTCGTCGGCCTCGCGGCGCTGCGTCACGAAACGCGACTGGCCGGGCTTGCGCTTGTCCAGCCACTGCTGGAGGTCGGCAAGCGTGAAGCGCAGGCCGGGAGGGCAGCCGTCAACGACGCAGCCGAGCGCCGGGCCATGGCTTTCGCCCCAGGTGGTGACACGGAAAAGATGACCGAAGGAATTATGCGACATGGGACCCCGCCGATAAGCGGGATCCGTTCCCGCCCTAAAGCGGGTTTGTCATATTAAAATACGCTCTCAGGGGAAAGCCTTTTGTGCCGTCGCGTTGGCTGGCCGTGCTTCGACAAGGTTCCAGCCGCGCGCCGCCGCTTCGTTGAACGCGTCGAAGGGCAGGGGCCGGGCAAAGGCATAACCCTGCAACAGGTCGCAGCCCAGTTCGCGCAGCATGGCGGCATGGGCCATGCTTTCCACGCCTTCCGCCACCGTTTCCACGCCGAGCGAATGGGCGATGTCGATGATCGAGCGCACCAGCGTGCGTTCCTGCGGCGAGTTGAGGATCGGCATGACAAGCTGGCGGTCGATCTTCAGGCGTTTCGGTTTCAGCTTCAGAAGGCTGACGATGGACGTATGGCCGGTGCCAAAGTCGTCGATCTCGATATCGATGCCGAGAGCCTTGATGCGTTCGAGATTGGAGGTCGCCGCATCCTCGCTCTCATCGAGGAAGATGGATTCCACCAGTTCGAAGGAAATCTGACCGGGGGTGATGGCAAGCGTCTTCAATGTGTCGATCAGCGCATCGTCATGCAGACGTTTGGACGAGACGTTGACGGAAACCTTCGGCACGTCGAGCCCGAGTGCTGCCCAGCGCATCTTGTCCTTGAGCACGGTCTGCAACACGATCTGGTCGAGCGTCGCCGTCACGTTCAGTTCGTCGGCGATTTTGAGGAACCGATCGGGCGCGAGAATGCCGTGCTGCGGGTGTTTCCAGCGCACCAGCGCTTCGGCACCGGTCAGCTTCATCGTGCGGGCATCGAATTGCGGCTGGTACCAGGCGACGAATTCGTCCTTTTCGATACCGGACAGAACTTCGTCGGCGGTGCGCTTGTGGCTGATGATTTCGGCCTGCAGGTTCTGCGTGAAGAACTCGTAGCGGTTTCGCCCCTGCGCCTTGGCGCGGTAAAGCGCGATATCGGCATTCACCAGCATGCGGCGCGCATCGATATTGCGGCCGGTCGCTTGCGCAATGCCGATCGAGACGCCGAAACGGCAGGCGAAACCTTCAAAATCCACCGGCTGGCGAATTTCCGCGATGATGCGGTTGGAAAGAGCGGCCGTGTGGGTGGTGCTGCAATCGTCCTTGACCAGAATGACGAATTCATCGCCGCCGATACGGGCAACGAGATCGCCGGGATTGACGTTGCGCAGCAGGATGCGGGCGGTGTGCACCAGCATGGCGTCACCGGCTGCATGGCCGAGCGTGTCGTTGATCTGCTTGAAGCGGTCGAGGTCAAGATGCAGGATCGACAGTTTCTGGCGTTCGCTTTCGCTGGCGCGGGAAAGCTCATCGAGGGCGATGTCGAGGCTGCGGCGATTGGCAAGCATGGTCAGCGGATCGTGCAGCGAATTGTGCTCGATGCGGTTCTTGGCCATCTGCAACTCGATATTGCGGGCCTCGGCCTCCTGTTTGGCGGCGCGCAGCTGTTCGGTCAGGATGGCATCGTCGGTCACGTCGAAGGCCAGACCCACCACCTTGCGGCGGCCATCGCGGCCGACATGGATCTTTCCGACGGAGCGCACATACCGGATGCTGCCATCCGGCTGCGGCACGCGCACGACAAGCGGTTCCTCGCTGCCGGGGCCGAAATGCGCGGAAATGCGGCGCGCTTCCTCGCGGTCTTCCGGGTGGATCAGCGCCATCCACTGATCGGCGGTGATATGGCCATCGGTGTGCGGAATGCCGTGCAGCTGCGACAGGCGGGCATCCCAGTGCTCGACCTTGCTGTCGGGCAGCGATTCCCAGATGCCGCAGCGATAGCTTTCCAGCGCGATGCCCAGCTTGGTGGTCAGTTCCTCCAGCTGCTGCTCGCGGCTGTAAAGCTCGTCCAGCGCCAGTTCCAGCTCGGCATTCTTGATGTCGCTGACTTCCTTGGCGCTGCGCAGAGACTGGTTCAGCGTCATGTCGGCGGACACGTCCCAGACGATGCCGGCCACCCGCTGGCTGCCATCCGGGTTGCGATAGCTGGCACCGGCGGAGCGCAGGTACCGCAGGCTGCCATCGCTGGCGGTGACGCGGTAGATGACGGAGGAGGGTGTGTTGGCGCAGGCACAGGCGAAGAAATAAGCTTCCGCGGCCGGCCTGTCTTCCGGGTGGATGGAGGCCAGCCATTCGCTCATGCGATTGTCGCCCTCCGTCGCGGGGCCGCCATGTAATGCTGCGGCGCGGCTGTCCCAGAAGAGATCGCTTTCGGTCAGTTCCCACACGCCCATATTGGACGCTTCCATGGCGAGCGCGAAACGCTGCGACAGCTCGGTCAGCGTTTCCTCGCGCAGGCGCAGTGCCGCGATATTGCGGTTGCGTTCGCCGATCAGCAGGCTGGCGATGAATACCGGGATGATCATCGCAAGGCCGGCCAGCAGCAGCTGCAGGCGGAAACTGGTCTGGTTGTCAGGTGTGGCATCCCAGCCCGCCTTCGGCATGGCCTGCAATTGCCACTGCCCACCGGCGACCGGAATGGTGTGTGCGGCCGGGCCGTCCAGTCTGGTGCCGAAGAAATTGGCGCCGGGCGTATGCGCGGCATCGCTGATGGCGATCTTCAGCCAGCTGAGATCGATCATCGGCGCGGCATCGGGCTTGCGCGGCAGAAGCGAGATACCGACGCTCTGGAACAGGTAGAGCTTGTCGATGGCCACGACCAGCGCGCCCCAGTTGCCCTGTTTCTGCGGGCCATTTTCGATCGGCAGCACCAGCACGATGGCCCGGCTTTTGTCGCTGGTGATCACCACCGGCTCACGGATGCCACGTTTGCTGCGAACGGTTTCGGCCAGTGCGGCGGTGCCGGCGCCTCGCAGGATCGGGTTTTCGGCGAGCGGTTCTCCGCCGGGCGTGAAAATATGGCCGAGTTCGAAATCCGGCGCGAGCGCCACGGTGGCGAAATGCGGGTTCTTTTCCAGCGTGCGCTGCACGAACGACTGGAAGGCGGTGTCTGTTGTGGCGCTATCGGGGCTGAACGCATGCACCAGATCGTCGGCGGTATCGAGATCGGTCTTCAGGCGTGAGGCCATGCGCACGCCGAGCAGGGTGGAGGCGCGTTCGGTGGTCTTGCGCAATTCCTGCCGGAAGGAGGATGTGTTGCGGTAGTCGACGGCAATGCCGACAATGATGACGGCACCGGTAATGGCCAGCGCGGCGGCCAGCGCCGCACGCCTGCTCATCAGTTTGTCGCTGAAACGGCGACCAAACGGAGTTCCAAATACCAAGCCAGTTACCCTTACGCATTACCCGGATCGTGCCCTGACCATATTCGCGCAAGGTTAATCTAGGATTGAGGAATATAGCCTGATTGCCGGTCGCAATTTGTTGTGGATCGATGTCTGCGGGGGCTTGTCGGAAATTTACCCGAAACCCTTGAATCACAGTTAATTTTCCGGTCATGAATAAGACCGGAATTGACACGATCCCGAGCAAATTCTGCCACAATCAGGAGGCTATCTGTGCACCAGTCGAAGTCACCGAACCGCTCCCTTAGGGCTTACACAATGCGCATCCTCATCGCCGCACTTCTGGCAACGGCCAGCATCCTCTCTCCCATCAACGGTTGGGCGCAGAGTGTCGATGTCGAAGCGACCATCAAGACGGTGGATGTGAACAAGCTGATGCTGACGCTGGACGACGGAAAATCCTACCGCGTGCCGGAGGAATTCAACTTCGATGGCCTCAAGGCCGGCGTGAAGGTCGTGGTGTTCTACACGGTGGTCGATGGCAACCGCGTGGTGGATGATCTGGAAATCGTGCAGTAAGGCCTTTGAGCCGGACGAGCTGCTCAACCGATTGTCGAGGCCGGTGAGTTTATTCTACCGCAGAAGCCCGTCGATATCGAAATCCTCCCAACCGCGCAATTTCACAGCGGGATCGTCAGGATCTCGTTTCGGCTGTTTGGCAACCTTTTTGGTCTTTTTCAGTGATCGCGTCAGTTTTGCCTGATACGCCGCCCGCCGTCTGTTTTCCGCCTTCGCCTCGGCATCCTCTTCCCGCCATTGATCGATGAGACCCCTGTCGAGAAGATCCTCGACTATTCTGGGGTCGAAGACATGAAAGGTGATCTGGCGTGCGCGGCCGTTCAACCGCACGGTTCGCGTGCCGGCACTGGGCAGACGCCCGTCCGCGAGCCATCGATGACGCTCGCTCGTCTTGATGGTGAGGATATCCTCGATCTCGCGGGGGATGACAGGCAGGTTCTCCACATCCTCCAACACCTTGGAAACTGTGGCGACCGCTGCGGAAAAGGCGGCCTTGTTGCTGGCGGGCATGACAAGAGTGAGGTCGCTGCCTTCAAGAATCAGCGCCTTCTTCGAGGTGGCTGGAAGCCTCGCCTGAATTTCCTGCAGGATGCCCTTTGCCCGAACGGCCGACCCCAAGGTGGCGGCAGCCGACAGCGTCCATGTTCTCAGCAGTTCGATATCGGTCTGTGCGGCTTTGGGCATTTTGGGAAGATGGGGTTTGCAGGCCTCGAGGTCAACGATGGCGTTATGGGGTGAGAAGGGGCATTCGATGATGTATTTCAATCTGTCGTCCGCTCTGCGGCAGAAGCGGACGTTGCCTCGCTTCATCTCTGAGCCTTGACAATGGGTCAGTCCAGGCTTCAGACGAGACGTTTCTCCATTACAAAATCGGTCTGCTTATCATCACCAACTTGGAAAATATCCGTTCCGATCACGTCAAATCCAGATTTCTTGTAAAACGCGACTGCCCTGGTGTTTTTCTCGTAAACAGTCAAACTTATCCGGTCCTTACCCTGCTGTCGGACATTGGCAATGACCTCGGCGAGAAGGGCCGACCCCACCGATTTACCTTTCCATGCTGGATCGACGTAGATTCGGTTTAGAAACGCTGAACGCGTATCGCCTTCATCGAGTTCGACATGTGAGTAGCCTATAATGTCCTCGCGAGAAATTGCGAGCACCACACGACTACGATGACTTTCGATTTCCTCGCACTGTTTTACCGGAGTGAAGTTTTCAGAAATATAAGCCTCAAGGTCGGATTCTGGCGTGTCGGTGCTGTAGGTCGTTCGGAATTGCTCGGCAGCGAACTTAGCGAGTGAGCTCGCATCCGACGGCAATGCAAACCGGATTTCGAACTGCCTTTCCAAGTTGGTAATCCCTTGAGCCATGGCATTTGTCACTGCAGCTTACCTTATTGGCAGGTAAATGTGGAATTTGTGCTTTGGGCGAGAGGCTGTCGTCGAAAGCCCGAAGACCCCACGACCGCGCAAAGCGATACGCCGAGTTCTCATACCGACGCTTGGCAAGGAAGATGGCTCTTATCCGATGGAGTGAACCCGCAGTTTCATCTATAAAAGTCACTGTCTGGAGGTTTGGGGGGAACTGACATGCCTTTGCTTGCGCTGCACCATGTATCGATCATTACGGCTGATCTAAAAAAATCGCTGCCGTTCTACTGCAATGTGTTTTGTCTTTCAGAAATTCCTCGGCCCGACTTTCCGGTAGCTGGGGCGTGGCTCGCCTGTGGCGGCTTGCAAGTCCACCTCGTGGAGTATCGGGAAGGTACTTTCCGGCGACGCTCCGTCATCGACCGTAACGACGGGCATTTTGCATTTCGGACCAATGACTTCAGTGCAATTCTCGAACATCTTGACGAGCTAGGCTTTCGAGAAGATTTACCTGAAGATGATCCGAAATGCCTGATGGTCTCCCGCAAAAGTCTGGCTGGCTTCCCGCAGCTTTATCTTCGTGATCCTGACTCGAATATCATCGAGATCAACGGAGCGGATTGAAAGCTTATTACCACGTTCTTCAATTTGCCAATGATCGGTTTGGGCCGAAACCTGTCACACAGCGCCCAGCTCACCCCAAGCCGGCCTCAGATCCAGCCGATCTTCTTCTCATCCCGATTGATCACAAGAATCCGGTCCTGCGGGATCGGAATGCTCGCGGCCTCATCTTCCGGCATGTTGCCGACGAGGCGGAAGAGTGTGCGGATGACGCCGCCGTGGCATACGCATACGGTCGGCTGCGTCACCGATTGCAGCCATGCGCCAACCCGCCATGAGAGAATTTCATAACTTTCCGCGTCAACGCCGGGCGGGATGAAACCCCATTTTTCGGCCTTGCGGGCGGCGAGCTTTTCCGGCTCGCTCTGGCGCACTTCCTTCAGCGTAAACCCTTCCCAGTCTCCGAAGGAAAGTTCGCGAAGGCGCTCGTCGGTGCGGTAGTGTTTTGGGTCGAGACCCATCGCCTTGCGCAGGCGTTCCATGGTCTCGCGCGTGCGCGCCATCGGGCTCGACACGAAGTCGAACTCGGCGACCTGATCGTCGATCAGGCCGCAGAGTTCCTCGCCGTTGGCGGTCGCCTGGCTGCGACCGAAATCATTGAGATCGATATCCTTCTGGCCTTGCAGCCGGCCCTCGGCGTTCCAGTCTGTCTGGCCGTGGCGAATGACATAAATCAGCAATGCGGCATGCCTTTATTTTATAAAGTGTCAGTCCTTGATAACGGAAATATCCGGTGCGTCTACCGCCTTCATTCCGATCGTGTGGTAACCGCTATCGGCGTGATGCACTTCGCCGGTGACCGAACGCGACAGGTCGGACAGCATGTAAAGGCCGACATCACCCACTTCCTCGATGGTGACGGTGCGGCGCAGCGGCGCGTTATACTCGTTCCACTTGAGGATATAGCGGAAATCGCCGATGCCGGATGCGGCCAGCGTCTTGATCGGGCCGGCCGAAATGGCGTTGACGCGGATGTTCTTCGGGCCGAGGTCGACAGCCAGATATTTGACGCTGGCTTCGAGAGCCGCCTTTGCAACGCCCATGACGTTGTAGTTCGGCATCACCTTTTCCGCACCATAGTAGGTGAGGGTCAGCATGGAGCCGCCATCGGTCATCAGCTTTTCGGCGCGGCGTGCGATCGAGGTGAAGGAATAGACCGAGATCTGCATCGTCTTGGCAAAATTGTCGGCAGACGTGTCGACGTAACGGCCGGTCAGTTCGTCCTTGTCGGAAAAGCCGATGGCGTGAACGATGAAGTCGATCTTGCCCCATTCTTTTTCGACATTGGCGAAAACTTCGTCGATCGTGGCCTCGTCGGTCACGTCACAGTGGCCGGCCATGAAGGCGCCGATTTCGGTGGCCAGCGGCTCGACGCGCTTCTTCAGCGCATCGCCCTGCCAGGTGAGAGCGATCTCGCCGCCCTGTGCGTGAATGGCCTTGGCAATGCCCCATGCGATCGAGCGGTTGTTGGCAACGCCGAAGATGACGCCGCGTTTGCCTGCCATGAGGCCGGTAGCCTGAGCCATGAATAGTCCCCTGAAATGCAGTGGCGGACACCCGCCTGAATAGAAGGTTGCCTATGGCATAGGCCGCCCCGCCGTTCAAGCTTGTGAAAGATCATCTCATGTTAGGGACCGTAACAAAGGGTGCGCAATGGTGAATACCGTTGCAGAACTTTCACACATAAAGCCCATGGCGCATGTGTTTCATCAGGTCGGTGACCTTCTCGTCGGGCTTTTCCCACAGCACGACGCGCAGTTCCACAACGAGATTGCCGCGCCCGCCTTCGCCATTGGCAATGCCAAGGCCCTCGAGCGTGATGCTGCGATCAGACCCCGACCATGCGGGAATGGCGACCGGCACTTTTCCGCCGGGGGTCTCGACCTGCGTCTCTGTGCCGAGCACCGCATCTTCCAGCGAAATCGGCAAAACGGTGTGCAGATCAAAACCTTCGAGGCGAAAACGCTCGTGGCGGGCAACGCGCACGGTCACGACCAGATCGCCGCGGGCGATGGGGGAGGGCATTTTCAGTCCCTGGCCCTTCATGCGCACCACATGGCCATCGGTCATGCCGGCTTCCAGCGGCAGCCAGACGTCGCGTTCGTCGGCCAGATGCATCGGCACCGTGGTCTCGGCCATCAGGTCATCGAGTGTGACGATGACTTCCGCCGTCAGGTCCGGTGCCTTTTCCGGGGGCACGCCACGCCAGCGGCGCATGAGCGAGGCCACCAGTTCGACGGCCTGCAGGGGGAGGGGCGGTTTTGGTGCGGGCTCGGCCTTGGCAGCGCTGTCGTCGCCAGCCTGTGCGCCTGTATCTGTTGCTGCCGTCTCCGGCCTGGCCTCGGATTTTGCCTGGGCTTTCGCCTGTGCCTGTTGTTGGGCCTGTTGCTGTGCCTGCTGTTGGGCTTGAGCGCGGGCCTGAGCCGCCGCCTTGTCGCGGGCGGCATCGGCGGCTTCGTCGCCGGAGCCAAAAATGCGCTCGACCATGTCCTCGGCGTCTTCCACCGCAGGTTCGGCCGCGCTGTTCGCCTGCCTCTGGGCATTTGCCTGAGCCTGGGCCTGAGCTTTTGCCTTGGCTTGTGCCTGTGCCTGGGATTGCGCTTGTGCTTGAGCCTGGGATTGAGCGCGCTGCGCATTGGCGCGCGCCAGTTCTTCCATCACCTTTTCGGCGTTGGCACGTGCGGCCTTGGCGCGTTCTTCCGCCTGCCGCGCGGATTCGCGCTGCTGCATGATTGTCTGGTGCATATCGGCAGCCCTGTCGTAACGGCGGCGCTTGTCCGGGTCTTTCAGCACGTCATAGGCCTGGCCGACTTCGGCAAAACGGCCCGTCGCGCTCGGATCATCGAGATTGTGGTCGGGATGGACGGATTTCGCCTTCGTCCGCCATGCAGCCTTGATTTCGTCGGCGTCCGCGGTGCGTTTCACGCCGAGGACAGAATAGGGATCGCGCATCGTGCACCACCGGTTACTCTAGGGCGGCGGGTCCGCGATCATTCTGGACCCCCGAGATCAAACAACTCTTGCAGGGCGCCGTCGGTTCCTCATGTCCGGTCCAGCGTCTGCGTAATGACAAGACGCTACCAGAACAACCTCTAAGGAGAGGTTGAAAATCAAGGTAAACGGCAACCGCTATAAAAGGTTACCGGCAGGGTTTATTGTGTTTTGGGAAGGTAATTTTACGGATTGCTTTTACTGGCGATCGAAGGATGTCAGCATCCAGTCGCCAGAATTTGTCAGGCAGGTCTGACCGGTAAATTGCGCAATGCCTTCAAAGGAATGGCGCGTCGTGGTAAAGTCGCGGCAGATATGGCCCTGGTTGCGGGCTTCCCGGATATGAGAAACCACGCCGGCGCTGCCGGTGGTGGTGTTTGCCCAGGGCAGCGGCGAAGTCGTTACCTTGGAAAGATCGGCGGAGGACACGGCATTCTGCACGGTCACTTCGTCGGAGGTCGAGGTGGGGTTGCTTTTTACCGGGATCGTGCCGGTCGACATGCGGTCGACCTTGTCGCCGCCGAACAGATCGAGCGAGCTTGTGCATCCCGAAAGCGTCGCAACAACGGCGATAATGGCGAGACCTTTGGCCGCAAACGCGCGCGTCTGGCTTGTGCGGCCCACTGTCTTTGCTATCACTGCCAACTTGCGTCCACTTCGAAACTGTTTCGGATGCACTTCATAGATCAGGAGCATTTTCGTCAATATGACAGAAGTTGAGTTAACATCCGGTGACTTCACCGAGGAAAATGAACCATTTTCGTTGTTCGGCGCCTGGTTGAAGGACGCTACGGCTTCCGAGATCAACGATCCGAACGCCGTTGCGGTTGCAACCGTGGACGAAAATGGCCTGCCGAATGTGCGCATGGTTCTGTTGAAGGACTATGACGAACGCGGTTTCGTGTTCTACACGAATTTCGAAAGCCAGAAGGGGCGCGAGCTTTTGGGCCAGCAGAAAGCGGCCATGGTTTTCCACTGGAAATCGCTGCGCCGGCAGGTGCGTCTGCGCGGTGAAGTCGAGGTGGTGACCGATCAGGAAGCCGACGAATATTACGCAACGCGTCCGCGCGGCAGCCGCATCGGCGCCTGGGCATCAAAGCAGTCGCGGCCGCTGGAAGGCCGGTTCGCGCTGGAAAAATCGGTGGCCGAATACACCGCCCGTTACGCGCTCGGCGACATTCCGCGCCCGCCGCACTGGTCGGGTTTCCGCATCAAGCCGGTGTCGATCGAATTCTGGCACGACCGCCCGTTCCGGCTTCACGACCGCGTGGAGTTTCGTCGTGAAACGCCCGAGGGTGATTGGATGAAGGTGCGGATGTATCCGTGAGGGGTGCCTCTTGATCTTCTCCCCGAGGGGGAGAAGGTGGCCCGAAGGGCCGGATGAGGGGGTAGCCATTTGCATGTATGCCGTGCCCGGCCCCCTCATCGCCTCGCTGGCGCTCCGGCACTTCTCCCCACCGGGGAGAAGATGATCGTGGCATCGTCGCAGTCACCAAAATGGTAACAGCAAGATCACCCCACCACTTCCCCCGCCGGAGAAAGCTGCCCATCCGCCGCCATGCGCGGCTTGGCAGACAGCACGAACGGCAGGCCGGATGCCAGCGCCGAAACATAACGCGGCACCTGATAATAACCGTTGAGTGAAATGCGCGGCAGGCCGGTCATGCGGTCACGCATGTTTTCACTGAGCGTGCCCGGCCTTGTGGTGACGGCAAGATCGAAACCCAGTTCGCGGGCCAGATCCTTGTCGCGGGCCGAAACGGCGTTGGCCGTGCCGTAAGGGTAGGCGAAACTTTTCGGACGGCGGCCAAAAGCCGTTTCCATCCACTCGATACAGGCCAGCATTTCCTGCCGCGCTTCTGCCCTGTCCAGCAGGGCGATGGAGCGATGGCTGACCGTATGGGCGCCGAGCGAAGCGAGCGGGTTTTGCGCAAGCGCCCGCAATTCGTCCACATCCATCGTCAGTTGCGCGGTGATTTTCAGCGCATCGATGCCGTGTCGGGCGGCCAGCGCATCGATGATCGCCACCTGTTCAGTTTCGGGACCCGAGGCGATGAACCGCGAAAAATGGTCGAAGGCATCGAGCTTGTCGGTTGCGGTTTCGAGCGGCAGGGTGATCTCGCCAGAGCCGGAATTAGAGCCGGAAGCGGCGCCGAAATCGAAACGGATTTCCGGCAGCACGTTCAAAAGTGCGGCCAGCGTTTCCCACCACATGCCGTGGGTGCGCTCGGCAAAACCCTTGGCGACAAAGATGGTGAAAGGCACGCCATGGCGCTGAAACACCGGCAATGCGTATTCGACATTGTCGCGATAACCGTCATCCAGCGTGAAGGCGGCAAACGGTTTTGTGCCGGATACAGGCTGTTTCATCCGCGCTGCGACATCGCAAAGCGACAGGAATTCATAACCATCGGCCTTCAGCTGACGGATCGCCTGATCGAGAAATTCGGGGGTGATGTCGAGATGCGCATTCGGTTCTGCCGGGTGGCCTTCGGGCGGGCGCACATGATGCAGCGTGAAGATAGCGCCGCGCCCGCGCGCGGACGGCATGACGTTGGCACGCGTCGCGATGGCGGCGGCTTCAAGGCCACCGAAGATCAGCGCGCGCTTGACGCCGCGGCGCCAGATTGCGTCAAACCTGCCCGTCATCGTGTTCGTGCCACCCCAAACGTGTTCGTTTGAGGGAAAATAGCGCTGTTGTCTTAAGCGTTGTTAAAGAATGGGGGGCTGGGTTTGGGGGGGAGGGGCAATATCAGATGGGATCAGCCTTCATGGAGAGGAAGAGCCTCGATGGTGCCGGGTGTATAGGACAGCCCCCGTTCTTCAAGAAATGGAACAAGGCTCCAGAACGTTCCTTGTTCACCGTCCGGGCTGTAGCGCTCGCAGCCCAGCGTTTGCACATCGTGGCTCCAGACGGCCTCGCATTCCAGGCACAACTGGATGTTCTCTCCGGTCGCGATGATCCGGTAAGGCACGACCCAACCTTGTTCGCACACGGGGCAGTGTTTCCTATGGATATTTTCGGCACTTCCCCTCCTCACCGCCACGCATCCCACAGAGGCAGGCTGATCACCCCTGCCGCGGCAATCAGCGAATAACAAATCCAGCGAAAGGTCTTTTCGCTGGCGATGCCGAACAGGTGTGAGCCGAGATAAAGCCCGGCGCCGTAACCGGGGGCGATGATGGCGGCGAGCACCAGAACCTGCAGGGTGAGAATGCCGCTGACGATATAGGAGGTGGCGGAAATCACCGTCGCCAGCGCGAAATAGACCACCAGATTGGCGCGCACTGTCTGCGCCGGAATGGCGCCGCCCAGCCAGTAGGCGACAACCGGTGGGCCGGACATCTGTGCCGCGCCGCCAAAAAGCCCGGCGATCCAGCCGACGCCGATCGTCAGCGGCACTTTTGGGCGGCCAAGATACCGCCAGCCCGACATCAGGAAGGCGAGCAGCAGCAGAACCACGATGGAAATGATCCAGCGCAGCGTGATCGGTGAGGCGAGCGCCAGAAGCGCGGTGCCCAGCGGCACGCCGAACAGCGCGCCAATCAGCATCGTGCCGACCTCGCGGCGATTGGCCTTTTTCCATCCCGCCGGCACCATGCCGAGCGTCATCGTGCCATCGATCAGGAGAAGCAGGGCAGAGGCGATTTTTGGGCTCATCGCCGCGCCCGCCAGCGGCACAAAGATCAGCGCGCCGCCAAAACCGGAAAAACCTCGGGCAAGGCCTGCAATGGCGGCGGCGGCGAAGACGAAGGCAACTTGGCTCCAGCTCTGGCCGGGCAGCCAGGCATCGAGGGTGGCGAGAAGGTTTTCGAGGGGCATGGCGGGTGGGTCGCTGGAATGGATGCGAAGCGCCGCAGGTGGCGGGATTTTTGGGGAGGTGTCAAGCGGAGGGTTTTGGTGGGGCGGGTTTGAAGCCGTTGGCGATCCACCATTCGTTCTGTTCGTCGCTGTAGCCGAGTATACTGCCCAGTTGCCATTCCATGTCGGCCGTCCATGGACGTGGGCCGTTCATCAGAACGTCATAAGCATCGAACCGCCAGTCCTCGCCGGGCAGGGCGTAATAGATACGGATAAAAGTCCTGCCGCCGGCCTGCATCTCGGCAATACGCGCGATAATCTCTCCACGCTCAACATATGGACTGAAACACGCGCGCAGGTTTATCAGTGGATGAAAGTCATCCTCGCCGCTCACAACCGCAAACGGTTTGCGGCCGTCCAGCATCAGCGGCAGCTCGAAATTGGTGTGAACGAGGTATGGGGCTGTATCGATTAAATGTGGGCGCGTCAGTTCGACGTCGTGCGGCCATCTGGGTAGCGACACACCTATGGCTGCGGATATTGCGGTGAGTTCTCGGTCATCCGGATAATGAGCATAGCCCATCACTTCATCGACGGTCATGCCCATGATGTTTGCGATGACGGAAGGTGCTGCTTCGAAACATAACTCATGCGCCGAACAACCGGTCTCCGGTGAAAGGAATTTCAGGATGAATCTTTCCGTCACCTTGCCCACTCCCTGCCCGATGACTATCGGGAGTTGATGTTCACCCCGCGCCGGTAAAACCGCGTATCCACCTTCATGAACAGAAACGCTTCCGGCAAGTCGGCCTTCTCCACCTGCACAAAGCCATGCTTTTCATAAAGCCGGTGTGCCGCCAGGAATTTTTCGGTGGTGCCGAGAAAGATCTCGTTCACACCGGCGTCGGTGGCATGCGCAAACAGTCGCTCCAGCAATTTTGCCGCCGTGCCATGTTCGCGGCCGCGCGCTGTCGCTGCCACGAACATTTTGCGAAGCGCCGCCTGATCGTTGCCGATATCCTTGCATCCGATCGTGCCGACAATGACGCCATCCTGTTCCGCCACCCAGAACCCGCCCTTATCCGTCTGGTAGAATTCGGGAATGATGAGGAGGTCGGGCTGGTCTTCAGCGGTGATATCAACGCCGAATTCTTCCCGCTGGATCGGCAGGATGACGGACACGACGCCATCCCTGTCCTGCGGTTCGAACGGCCGGACGATGATCTCGCTCATGACCGAACCTCTCAGGCCTTGGTGCCGCCCACCGTTACCTGATCCATGCGCAAATGCGGCTGGCCGACGCCGACCGGCACCCACTGGCCGGCCTTGCCGCAATTGCCAACACCCGTATCGAGCGCCATGTCGTTGCCGACCATGGAAATCCGCTTCATCGCATCCGGGCCGTTGCCGATCAGCATGGCGCCCTTCACCGGTGCGCCGAGCTTGCCGTTTTCGATCATGTAGGCCTCGGTGCAGCCGAACACGAATTTGCCCGAGGTGATATCCACCTGTCCGCCGCCGAAGGAGACGGCATAGATGCCGCGCTTCACCGAAGCGATGATCTCTTCCGGGCTTTTGTCGCCGGACAGCATGTAGGTGTTGGTCATGCGCGGCATAGGCACATGCGCATAACCCTGACGGCGGCCGTTGCCGGTCGGTTTCATGCCCATCAGGCGGGCGTTCTGGCGGTCCTGCATGTAGCCGACCAGACGGCCGTTCTCGATCAGCACGTTATAGGCCGACGGTGTGCCTTCGTCATCCACGGTGATCGAGCCGCGACGGTTGTCGATCGTGCCGTCATCGACGACGGTGACGCCGGGGGCAGCAACCATCTCGCCGAGCAGGCCGGCGAATGCCGAGGTTTTCTTGCGGTTGAAATCGCCTTCCAGACCATGGCCGACAGCTTCGTGCAGCATCACGCCCGGCCAACCATTGCCAAGCACGATATCCATCGTGCCGGCCGGCGCATCGATCGCCTCGAGATTGACGAGTGCCTGACGCAACGCATCGTCGGCGCCGCTTTTCCAGTTGCCGTTTTGCACGAACTCGCCGAAGCCGACGCGGCCGCCGGTGCCGAAGGAACCCGATTCCTGACGGTCACCGTCACCGACGACGACGGAAATGTTGACGCGCGTCATCGGACGCACATCCTGCACGCGGTGGCCGTCGGCACGCAGAATGTCGACCACCTGCCATGAGGCGGCGATCGAGGCGGACACTTGCCGAACCTTCGGATCCTTGTCGCGCAGATAGGCGTCGATTTCGGCCAGCAGCTTTGCCTTGGCCTCAAAACTGGGCTCGCCGATCGGGTTTTCGTCGCCGTAATATTTCTTATTTGTGCGCTGCGGGGCCGCCGCATAGGAGCCGGAATAACCCGAGGTGACGGCGCGCACGGCATCGGCGGCGCGCTTCAGGGCAGCTTCGGACATGTCGCCGGAATGGGCATAACCGACGGCTTCATCGGCCACGGCGCGCAGGCCAAAACCCTGGTCGGTGTTGAAAGATCCGCCCTTCAGCCGGCCATTGTCGAAGGCCAGCGATTCCGCCTGCGCATGTTCGAGGTAAAGCTCGCCATCATCGGCGCCGGAAAGAGACTGTGAGAGGATCTCGCGCAGTCTGGTTTCATCGACGTCGAACAGGTTGAGAAGGTCGGTGTTCATGAATGCTCCTTGGCGGCCTGTCGGCTTCTTCCGGTTCGGATAAGGAGCAAATCGCTGCACCTAAACCAAAATATATCAGGAATCCGATGTAGGACCGTCATCGGACTGACGCAAGCCTGACCTTGGCCTCAGTTCTGTCGATGACGTCGCCAACTCCTCTGCCGTCATCCTTGCCCACCGTCGTCATCCTCGGGCTTGACCCGAGGATCCATGCCACAACCGACGGCGCGCTTGGTTGTGGATCCTCGGGTCAAGCCCGAGGATGACGAAAATAATGAATTGAGGATGACGAAAGCAACGGTCCGCCATCGAATTGGCGCAAGCCTACCCCTGCGCCACCACCATCTGCGCCATGCGCGCCTTCAGATGCGCCTGCACCTCTTCCGGCATGCCATCCTTGGGAAAGGTGTCGAACACGGTCGTGTCGGTAAACAGCAGAAAAGCGCTCGGCAGTTCCCAGATTTCGGTCACGTCGCGCCACAACATGCGGCCTTCGCCGATATCCGAAATCACGCCGACGCCATCGGCATCGACGGTGACGTCCGCCGTGCGGCGGTTGCGTTTCAGCGTGCGGGTGATGAGCATGCGCCGGAAGATGAGGACGCAGACGAAGGGCGCTACGGCGAGAAGCAGCAGCACGCCGGCAAAGATGTCGTTGCCGCCGGTGCCGAACAGATAGACGGAAAACGCCGCCATCATCGCCGCCATCACCCACATCATCCGCTGTTCGGCAAAGGCCCGCCGCTGGATGAACGCACGAACGGCGTCCTTGAGGACGCCGTCGTCGTAAACGAGGGTAAAACGCTGGTTTTCTGAGGAAACGCTCACGGCAGGGCGTCGTAGCCGGGGCCAAAGCCGGTCAGCTCGATCGGAATACCGACGCGGTCCTGATCGACCGATTCACGCAGTGCGAAGACGGCGCTCTTGCCGGCGCGCAGGATGCGCATCAGTTCGTCGTCGATCTCGACCTCGACATAACAGCCCTCGTTGAAGCAACGGGTGAAATAGGCGCGGCCGATATTGTTGTTGTCGACGTAAAGCTCCATGCCATCCTTCAGGAGCACGCCGAGCGGTGCGAGGATACGGAGAATCTTCGATTTGTTGTCGGCGGTCTTCAGCACGACGACGGACAGGCCCACTTCCGGGCGGTCGTCGGCGATCACGTTCTGCATCAGCGCGCATTGTTCCGTGGCCGCACCCGCCGGCTTGTCGCACAGGACCGACCATGCACCATGGCTGCCGCGCACATTGCCGGGCTGCTGCGGCGTGGTGGCTTCTGCCCGCGGTTGCTTTTCGTTGGACGTCGGCGGCGCCAGCTGCGCGGATGCCGAAAAGGCAAAGCCGGTGGCTAAAGCGGCAACGCAGACGGACAGAAAACGGTGGCGGATAAGGCGAAGCGCCATGAAAACCTCAAGATATCGAATCACGGCGCCATTGTTGTCGCCGACCCCAGGAATGAAAAGCCTCAAAGCCTCTTTCCAGCCGAGTGCGGCGAAAGTGGGACTGCAAGCTCTTAACGCATGGGGGCTGTCTATCGGGGATGCGCCATTGTCGCAAGGGCCTGGTGTTGCGCGCTAAGATTGTGTGAAGGCAGGCTAAAATGCCGCAGGAGGGCGGCGGAGCGCATATTGCGACAAAACGCAAATTATGATTGAACCGAGGTATGTAGCAGGGAAACTACATTCTGATTTGAGCCGGATCAAAATGTAAGGGAGGTGCATGATGATTATTCGGGCTTTCGCGGGGGTCGGTACGCTGATCTGTCTGCTCTTGGCGACTGTTGCAGTCGCCGACCAACCAAAACCCTGGCAACTGGATCTCCAGGAGCCGGTGACGCCGATCATGCATCAGATCAAGTGGTTCAATCACTACTCGCTCTGGTTTATCGTGCCGATCACGCTGTTCGTGCTGGCGCTGCTCATTGTCGTGGCCGTCAAATTTCGTGCTGCGAAAAATCCGGTCGCCTCGCGCACCAGTCACAATACCGCGATCGAAATCGTCTGGACCGTCGCTCCGGTGCTGATCCTGCTGTTTCTCGCCATTCCCTCGTTCAATCTTCTGAACGCGCAGCTGACCATGCCGGAAAATCCGGACATCACGCTCAAGGCGACAGCCACCCAGTGGCAGTGGAATTATGAATATGAAGGCGGCGACAATCCGCTCGCCTTCGACAGCTACATGCTGAAGGAACCCGATCGTGCGGCCGCCGGCAAGGAAGATGTAAAGGTCTATCCGCGCCTTCTCGCCGTCGATAACGAAGTGGTTCTGCCCGTCAACAAGACCGTGCGCGTGCTGGTGACGGCCGCGCCGACCGATGTCATCCATGCCTTTGCCATGCCCGCCTTCGGCGTCAAGATCGACGCCGTACCCGGCCGCCTGAACGAAACATGGTTCAAACCCGAAAAGGAAGGCCTCTACTACGGCCAGTGTTCCGAGCTTTGCGGCAAGGACCACGCCTTCATGCCGATCGCCATCCGTGTCGTCTCGCAGGAGAAATTCGACACCTGGAAGGCGGCTGCCGCGGGAGATCTTCCCGGCGCCAACAAGGCATTGATGGCCGCGACCGATGCAGCACCTGCATCCGTTGCCGTGGCTTCGAAGTAAGGGGAGGGACACATTATGGCCGGACATAACGATCATAGCGATCACGCACATGCCGATCATGGGCACGACCACTCCCATGACCACGGGCATGACCATTCACACCACAAGCCGTCCTTCTTCACGCGCTGGTTTCTGTCGACCAACCACAAGGATATCGGCACGCTCTACCTGATCTTCGCGATCATGGCGGGCATTGTCGGCGGCCTGATGTCGGTTGCCATGCGCATGGAACTGCAGGAGCCCGGCATCCAGATCTTTCACGGTCTGGCGGCGATGGTTTACGGTTTCGAGGGCGATGCCGCCATCGATGGCGGCAAGCACATGTTCAACGTGTTCACCACGGCGCACGCGCTGATCATGATCTTTTTCATGGTCATGCCGGCGATGATCGGCGGTTTCGCCAACTGGATGATCCCGATCATGATCGGGGCGCCGGACATGGCGTTTCCGCGTCTGAACAACATTTCCTTCTGGCTGATCGTGCCGGCCTTCCTTCTGCTTGTCCTGTCGATGTTCGTCGAAGGCCCGGCAGGCGCTTACGGCGCGGGTGGCGGCTGGACCATGTATCCGCCGCTCGCCAGCTCCGGCCAGCCGGGACCGGCGGTCGATCTGGCGATCTTTGCGCTGCACGTTGCCGGTGCCTCGTCCATTCTCGGCGCCATCAACTTCATCACCACGATCTTGAACATGCGCGCACCGGGCATGACCATCCACAAGATGCCGCTGTTCGCATGGGCTGTTCTGGTCACGGCGTTTCTGCTGCTTCTGTCGCTGCCGGTTCTGGCGGGTGGCATCACCATGCTTCTGACCGACCGCAATTTTGGCACCAGCTTCTTTTCGCCGGAAGGCGGCGGTGATCCGATCCTTTACCAGCACCTGTTCTGGTTTTTTGGTCACCCGGAAGTTTACATCCTGATCTTGCCCGGTTTCGGCATCATCAGCCACATCATCTCCACCTTCTCCAAGAAGCCGGTGTTTGGTTATCTCGGCATGGCCTATGCCATGGTGGCGATCGGTGCGGTCGGTTTCATCGTCTGGGCCCACCACATGTATACGGTCGGCCTGTCGCTGGACGCACAACGCTACTTCGTCTTCGCCACCATGGTCATCGCCGTTCCGACAGGGGTCAAGATCTTCTCGTGGATTGCCACCATGTGGGGCGGTTCGATCACGTTTGCGACGCCGATGGTCTGGGCGATCGGCTTCATCTTCCTGTTCACGGTGGGTGGTGTGACCGGCGTTCAGCTGGCCAATGCCGGCCTCGACCGCTCGCTGCACGATACCTATTACGTCGTCGCGCACTTCCACTACGTGCTGTCGCTCGGCGCCGTCTTCGCCATCTTCGCGGGCTGGTATTACTGGTTCCCGAAGATGACCGGCTACATGTATAACGAGTTCCTCGGCAAGCTGCATTTCTGGGTGATGTTCATCGGTGTGAACCTGGTGTTCTTCCCGCAGCATTTCCTTGGACTTGCCGGCATGCCGCGCCGTTATATCGACTATCCGGATGCGTTTGCAGGCTGGAACTATGTCTCCTCGATCGGCTCCTACATTTCTTTTGTGGGTGTACTGATCTTCCTGTTTTGCGTATGGGAAGCCTTCGCAAGGAAGCGCGTCGCGGGTGACAACCCGTGGGGAGAGGGCGCAACCACGCTGGAATGGCAGCTGTCTTCACCGCCGCCGGTCCACCAGTGGGAACAGCTGCCGCGCATCAGATAAGCACTTGATACACTCTGGGGGGAGGCAGCGCAGCGATTGCGCCGCCTTCGCCATTCGATACGAGAACAGGACCACCGCATGACAGTCATTCAGGATCACGACACATTCGGCACCGAGCAGGGCTCCGGCCTGTCGGAAGCCAATGCGCGCGATTTTTTCGAACTCCTGAAGCCGCGCGTCATGTCGCTGGTCGTGTTCACCGGTTTTGTCGGCATGGTTCTGGCACCGGGCCATATCAACCCGATCCTCGGCGCCATCGCCATTCTCTGTATCGCCGTCGGCGCGGGAGCGTCCGGCGCTCTCAACATGTGGTATGACGCCGATATCGACGCGGTGATGACCCGCACCGCCAAGCGCCCTATCCCGGATGGCCGTGTGCAGCCTCGCGAGGCGCTGGCTTTTGGCCTGACGCTGTCGGTGTTTTCGGTCGCGATCCTGGGTTTGGCCGTCAACTGGTTCGCCGCCGGCCTGCTCGCCTTCACCATCTTTTTCTACGCCGTCGTCTACACGATGTGGCTGAAACGTTCGACGCCCCAAAACATCGTCATCGGCGGTGCGGCAGGCGCGTTTCCGCCCATGCTGGGCTGGGCCTGTGTCACCGGCGGCGTGTCGCTCGACAGCACCATCCTGTTCATGATCACCTTCCTGTGGACGCCGCCGCATTTCTGGGCTCTCGCTCTCTTCAAGATGCGCGATTACGGCTCGGTCGGCATTCCGATGATGCCGAATGTGGTCGGTGAACGTTCCACCAAACGGCAGATGTTCGTCTACACGCTGCTGACCATGGCGGTTGCCGTCGCGCCGGCCATCACCGGTCTTGCCAGCATCGGTTACGGCATCTTTGCCTTTGTGCTGAGCGCCATCTTCACTTTCTATTCCATCCTCGTGCTGCGCATGCCGGATGGCGATGAAAAGATGGTGCCGGCGAAAAAGATGTTCTTCTATTCCATCTTCTATCTGTTCGCCATTTTCAGCGCATTGCTGGCCGATCATTGGCTGGCCGGCGTCTGGACCGCCATTGGCGGCAACCTGTTTGGAGTGAGTGGATGATCGAAACGGTCAAGCTCAACGAGGCGCAGAAAAAATCCAGGCGAGGGCGCAATGTGGCGCTCGGTCTGGTGCTCGCGGCGCTGGTCGTGCTGTTCTATATCGTGACGCTGATCAAGATCGGCGGCTTCGCAAACTGACGGGAGGCAGGATTGACGGAGGAGACAGGGAGGAGAGAGCCGGGTTCGCCATCTGACGGCGGAGCTTCGGCCGGCGTGCAGCCGTCCGCGGCAAAAACCGCCAAGCGGATGAGCAACGGTTCCATTTTCGCGTTCTGCTTCATCTTTGCCGGTGGCATGGTGGGCGCGGCTTACGCATCCGTGCCGCTTTATCGGCTGTTCTGTCAGGTGACCGGTTACAACGGCACCACCCAGCGCGTCGAACAATATTCCACCCGCATTCTCGATCAAAAGATCCGCGTCACCTTCGACGCCAATACATCGAGCGGTCTCAACTGGGATTTCCGCCCGGTGGAGCGCTCCATCGAGCCAAAACTCGGCGAGACGGTGCAGATTTCCTACAAGGCGACCAACCGCTCCCCGCATGACGTGACGGGCACCGCCGTCTTCAACGTCACGCCGATGGAAGCGGGCGCGTATTTCAACAAGGTCCAGTGTTTCTGTTTTACGGAAACCACGCTGAAGGCCGGTGAAACGCTGGACATGCCGGTGGTGTTCTTCGTCGATCCGGATCTCGCGACGGCCGAAGAGACAAAACATATCCGCACGATCACGCTGTCCTATACATTCTATCCGAGCACGCGGGCGGCCAAGCCCGTCGCGGCACTGCCGGATAAAAACGCGACGGACGGCAAGAAACTGTAAGAGGGTTTGCCTTCGGGCAGAAAAGGTTCAGGTCAGGGGAGTGACGACATGGCCGATACGCATCAGAAGAACCACGATTACCATATCATAGACCCGAGCCCGTGGCCGTTTCTGGCCTCGATCGGCGCCTTCGTCCTCACCTTTGGTGGCGTCGGTTACATGCGTTACCTGCATGGCAGCGAGTTCAAGATCTTCGGGCTGAACCTTGCCACGCCATGGCTGTTCTTCATCGGTCTCGCCATCGTCATCTACACGATGATCGGCTGGTGGGCGGATACGATCAAGGAAGGCCGCGAGGGTCACCATACCCGCGTCGTCTCGTTGCATCTGCGTTACGGCATGATCATGTTCATCGCTTCGGAAGTGATGTTCTTCGTGGCATGGTTCTGGGCATTTTTCGATGCCAGCCTTTATCCGCACGAGGCAATTCAGGCCTCGCGTCTCGAATTCACCGGCGGGCAATGGCCGCCCAAGGGCATCGAGGTTCTCGATCCCTGGCATCTGCCGATCTACAACACCGTCATCCTGCTGCTTTCCGGCACCTGCGTGACCTGGGCGCATCACGCGCTGCTGCATGGCGACCGCAAGGGCCTGGTCAACGGTCTGGCGCTGACGGTGGCGCTCGGCGTGCTGTTTTCCTGCGTGCAGGCTTACGAATACGCACATGCGCCGTTCGACTTCAAGAATTCGATCTATGGCGCCACCTTCTTCATGTCGACCGGCTTTCATGGTTTCCACGTTCTGGTCGGCACGATTTTCCTGATCGTCTGCCTGATCCGGGCGATCACCGGTGGCTTTACGCCGGAAAAACATTTCGGCTTCGAGGCGGCTGCCTGGTACTGGCATTTTGTCGACGTCGTCTGGCTGTTCCTGTTCTTCGCGATCTATATCTGGGGCGATTGGGGCGCGCCGCTGGCTCATTGAGTTAGCAGCGCAGACCGAACAGGAAACAGGGAAGGCGGGTGTTGGGAGGCGCCCGCCTTTTCTCTTTTTGACGGCTGGACGTGGCGCGGTTGCCGGTGCGATGATTTGTTTTCCGCAATGCTCGCAGCAGTCCAAAATGCCGATCCATCATTTCTACAGCCGAGATTACGAACAGAAGACCGGTGGCTGGATTTACAACCGCCACCTGATCGCGTGGCTCGACCGCCATTGCAGCGGCGTACGCGAGATGACGGTGCCGGTGTGTTTTCCGACGCCGGATTCGGCGGTGATGGACGAGATCGCGGTGCTGTTCGATGGTATCAAGCCGGGCGCGGTTGTGGTGATGGACCATATCTATGGCTGCATGCTGCTGCCGATCTTGCGCGGGCGGCCGTTTCGGCTGGTGCTGGTTTATCATCATTCGATGGCGGAGGAGCGGGGTGAGACAAAGTCCCCCTCTGGCCTGCCGGCCATCTCCCCCACAAGGGGGGAGAAAATTCGTGGCGCTCTCCTGCCCCAAGTAAACCTCGGCGGTCAGGCTGGGTTAAGCCCTCCCCCTTGTGGGGAGGGTGGGGAGGGGACTGTGAGTAGACCCGATGCTGTTGCGACAGAGCAATCGGCATTGGAACTCGCCGACACCATCATCGTCACCTCCGACGAAAGCCATGCCTATATCGCAAGCCGCTACGGCATCGCGGCAAAAAACATCATCACCGCCAAACCGGGCAACGACCCGGCCCCCCAAAGTCCGGCCCATGCCGGCGGGTCATGGCGGCTTCTCTCGGTCGGCGCGGTCATTCCGAGGAAACGCTACGAGTTTCTGATCGACGCGCTTTCGGCATTGGATAGGTCGCACTGGTCCCTCACCATCGTCGGCAATACCGAACGTTACCCCGACTACGTAAGCTCCCTGCACAACCGCATCAAAACCCGCGGCCTCGAAAACCACATCACGCTTGCCGGCGAACTGTCGGCACCGGCACTCGATGGCTTGTGGAGCCAGACCCATCTCTACGTCGCCTCGTCCCTCTATGAAGGGTATGGCATGGCGATCTCGGAAGCGCTCTGCCGTGGCGTGCCCGTCATCTCGACGCCATCGGGGGCCGTCGCCGGTTGGGCGGGAGAGGCAGCCATGTTGGTGGATGCGGATGATCCGGGCGAGATGGCAGCACGGATCGCGGCGGTGATGGGGGATGCGGATGTTTATGTCGGCGCGCACGAAAAGGCCGTGCGGTTCGCAGCCGGGTTGCCGTCTTGGGAGGAGAACATGGCGAAGGCGGGGGAGGGCTTGAGGCGGCTGTTGTGAGGAGAATGCGTAAAATTTAGCTATACAAATGTACCAAATTTGGTACATTTGTGCCCATGGTGGGGGCGCCGAAAAAGATTGTCGGCAGGTTTTATGCGCAACTAAGCGGTCGCAAACCCGTGCGTGATTGGCTGCTCGATCTGCCGCGGAATGACAGACGCCAGATCGGTATCGATATCCAGCGTGTAGAATTTGGCTGGCCATTGGGAATGCCCTACTGCCGGTCTCTCGGCTCCAGCCTGTGGGAGGTTCGCAGCAATCTGGCGGGTGGCCGCATCGCTCGGGTGATCTTCTGCATCCATGAGGGTGAAATGGTCTTGTTGCACGGCTTCGAAAAGAAAACACAGAAAACGCCTCAGCAGGATGTGGATCTGGCTCTGGCACGTAAAAGGGAATTGCAGGGATGAGTGAAGCAAAAGGTTATGTCGACCGGAGCGAAAGTTTCGACGAGTTTCTCGAAGCGGATGGCCTGCTGGAGGAAACCGAAGCGATCGCGCTCAAGCAGGTGATCGCCGACCAGTTGCGTGCCGCCATGGCTGAGGAAGGTCTGACCAAGAAGGCGATGGCGGAACGTATGCAATCCAGCCGGCAGCAACTCGATCGTCTGCTTGATCCCAACTATCAGTCCGTTACGTTACTGACATTGCGTCGCGCTGCTGCTGCCGTCGGGCGTTCTTTGCGGATTGAGCTGGTTTAAGCCGTGAACTTACCTGCTAGTTGCTCCCGAACCATCCTCACCGCGGCCCTCGTCCTCGCCGCGCTCGCCATCCTGCTCTCGCTGGGCACATGGCAGGTCGAACGCCTGCACTGGAAGGAAGGGCTGATCGCAAAGATCGCCGAGCGTCGTGATGCCGCACCGGTGCCGCTTGCCGAGATCGAGGCGGCGGAGAAAAGCGGTGCGGATTTCGAATTCCGCCGTGTTGCCGTCTCCGGCACGTTCGACCATGCGAAAGAACGGCATTTCTTTGCCACCCATCAGGGCCAGACGGGCTTTTATGTCTATACGCCGATGTTGCTCGATGATGGCCGCACGCTGCTCGTCAATCGCGGTTTCGTGCCCTACGAAATGAAGGATGCAGCCAAACGGCAGCAGGGGCAGGTGGCAGGTGTTGTGGCGCTCACCGGTTATGCGCGGGCAAAACTGACGGAAAAACCGTCGTCGCTGGTGCCTGACAATGATCTGCCAAAGAACATCTTTTACTGGAAGGATATCGTCGCCATGACCTCCAGCGCCGGTCTCGATCCGGCCGGCGTGCTGCCCTTTTTCGTGGATGTCGATGCGACGGTGAAAAATCCCGGTGGTTTTCCGGTGGGTGGCGTCACCCAGTTCGATCTGCCCAACAATCACCTTCAATATGCGGTGACATGGTATGGGCTGGCGCTGGCGCTTGCCGGCGTGGTTTTTGCCATGTGGCTGAAGCGGCGTCGAACGCCGGCCTGAGCGGCTTGCGTTTTGTCATTGAGCAAATTTTGTTTGGCGGATTTGTCCCGGCTCGCCTATATGAAACGTCCAAGAGGCCCTCTATCGCGGCGCGCCCATTTCAGGCTCGCCCCTTCGTGTGGAACGGAATGAACATTCAGGTGACCGAACAGGCTGGCGCACAGCCAACCGAGATCAGCCAAGCTGACGCAAAACCCGAACTGACGATCCGCCTGTGCGGCCCGCGCGGTTTCTGCGCCGGTGTCGATCGTGCCATCCAGATCGTCGTTCTGGCGCTGAAGCAGTATGGTGCGCCGGTCTATGTCCGTCACGAGATCGTCCATAACCGTTATGTCGTCGAAGGTCTGGAAGCCAAGGGCGCCATTTTCGTCGAGGAACTGAACGAGATCCCGGCCGAACATCGCCAGCAGCCGGTGGTGTTTTCCGCTCATGGCGTGCCAAAGTCGGTGCCGGAAGATGCGCAGTCGCGCAATCTCTTCTATCTCGATGCGACATGCCCGCTGGTCTCGAAAGTGCACAAGCAGGCCATGCGTCACCAGCGCCTCGGCCGCCATGTCATCCTTATCGGCCATGCCGGCCACCCGGAAGTGATCGGCACGATGGGGCAGCTGCCGGAAGGCACGGTGTCGCTGGTGGAAACCATCGCGGATGCCGATGTCTATACGCCAATCGACCCGGACAATCTCGGTTACGTCACCCAGACGACCTTGTCGGTGGATGATACGGCCGGCGTCATCGCGCGCCTTCAGGAGCGTTTCCCGAACCTGACTGCGCCGTCGGCCGACAGTATCTGTTATGCCACCACCAACCGTCAGGAAGCGGTGAAGCAGGCGGCCGAAGGCTGCGACCTGTTCATCACCGTCGGTGCGCCGAATTCGTCGAACTCCAAGCGCCTTGTCGAAGTGGCGCTGCGTGCCGGCGCCAAACACTCGATCCTCGTGCAGCGCGCCTCGGAACTGAACTGGGACGAGATCGGCGATATCAGAACGCTCGGCATTTCCGCTGGTGCATCGGCGCCGGAAGTCATCGTCGACGAGATCATCGAGGCATTTCGCGCACGGTTCGATGCCAAGGTGGAACTGGCGATCACCACGGAAGAGACCGAAAACTTTCTCGTCAATCGCGAATTGCGCGACGTGCCGCTGACGCAGGAAGATATGGCCTGGGTCAACGGCGTGCGGCCGCTTTCGGTGTAATTACAGCCTGTCCGGGCCAGATGTCCGAGTGGGGAAACACTGTTGCCCCGCTGGCGGTCATTCAGGCCGGCGCCAATGCCAAAGCTTCCTCGCGGATACGCTTGACCATCGAGCGCAGACCATTGGCGCGCTGGGAAGAAAGGTTTTCCACCAGACCGATACGGTCAAAGATTTCGATCGCGTCCGTTGTGGCGATTTCGGATGCCTTTTTGCCGGAATAGACGGCGAGCACGATGGCGACGAGGCCGCGCACGATATGGGCGTCGCTATCGCCTTCGAAGGTCATCACCGGATCTGCGGCATCATCGGCCACATGGCTGACCAGCCAGACCTGACTGGCGCAGCCATTCACCTTGTAGCGAGCATCGCGCTTGTCTTCCGGCAGTTCCGGCAGCGCTTTGCCGAGTTCGATGACGTAGCGATAACGGTCTTCCCAATCGTCGAGAAAGGCAAAGTCGTCGATGATGGTTTCGAGGCTGGCCATATGCACTCCTGCTTTTATCCGCTTCATATAGGCAGGATGGGCCGGGGGCAAAACGAAAAGTTTGGTGCTGCGTGCTGCTTGGAGCGAGGTTGCGAATCCGGCGCGTGTCACCATATTCGAATGAGCCGAATAGTGCCCGGAGACCTGCCATGTTCCACTTCGACAACAGCTATACCCGCCTGCCGGAGCGTTTTTATGCATCCGTCTATCCGGAGGCAGTCGAGGGCCCGAAACTTTTGAAATTTAATGCTGATCTGGCGCGCGAGCTGCAGCTGGATGCGCAGGCACTCGGCCCGGATGCGGATGAAAACCGGCTGGCGGCGATATTTGGCGGCAATGTTCTGCCCGCCGGCGCCGAGCCGATCGCCATGGCCTATGCCGGCCACCAGTTCGGCAATTTTGTGCCGCAGCTGGGCGATGGACGGGCGATCCTGCTGGGCGAAGTGATCGATGTGAACGGCAAACGCCGCGATATCCAGCTGAAGGGGGCGGGGCCGACGCCCTATTCACGCCGGGGTGACGGACGCGCCGCACTGGGGCCGGTGCTGCGGGAATATATCGTCTCCGAAGCTTTCGCCGCACTCGGCATTCCGGCAACGCGGGCATTGGCGGCGGTGGCGACCGGCGAGGCGGTGTATCGCGAGACCCCGCAGCAGGGCGCGGTGTTTGTGCGCGTGGCGGCCAGCCATGTGCGGATCGGCACGTTCCAGTTTCTGGCCGCCAGGAGTGACACTGACGGCATCCGGGTGCTGGCGGATTATGTGATCGAGCGGCATTATCCCGATCTGAAAGCGGAACAGAATCCGTATCTTGCACTGTTGCGGGGCGTGGCGGAGCGGCAAGCGAAGCTTGTGGCGCGCTGGCTGGGTGTCGGTTTCATCCATGGGGTGATGAACACCGACAACATGACGATTTCGGGCGAAACGATCGATTTCGGGCCGTGCGCCTTTCTCGATGAATACGAGCCGATGAAAGTGTTTTCCTCGATCGATGCGCAGGGGCGTTATGCCTATCGCAACCAGCCGGGCATCGCCCAGTGGAACATCGCGCGGCTGGCGGAATGCCTGTTGCCGTTGATCGATGCCGATGAGGAAAAGGCCGTGGAGGCGGCAAACGGCGTGTTGAAGGAGTTTGGCGAGCGGTTCCAAGTGGCGTGGCTTGCCGAGTTTTCGCAGAAAATCGGCCTGTCGACCGGCAAGGAGGGTGATGGCGATCTGGTGCAGGGTCTGCTTGGCGCCATGCACAAGGGCGAGGCGGATTTTACGTTGACCTGTCGACGGTTGGCCGATGCGGTGACGCCGGAAGGGGACGCGGCGTTTCTGCAAGAATTTTCAGATGGTGTGATGGAGGCCGGAGTGACGGCCAGGGCTGCAGCGGCGGACTGGCTGGCCGGGTGGCGGCTGAGGCTGGAGTGGGATGGCCGGGGGCCCGAGGTGCAGCGGGCGGCGATGCGGGCCAAAAACCCGGCGATCATTGCCCGCAACCACCGTATCGAGGAAGCGATTTCGGCTGCCAATTACGGTGATTTCAGCTTTTTCGAACGGCTGACGACGGCGCTGGAGAAGCCCTATGAGGACCAGCCGGAATTTGCCGACCTGATGACGCCGCCGACGGTGGATCAGCGGGTGATGCGGACGTTTTGCGGGACGTGATTGGCATCAGTCGCTGAAGGGGATCTCGCTATAGCCGATGCCTTTGAGGCCGCCTTTTTCGGCGGCAGCACGAAATGTTTCGGAGACAAAGGGAGGAAAAGTTGGCAGGCGCGTGTCGACCCAGAGATGGTGGGCACCGACCTGATCGCGGTTCGCGAAGAGCTTGCTTGCATTCGTTATCTGCCACAAGCCTGTGGCCGGGCTCATGACAGCAGTCGTTCTCACCTGATCCATCCCGTCGATACGCACACAGGGGTAAACCCAGAAATAGTCGGCAGCATGTGTTTTGTCTTTCCAAACCAATTCCATGGGTGCGAACTGATGGCGACCGGGCTCCAATTCTTCGATGACCTCACGAAGAGCTTTGCTTGTCAGAAATAGGCCGTGTGCCTTAAACAAGGCCGTGAGATTGCGCCTGGGGCCGCCCAACATCACCCGGGATGGCAAATGCGTCGTATCAACCGGAGTGCCCTGATAGTCAAAGCGCTGGAAGATGATGCCGCCGTCAGCATTTATTGCAGCTTTTGCGACCGGGTGAAAATCAAATCCGAGGGGAGCGACCTTGTTGAAGTCGCCGTCCAGTGGCTTCGCTTCGTAGTTCGTATCTTCAGGCGTATCGCAATAAATCGAGAAGATCGGCATTCATGGCCTCGGTATTGATTTCGGTTTTATGCGAAGCTGACCTACCGCAGCCTTTTCCCATCCGCGTCGATCACCTCTTCCCCGTCTTCCTTTGAAAACGGACCCTTGTGCGTGTCCGGCAAGATATCCAATACCAGTTCTGAAGGGCGGGCGAGGCGTGTGCCGAGATCCGTCACCACGAAGGGGCGGTTGATGAGGATCGGGGTATTGAGCATTGCATCGAGAAGCGCGTCGTCGGACAGCGCCGGGTCGTCGAGGCCGAGTTCGGCATAGGGCGTGCCTTTTTCGCGGATCGCCTCGCGGATGCTGAGGCCGGCATTCCAGATCATCTGCAGCAATTCGGCGCGGCTTGGCGGGGTTTGCAGGTATTCGATGATTTCGGGCTCGATGCCGGCATTGTGGATCAGCGCCAGCGTGTTGCGCGAGGTACCGCAGGCAGGGTTGTGATAGATTTTTGCGCGCATCAGGGTGCTTTTCATTCAATGGGTTGGGGCTGTCGGCTCAGCGTTCGGGCAAAGCCGCAATCGCCTGTTCGATCTCCGGCAGCAGCGTGTCGGCAAGGGGTAGGAGCGGGCGCGGCGGCTGGGCGGTGGTGAGGCCGAGAAGGTTTGCGGCGGCATAGATCACTCGCAGGCTGCCATGCGCCTTGAACAGCGCCCAGAGCGGTTCGAACATGGCATCGATACGGGCGACCTCGGCGGCGTTGTGTTCCTTCGCCGCCTTGACGAGGGCTGCGGCCGGATGTGGAAACAGGCCGGCGACCACACAATAGAACGCATCCGCGCCGGCCAGCAGCGCATCGCCCATGTGCCAGTCGCCGCTGTAGCCGATGGAAAAGGTGGCCGGCGTCTTTTGGCGCAGGCGGGTGATCTCGCCTGAAAAATCGAGGTCCTTTGCGAGTGGCATCTTGATCGCGGCGATATTGGGCAGTTCGGCAAGGCGGGCGATCAGCGTCTCGCTGAAGGTGAAATGGGTGGTGGACGGGTTGTTGTAGATCGTCAGCGGCAGGTCGGTGGTGGCGGCGACGGTGGCGTAATGCTGATAGGCTTCATCCTGCGTCAGCGGCGTGTAGGAGACAGGCGCGAGCAGCAGGGCATCGGCACCGGCAGAGGCGGCATCGCGGGCAAGCGCCTGCACCTCGTCTGTGCGCATCGCGCCGATGCCGGCGATGACCGGCAGTTTCTTGGCAACCGCCTCGACGGCGGCATCAAGCGCGCGTCGGCGTTCTTCGCGGGTGAGATAGGCATAGGTGCCGGTGCTGCCGAGCAGGCCGATAGAGTTTGCCTTGCCATCGACGATGCGGGCGAGCAGAGCCTGCAGGGCATCGGTATCGACGCGGCCGCTTTCATCCGCCGGCGTGAGCGGGAAGGCGGAGAGGCCGGTAAACAGCGGCAGCGGCTTTGGCATGTCTGGCACTTTCAAAACGGGAGACGCGGCAAGGGCGCCACTATGCGGGATTGGGCGGGATGTGCAAGCGGGGGCGGCACCTATCCCAACAGGCGCAGAAAACCTAGGGGATCCGCTCCAATCATAAAGCCAAGCCATGCCCCGACCGGCGCGAACAGCAGGGCAGCAAGGGGACCGGCAAGGCCAAAGCCCAGCAGGCCCCCGCCCAAAATGCCGAGGATGCTCAGTATTACTGCAAATATCTCTTGGGCTCTGGCCATTCTCCAGAAGTGTGCACGCTCAATGCGTTCTTCAATGGAGGCGGCCAGCTAACATTGAAATCATGAAATAGGAAAATAATCCTTGACGGCGTGACGGTCGTCTGATAGGTTTTATGCATAGTCGGAGAGTTGCGGGTTGGCGCTTCTCCGGTGACAGAACTCCGGTTTTTGTTGGGTTTGTGGGCGCTGGTCTTTTGGCCGGCGCGGAGGACGTTTGGCATGTCCGATGATTTTGACGATTTCGATGTGGGCCTGTTTGGCACCTGGGGCGATGCGGATGATGCGCCTTTGATGGGTTTGGCGCAGGGCGTCCTGCTTGAGATGAAATCGGCTGAAGCGCTGCGGGCCGAGGAGCAGGCGGCCAGCGACATGCGGCCGATCCTCAACGAGGCGACGCTGGAATTGCGCAAGCAGTTCGAGACGTTTCGCGGCCTGCGCTGCGGTGCCGAGGTGATGCTGGCCGACGGCGATGAGGCGGCGCAGAAACTGGCGCGCGCCGACATCAAGGCAGCGATCGATGCGATGTCGCTGATCGTGCGCACGCTGGAGAAGATCGACAGTTTGCAGCGGCAGTTTGCCCGCGACCGCCAGGCCGAGGCCGAGCGGGTGGCGGATCAGGGCGGGTATCAGGAGGCGCTTCGTGAAGTCGAACGGCTTATCGATGAACGCGCCGAGGAACGATATCGCCAACGGTGCCTCGCTGCAGGTCTTGACCCTGAAGAGCCCGGCGGTGCGGCTGGGGATGGAGCGCCACCGCCCGACACGGGCTGAGGAGGAGGTTGTCGAGGTTCTGGGGCCGCATGGGGATGCGATGAGCGGGATTGAAGATGTTCGGCGACGGGCCCTGTTGGCTTTGGGGGCGGGCGGGGGATTGGCAAAGAGCATTGATGCGGGTGGAGGGTGTGAGCCGATTTCGGATGTTTCAGGGCTGGAAATACCCCCTTCTACACCAGAGAAACTGTCGATGGGGACGGAGGGTTGCCACAACAATCTTCTCCCCATCGGGGAGAAGTGCCGGAGCGATAGCGAGGCGATGAGGGGGCTACATGGCACGGCGCGGATGACGGCTCCCCCCTCATCCGACCCTTCGGGCCACCGCCGGGGCGAGCCACGGGTCTCGCCCGTCCTTCGGACCCCCGCAGGGGAGAAGAAATCGGGAGATTGCCGAAACGCTTCGCTTCCTTCCGACATCGCCGATAACGCATTGCTCACACCGCATCTCCACGCCATCGAACGCGAATGGTTCATGACCGGCCGCACCGCCCAGAAGCCGCCCGAGGGCGACTGGCGCACGTGGCTGCTGATGGGCGGGCGTGGATCCGGCAAGACGCGGGCGGGGGCGGAGTGGGTGCATGCGCTGGCCTGTGCGGCGCAGCGATCCGATCTGCGCATCGCGCTGGTGGCGGAAACGCTGGGGGATGCGCGCGAGGTGATGGTGGACGGGGCGTCGGGCATCTGCCGCATCGCCCGCAAGAACCTGCCGGATTTCGAGGTATCGCGGCGCAGGCTGGTGTGGCCGAACGGCGCGGTGGCGCAGATCTTTTCCTCGGAAGATCCCGAGAGCCTGCGCGGGCCGCAATTTCATTTCGCCTGGTGCGATGAGCTGGCCAAGTGGAAACATGCGCAGGAGACGTTTGACATGCTGCAGTTCGGTCTGAGGCTGGGTTCTGATCCGCGCCAGCTGGTGACGACGACGCCGCGGCCGGTGCCGGTGCTGAAACGGTTGATCGCCGATCCGACGACGCATCTGGTGCGGATGTCGACGGCGGCCAATGCCGGCAATCTGGCGCCGGGCTTCATGGCTGTGCTGGAAAGCCGCTATGGCGGCACGCGGCTGGGGCGGCAGGAAATTGCCGGCGAGCTGATCGAGGACCGTGCCGACGCTTTGTGGAAACGTGCCGATCTGGAAGCCTGCGTGACGCGGGCGCATGGAGTGCTGAAACGCATCGTGGTGGCGGTGGACCCGCCTGCCGGTTCCGGCGAGGGATCGTGCTGCGGCATCGTGGTGGCCGGGATCGAGGAGAAGGATGTCTCTGCCGGCGGTTACGGGCGGGCCGTGGTTCTGGCCGATTGTTCGGTCGAGGGATTGAGCCCGGCCGGATGGGCGCAGGCGGTGGTGAAGGCCTATAAACGGTTTGCCGCCGACCGGGTGGTGGCCGAGGTCAACCAGGGCGGCGAGATGGTGACGGCCATGCTGAAAAGCGTCGATGCCGGATTGCCGGTGACGATGGTGCGGGCGAGCCGTGGCAAGTTTTTGCGCGCCGAGCCGGTGGCAGCCCTCTATGAGCAGGGGCGTGTGCTGCATGCGGGGCGGTTTGTCGGGCTGGAAGATCAGATGTGCGACTTTGGACCGGACGGGCTTTCGTCAGGCCGTTCGCCGGACCGGCTGGATGCGCTGGTCTGGGCGCTGACGGCGCTGGTGCTGGAGGGCCAAGGGGTGCCGCGGGTGCGCGGGATCTGACGCCGCGAACGAGCAATCTTGCTGACGCCGGCATGGGGCGTCCCGCATCGAAAAACGCGGGACGAAAACTGTATCAGCGTTTGGTGGTCACGGCTGGCGCGCTTTCGCGGACCTGGCGCCACTCGGACTCGAGACGTTCGGCGACATGCTGGGGGATCGGCTGTTTCACGGGCAGGGCGGAAGCTTGCTGGCGCATCATCATGATCTCCTTCATTGAAAAACCGACGGGTAACGCCCGACATCCCAGTTGGTTCCATATTGTGAACAGAAAGTAAATCGGGCCTTAAGCCGTTAAAACGATTTAGTTTTTCTAAACCGATTGAAAATCGTCATTTAATTTGGGGCGGTGTTGGCCATGGCTGTGGACAAGGTCCGGTTTTTCGATCGTGTGCGTCAAAACCCCTTTGGCGGCAGGCTTTTGCGTACGCAGGTCACCGGCATGGAAACGATTGTCGATGGCTGGAGCCTGCATTCCAGAGCGGCTGATCCGGCGCTTGCCTATGTGATGGCGACGGCCTTTCACGAAACGGCTGGCACCATGCAGCCGGTGCGCGAAACGCTGGCGAAAAGCGACGGCGAGGCGGTGGCGCGGCTGGAACGGGCCTTTGCAGCGGGGCGGTTGCCATCGGTGAAGGTGCCGTACTGGCGACCGGATGCGGAGGGCAAAAACTGGTTCGGACGCGGTTTCGTGCAACTGACGCACAGGCGCAATTACGAGGCGATGTCTGACCTGACGGGAGTGGATCTGGTGGCCGAGCCGGCGCTGGCAATGCGCACCGATATCGCCGCCAGGATTCTGATCGAGGGCATGCGGGTGGGCATATTTACCGGCTGGCGGCTGGATTACTATTTTTGCCGTGGCAAGGCCGATTGGGTGGGGGCAAGGAAGATCGTCAACGGGACGGACAGGGCGGAGCTGGTGGCGGGCTATGGACGGGCGTTTGCGGCGGCGCTGGGTTGAGTGCGGGCGCGTTGAAGGCGACAGCGGCACGTGTTAGCGAGGCCGAATTGCAAAAAGAATGCCCGCGGAGTTTCGATGATACGCCATATCGTGTTTTTCACAGTCAAACCCGAAAACCTCGATGCGGTGCGGGCGGGGCTTTCGTTGCTGACCGCCAATCCCCATGCGCAGCTTCTGGAAATCGGCACCAATGTGAAGACCGATCAGTGGGGCACCGAGATCGATCTCGTGGTCTACGGCGAGTTCGTCGATGAGGCGGCTCTGGCCGCCTACAAGGCGCACCCGATTTATCAGCAGTCGATCGATGTGGTGAAGCCGATAAGGGAAATGCGGATTGCCGCGGATTATGATGTGGGCAAGGCAGTGACGGCGCCTCTGGGTTAGGGTTTTTCGGTTGGTGATTCTCGGCGGTTCTCCAGACATCTTCTCCCCATCGGGGAGAAGTGCCGGAGCGTCAGCGAGGCGATGAGGGGGCGGCGCCGCCAGACCTTTCGATGCAGATTACCCCCTCATCCGACCCTTCGGGCCACCTTCTCCCCCATGGGGAGAAGGTATTGGGAGATCGCCGCGCCTTTTGTAATCCACCCGTTTGCGCCGCTATCAAACACAAGGATAACCCGAGATGAAATCTCCGTTTCGCCTGCCGCGGTTTTTCGCGGGGGATGGCAAAGCCGTGTCTGGATCACCGGAGGCGAAGGCGGTGTCCGGCGTCGGGGCGGCTTTTGCCGTGATTGCCGGCGAGGGCGCGGCGCATTGGTCGGGGCGGTCCTATGCGGCACTGGCGCGGGCCGGGTTCATGAAAAACCCGGTGGCGCATCGGGCTGTGCGGATGATCGCCGAAGCGGCGGCTTGCGTGCCGTGGCTGGCCTATGAGGGCAAGGTCGAGGTGGATGATCATGCCGCACTTTCGCTGCTGTTGCGGCCGAACGGGCGCCAGGGCGGGGCGGATTTTTTCGAGGCGCTGTACGGGCATCTGCTGCTTTCGGGCAATGCCTATGTGGAGCCGCTGTTTGTGGGTGGGCGTTTGAGGGAGCTGCATCTGCTTCGGCCCGACCGGGTGGCGATCGTCGAGGGGCGGGATGGCTGGCCGCTGGCCTATGATTATCGGGCCGGCGGCGTGGTGCGGCGTTTGCCGGCCGAGGTGGAGAATGATGGCCTGGCGGTGCTGCACCTGAAATTGTTTCATCCGCTGGAGGATCATTGCGGTCTTTCGCCGCTGGTGGCGGCCGGGGCGGCGCTTGATCTTTCCAATGCGGCTGCCGGTTGGAACAAGGCGCTGCTCGACAATTCGGCGCGGCCTTCCGGGGCGCTGGTCTATCAGCCCAAGGATGGCGGCAATCTTTCGCCCGACCAGTATGACCGGCTGCGCGAGGAACTGGAGGCGGGTTATGCCGGTGCGGTGAATGCCGGGCGTCCGCTGCTGCTGGAAGGCGGACTGGACTGGAAGGCGATGGCGCTTTCGCCGAAAGACATGGATTTCATGGAGGCGAAAAACGGGGCGGCGCGCGACATCGCGCTCGGCCTCGGTGTGCCGCCGATGCTGCTGGGCATTCCCGGCGACAATACCTATGCCAATTATCAGGAGGCGCATCGGGCGTTTTATCGCCTCACCGTGCTGCCGATGATTTTTCGCACGGCGGCGAGTTTTTCCGCCTGGCTGTGCGGAGTGCTGGGAGAAGGGTTGCGGCTGGAACCGGATCTCGACCGGGTGGCGGGGCTTTCTACCGAGCGCGAGGCCTTGTGGGCACGGGTGGGGGCGGCGGCGTTTCTGACCGACGACGAAAAACGTGAAACGGTGGGATATTGACGGTCGGCGGCGGCGGGCGCAATTTGTAATACCGCGTATTACAAATGGAGGTTCTTATGGCCGATAAACCTGTTCTGTCCGATCCGATCACGCTCAGGGTACCGCTGGATATTCTCGAGGACATCGAAAAGATCGCCGAGGCGAGCGAGCGCAGCCGCAGCTGGGTGATCGTGCGGGCGTTGAAGTATTACATGATGGCGGAGGGCAATGACGTTCTGCAGATCCTGAAAGGCGAAGAGCAGATCGCCAATGGCGAAAGCATGGACGCCGAGGAATTTTTCGCCGAGCTGCTCGACGAGCGCAAGGACGCCGCGGAATGAAGCTCAGGCTCTCGAAAAATGCGATCCGCTTTATTCGGCAGGAACACGCCTATCTGGAGCGTTTTAACCCGCACGCGGCCGAGGCCGTGGTGTTGCAATTGCAGAAGGCGTTTCGCCTTCTCGCGGACCATCCTATGGCTGGGGTTGAGGAGAGCATCCTGCCGGGACGTCGGCACTTTGTCTCGGGTGATTATGTCATCAGCTACCGGATCGGCCCGAAAGGTTTGACCGTTTCGTATATTCGCCACGGTCGTCAGATCGCACCGGACCTGGAAAAGGACGAGGATCTTTAGGGCGAGTTCATCCGGTCAGTGAAGTCGTTCACTCAACCTCTCAAAACCCGGACTCACTCTGTCAGCAATCTGCGCCAAGTGATTCTGGCGACTCGCGAAAACATCAAAAGTTAAAGCGGTTTCGAGGCGGGAGCGATGGTTCCTGCAACCTCGGCCGGGCGGTTTTTGTCCGCGCGCAACACCGTCATCGTCGCATGGCTATGCCTGTGACGGATCCTCAATCTCGCAGGGAATGGTTAACAATGACTGAACTGGGCACCGATCTCGGAGCCGGTATCGGCAACGATGCCGGCGTGTGGGCCGCGCGGGTAGTGGGGGCGGTGGCAGGCGCGAGCGTCTCGCTGATCTATCTTCTGCCCAAAAGCCGGCGCGAGGCCTTGAGCCGGTTTGCCACAGGCGTCAGCTGCGGGCTTATTTTTGGCGGGCCGGCGGGGATATGGCTGGCTGAGCGGCTGGGGATATCCGATGCCGTTTCCGGCTCCGATCTGATGCTGGCCGGATCGGCGGCGGCGAGCCTGTGTGCCTGGTGGGTGCTGGGGGCGCTGTCACGGATCGCGGCGCGCTATGGGAAGAAATCGGGATAGGTTTCAGACGCCGTCGGTCGCATCGAGACTGCCGCCGCCGTGATAGGTGTCGGCGCTCAGTATGTATTTCTGGCCGCAGCCGGAGCATCGAAAGGTGTTCTGGATGATCTCGTGCCATGGGCCTTCTGCCGCGAGGGTGGAGAAGGCCGGGGCGGTGATGGTGGCGCTGTAGGCCGGCAGGACGGTGAGGCGGTTCTGCGCGACGGCGGCCTGCAATGACAGGATAACCGCTGTGAGATCGGCCGGCAGGCGGATCTGGCGCGGTGATGAAAAGTCCGCACAGGTGCTGCAGGCCATGTGTCGTTCCTTTGCCGTTCGTAGAACGGTGCATATCGGGCTGTGGCTGTGCCGGGCAAGGCGCGCAGCGGCGCAAAGAAAAAATCAGGACACCAAGGAGAAATTTCATGCACGCTTATCGCGGGCCTCGCTCCACTGCGCGCAAATTCGCCAATCTGGAACTGGCCGGGGTGAGCGGCGACGGGGTATTTTCCGGTTATGCCAGCGTGTTTGGCGAGGTCGATCTCGGCCGCGACACCATTGAACGCGGGGCATTCCGGCAGTCGCTGGTGGAGCGTGGCGCGGGGCAGGTGCGCATGCTCTACCAGCATGATCCGGCCGAGCCGATCGGGGCCTGGAAGACCATTCGCGAGGATGCGCGCGGGCTTTATGTCGAGGGCATGTTGTCGCCCGGCGTGGCGCGGGCGCGGGAAGTGTTTTCGCTGATGAAGACGGGCGCGCTGGACGGGCTTTCGATCGGTTTTCGCAGTGTGAAGGCCCGCACCGACGCCAAGACCGGGGTGCGGCGCATTCTCGAAGCCGAGCTTTGGGAGATTTCCGTCGTGACCTTTCCGATGTTGCCTTCGGCGCGGGTATCCGACGTGAAGCATGCGCGGTTCTTTCGCGACCGGGAAACCGAACTCGTCCGCCAGATGCGGCGGGCGGCAAAGCTGATGTTTGCCTCAACCTTCAGATCAACGTGAAAAATCCAACCATTGGGGATGATCGAGATGACGGAACAGATGCGTGTGGCGCCTGAAATCAAGGCCGTGCCGGACACGGTGACGGCGGCTTTCGAGGATTTCATGGAGGCATTCGAAGCCTTCAAGGAGGTCAATGACAGGAGGCTCGGCGAGATCGAGGAAAAGATGTCAGCCGATGTGGTGACGCGCGACAGGATGGAACGCATCAACCGGGCCGTCGACGACAACAAAAAGGTGCTCGACCAGCTGCTGCTCAAGAAGGCGCGACCGGCCCTCGGATCTGGCCGGGAGATCGGGCCGGAAGCGGCGGAACACAAGGCGGCTTTCGATGCCTATATCCGCCGTGGCGACGAGCAGGGTCTGCGCGAGCTGGAGGCCAAGGCGTTTTCGGGTTCTGCCGGGGCGGATGGCGGATATCTGGTGCCGCCGGAGACGGATAACGAGATCGGCCGGCGCATCTCTGTCGTTTCGCCGATGCGTGCGCTTTCAACCGTGCGGACGGTTTCCGGTGCCGTGCTGAAAAAGCCGTTTGCGGCGGCGGGGCTGGCGACCGGATGGGTTTCCGAGACGGCGGCGCGGCCGCAGACCGATACGCCGCAGCTGTCCGAACTGACCTTTCCGACCATGGAGCTTTACGCCATGCCGGCGGCGACACAGGCGCTGCTGGATGATGCAGCCGTCGATATCGAGGCCTGGATTGCCGGTGAGGTGGATGTGGTGTTTGCCGAGCAGGAGGGCGACGCCTTCATTCGCGGCGATGGCGTCAACAAGCCCAAGGGTTTTCTGTCTTATCCGACGGTGGCCGAGGAGGATTGGGCCTGGGGCAGCCTCGGCCATGTGGCGACCGGCGTGGCGGGTGGTTTCAAGGCGGCAAACCCCTCCGATACGCTGGTGGATGTGATCTATGCGCTGAAGGCCAAACATCGCCAGAACGCCACGTTCCTGATGAACCGGCGCACCCAGGCCGAGGTTCGAAAATTCAAGGATGCGGATGGCAATTACCTGTGGCGCCCGCCGGCATCGGTGGGCCAAGCGGCATCGCTGATCGGTTTTCCGGTGGCGGAAGCGGAAGAGATGCCGGACATCGCCGCCAATGCGACGGCGATCGCCTTCGGGGATTTTCGCTCGGGTTATCTGGTGGTGGATCGGGCCGGGGTGCGGATTTTGCGCGATCCCTATTCGGCCAAGCCGTACGTGCTGTTCTACACCACCAAGCGGGTTGGGGGTGGGGTACAGAATTTCGAGGCGATCAAGGTGGTGAAGTTTTCGGCCAGCTAATGTGATTTTTTCGGATGCGGTTAGCCCCTCACCAACAAAATCTATGACTTAGCCTATTGGCTAAGATCATGATTTTGTGTCCTCTCCCACAAGGGGAGAGGTAAAGACGCTGCGGCCCTATCTCTCCCCCTGCGGGAGAGAAAGCGATTTCAGCATCTTAGCTTTAGCTAAGTGCTAGAAATCGCAAGTGAGGGGCCAACACCGCACAACGCAACCTCGCGGGACCTCCCATGACCTATATCCTGACCACTCCGCCCACCGCGGAGCCGATCACGCTTGCCGACGTCAAAGCGCATCTGCGGCTTGATGACGGCAATGAGGATACGCTTATCTCTTCCCTCATCACCACCGCACGCGAACATCTGGAGCGCGAGACCGGGCTTTGCCTGATCACCCAGACATGGCGGCTGTGCCTCGATCTCTGGCCGCGCGACGGCATCCTGAAGATTGTCAGGTTTCCAGTGCAAGCCATTGAGAACGTGACGGTTTATGATGCGGCTGGTGCGCCGGTTGATGTGTCACTTGAAGATCATCTGCTCGATGGCCAAAGCCGGCCGGTGCGGCTGTGGCTGCGTGATCCGCCGGCGCCGGGACAGGTGATGAACGGTATCGAGATCACCTTTGTTGCCGGTTTCGGGGAGGGCGGTGCCGATGTGCCGGACGGGTTGAAACGGGCCATGCTGCTGCATGTGGCGCATATGTTTGCGTTCCGCGGCGTGGTGGCGCTGGAGAGCCAGCCGGCCGGCATTCCCGATGGCTATGAGCGGCTGATCGCCTCTTACCGGCTGCGGAGGCTCTAAACATGCCGGTCACGTTTTTCGATCCCGGACAGATGACGGCGCGGCTGGAGCTTGAAGTGGCCGAGGCGCTGCCGGATGGGCAGGGCGGCGCGGTGATGGTCTGGACCATTGCGTCGTCGATGTGGGCGCGGATCGAGCCGGTGTCGTTCGTGGTGTCTGAAAAGGGGGCGGCGGCCGAGAGCGCCACCGTGACGCACCGGATCTGGGTGCGGTTTCGTGACGGCGTTTTGGGCGGACAACGGTTTCGCAAGGGGGAGCGTCTATTCGCCATCAGGGCGGTGCGCGATCCCGATGAGACGCGGCGGTATCTCGTCTGCCATTGCGAGGAGGAGGGGCGCTGATGGCGGTGAATGCGCTGATGAAGGCGATTTTTGCGCGGCTTTCCGGTGATGCCGAATTGCGGGCGCTGGTGGGGCCGGATGGCGTGCGCGACCGCATGCTGGCGCGGGCCGAGCTGCCTTGCGTGGTGTTTGGCGAGACCGACAGCCGCGATGAGGATGGCGAGACGCTGCAGGTGCATCTGATCACGCTGGAAGTGTGGTCACTGTCGGAGGGGCGGCGGGAGACGCAGGTGATTGCGGCCCGCGTGCGAGCGCTGCTGCACGATGCGGCGATGGCGCTGGAGGGCGCGGTTCTGGTGAGCCTTTTGCATCGGGGCACGCGGACGCGGCGCGAGGCGAAAACGAAATTTCAGCTGGCGGAAATGCGGTTCAGGGCGGTGACGGAATGAATGCGGCTTGCGCCCGCACGCGCCGGACCAGCGCGATCAGCAGGATGATGGCGATCAGCGCGACGCCGGCAAGCGCGATGGCGGTGATGATCACTGTCGCCACGCCGGTGCGGTCGATCAGCATGGTGAAGATGACGGGGGCGAGCGCATTGGCGATATTCTGCGGCATGGCGAGGCGGGTTGCCTGGCGGCCGTATTCGCGCGGCGAAAACAGCGCCAGCGGCAGTAGCGCGCGGGCGACCACGAGGATGCCAGAGCCAAAGCCGTAAAGCGCGATGAAAACCCAGAGACTGAACGCCGATGCGGGCAGGACAAGCAGGCCGGCGAAGGCGACAAGCATGAAGCTGCAGCCGGCAACCGAGGTGATGAACGGGTTGCCGCGCGTGCCGAGCAGCATATCGACACCGCGGGCGGAAATGCCGAGCACGCCACGGGCGGCGGCAAGCTGCAGGGCGAATTCGGGCGTGGCGCCGAACTGGTGCAACACTTCCAGAAGCGAGGGTGAGAGGCCGAAGGTGACAAAGGAGGCGATGGCGGTGGTGATCGCCACCAGCAGGAAGGCGCGTTTTCGGTCGCCCTCGTTCAGCGGCACCGGTGCGAAGTCTGCGCTGTCGCCGGATTTTTCGTAAGCGATCGGTTTGGGCAGGCCGAACAGATAGAGCGGCACGCAGACGAAAGCGTGCAGGGCCGCCGCCATCACCAGCGTGCTGCGCCAACCGGCAAGATCCGAGATGACGCTGAGCAGCGGCCAGAAGATCGTGGCCGACAGGCCGGTGAACAGCATGAGGATGGCGATGGTGCGTTTGCCGCCGGCGCCCTCGCGCTCGACGACGGCGGTGAAGGCCGGTGCGGACAGCGTGAAGGCGCCGCCGAGGCCAAGGATGACCCAGGATACCGCATAGGTGAGGATGCCGGTGGAGGCGGCCAGCAGGCAGAGGCCGACAGCGAAGAACAGCGAGCCCGCCGCCATCACGCGCGCGGCGCCGTGGCGATCGAGCATGCGGCCGACAAGCGGACTGGCCAGTGCGCTGACCATCATCATTACCGACAGCCCGGCAAAAACCACCTCATTGGCAAGGCCGAGATCGGGCGCCAGCCTGCGGCCGAGCACGCCGACGGATTCGAAGGTCGTTCCCCAGCCGATCAGCTGCGTGACGGCGAGGACGCCGATTGTCTGGGCCGAACGGAGCGGAAAAGGCATGGCGGGGATACGTGTCTGGATGAGGCGATGGACAGGGTGAGGGCATTTCAGCATCGGCCTGAAAACCGGAATCGATTTTCCGCCGGCACGATGCCGCTGGGTGCAAGCGTTAGCAGGCGTCTCCTTCTGCGGGAAGCCGCCGATGACAGCAAAATCAAACTCAAAGGCAAGGGAGCGCGGCATGGTGGCGCAGAAGGGCAAGGACCTGCTGTTGAAGCTGGATGACGGCAGCGGGTTTCAGACGGTGGCGGGGCTGCGGTCGAAACGGCTGGCCTTCAACACCCAGACGGTTGATGTGACCGATGCGGAAAGCGCCGGGCGCTGGCGCGAACTTTTGGGCGGGGCGGGCGTGCAGCGGGCCTCGCTGACGGGGGCCGGGATTTTCAAGGATCAGGCCTCGGACGCGCTGGTGCGGGCGACGTTGTTTGCCGGCGCCATTCTCCCCTGGCAGGTGCTGATCCCGGATTTCGGCACGGTCAGCGGGCCGTTCCAGATCACCGCGCTGGAATATGCCGGCGAGCATGATGGCGAGATCCGGTTCGAACTGGCGCTGGAATCCGCCGGCAGCCTTGTGTTCGGAGCGCTGTGATGGAGGCGCGCGTTGGTGGGCGTGCCAACCGGCGGCGCGGCGAGGTGGAGGCGGTGCTGGACGGCGAGCGGCGCATCCTGTGCCTGACGCTGGGGGCGCTGGCGGAACTGGAAACGGCCTTTGCCGTCGGTGATCTATCCGGGTTGGCGGAGCGGTTTTCCTCCGGGCGGTTGAAGGCGGGCGACATGATTACCGTCATCGGGGCGGGGCTTCGTGGTGGCGGCAATCTTCTGTCCGATGCCGAGGTGGCGGCGATGAGCATCGATGGCGGAATTGCCGGTTATGCGCGCATCGTCGGCGATCTGCTGGAGGCGACGTTTGGTGGAGCCGACACGGAAACGAAGGTGGTGGCCGCAAACCCTTGAGGGCCGCAGCGGGCGAGGCGACAGGCGTGCAGCCGTTTCCATGGGAGACGGTGATGCATGCCGGGCTCTGCCGGCTGCGGCTTGTGCCGGCGGTTTTCTGGGCGCTGACGCCGCGGGAGTTTTTTTGTGTGGCGGGTGGGTTTGCGGGGCGCGGTGATGCGTTTTCGCGGGCGCGGTTTGAGGGGTTGATGGCGGCGTTTCCGGATGGGTGAGGGGAGCCGTAGAGGATTGTTTCTTGGAGTTTACCCCTCACCAAGCGCGTCCAGGCCCTCAGCTTTGCTTCGTGCGGGCTTGCTATCCTCTCCCGCAAGGGGAGAGGAAGGGCGCTGCGGCTTTATCTCTCCCCTTGCGGGAGAGAAAGCGATTTCAATATCTTAGCTTCAGCTAAGTGTTAGAGATCGCAAGTGAGGGGCATTTTCCGGAGCGGAACAGGATGGAAAACCACGACACCATGACCGAAACGCTGACCGGCGCTGAGGCGCTGGCCGATGTGATGGCCGATCTGGAGAGGCGCTCAACGCGGTTTGGCGCGGCGCTGACCTCGGCGCTGCGATCAGCGACCGTTGGCGGGCGCGGGCTCGACGATGTGCTGAAGGGGCTCGGCAACCGGCTGACGGATATTGCACTTTCCGCCGGGTTGAAGCCGCTGGAGGGGCTGTTGTCCGGCATGATCGGCAATCTTGTCGGCTCGGTGACGCCGTTTGCCGATGGCGGTGTGGTGCGCGCACCGAGCTTTTTCCCGATGGGTGGGGGTGATCTCGGCCTGATGGGCGAGGCCGGGGCGGAGGCGATTTTGCCGCTGAGGCGCGGGCCGGATGGGGCGCTGGGCGTGGCAACAGGTGGTGGCGGGCAGGCGGCGCAGATCGTCTTCAACGTGACGGCAACCGATGCCGCGAGCTTTCGCAAAAGCGAGGGGCAGATTTCGGCCATGCTGGCGCGCAGTGTCGCGCGCGGGCAGCGTGGTGTTTGAGGCCGGACATAAAATCAGGAGCGCCGGACGATGAGCGGGTTTCATGATGTGCGCTTTCCGCTGCGGCTGGCGCTGGGGGTGAGCGGCGGGCCGGTGCGGCGCACCGAAATCGTCAATCTTTCCAATGGGCGCGAGCAACGCAACAGCCGCTGGCGCAATTCGCGGCGCAGTTACGACGCCGGGTCCGGCATCAAATCCGTTGCCGATCTTTATGAGGTTCTGGCATTTTTCGAGGCGCGTGGCGGACAGCTTTACGGGTTTCGGTTTCGCGATCCGGTGGACTGGAAATCCTGCGGGCCGTTGCAGGCCGTGGCGGCGACCGACCAGGTGATCGGGGCAGGTGACGGGGTGCGGACGACCTTTCAGCTGGTGAAAACCTATGCGGATGCCGGTGGTGGTTTTGAGCGGGTGATCGCCAGGCCGGTGGCCGGTTCCGTTGTCGTGGCCGTGGATGGGGTCGCGTTGGTCGATGGCTGGGCGGTGGATGTGGCGACGGGTGTTTTGACCTTTGCCGTGGCGCCGGCGGCAGGTCGCGTGGTGACGGCGGGGTATGAGTTCGATGTCGCCGTGCGTTTCGATATCGACCGGATCGACGTCAATCTTTCCTGTTTCGATGCCGGGCGCATTCCGACCATTCCGCTGACGGAGATTTTGGCATGAGAACGATACCGGCGGGACTGGCCGCGCATCTGCAGGGCGATGTGACGACGATCTGCCATTGCTGGCGGGTTTTTCGACGCGACGGCGTGGTGCTGGGATTTACCGATCATGACGGCGATCTGCTGGTGGACGGCACGTCATTTCTGGCCTCGAGCGGGTTTTCGGCAAGCGAGGAAGAGGCGCAGGGCGGGCTCTCTGTGAGTGCCGGCACGGTGGCTGGCGGGTTTTCCAGCGAGGTGATTTCTGAAGCTGATCTGGCGGCGGGGCTTTATGACGGCGCGCGGGTGGAATTGCTGGTGGTGAACTGGCAGGCGCCGGATCAGAGGATGCGCCTTGCCTTGCGCGAGATCGGCGAGGTGAGCCGGGCTGGCGAACAGTTTACCGCCGAGCTGCGCAGCCTCGCGCATCGGCTCGACCAGCCGCAGGGCCGGGTTTACGGGCGGCGTTGTGATGCGAGCCTCGGCGATGGGCGCTGCCGGGTCGATCTGGCCGCCTATCGTGCTGCCGGGACGGTGGTTTTGGCGCGCGACCGGACGCGGTTGACGGTGGCGGGGTTGCAAGGGTTTGCCGGCGGCTTTTTCGGGCAGGGTGTTCTGACCATGGAGAGTGGTGAGGAGCTGGAGATCGACGGCCATGTGCGCAATGCCGATGGCACGGCGGAACTGACGCTATGGCTACCGGTCGAGCGGGATATCGCTGCCGGTGAGGTGTTTTGGGTGACGGCGGGATGCAACAAGGCGTTTGCGACCTGCCGCCAGAAATTTGGCAATCAATTGAACTTTCGCGGCTTTCCGCATGTGCCGGGATCGGACTTCGCCTATTCCTTCGCCGACGGGGAGCGGCTGCATGACGGCGGCCCGATCTTCGAATGACGACGCTTGGCGACCGGGTGGTGCAGCTGGCGGAAAGCTGGATCGGCACGCCCTATCGGCATCAGGGCGCGACGCTGGGTGTCGGTTGCGATTGCATCGGCCTGATCCGGGGCGTGTGGCGAGGGCTTTATGGCCGTGAGGCGGAACCGGTGCCTCCCTACGCGACCGACTGGGCCGAACGCAGTGGCGATGACCGGCTGCTGGCGGCAGGGTTGCGGCTGTTCGGGGAGCCGTTGGCCTTGGCCGACATGGTGCCGGGGGATGTGCTGCTGTTTCGCTGGCGGGCCGATTGTGCGGCCAAACATGCCGGCATTTTTTGCGGGGGGGGATCGGTTCATTCATGCCTATGAGCAGGCAGCGGTGACGCGCTCGGTTCTAGTACCGTCCTGGCGGCGGCGGATCGCAGCGGTGCACCGGTTTCGTGATGAGCGGCATGGTTGAGTTTGATGGGCATTTCGTATATACGAAATGGAGTGGCAGGCGGTGTGCTATCACCGCCTGCCACGGACTTATCTTTGGATTATGACCCGGACGGTGATTGACCAGCTCGTCCGGGTAATCCGCAGAGTAAGCGTAACGCTAATCGGCCAAGGCTTCATAGCACTACCTCCATGTTCGAGAGCAAGGCCCTTGCCGAGGCCGGTGGGGCCTATCCTCACCGGCGCGCCGGCTGGCGCGGCGCGTGCTGCTTCAGCTCCTGAACGTCTGCACGTTATCACAACCTTTGCGCGTGTAAATTGAGTTCGCCGCGACGTTCGCGACGATGGCGTGTGGTGCCTTGCGGGCCGTTTTTGCCGTGCCTTGGCGATGCCGCTTGGCTGCCGGAAGGCCGCTGCGGGGATCGTGGCAGCCCTTTCATTTCCGACCTCCAAAAACCTTGAGGTTTTCCTTTGGCCACGATCCTGTTTCAGGCGGCGGGGGCCGCGCTTGGTGGTGTTTTTGGACCCGTCGGGGCGATCATCGGGCGGGCGGCGGGCGCTCTGGCCGGCAGCATGGTCGACCGGGCGCTGATCAATGGCAGCGGCAAAATTTCCGGTGCGCGGCTGGCGACGGCGCGCATTCCGGGGGCGGATGAGGGCACGGCGGTCAACCGGGTTTATGGCACGGTGCGGGTGGGCGGCACGCTGATCTGGGCGACGCGGTTTCAGGAGGATGTGACGCGCGAGCGTACCGGCGGCAAGGCGACGCGCGGGCCGACCGTGGAGACGTTTTCTTACTTCGGCAATCTGGCGGTGGGGATTTGTGAAGGGCCGATTGCCGGGGTGCGGCGGGTCTGGGCAGATGGCAAGGAGCTTGATCTGACCGGCATCGAGATGCGGGTGCATCTCGGGTCGGAAGATCAGTTGCCGGATCCGTTGATCGAGGCCAAGCAGGGTGAGAGCAGAGCGCCGGCCTATCGCGGGCTGGCCTATGCGGTGTTCGACCATTTGCCGCTCGACACGTTTGGCAACCGTTTGCCGCTGATCCAGTTCGAAGTGGTGCGGCCGGTGGGTGTGCTGGAGGGTCAGATCCGCGCGGTGACGATCATTCCCGGTGCGACAGAGCATGGGTATGCCACCGTGCAGGTCAAGGAAGTGACCGGCGACGGCAGTGCGCGGATTCTCAACCGCAACACGCTGACGGCGGCGACCGACTGGCAGGCTTCGATCGACGAACTGGTATCGTTATGCCCGAACCTCGAGCGCGTGGCGCTGGTCGTGTCCTGGTTCGGGAGCGATCTGCGGGCCGGGGAGTGCCGTATCCTGCCGGGAGTGGAGGTGCGGGCGCGGGCGGATGAAAGCCTGCCGTGGAGCGTGGCCGATTTTTCGCGTGGTGATGCGCATCTGATCAGCGAGAACGGCGGTGGGCCGGCCTATGGCGGCACGCCGGGGGATGACGATGTGCGGCAGGCGATTGCCGATCTCAAGGCGCGTGGACTGCAGGTCTATCTTTATCCGTTCGTGATGATGGATGTGCCTGTCGGCAATGGTTTGGCCGATCCGCATGGCGGCGCGGAGCAGGCGGCCTATCCTTGGCGGGGGCGGATTTCGTGCCATCCGGCACCGGGACAGGCGGGCTCGCCGGACGGCAGCGTGGTGGCGCACGCTCAGTTGGAGGTGTTTGCCAATCGTGCCGATGGGTATCGCCGGATGCTGCTGCATTATGCGCATCTGTGTGCCGATGCGGGCAGTGTCGACGGGCTGATCATCGGCTCGGAACTGCGCGGGTTGACGCAAGTGCGTGACGAGGCAGGTGGCTTTCCCTTCGTGCGCGAACTGGTGCGGCTGGCTGGGGATGTGCGGGCGATCGTCGGGCCGGGAACAAAACTCACCTATGGCGCCGATTGGAGCGAATATTTTGGTTATCACCCGCAGGATGGCTCGGGCGATGTGTTCTTTCATCTCGATCCGTTGTGGGCATCCGATGCCATCGATGCGGTCGGCATCGACAATTACATGCCGCTGTCGGACTGGCGGGATGATGATCTTGGCGCGGCCAATCCGGATGGTGCGCGTCTGGCCGATGACGTTTCCGCCCTGCAGGCCGGGATAAACGGCGGTGAGGGGTTTGACTGGTATTATGCCAGTGATGCCGACCGGGCTGCGCGACAAAGGTCGCCGATCAGCGATGGGCTGGCGGGCAAGCCCTGGACCTTTCGAGCCAAGGATTTTTCCGGATGGTGGAGCAATCTGCATTTCGACCGGATGGGCGGACGCGAGCTTGTGCAGCCGAGTGCGTGGCGGCCGGGGCTGAAACCGATCTGGTTCACCGAGCTTGGCTGCGCGGCGATCGACAAGGGGGCGAACCAGCCCAATCTGTTTCTCGACCCAAAATCGTCCGAAAGCAGGGCGCCGCATTTTTCCAGCGGGGCGCGCTCCGACAGCATGCAGCGGCGGTTTCTCGAGGCGCATCATGGCTGGTGGCAGGCGCCGGAGCGGGCGGGTTCGGGCATGGTCGATCCCGGCCATGTGTTTGTGTGGAGCTGGGATGCGCGGCCGTTTCCGGCCTTTCCGAACGATCTTTCCGTGTGGAGCGATGGCGGCAACTGGCGCAGCGGGCATTGGCTGAATGGCCGGCTGGGGGCTACGACACTGGCCGATGCGATCGCGGCCATTCTGACCGATCACGGTTTCGATGATTTTGATGTGTCGGAGGTGAGCGGCGACCTGACCGGCTATGTGCAGGGGGAACTGGCTTCGGCGCGAACGCTGATCGAGCCGCTATTGCTGGCGTTTCGCGTCGATGTGACCGAGGATGGCGGGCGTTTGCGATTTCGCTCGCGCGGCAGGGTGAGCCTTGTGCCCGCCGATATCGATGTGCTGGCCGACCTCGACGATCAGCCACTGTGGTCGGAGACGCGTGGGCATGACAGCGATTTTGCCGCCGAAGCGATCCTGGCCTCGTTCAATCCGGTTCTGGATTATGAACAGGCGAGCGCGCGCTCACGCCGGGCGAAGGCGCAGAGCCAGCGGATCCTGCGTTGTGACCTGCCGGCGGTGCTGGCGGAAGAGACGGCGCAGACGGCGGCGGAAGATCTTTTGCGCGACAACCGGCTGGCGCGGCGCAGCGTTTCGTTCGCGCTGTCGCCGGCCGAACTGGCACTGGAAACCGGCGATGCCGTGCGGATTGCTGGCGGGCCGGATGGTGTCTTTCTCATCGAGCGGATCGAAGACGGGGCGGTGCGGCGGATCGAGGCGCGGCGGCATATGCCGGCGGCAACGGTTGCCGTTCTGCCGCACGAGGGCGGTGGGCGCGCCGTTGCCGGACAGCCGTCGGCGTCGTTTGCGCCGGTGGTGCATTTCCTCGACCTGCCGCGTTTCGAGCCGGGTGAAGCCCGGAATTTTGCGCGGGTGGCGGCGTTCTGCCGGCCGTGGCGGCGCATAGTGGTGTCGTCTTCGGCAACAGCCGAGGGTTTTCGGGCGCGCGCGCCGATCGAGCGGCCGGCACGGGTGGGGCGGCTGACGGCGGCGCTTGGGCCCGGTGTGAGCGGGCGGTTCGACCGCGCCGGCGTGCTGGAATGCGCGCTGTTTTTTGATGGCGTGTCCTCGGCGGAAACGTTGTCGGTGCTGAATGATGACAACCGGCTGGCGGTGAAGAGTGTTCTGGGCGGCTGGGAGGTGATCGGTTTTGCCAGCGCGGAAGAGATCGCGGAGGGGCGCTGGCGGCTGACGGAGCTTTTGCGCGGTCTTGGTGGCAGCGAGGATGCGATGCTGGCCGGGGCAGATACGGGCGCGGCGGTGGTGGTTCTGGATGCGGCGGTGGTGCCGCTGGGTCTGGCGTCGGAAGAGCGTGGTGTCGAGATGAACTGGCTGGTGGAAGCGGGCGGTTCCGCCGGTGGCCGGGCCGGGCCGTTTGTGTTTGCCGGCGGTTTGCGGTCGGAAATGCCGCTGGCGCCGGTGCATGTGGTCGGTGCGCGGCAGGCGGATGGTGCGATCGCCATGTCATGGGTGCGGCGCGGACGCGTGGATGCCGACAGCTGGGAGGCGGCGGAGATACCGCTCGACGAGCCGGATGAGCGGTATTTTCTGGAAATTATGAGCGGTGAGGTGGTGGTGCGCAGCGTCGAGGTGGCGGTGCCGGCTTATCGTTATGGCGCGGCTGAGCAGATTGCCGATTTCGGGAGTTTGCCGGGCGGTTTTGTGCTGCGCCTGCGCCAGATCGGGCGGGCGGTGCCGCTGGGTGTCGCGGCCATTGTCAACCTTGATTTCGAAGCGTGACGAAGGAGAAAAGTCATGGATGGCATGAAGGCGTGGTATCAGTCGAAAACGGTATGGGGCGCGCTGATCGCAGTCGGCGCGTCGCTGTTGCAGATCATGGGCGCGGAGGTGGATGCGGGCACGCAAGTCGAGCTTGCCGACCTTGCTGTGACGACGGTGGGGGCCGTCGGTGGGCTGATTGCCATCTATGGCCGGATTTCGGCGAAGAGCGAGATTGGCGGGTGAAACATCGGGAATGGCAAGCAAGCCGTTCAGCCGATCTCCCCCCATGTGGGGGAGATGCCCGGCAGGGCAGAGGGGGGTAGGACTGGCGCGAATGCCAATTTCGTTTCCTTTGCCGCACCGTCGTCCACCCCCCTCTGTCACCTTTCGGTGACATCTCCCCCACAAGGGGGGAGATCGAAGGAGCGAGCGGTGCCGTCGCAATCCCATCGGCCGCGCATGAAGCGTTTGTTGCACCAAAAGCGTGCAAAACATGGACTGTACGAAAGCCATCTTCCCCATTCATTTGCCATTCAGCCGCTGTTCGATACATAGTTCCTCAACGATTGGAACTCACTCTGTCCCTCTTACGGGTGGAAATGGTGGCTATGAAGAAATCGATGATCGGTGCGATTGCGACCTGCTTTCTGTTCGGCCTGGTGCCGATGCAGGCGACCGCGCGCGATTATTTGCTGCTGGTGGCGAGCGACTGTGGCGATGCCGCAAACAAGGTCGTACGCGATACCGGCGGGCAGCTTTTGTCGGCCCAGCCTTCCAATGATGGCCGGACCTGCATCATCACCGTGCTGGTTCAGGGCAGCGGCGAGCGTCCGCGCAAGGTTACCGTAAGGGTACCGATGTAATTCTCTGTCCGGTGCTCTTCAGCGCCGGGATATTCCAGGCCAAATTGCTTTCAAAGGACCGACATGCGCATTCTCGTGGTCGAGGACGACGTCAATCTCAACCGGCAGCTTGCTGATGCGCTGAAGGAAGTCGGCTATGTCGTCGATCAGGCCTTCGACGGCGAGGAAGGTCACTTCCTTGGTGATACCGAGCCTTATGATGCCGTGATCCTCGATATCGGCCTGCCGGAACTGGATGGTATCAGCGTCGTCGAAAAATGGCGCAGCAACGGCAAGGTCATGCCGGTGATCATGCTGACGGCGCGTGACCGCTGGAGCGACAAGGTGGCGGGTATCGATGCTGGTGCCGACGACTATGTGGCAAAACCCTTCCACGTCGAGGAAGTGCTCGCGCGGGTTCGCGCGCTGATACGCCGCGCGGCGGGACATGCGTCCTCCGAAATCGCCTGCGGGCCGGTGCGGCTCGATACCAAGGCGTCGAAGGCGACCGTCAACGGCGTGGCGATGAAGCTGACCTCGCACGAATTCCGTCTTCTCTCCTATCTCATGCATCACATGGGTGAGGTCGTGTCGCGCACCGAGCTGATCGAGCACATGTACGACCAGGATTTTGACCGCGACTCAAATACGATCGAGGTTTTCGTCGGCCGTCTTCGCAAGAAGATCGGCGTCGACCTGATCGAAACCGTGCGTGGCCTCGGCTACCGGATGCAAGCGCCAACCGATGCTCATTAGATCTGTCACCGCCCGCGTTCTGCTGCTCGCCACATTGTGGTCGGCCGTTGCGCTTGTGGTGATCTCGATCGTTATCACCGCGCTTTACCGGCAATCGGCAGAGCGCGCCTTTACCGATCTGTTGCGCGCGCAGCTTTACAACGTCATCAATTCGGTCGCGATCGGCGACGACAACAACATCACCGGCAGCCCGCAACTGGGTGACCTGCGCTTCTCGCAACCGGAGACCGGCTGGTACTGGATCATCGAGCCGCTCGGCACATTTGCCTCGCAGCCGCTATCGTCTTCCTCGCTCGGTGCGTCCAACATCGCCGTGCCGACGATCCTGAAAGTGCCGTTCAACAACCGTTATGAACGTTTTTATCCGACCACGGATGCCTATGGGAACAATGTTCTGGTGGCGGAAACCGAGGTCGTGCTTGATGGCGAGGGCAGGGCGGCGCGGTTTCGTGTGTCGGGCAATCTGAATGTCGTCGAGGAAGACACGTCCGCCTTCAACCGCAGCCTTTATATCGCGCTGGTGATTTTTGGCGTCTGCAGCCTGATCGTCAACGGTGCCGCCATTCTGTTCGGTCTGCGACCGCTCGATGAGGCGCGGCGCGCGCTGGAAAAAGTACGGCGCGGACAGGCGGAGCGGCTGGAAGGCGAGTTTCCGCGCGAGATCCGGCCGCTGGCGGTCGAGACCAATGCGCTGATCGAAAGCAACCGCCGTATCGTCGAGCGGGCGCGCATGCAGGTGGGCAATCTCGCGCATTCGCTGAAAACGCCGATCGCCGTGCTGCTGAACGAATCGCGGCTGCTGGACAAGGGCCATTCGGAACTGGTGCGCGGGCAGGCGGAAGCCATGCAGGGACAGGTGCAATCCTATCTCAACCGCGCCCGCATTGCCGCGCAGCGGGAATCGCTTTTGGCGCGCACCGAGGTGGAACCTGTGCTGGAACGTCTGGTGCGGGTGATGCGCCGCCTCAACCCGGAAAAGAGTTTTGCGCTGACGGTGGCGCCGGGCGGGCTGGCGCTTGCGATGGAACAGCAGGATGTTGAGGAGACGATCGGCAATCTTCTGGAAAATGCCGCACGCCATTCGCAACTGGCGGTGACGCTGACGGCGGCGGTGGGCGAGGCGCCGGAGGGGGCGGAAGCTGCCAAGAAGACCTGGATCGAGATCATCGTCGAGGATGACGGGCCGGGGCTGGAACCGGACGAGATCAAGGAAGCGATGAAGCGCGGCCGCCGGCTGGACGAAAGCAAGCCCGGCACCGGGCTGGGCCTTTCGATCGTGCGTGAGATCACCTCGGAATATCAGGGGCAGATCGAGCTGACGCGTGGCGCGCGCGGCGGGTTGCGGGCGCGGCTGGTGTTGCCGTCCGTGGTCAAGGATGCCGTCTGATAAAACGCAGGTCTTATCAGCATGTGTTGCGCGATCCCCGCGCCTGTCGTGAAAGTGAGATGGAAAAGGGTAAATCTTCTGATTTTCCACCTCGACCGGCGAGGATAAAGCGCTAAATGATGGGAAGGTTACAGCTGTCCCATTCTGACATCGGGAAAAATCCCGGTGAGATGCGGCAGGCCATTTGACGATTGCCTAACCGGTTGGAGACGCATGCGCTTTCATTTTGCCCGAATTGCCGTTTCATCGCTTTTTTCGGCTGGTATGCTGGCAGGCTGCACGACGACGGGCGGCGGCGCAAAGGTGTCTTCGGCATCCTATATCGCGGCATTGCAGGGCGGTGTGATTTCCCGCAGCGGCGTCGAGGTCGATAACAGCGACAAGCAGCGCGGGCTGGAAGCCGAATATCGCGCGCTTGAAGGTTCGCCGGGCGGCCAGCCGGTGGCCTGGGCCGGCAGCGGCATCAAGGGGCAGGTCGTTGCCAATGCACCCTTCCAGGTGGGTGCGCAGAATTGCCGCCAATATACCCACACGATCACGCCCGAGGGTCGCGCCGAGGTGAAGGCGCGCGGAACCGCCTGCCGCAATGCCGATGGCACGTGGACGCCGTTGCTCTGATCGCTTTGGCGGCTTAGCGGTCCCATCCATTCAAATTCTCGTGCAAAACCCGATAATGGCGGCAATCGCGATTGTCGGCTGTCAATTTCGTTTGTCCCAGGTCAAAGGCGGGTATATTCGAACCATTCTATAAAGGGCGTGGAAGCTGGGGCACGAGGTCTCAAATTCCCGTCACTGCGTGCCATGCTGTTTTATTGCCTGGCCGCTTGCGGTAATGGGCGCATATGTTGCTTTGGATTATTTTTGCCTGTCTGACGGCGGCTGTTGCCGCCCTTCTTATTCTGCCCTTAGCGCGTCCCGCCGAGGCGGCTGACGATTCCACGCAAGGGGAAGCGGCGGTCTATCGTGACCAGTTGCGCGAACTCGAGCGCGACAAGGGGCTGGGGCTGATCGGTGACGAGGAAGCCGAATATGCCCGCGCCGAAATCGGTCGACGGCTGATCGCCACGGCCGACAAGGGCGCCAAGGCCGCGGTTTCGCCGGCAAAACGCCGCGTTTCGCTGGCCGTCATGGGTGTGACCTTATTCATTCCTGCCATCGGGCTCTGTCTTTACGTGGCGCTGGGCAGCCCGTGGCTGCCGGCGCAGCCTTTGGCGGCAAGGCTGGAAAATCCCGGCAACAATCTCGAACTGCTGGTGGCCAAGGCCGAGCGGCATCTGGCGCAGAACCCGCAGGACGGGGCCGGCTGGGACTTGCTTGCACCGATCTATTTTCGCACCCAGCGTCTCGGTGATGCCGAGATGGCCTATCGCAATGCCATCCGTTTTCTCGGCGAAAGCCCGGAGCGGCTGGCGGGGCTGGGCGAAACGCTGGTGGCGGCCAATGACGGTATCGTCATCGAGGATGCCCGTACCGCCTTCGAGGCGGCGATCAAGCTGCGGCCGGGCGATGCGCGTGTGCGTTTCTATCTGGCGCTGGCGCTGGAACAGGCCGGCCGCAACGACGAGGCACGCGTAGCCTTCGAGCAGCTTGCCAATGACACGCCGCCCGGTGCGCCGTGGCTGGCGCTGGTCAACGAGCATATCGTCAAGACCGGCGGGCAGATGCAATCCAATCAGGGTGTTGTTTCGGGTGCGGGCCGTCCGCCGGGCAACCCGACCGACGCGGACGTGGCGGCGATCGGCGGCATGGCGGCACCCGACCGGCAGGCAGCGATCCGCGGCATGGTCGATACGCTGGCGGCGCGGCTGGAGGAAGAACCGAACAATATCGAGGGCTGGCTGCGGCTGGTGCGCTCTTACGGCGTGCTCGGCGATCGGCTGAGGGCGCAACAGGCGCTCGACAAGGGCCTGAAGACTTTTGCGCCGACGACAGGCGAGGGGCGGCAATTGGTGGCATTGGCTGCCGAAATGGGCATCGAGCCGCAGGCGCCGGTCGGCGAAGGAGCAAAACCATGACCCGCAAACAGAAACGTATGGCGGTGATTGCCGGCGGTGTCTCCTTCATCATGGTGGCGGTGCTTCTGGTGATGTTCGCCTTCAGCCAGTCGGTTGCCTATTTCTTCATGCCGGGTGATCTGAAGACGGCGCAGATTTCTCCGGGCACACGCATCCGTCTCGGCGGGCTTGTCGAGGCCGGATCGGTGAAACGCGATGCCGGATCGACCGTGACCTTTGTGGTGACGGATGGGGCGAACACCGTGCCGGTGAGTTATACCGGCATTCTGCCCGATCTTTTTCGCGAGGGGCAGGGCGTGGTGACCGAAGGGTCCTTCGATGCCGCCAGCCATGCCTTTGTGGCCGACTCGGTTCTGGCCAAACATGACGAGAACTATATGCCCAAGGAAGTTGCCGACCGTCTGAAGAAGGACGGTGTCTGGGAAGATGGCAGCGGCAAGGGTATGGCGCAGCCCAAGGGTGAAGCAGCGGGAGCGATCAAACCATGATCATCGAGATCGGTCATTTTGCTCTTGTGCTGGCGCTTGCCGTGGCGCTGATCGTGTCGGTCGTGCCGGTCATCGGTGCTGCCCGACGGGATGCGGCGATGATGGCGCTGGCGCCGGTCGGCTCGCTTGTCCTGTTTGCGCTGGTGGCGTTTTCGTTCGGCGTTTTGACCTGGGCCTATGTGGTTTCCGACTTCTCGGTGAAGAACGTCTGGGAAAACTCGCATTCGCTGATGCCGCTCCTCTACAAATACACCGGTGTCTGGGGCAATCACGAAGGCTCGATGATGCTGTGGCTGCTGATCGTGGTCCTGTTCAGCGCACTGGTCGTGGTGTTCGGCAAGAACCTGCCGGAGACGTTGAAAGCCAATGTTCTGGCCGTGCAGTCATGGATCGCCTCGGCTTTCCTGTTTTTTATCCTGCTGACATCCAATCCGTTCATCCGGCTCGATCCGGCCCCGGCGGAAGGGCAGGACTTGAACCCGATCCTGCAGGACTTTGGTCTCGCCATCCATCCGCCGCTTCTCTATCTCGGTTATGTCGGCTTCTCCGTCTGTTTCTCCTTTGCCGTCGCGGCGCTGATCGAAGGGCGTATCGACGCCGCCTGGGCGCGCTGGGTGCGTCCGTGGACGCTGGCGGCCTGGACGTTTCTCACCGCCGGCATCGCCATGGGTTCCTACTGGGCCTATTACGAACTAGGCTGGGGCGGCTGGTGGTTCTGGGATCCGGTCGAAAACGCCTCCTTCATGCCGTGGCTTGCGGGGACGGCGCTGCTGCATTCGGCACTGGTCATGGAAAAGCGCGAGGCGCTGAAGATCTGGACCGTGCTTCTGGCGATCATGACCTTTTCGCTGTCGCTGCTCGGCACGTTTCTGGTGCGCTCGGGCGTTCTCACATCGGTGCATGCGTTCGCCACCGATCCGACACGCGGCATCTTCATTCTCGGCATTCTGACGTTGTTCATCGGCGGTGCCTTCGTGCTGTTTGCATGGCGAGCACCACGGCTGAAAAGCGGTGGCCTGTTCCAGCCGATCTCGCGCGAGGGCGCGCTGGTTCTCAACAACCTGATCCTGACGGTGTGCTGTGCTACCGTTCTGACCGGGACGCTTTATCCGCTGGTGCTGGAGACGATCACCGGTGAAAAGATTTCCGTCGGTGCGCCGTTCTTCAACCTGAGCTTTGGCCTGCTGATGATCCCGCTTCTGCTGGCCGTGCCGTTCGGGCCGCTTTTGGCCTGGAAGCGCGGTGATCTGCTCGGCGCCATGCAGCGGCTTTATCTGGTGATCGGCGCGGCATTCGTGGCCGGACTGGTTCTCTATTACATCGAGAATGGCGGGCCGGTGATGGCCGCTCTGGGGCTGGCGCTTGCCTGTTATCTGATGCTCGGCGCGCTGGCCGATCTCTGGTACCGCGCCAATTTCGGCAAACTTGCCTTCAACGTGGCATGGCGGCGTCTCATCGGCCTGCCGCGTTCGGCCTTCGGCACGGCGCTGGCGCATTTCGGGCTTGGCGTGACGGTGCTCGGCATCATCATCGTTTCCACCTACCAGACCGAAACGGTGGTTGAGATGAAGCAGGGTTCCACGGCGGAAGCCGGCGGTTACAGCCTCGTGTTCGACGGCATGCGCCATGCGGTGGGGCCGAACTATACCGACGATCAGGGCCATTTCTCGATCAGCAAGGCTGGCGTCGTGGTTGCCGATACGTGGTCGTCAAAACGGCTTTATACGGCGCGCCGTATGCCGACCACGGAAGCGGGCATCGTCACCTTCTGGCTGAGCCAGCTGTATGTGTCGCTGGGTGATCCGATGGCCGATGGCGGCATCGTCGTGCGCATCTGGTGGAAGCCGTTCATCCTGTGCATCTGGGGTGGTTGCCTGATCATGATGCTGGGCGGCTTCGTGTCGCTCTCCGATCGCCGCTTGCGGGTTGGCGCACCGAGCCGCAAGGTCAAGGTGGCCAAGCCGGTGAAGCCTGTGATGGAGCCTGCGGAATGATGGGCGGACAATACCCTTCGACCTCCCATGAGGGCAATTGGATTGTGTTTGCACCGGGAGCTTGCGTCCAGCCGATCTCCCCCCTTGAGGGGGAGATGCCCGGCAGGGCAGAGGGGGGTAGTCCCGGCGATTTTGCCGATTCCAATGCATGTGCCGCACCCTCGCTACCCCCCTCTGTCACTATCGTGACATCTCCCCCTCAAGGGGGGAGATCGTTGGGAGCGCGCGGCTCCGTTCCTGCCATAAGAAATGGCCGGCAGGCCAGAGGGGGTGTTCTCGCCCTCATCCTTCTCGCTTTCGCCTTCCTCGCGCCGCTTCCCGCCTTGGCGGTCAACCCGGACGAGGTGTTGAAAAACCCGGTGCTGGAACAGCGTGCCAGAAATCTTTCGGCGCATCTGCGCTGCATGGTCTGCCAGAACCAGTCGATCGACGACAGTAATGCCGAGCTTGCCAAGGACCTGCGCGTGCTGGTGCGCGAACGCCTGACCGATGGCGATACGGACGAGCAGGTGCTGGATTATGTCGTGTCGCGCTATGGCGAGTTCGTGCTGCTGAAACCGCGCCTCAGCGCCAAGACGATCGCCTTGTGGTCAGCGCCGATCGCGCTCCTGCTGATCGGTGCGCTGACGATGATCCTGTTCGTGCGCAGCCGTCCGCCGTTGAAGACGGTGACGCCGCTCTCGGATGAAGAGAAGGCGCGGATCGACGAATTGTCGAAGGGGTAACAAAGCCCCATCAACACGAGGTTCGAAACAACAACGCCGCGAGCTTCAGGCTCGCGGCGTTGTTTTCGTTTGTGATCGTTTCAGGGACTGATCAGGCAACCGCTTTCAGCATCGAGGCGGCGGCGCCCGGAACCTGGGTGGCGGGCAGATAGAGCGACTGCCGGCCGTAACCGCGCGCATCCGTGCCGCGGGTGGCGGCATCCGAGCCGGGTTCGCGCACCCATTTGCGACGGTTGAGCTTGAAGCGCTTGACGAGCTGTTCCAGTTCGCTGGCGCCATTGGCAAGCGCACCGGCAATGGCGCTCATGTTGCTGACCATGGCGGCGTTTTCCTGCGTCATCTTGTCGAGCGAGGAGACGGCGGAGTTGATCTCGCCGAGGCTTGTCGACTGTTCCGAGGCGGCAACCGCGATCGCTTCGATATTGGTGTCGATCGACTGGACGTAACGCTCGATATCCTTAAGCGATTCGCCGGTGGCGCCGACGAGGCGCACGCCCTCCTGCACCTCGCGGGAGGAATTGAGGATCAGGCCGGAAATTTCCTTGGCGGCTGATGCCGAACGCTGGGCGAGTTCGCGCACTTCCTGGGCCACGACGGCAAAACCCTTGCCGGCTTCACCGGCACGCGCGGCCTCGACGCCGGCATTCAGCGCCAGCAGGTTGGTCTGGAAGGCGATCTCGTCGATCACGCCGATGATGTTGGAGATTTCCTTGGATGCCGCTTCGATGCGGTCCATGGCGTTGACGGTGGATGTGACGACCTGCACGGATTTCGTGGCAGCGGAGCGGGCTTCGACGACCAGTTTGCGGGCTTCGGCCGTGCGTTCCGACGATTGGCCGACCGTGACGGTGATCTGTTCCAGCGCTGCCGATGTCTGTTCCAGCGCCGCTGCCTGCTGTTCGGAACGATGGGCAATGCCATTGGCGCTTTCGCTCATTTCGCCGCTCTTGGCCGACAGCATCGTCGTCTGACCGAGAACCTGCTCCAGCGTCTGCTGGAATTTTGCCAGCGATTCGTTGAAATCGTGACGCAGGTGATCGAATTCCGGCACGAACGGGTCATCGATGGTGAAGCGGATATTGCATTCGGCCAGACGCTGCAGGCCGGCGCCGATTTCCTGAAGGGCGCGCACGCGGCCGGTCACGTCGGTCGCGAATTTCACGACCTTGAAGACCTTGCCGTCATCATCGAGAATGGGGTTGTAGGTCGCCTGGATGAAGATGGCGTTGCCCGACTTGTCGAAGCGCTTGAACTCATCGTTGAAAAACTCGCCGGCGGCCAGTCGCGGCCAGAATTCCGCATATTGCTGCGTGGCGACATAGGCCGGCTCACAGAACATGCTGTGATGCTTGCCAACGATCTCTTCCAGCGTGTAGCCGAGTGCGCCGAGGAAATTTTCGTTGGCATTGAGGATCTTGCCGTCGGGTGTGAACTCGATCATCGCCTGCGCGCGTTCGAGTGCAACGAGCTTGCCGTCGCTTTCAAGGCTATGAACCTTCGAGGCGGTAATGTCGCTGGCGATCTTGACGATCTTGACGACTTTGCTGCCGCGCATGACCGGATTGTAAGAGGCTTCGATCCAGATTTCCTGGCCGGTTTTGGAGAAGCGCTTGTACTGGCCGCGATCAAACCTGCCGGAGGCGAGCTTTTTCCAGAACTCAGTGTAATCCGAGGATTGTGCTTCGCGCGGATCTACGAAAATGCGGTGGTGCTTGCCGACGATTTCCTCGCGGGCGTAACCGACGGCGGCACAGAAATTGTCGTTGGCATCAAGGATTGTGCCATCCGGCTTGAATGAAATAATAGCTTGCGAACGATTGAATGCGTCCAGAACATCCGACGCATCACCGCCAATAAAAGACCTGAGGCTCACGAAAATCTCCGACAAATAAAATTTTCTGAGAATATTGATAAAAGTCATTAATTCGAAGTTACGAATAGTGCCTTTGATCAGGTAATTTATCGTTATATTTCGGCTACTTACGTCAGAAAAATGTGTGTGTCTGTCAGGTATGGTGGCGTTTATCACGATGACGGGTGAGATCGCCTGCGGCCGCCTGTCTTCATTCGCTTTGCCGCGGCCTTGAATATCGCCTTCCGCGTGCTGCCTGGCCTCTGGCAAGAAACCGCCGCAAAAAATGCCTTCTCGAAAAATTATCCTGAATCCCCCTTGCCAAACAACGGCATAGAAGTTTAGAATAATTCTAATATCATGAATGCGGGTGTCAGGTTTTGAGCCCGATAACAAAGAGGAAAAGCATTATGTCGAACACTGCTGCTTGCAAGGCCTGCTCTTTTTATGAAGATCACATCGTAAACGCTGGCGCTGCTGCCGAGGACGCTGGTCTCTGTCGTTTCAACCCGCCGGTTTCGCAGCCGGATGCCAACGCCCGTGGCCTGTGGCCGGTCGTTGCCGCCAATGACTGGTGCGGCCAGTTCGACGAAGAAGGTGCTGCTGCCTGATCAGGCGCCGCCGATGAATTTCGAAAGGGCGGGCCATTGGCTCGCTCTTTTTGATTCTGGCAACGGACGGGGAATGTCCGGTTTCCAAACATTACCAACAATTCATGTCGCGGACACGTGCAGTTAAGTTGCGCCTTCCTATATCTCTTCTCATCCACCGCAGCCGTCCCCTCCGGCGCACCATTTGAAGAGAAGAAGGTACCAACATGCTCAAGAGCAAAATCGGCCGCCCCTCGCTGAAGACTGTCCTCCAGACCACGACCGTCGCAGGCCTTGCCGCGGTCATGCTTTCGACCGGTATCCCTGCCCAGGTCGTCCAGTCCTTCGCAGCCCCGGTTTCCGTCACCGCGCCGCAGGTTCCAAGCTTCGCTGATGTCGTATCGGCAGTTTCTCCCGCCGTCGTTTCCGTTCGTGTCCAGTCCGACACGGAAACCGCATCCAACGATGAGCGTGGCGGTGGCAACGGTTTTTCCTTTGGCGGCCGCGGTTTTGAAAATCTCCCGGAAGACCATCCGCTGAAGCGCTTCTTCCGCGAATTCGGTGGCGAGCAGGGACCTGGTGGTCCGCAGGCTGGCCCGCGTGGCCGTGATCGCGCCGAGCGTGGTGGCCCGCAGCGTCCGCATCACCTGCGTCCGACCGCACAGGGCTCCGGCTTCTTCATCTCCGAAGACGGTTATGTCGTCACCAACAACCACGTCGTGTCCGACGGTTCGGCCTATACGGTCGTGCTGAATGACGGCACCGAGCTGGATGCCAAGCTGATCGGCAAGGACAGCCGCACCGATCTCGCCGTGCTGAAGGTCGACGCTTCCAGCCGCAAGTTCACCTATGTCAACTTCGCCGACGACAACAAGACGCGCGTCGGTGACTGGGTGGTGGCCGTCGGCAACCCGTTCGGCCTCGGTGGCACTGTTACCGCCGGTATCGTGTCTGCCCGTGGCCGCGACATCGGCTCCGGTCCTTATGACGATTTCATTCAGGTGGATGCCGCCGTCAACCGCGGCAATTCGGGTGGCCCGACCTTCAACCTCAATGGCGAAGTGGTCGGCATCAACACCGCGATCTTCTCGCCGTCCGGTGGCAATGTCGGCATTGCCTTCGCGATCCCTGCCTCGACCGCCAAGGATGTGGTCGCCGACCTGATGAAGGACGGCAAGGTAGAGCGCGGCTGGCTCGGTGTGCAGATCCAGCCGGTCAACAAGGATATCGCTGAAAGCCTCGGCCTGTCCGAGCCCAAGGGCGCGCTGGTTGTTGCCCCGCAGGAAGGCTCTCCGGGCCTGAAGGCCGGCATCAAGCAGGGTGACGTGATCACCGCCGTCAATGGCGACCCGATCAACGACGCCCGCGATCTGGCCAAGAAGGTTGCCGCCTTTGCGCCGAACACCAAGATTGATGTTTCGATCTGGCGTGACGGCAAGGCGCAGTCCGTTCCGGTGACGCTGGGTAACATGGCGGCTGACGAAGCAGTCAAGGCCGACAACTCCACCGAGGAAGACACCAAGCCTTCGACCGAACAGGCGCTGGCAAGCCTCGGCATCAGCGTGCAGCCTTCGGTAGAGGGGACTGGCCTGACGATTACCGACGTTGATCCGGACTCCGAGGCTGCCTCGCGCGGCATCAAGGAAGGCGAGACGATTACCTCGGTGAACAACCAGGAAGTTTCGACCGCCGCGGCGCTCAACAAGGTGATCGCCCAGGCCAAGAAGGACGGCCGCACCCGCGCGCTGTTCCAGGTCGAGGCCAACGGATCGAGCCGTTTCGTGGCGCTGCCGATCAACGAAGGCTGATCTCTCGTCAGACCTTAAGTGAAACGGAGGCGTCCGAACGGAGTGGTTCGGGCGCCTTTCATGTTCAAGGGAGCCGTGCCGATGGACATCAATCGCGATCAGGATGTGGGGACAGAGAAATCCGGTTTTACCGAAGCCTCGGGCGAGGTTATTGTCCCGCACATGAAGATTCTGGTGATTGAAGACGATCTGGAAGCCGCCGCCTATATGACGAAGGCTTTTCGCGAAACCGGCATCGTGGCGGATCACGCCAGCGATGGTGATAGCGGTTTGTTCATGGGCACGGAAAACGCCTATGACGTGATGGTCATTGACCGCATGTTGCCACGTCGCGACGGGCTTTCGGTGATTTCCGAACTGCGCAAACGCGGCATCAACACGCCGGTGCTGATCCTTTCCGCTCTTGGACAGGTGGATGACCGCGTGACCGGCCTGCGCGCCGGCGGCGATGATTATCTGCCAAAACCCTATGCTTTTTCCGAGCTTCTTGCCCGCGTGGAAGTGCTGGGGCGCCGCAAGGGTACGCCGGAACAGGACATGGCCTACCGCGTCGGCGATCTCGAACTGGATCGTCTGAGCCATGAGGTGAAGCGGGCGGGCAAGGAAATCCTGCTGCAGCCGCGCGAATTCCGCCTGCTCGAATATCTGATGAAAAATGCCGGCCAGGTGGTGACCCGCACCATGCTGCTCGAGAACGTCTGGGACTATCATTTTGACCCGCAGACCAACGTCATCGACGTGCATGTGTCGCGGCTGCGCTCGAAAATCGAGAAGGATTTTGACAGACCCCTGCTCAAGACCATTCGCGGCGCCGGCTATATGATCAAGGACGAGGCGTGAACCGCTTTTTGACCCGGCTTCGGCTGATGTTCCGTTCGACGGCCGTGCGGCTGTCCGGCCTCTATATCGTGCTGTTTGCGCTCTGCGCCGCGTTTCTCGTCTTTTATGTCACGGCAATGTCGGAACGGCTGCTGGTGCAGCAGACCCGGCAGACGGTGCAGGAAGAAATCGCCGATATTCAGCGCGCCTATGAACGAGGCGGCGTCAACCTGCTTTTGCGCATCATGGAACGGCGTGCCCGCCAGCCGGGCGCCAATCTTTATGTCATTGCCGGGCCGAATGGCGAAATGCTGGCCGGCAATGTCGCTTCGGTGCAGCCGGGCATATTGGAGACGGCTGGCTGGACGGAACGGCCGTTCACCTATGAACCCTATTCGGAATCGACCCGGCCGGGGCGCCATTTCGCCATTGCCAATGTGCAGCAGCTGGATAACGGTCTGCGCATGATGGTGGGCCGCGACCTCGGCGATCCCAGCCGTTTTCGTTATATCGTGCGGCAGGCATTGATGGTGGCGCTGACCATCATGGGCGTCGGCGCGCTGATCATCTGGTTCGGCATCGGCCGCAATGCCCTGAAGCGCATCGACCGGATGTCTGCGGCGAGCCAGAAGATCATGGCGGGTGATCTTTCGCAGCGGCTGCCTGTGGGGCGTTCCGGCGACGAGTTCGACCGCTTGTCGGCCAATCTCAATGCCATGCTGGAGCGGATCGAAAAGCTGAACGAGGGCCTGCGGCAGGTTTCCGATAACATCGCCCATGACCTGAAGACGCCGTTGACGCGGCTGCGCAACAAGGCGGCCGATGCGCTGGGCGAAAGCGACGACACGGTGCGCCGCAATGCGCTGGAAGGGATTATCGGCGAATCCGACCAGCTGATCCGCACCTTCAACGCGCTTTTGATGATTTCGCGTGTCGAGGCGGGGTCGATTGCGGCGGAAATGACGCCGGTCGATCTTTCCGCCATTTCGGCCGATAGCGCCGAGCTTTACGAACCGGTGGCCGACGAGGCGGGGCTGGAGTTGACGACGGAGATCGAGCCGGGCCTGACCGTCAACGGCAATCGCGAACTGATCGGCCAGGCAATCTTCAACCTGATCGACAATGCCATCAAATATGCCGCGGAAGCCGAGGGCGAAAAGAAGATCGTCGTGAAGCTGGTCAAGGCGGCCGATGGTCTGCGGCTTTCCGTGTGCGACAACGGGCCGGGTATTCCAGCCAACAAGCGCGATGCGGTCAAAAAACGGTTCGTGCGGCTGGATGAAAGTCGTTCGAAGCCGGGGACGGGGCTTGGGCTTTCGCTGGTCGAGGCGGTGATGGAACTGCATGGCGGCGGGCTGGAGCTTTCCGCGACCAATGGCGACGATGCGGATGTTCCGGGTCTCACGGTGACGATGGTGTTTCCGGTGGTGAAGGGGTGAGGGGCTGATAAAAGACCCCGCCCCAAACCCGACCGGGGCGAGCCACGTGTCTCGCCCGTCCTTCGGACCCCTACAAGGGGGAGGGGCTTAACCCAGCCGATCCGCCGAAGTGAATTGAGGCGGACCGTTGCGGCAAATTTTCTCCCCCTTTGTGGCGGGGTCCGAAGGACGCCGGCAGGCCAGAGGGGGACTTGCTTCACGAGGGGCGTCTCGGTTTCCCTTGATTGGCGCGGCCTTCTCACACCAGAGGCGGCGCCAGGTTCATCAGCAGGACCATCACCAGTCCCACCAGTGAGACGATCGACTGGATGACCGAAATGGTCGCGGTCGCTTCTCCCATCGACATGCCAAAACTTTCCTTCACCAGCCAGAAGCCGGCATGGTTGGCATAGTTGAAGAACAGCGAGCCGCAGCCGATCGACAGCGCCAGAAGCGAGGTGTTGAGTGCCGGATCGCCACCGGCGAGTGGCGCAAGCAGGCCCGAGGCGCCGACGATGCCGACCGTGGCCGAACCGGTCGAGACCGACAGGAGCATGGCGATCGACCAGCCGAGCGCCAGAGGCGACAGCGAGAACTGCTGGCTCATATGCATGATCGCATCGCCGACCTTGGCATCGGTCAGCACATGCTGGAAGGCACCGCCGCCGGCGATGATCAGCAACACGTTGGCGATCGGCTTGACGCTGGCCGACATTGAATTGCGCAACTCTTCCGTATCGCCGCCGCGACCCCAGATCAGCACGGACGCCGCAAACAGCACGCCGATCAGCATGGCAATCGCCGGATCGCCGAGGAAATCGGTGACGGTGAGGATTGCCGAATCTTTTGCGAAGATCAGTTCGGCGACGGCATGAAAAAGCATCAGCACGGCGGGCAGCAGCGCCGTGAGCAGGCTGATGCCAAGGCTTGGCGGGGTTTGCGCCGGTCTGGCGTCCGGTTCGGCCTCGTTGGCAGCCTTGACGGAAAACTGGTCGATCAGCGCCTGGTCCGGCCTGACCTTCAGGCGCGGGGTGACAATGGCGCCATAAACGGGTCCGGCAAGGATGATCGCCGGAATTGCGGCGATGAACCCGTAAAGCATGGTGGCGCCGATATTGGCCTTCAGCGAGGCAATCGCCGTCAGCGGGCCCGGATGCGGCGGCACCATGCCGTGCATGGCGGCAAGTGCTGCAATCACCGGCACGCCGACATAGACATAGGCCGAGCCCTTGATGGCTTTTGTCGCCTCAAGCTTGCGCGCAACGCTGAAGATCAACGGCAGAAGCACGACGAGGCCGACTTCGAAGAACATCGGGATGCCGATGACGAAGGCGGCGCCGGCCATGGCCCAGGGCAACATGCGCGTCGAGGTTTTTGCGATGATGAGGTTGGAAATGCCCTCGGTGACACCGCCTTCGGCAAGGATCTTGCCGAGCATGGCGCCGAGCGCGACCACGAGGCCGACCGCCCCGAGCGTGCCGCCGGCACCACTTTCGATCGACTTGATCAGCTTGTCGAGCGGCATGCCGGCAATCAGCCCGACGGCGATCGATGTGATGATCAGCGCGAGCAGGGGATGCAGCCTGATCTTCGAAACGATCAGCAGCACAAGGAAAACCACGCCGCCGACAGCGGTCGCGAGCAGCGCATAGTCTGAGGAACTCATAATCTCTCCCGAAGATATGACCTGCGGGCGTCGACCATTCCCGGTGACTCCTTTGCCGGGGCGATGGTGGAAGGCTGCAGGGGGTGGAGTTGAAAAACTCCGAGGACGCAGAACTGCAGTTAGATCGTTAAAATATGTGGTTCGTCAATAGTTGGTGTGCAATGCAATATTTCGGTCGCTTCCTCAAGCGTGCTTGCCGGGTTAGAACTGGCGAAAAGCAGAGGGAGGAAGATCGGTCATGAACAGCGGAAACCGGCTCGATACGGTGAAGGCGGATGCCATACGCCCGTTCAACAAGACCGAAGCCAGGGCGGCACTGGTGGCGCTGAAGGAGATGGCGGGCCAAGAGCCGGCCATCGCGGCGCTTTTGGCCGACGAAAGCCCGCTCAGGGATTTTGTCACCGCTGCCTTCAGCCTGTCGCCCTATCTGCGCGAGACGGCGACGATAACGCCCTCCATTCTTGCCGCCGCGATCACGCAACCGCTGGAGCCGCTGCTGGACAGTATTGTCGCGCGGGCGAGAAACTGCTGGAAGCCGGGTGGTGATGGCGCAATCCCTTCCGAAGCCGAGGTGATGATGGCACTGAGGCGTGCCAAGCGCGAGGCGGCCTTCGTGATCGCCATGGCTGATCTGGCGCGCATCTTTACCGCTTTCGACACCACGCGCTGGCTGACGGCACTGGCGGATGCGGCCGTTGCCGCCTCGATCGATCATCTTCTGCTCAATGCCCATGGTGCCGGCAAGCTGACACTGGCCGTTCCCGACCAGCCGAGCCTCGGCAGCGGGCTTGCCGTGATCGGCATGGGCAAACATGGCGCCGGCGAGCTCAACTATTCTTCCGATATCGATATCGTCGTGTTTTACGAGATCGATACCGGCACGCTGCCCGATCCGCTGGATGCCTCGGAAACCTATGGGCGGTTGATGCGCCGGCTGGTGCGGATCCTGCAGGAGCGCACCGGTGAGGGTTATGTGTTCCGCACGGATCTCAGGCTTCGTCCCGACCCCGGATCGACGCCGCTTGCCGTCTCCATGGACGCGGCGATGATCTATTACGAGGGCAGGGGCCAAAACTGGGAGCGCGCCGCCTATATCAAGGCGCGGCCGGTGGCCGGTGATATCGCGGCCGGCACGCTGTTCCTGAAACAGCTGCAGCCTTTCGTGTTTCGCAAATATCTCGATTATGCGGCGATTGCCGACATTCACGGCATCAAGCGGCAGATCCATGCGCACAAGGGGTATGGCGACATTGCGGTCAAAGGCCATGACGTGAAGCTCGGGCGCGGCGGCATCCGCGAAATCGAGTTTTTCGTGCAGACGCAGCAGCTGATTGCCGGCGGGCGGATGACGGCGCTGCGTTCGCGCCGCACCGACGAGACGCTGGCGGCGCTGGCGGAAGCACGCTGGATCACGCCCGTGGTGGAACGCCAACTGACGGCTGCCTACTGGTTCCTGCGCGATGTCGAGCACCGTATCCAGATGGTGCGCGACGAGCAGAGCCACAAACTGCCGACCACCGAGACCGAGCTGAAGCGCATCGCGTTGATGATGGGCTTTGACGACGTGGCCGGTTTTTCAGGCCGTGTCGATACGGTGCTGCGGACGGTGGAGCGCTGTTATGCGCGGCTGTTCGAAAAGGAGACCGAAGGCGGCGAGGCAAAGGTTTCGCTGGTGTTTGCTGGCGGCCAGGACGATCCGAAGACGCTGGAATGGCTGTCCAAGGTCGGGTTTGAGCGGCCCTCCGACATGTCGCGCGTCATTCGGGCCTGGCATGCGGGGCGCTACCGCGCCATGCAATCCGCCGAGGCACGCGAGCGGCTGACGGCGCTGATGCCGGACCTTCTGAGCGCCTTTGCCGCCGGCAAGCGACCGGACGACGTGCTTTTGCGTTTCGACAGTTTTCTGTCCGGTCTTCCGGCCGGCATCCAGCTGTTTTCGCTGCTGGGCAGCAATCCGGCGATCCTGACGCTGCTGGTCACCATCCTCTCCTCGGCACCACGTTTGGCGGATATCATCGCGTCGCGTCCGCATGTGTTCGACGGGTTGCTCGATCCGCGGCTGATGGCGGAAATGCCGACTAAGGCCGAGATGAAGGGGCGGCTTGGCAATTTCCTTCAGAACGCTGGCCACCATGAGGACGTGCTGGACCGGCTGCGCATCTTTGCCGCCGAACAGCGGTTTCTGATCGGTGTGCGGTTTCTGACCGGGGCGATTGCCGCGGATGTCGCGGCGCGTGCCTTTACCGAACTGGCCGATCTGCTGATCGAACAGGCGCTGGCCGCCGTCATTCGCGACATGGAGACGGCGCACGGAAAATATCCGGGCGGGCGGGTGATCGTGCTCGGCATGGGCAAGCTTGGCAGCTATGAACTGACGGCGGGTTCGGATGTCGATCTGATCCTGCTCTATGACTATGACGACAGCGCCGACGAATCCGATGGGCCAAAGCGGCTCGACTCGATGCGCTATTTTTCGCGGCTGACGCAGCGCCTGATCGCAGCGCTGTCTGCGCCGACGGCGGAAGGTGTTATTTTCGAAGTGGACCTGCGCCTGCGCCCCTCCGGCAACAAGGGGCCGGTGGCGACGCGCATCAATGCGTTCGGCAAATATCAGCGGGAAGAGGCCTGGACCTGGGAACATCTGGCGCTGACGCGGGCGCGGGTGATTTGCGGCGATGACAGTTTGCGCAATGAGGCGGACGCGATCATCGACGAGGTGCTGGCGCAGAAACGCGACGTGGCCAAGGTGACGGCGGAAGTGGCGGAAATGCGGGCATTGATCGCGCAGGAAAAGCCGCCCAAGGATATCTGGGATTTCAAGCTTATCGCTGGCGGTCTGGTCGATATCGAGTTCATCGCCCAGTATCTGCAGCTGATTGCGCCGGCTCGGGGAGAAGATATCGATATGGGCGGGATGAGTACGGCCGAGGCTTTGGCAGCATTGGGCGAGCGGATGATGGTGCCGGGCGATCTCGATACCGCGCTGGAGGCCCTGAAACTGTTTACGGCGCTGTCGCAGACCGTGCGGTTGTGCATCGACGGCGATTTCGATCCGCGCGAGGCGCCGCAGGGGCTGGTCGAGCTGCTGTGCCGGGTGGGGGATTGCCCCGATTTGAAATCGCTTGAGGGCGAGGTGAAGCGGCTGTCGAAGGCGGGGCGGGAGATTTTTGGACGGGTGGTGCGGGTTTAAGCTGCATGGCTGTTTGATTTTTTGGACGGACGGTGCCGCTCAGCCGATCTCCCCCCATGTGGGGGAGATGCCCGGCAGGGCAGAGGGGGGTGATCTAGGCGCAAACGCCGAATTGGATTCACCTGCCGCACTGTTGCTTACCCCCCTCTGTCACCTTTCGGTGACATCTCCCCCACATGGGGGGAGATCGAAGGGAGCAAGCCGGACCGGCCGAGTATTCTGATGTGTCCGAGCCTCAGCCCGCCCGCCTGCGCATCGTCAGCGCCGGCAGTTGCTGATGCGGGATGAACAGCGACACCACGGTGCCCTTGCCCATAGAGGAGCGGATGCGCATGCGGCCGCCATGCAGTTTGACCAACGAGCGGGAGATGGCAAGGCCGAGGCCGGAGCCGCCCTTGCTCTTGGCATATTGGCTCTGCACCTGTTCGAACGGCTGGCCGATCTTGCTCATCGCTGCCTTGGGAATGCCGATGCCGGTATCGGCGATGGTCAGCATCAGGCCCTTTTCCGAACGATGCGCGCGCAGTTCCACATGGCCGCCCTTGTCGGTGAATTTGACCGCATTGGACAGGATGTTGAGCAGGATCTGTTTCATGGCGCGGCGATCGCCGACCATGGACAGGCTTTCGGCGAGGCGGTGGTTGACGCTGACGCCCTTTTCCTGGGCGAGAATGGCGGTGAGACGCAGGCTTTCCTCGATCAGCGGCGTCAGATCCATCCGCTCGGCCTGTACCATCATATGGCCGGCCTCGATCTTCGACATGTCGAGAATGTCGTTGATGACGTTCAACAGATGTTTGCCGCTGTCGTGGATGTCGCGGGCGTATTCGCTGTATTTCGGCGAACCGACCGGGCCGAACATGCCGTTTACCAGAACCTCGGAGAAACCGAGAATGGCGTTGAGCGGCGTGCGCAGCTCGTGGCTCATATTGGCGAGGAATTCCGATTTCGCCTTGTTGGCGGCCTCGGCGCGTTCCTTTTCCGCCTGGTAGTTGCTGTTGGCCATGGAAAGCTCGGCCTTCTGGCGCTCCAGCTTCTTCTGCGAGGAGGACAGATCGCCGATCGTCGCCATCAGGCGGCGTTCGCTTTCGCGCAGGCGCTCCTGGTTGCGTTTGAGAAGCGAGATATCCGTGCCGACAGAAACCATGCCGCCATCACGGGTGCGGCGCTCGTTGATCTGCAGCCAGCGGCCATCGGCAAGCTGGACTTCGGTCGTGCGCGAAAAGCCGCTGATATCGGGATCGGCAACACGGCGTTCAACGACGGGGCGGGCAGCGGCCAGCATCAGCTTGTTGCGCTCGGTGCCGGGCACGAGAACATTGTCGGGAAGTCCGTAGGCCTGCTGGTAGTGCTCGTTGCACATCACCAGCCGGTCGTTCTTGTCCCACAGCACAAAGGCTTCCGAGGTGCATTCGATTGCATCGGCAAGACGCTGGTCGGCCTCGGCGTAACGCTGGGCGAGACGATGCTGTTCGGTGACGTCCATGGCGATGCCGATGACATGGGTCTTGCCATATCCGGTTTCCATCACCTGCGCGCGGGCACGCATCCAGACGTAATGGCCAGCCGCATGGCGCATGCGAAAAACCTGATCGATCTGCTTGGCATTGCCGCGACCGACGGCGCGGGCCAGCGCGAACAGGTTACCATCGGCGGGGTGCATCATGCGGGCGGCATCGGAAAAGGTGAGCATGTTGTCGCCCGGCGGCAGGCCGAGCATTTCGTACATCGAGCGCGACCAGTAGAGCCGGCGGTTCGGCAGGTCGAAATCCCAGAGGCCGCAGCGGCCGCGCGACAGCGCGGTTTCGACGCGCAGATTGGACTCGAGAAAGATCTCGTCGGCATCGCGGGCGCGCTTCACCTGCATGTAATAGGCATAAAGCACGATCAGCAGGATGGCGGAGATGCCGGCAAACAGCGTGACGTTGAGCGACACCTGCTGGCGCCACAATGCATTGGCCTCGACCAGCGACTGGGCAGAGATGATCAGACCGCCATCGGTGCCGACCGGACGGATGGCGGCGTAAAGCGGCATGTCGTCGAAGACGGTCTCGATGATGCCATCCTGATCATCGAAACGGCGGACGGTGGCGGTTTCCGGCAAAAGCGCATCGAGACGGCGGCCAATATAGGCGGATGCGCCGGGTGAACCACCGAAGATGGAGCCCGATGCATTGACGAACATGATGAACGCGCCTGGCTCGAACCGGTATTTTGGCAGGAACGCGAACAGGCGTGCCTCGGCCGCAGCGCGGTCGCTTCCGACAAAACTCTGGGCGTTGCCGGAAAAGGCGGCACTGGCGGTTGCGGCGACAAGGCGTGTGGTTTCGCGCGAGGCGCCCTGCAGGCGGTCATGTTCCGACACCAGCGCCAGCAGACGCGAGGCGGCGATGACCATCAGGAAGGCCATGATCAAAAGCGGGATGGAGCGCTTCAGGAAAAGCTCGGCTCGGGGGATGCGGCTGGACAGAATCGGGCGCAAGGACAGGCCGCCGCCGGACAGCGCGCTGCGGAGGGCAGTGAAGACAGGAAATTTGAGACGCAGCCGTTCATCGGCTGCGGTTGCCCGCTGCACGTTCGCCATAGTGACCGTTCGTTTGATCTCGTGGTGATTCGCAATGCCGCTTGCGAACTGGAGCCAGTGAATCATTAGTGATTCTTCATGTCCAGAGGGGCGGTAACAATTTTTTAACGAATTGATTCCGTTATGATTATTACCGACTCGCCAGAATGGTCGACGGCCTGCTCATGAAGCGGCTGTCTGCCGCCGTGCTTCACCACGCATCGCGGCAATAGAGATCACCGCAAGGATGAGGATGGCTGCGCCGTAGAAATAGGCGGTGGCTGGCAGGCCGAAAACCGGTGCGGCAAGACCCGCCAGGATCGCCGGCAGTGCGAAGGCCAGATAGCTTTCCACCAGGAAGGCGGCAAACAGGCCGGCGCGTTCATGCGCCTGCGCCAGTGGCATGACGATTTTCAGCACATTGGAAAAGATCGAGCCGAAACCGAGGCCGGCAATGGCCGTACCGAGGAAAAGCACGATGACCGCCTGTTGCTCGATGCCGATGAGCGTGACGATAACGCCGGCAATCAGACCGCTCGTGCCGGCAAGCAGCGCCCGAGCCGGAGCCAAGGCGCGGAATGCGAAGACCGATGCCGTGGCGCTGAGCATCAGCGTGGAGACGACAGCGGCGCCGACAAAAGGCGAGTGGATGCCGGTAACCGTGGCGACCAGCGACGGCATCAGCGAGAGGTAAAACCCGCCGAGCGACCAGCAGGCGATGTTGACCGGGCTGAGACGCAACAGGGCGGCGCGCGCATTGTGCGGCACATGCACATTGGGCTTCAGCGCCGCCATGGCGCCCGGCCGGCGCTGGGTCGTTTCGGGCATCAGCGGCAGCGCGGCGATGCCCGAAAGCGTGAGGGCAAGCAGCAGAACATAGATGGCCTGCGTCGGATAGGGCGCATAGGCGGCCAGCGCGCCACCGGCAAGCGTGCCGAGAAACAGGCCGATAAAGGCGGTGACGCTGTTGAGCAGCGGGCCATGTTTCGAGCCGCTGTCGAGAATGGTGGCGCCGAACGTGGGCAGGGCGATGCCGGTGGCGACGCCCTGGAGCATGCGGGCGGCAATCAGCATGCCGGCACTGTCGGCAGTGATGAAGATGGCCAGCGCTGCCGCGTTGAGTGCAAGCGCCAGCAGGATCAGAGGGCGCCGGCCGAGATAATCCGACAGGCTGCCGAATACCAGCAGAGCGGCCAGAAGCGCAAAGGCATAGGATCCGAAGATCAGCGTCACCATGCCCGAGGAAAGATGGAAAAGATCCTGATAGAGATGATAAAGCGGGGTCGGCGCACTGCTGGTTGCCGAAATCAGCACGCTGAAAACAAAGCCGTAAGCCGTCATGCGGGCCGAGGCTGGGAGCAGGTTGGTCATGTGGGTTGCCTTAATGCAAAACATTAGCTTTAAGGTGATGTAGTGGATTTTTGGCCTTAATGCAATATATTTGCGTTAGTGGAAAATGCTGCCGTGTGTGGCGGAGAGTGTGATGGCGAAGGAAATGATCCGGCAGGGTGGGCGCAGCGCCCGTATTCAGGCAGAGGTGCACAGCGCCGTGCAGGCTTTGTTGAAGGGCATGGACCGCGCCGAGATCACCGTGCCGATGATTGCCGAGAAGGCGGGAGTGACGCCCTCGACCATCTATCGGCGCTGGGGCGATCTTTCCGATCTGCTTGCGGATGTGGCGGTGGCGCATATGCGACCGATCGCGGATCCGGAAGACACCGGTGCGATGGAAAGCGACCTCGAAGCCTTCATCCTGCAATATGCCGAGGAGATGTCGTCCAAGGTGGGGCGGCAAATGCTGACGGATGTCCTGTCCGGCGGCAACACGGCGGCCATCAAATGCTGCGGTTTTACCAACCAGCATCTGGAAACCCTGCGCGCAAGAGCACTGGCTCGCGGCGAGGGTGATCTCGACGTGGAGCGGGCGATCGACCTGATCATCGCGCCGATCGTCTACCACATCCTGTTCGGCGACCGCGAACCGTCAGCGGATTATTGCCGCGGCCTGATTGCGCGTTTTCTCAAGACGTAACGCACAAACGAAAAACGCCGGGGTTTTGCCCCGGCGTCGATTTCGTTTTGTCCTGTCGGTCGATCAGGCCTTCAGCATGCGCTCGACGATGTCGCGGACGTCGGTCGAAAGCTGCGGCGCGCGTTCGATTTCCATCAGTGCTGCGCGGGCATGATCGGCGCGAACCGATTCCAGCGAGCGCCAGGAACGCATCGAGGTGAGGATGCGGGCCGCCAGCTGCGGGTTCTTCGGATCGATCGCGAGGATCTGGGCGGCGAGGAAACGATAGCCTTCGCCATCGGCGCGGTTGAAGCCGGTGGCATTGGCAAAGGCAAACGCGCCGACCAGCGAGCGCACCCGGTTCGGGTTGCTGGCGTTGAACTTTTCGTCTTCCATCAGCGCCTTGACACGGGCCAGCGCATCCTCGCCGGGAATGGTCGCCTGGATCAGGAACCACTTGTCGATGACGAGAGGGTTGTCGGCAAAACGCTTGGCGAAGGTTTCGAGCGCATCCTTGGCTTCGGCCGATGCCGGAAAGCGGTGGGCGAGGAGCGTCAGCGCCTGGCTCAGGTCCGTCATGTTGTCGGCCTTGGCAAAAGCTTCGGCGCCGCGCGCGGGGGCGTTTTCGACAATCGCCAGATAACCGAGTGCGGCATTGCGCAATGAGCGCTTGCCGGCACTGGCCGCATCCGGCGTGAAGGTGCCTTCGACGCGCATCTCTTCCGCGAGCGAAAGGAACGTGTCGCGGCCGGCTTCGGCGATCAGCGCCAGCACGGCCTGACGACCGGCATGGATGGCGTCGGGATCGTTGTTGCCGCCGAGTTCGCGGGCAATATCGGCTTCGCTCGGCAATGCCAGTGCCTGCGCACGGAAAGCCGGTTCCAGCTTGGTGTCGGCAGCGGCTTCGAGAAGGGCTGCGACAAAAGCCTTGTCGGCGGTGACCGGCTTGCCTTCACGGGCATCGCGGGCGGCCTGGATGAGGTTCGGCACGGCCAGATCGGTCAGTGCCTGCCAGCGAGAGAACAGGTCGGTGTCGTGGCGGGCAATATGAACGAGGTCTTCGGTCGCCTGATCGAAGGACAGGTTGATCGGTGCCGAGAATGAGCGGTTGAGCGACAGCACCGGACGCGAGGAAATGCCGGAGAACACAAAGGTCTGGCTGCGTTCGGTGAGATGCAGAACGTCGCCCGTGACTTCGCCGCCGGAAACCGATGCCGGTTCGGCGATCGAACCATTGTCGAGGATCAGCGCAAACGAGAGCGGGATATGCATCGGCTCCTTGGTCGCCTGACCGGGTGTTGCCGGGATGGTCTGCTCGAGCGTCAGCGTGAAGGTGGCGGCAGCCGCGTCATAGGCGGTGGAAACGGTAACGAGCGGCGTGCCGGCCTGATGATACCAGCGCGAGAACTGCGAAAGATCGCGACCGCTTGAATCCTCGAAGCATTTGACAAAATCTTCGACCGTGGCGGCATCGCCGTCATGACGTTCGAAATAGAGATCCATGCCCTTCTTGAAGCCATCCTGACCGAGCAGGGTGGCGATCATGCGGGTGACTTCCGATCCCTTTTCATAGACGGTCGTCGTGTAGAAGTTGTTGATCTCGCGATAGATGGTCGGGCGCACCGGGTGAGCGAGGGGACCTGCATCTTCCGGGAACTGTTCCGACTTCAGGTGGCGCACTTCGGCAATGCGCTTGACCGGGCGCGAACGCTCGTCGGCGGAAAACTCGTGGTCGCGATAGACCGTGAGGCCTTCCTTCAGGCACAGCTGGAACCAGTCACGGCAGGTGATGCGGTTGCCGGTCCAGTTGTGAAAATATTCGTGGGCGATGATCGCCTCGATATTCGCGTAATCCTGATCGGTCGCTGTTTCCGGGTCGGCCAGAACATACTTGTCGTTGAAGACGTTGAGGCCTTTGTTCTCCATGGCGCCCATGTTGAAATCGGACACCGCGACGATCTGGAAAATGTTGAGATCGTATTCGCGGCCAAAGCGTTCCTCGTCCCACTTCATGGAACGCTTGAGCGCATCCATGGCGTAAGCGGCGCGGGCTTCCTTGCCGTGCTCGACATAGATCTTCAGCGCGACTTCGCGGCCGGACATAGTCTCGAACGTGTCTTCGATGAGGCCGAGATCACCGGCGACCAGCGCGAAGAGATAGCTCGGTTTCGGATGCGGATCGAACCATGCGGCAAAGGCACGGCCTTCGTCATACCCGGCGCCGCCGAGGAAGTTGCCGTTGGACAGCATGACCGGGTTGGCAGCCTTGTCACCGATGATGGTGATCGTATAGGGCGCCAGAACATCCGGACGGTCGGGGAAATAGGTGATGCGACGGAAACCTTCGGCCTCGCACTGCGTGCAATAGATGCCGTTGGTGCGGTAAAGGCCCATCAGCTGCGTATTGGCTTCCGGGTTTATGAAGGTGGTGACGGTGATCTCGAACGGCGCCTCGGCCGGCAGGTCACGGATCGTCAGCAGTTCCGGCGTGGCGTCATACTGGCTGGCCGGCACTTCGCGCTGGTCGAACAGCAGGCCGGAGAGCTTCAGTTCGTCACCATCAAGCACGAGCGGTGCCTTGAGATCGACGCCTTCACGGCGATGAAAGATCAGGCGGGCATCGACTTTTGTATTGGTCGGGTCGAGTTCAAATGTCAGGTCGACGCGTTCAAGAACAAAGTCAGTGGGGCGGTAATCTGCCAGATTGACGATCTGACCCGTATCTGTGCGCATGATCTTTCCTGGAAATAGCAAATAATAAAGGCGGGTTTCTTGATGTTAGCCAAGAGTTGCCGGGATAATGGCAGCCAAAGCTGAACGATTGCTAAAGTTCTGGAACACAGTGCCAAAATGTTGCAGCAGCGTGTGACGAATACAACTTACTAATCAATGATGGTATTGATGGCAAACCACCTTTTTGGGTGGCTAGATGTTGGTGTTCTGCTTGCGTGGCGCCACCAACTGCGGTGTGCCGATTTGGCACGGCCGCTGGCGCAACACAGGGCAGGATCAGCCGGTTTCAAGTATCGGATACACTATCGGTGCAGGCATTTTGATTTTTATCATTAATACTTGGTTTGTCGCGTACCGCCTGCGGTGGGACGCATGGCCGCAGCCCGCATGTCAGGCATTTTTCATCGCGACGAGATAATCGGACAAATCACGTCTTCGTAAGAGGATGTGAACTCTTTTTGGCCACATTGATTGGCATACCAACTGATATATCAATTTCCTGCAGGTGGTTTCTCCCGCCTGCCTTCACAACGAGTCCGAAATGGCGCCCGAAGCGGTCAATCCCCTCAAGGGGATCGCGTTGAAACTCTTTTCCGTCGTCGCGTTTCTTGGCATGCAGACATGCATCAAGGCGGCCGGCCCCGAAGTCGAAGCAGGGCAGGTGACGTTTTTTCGCTCCGCTTTCGCGCTGGTGCCGATCATGGCCTATCTCGCCTTCCGTAGCGATCTGCGCGCCGCTTTCCACACCAACAACCTGTTCGGCCATTTCAAGCGCGGTTTCCTTGGTATCGCCTCGATGGGCTTTGGCTTTTACGGTCTGGTGCTGCTGCCGCTGCCGGACGCGATTGCCATCGGTTATGCTTCGCCGCTGATGGGGGTCATCTGCGCCGCCATCTTCCTCAAGGAGAAGGTGCGTATCTACCGTTGGTCGGCGGTGGCGATCGGCATTTTCGGGGTGATGATCATTTCATGGCCGAAGCTGACCATGTTCGACGATGGCAGTTTTGGCAACGCTCAGGCGATCGGCGCCGCATCAGTCCTGATGTCGTCTTTCCTGGCCGGTTTCGCGATGATCCAGACCCGGCAATTGGTCAGCACCGAAAAGACCTCGACGATCGTGCTGTATTTCTCGCTGTCTGGCGCGATCTTTGCGCTCGTCACCATCCCGTTCGGCTGGTCGCAGCTAAGCTTCTGGCAGGCATTTTTTCTGATCGCTTCGGGTTTCTGCGGTGGAATGGGGCAGTTGCTGCTGACAGAGGCCTATCGTAATGCAGACGTTTCGACGGTGGCGCCGTTCGACTACACGTCGATCCTGCTCGGCATTGCCATCGCCTTCATCCTGTTCGGCGATATCCCGACTGTGACGATGCTGATCGGCACGGCGATCACGGTGTCCGCCGGCATCTTCATCATCTACCGCGAACACCAGCTGGGGCTGGAGCGCAAGGCTGCCCGCAAGGCGACGCCGCCAGCGTGATCGGCAGGGTCATCGTTTAGAAATGGATGCCCGCGTCGGACTGCGGCGCTTTGTGGCTGCGGGTCGAGCGTGTGTACTGGCGCGACGCATTGATGGCCGTGCCGATGTCACGCAGGTTTTCGCGAAGGGCGCGCAGGGGATGGATGCTTATCTTCATTGTCGTCACTCCCTTGCAGCGCGTCGGCGTCCGAAGGGCGCAGGCTGAACGCGCTGATGCTTGATCGATACGCATCAAGCCGGGGAGGGGTTTAACCGCTCGCAGGGCGGATGCGGGTAAGGGTATGTGATCGGGACTATGCCGCGGTTTTGAAAACGCGACATGCGCCAGATCAAAATAATCTGACGCCGTGTTCTGCAGATCTCGATTGCTGGCGGTTTACAGCCGCCAGAAGATCAACGCTCGCGAAAATCTGCGAAAACGGCGGTCGGACGGGTCAGCATGCCACGGCGGGCGAAACCGGCTGCCGTCAGCTGTTCGTTCGTCGCAGAAGCGAAATGGTGATAGCCCTCGGTCGTGCGCGCGGACAGGCCGGCAAACTGGAGGCTTTCAAAACCCGAATGGATCGGGCGGGTGTTCGTGGTCATTGCCTTGGTTCCTTAAACCAGAATTCCTCCCAAGACATGATGTGACATATCGCAGTGCAGCGTGATTTTCGCAATGCACGCAAAAGCCGTGCAGCCATGCGGGTTCTGCATGGCTTTTGTCATATTTCCTTAATCGATTGTATTTTTGACTAGATGCTGGTCAGTCTTGCCTTGAAAACAAGCAGGTCCTGCCACGCAAGTGCCTTGTTTGCAGGCGCTGCCATGAGATCCTGCGGGTGCAGACTGGCAAGTGTCGGAACCGTCATGTTTCCGATCGTCACATCCCGCCACGCGCCGCGCATCGAGAAGATCGAGGCATCGCTGCCGATCAGGCATTTAGCGGTAAAGTTGCCGAGCAAAAGCATCAGCTTAGGTTCGACAAGCGCGATCTGGCGTTCGATGAACGGACGGCAGATTTCCATTTCGACGGGCGAAGGCGTGCGGTTGCCCGGCGGGCGCCATGGCACGGTATTGGCAAGCAGCACCGTTTCGCGCGACAGGCCGATGGCCGCGAGCATGCGATCGAGCATCTGGCCCTGACGGCCGGAAAACGGCATGCCGTCGCGGTCATCATCGGCATTGGGCATCGGGCCGATGACCATGATGCCAGAAGCGGGATTGCCGCTGGCAAATACAGTGGAGCGGGCGCCGTGCTTGAGATTGCAGCTGCCAAAAGCCTCCATTGCCGTCTTCAGCTCATCGAGCGAGCGGGCGCTGTCGGCGGCAAGGCGGGCGGCAGCGATCGCCTGATCGTCGGGAATGGCGACCGGCGTGCTGGAGGGGCGCGGCGGTGGCGATGCACGGCCGGGCAAGACCTTTCCCTGCGGGGAAGGGGCATCGCCTGTCTGTTGCTGGCGGTCCTGCTGAACGGGCGCCTGCTGACCAGGCGCCTGTTGCGGCGCCCGGTTTGCCCACGCTGCCTGCTGCTCGGCGAATTCGGCAATGCGATCCACCGGCGCGTCTTCCAGCATCCATTCGACGCCGGCATCCGCATAAAAATGCATAAGGGCGGCAAGTTCCGCTGGGTCGAGATGGCTGGCGCTGGGGTTCATGGGTTTACCCTATAGCACGATGGCTGCGGGTGGAAACCGCCTCGGCGCTGCCATGTGTGGAATGTGCGGCTTACGCCGCTGCAAGACGCTGCAGCAATCGTTGTTCTGCCTGCCACGTCCTCGCGCGACGGAGCGGGACAGCTTCCGTAAAAATATTGCGGGAGCGGAATTCGGCTGGCGAAGAGAACGTGAGGTAGCCACGCAAAGCCTCGTCGGCCTGCGTGAACCATGGTGAGTCGAGGCGACGATCCGGGCTGGATACCCAGGCCGGGATTGCGCTCAGTCGGTAGCGTTTCGACAGGTAGTCGGCAGCCGCGGCGTAAAAGGCGTTCAAATGTATGTCGGCAAGCATGGGCGGTGCGTCGCAGAGACAATCCAGCATCTGCCTCTGATCCGCGCGGTCGTAGAAATGATCGAGGAATTCGGAAAACTGTTTGACCGGATCGGCGCCGGCTGCAACGCGTTCAGAGACTTCGTGCAGGGTAGACGGGCGCATTGTCTTCCTCCCTGTCGAAGTGGAACATCGTCTTCAGCAGAAACCGTTTGTCATCGTGGCCGGCAGACATCGGAAAATATTTGACGAGAATATCCATGGCCGCATCAATATCTACCACATTGTTGACAGCCAAAAGGTTCTGAATGTCGTTCTTTTCCTGCTCGCCCTTCGATGGGTCGAGCACACGCATGGCTTTCAGCTTGAGGGCTAGCATGTATTCCGCGGTCGGCACGTAGACTCGCAATCCGGCCATCTCGCCTGCACGCGGAAACGTGCCGTATTCCCAATGATCGGCTTCCTTCGTGGCGAGCCGGCTGAGATGAAAGGCGACGGCATCGTTCAGCCAGTTTTCGCCTTCCCGAAACCCCAGTTCCACAGCGATCTTTGCAACCGCGCTGTCGAACCAGCTGGGCTTGTCCTCACCCAGAGGTGCGATGTCGACATCGCCGGTGGCAAAGCGGAAATTGCTTGCGAACATGAGCGCGGAGCCGCCATAGACGACGATATCGATCATCGTGCCATGTTGCGCCGCAGCCATGCCGAGACGGTCGAATGCCTCGAGAAGCATGCTGCGGTCTATGTCCTTATGCCCATCCATCAAAGCGCTCGCCGGGTTCATGGAGCGACATTAACATGGGCATTCGGAAATTGCAGGTGAAGGACGGCCTTTACGCCGCCCATTCCGCCACATCGCCGCTTTCGCCGATCAGTGCCAATCCGTGGGCGATCGACAGCAGTTCGCCGCCGGTCTCGATCTTGGAGACATCGAAGCGCTCGGTGAAAATCTTGCGCACGGCCGGCACAAACGAGGTGCCGCCGGTCAGAAACACCTTGTCGACCTGATCGGCAGACGTGTTGGTTTTGGTCAGCACGTCGTCGAGCGCACCTTCGATCTTGGCCAGATCACCGGCGATCCAGCTTTCGAAATCACTGCGCTTCACCGTCTTGCGGCCGGCCTTGCCGAGCGGCGAGAAGTGGAACTCGGCTTCTTCGGCGGCAGACAGCGCCATCTTGGTGGCCGAGATCGCCTGATAGAGCGGGTAACCCTCGTCGTGTTCGACCAGTTCGATGAACAGTTCCAGCTTGTCGGGATCGGTGGCTGAACGCACCAGCGATTTCAGGTCGGTGAATTCGCGGGTGGTCTTGAAGATCGACAACTGATTCCAGCGCGAGAAATTGGCGTAATAGCCGGCCGGCACGTCCAGAACCTTGTCGAAGCTTCTGAAATGCGTGCCCTTGCCGATTTCCGGCGCGACCAGATGATCGACCATCTTCGCGTCAAAATGATCGCCGGCGATGCCGACGCCGGAATGGCCGATCGGGGTGGCCTTCAGCTTGCCGGCGACGCGTTCGAAACGGATCAGCGAATAGTCGGTGGTGCCGCCGCCAAAATCGGCGACCAGAACATTGGCGTCGCTTTTGAGCGTCTGCGCAAAGTAATAGGCGGCCGCGACGGGCTCATAGACATAGTGGATTTCCGGGAAGCCGAGGCGGGTCAGCGCTTCATTGTACCGCTGCGTGGCCAGTGCCGGATCCGGGCTGGCGCCGGCAAAATGCACCGGGCGGCCGGCGACAAGGCGCGACACATCGGCCGGCCAGTGACCTTCCGCATAGGTCTTCAGGCGCTTCAGGAAAATTTCCATCAGGTCTTCAAACGTGTGGCGGCGGGCAAAAACCTGCGTGCCCTGGAAAAGCGGGCTTGCCGCAAAGGTCTTGATCGACTGCAGGAAACGCGCGTCACCCGGATTGTCGATGAACTGGCGGATGGCCGCCTGTCCGGCTTCCACCTTGAGCGCCTGCGCGCCAAGCTGCGCATCCTTCATGAAGGAGAGCGCCGTGCGCATGGAATCAGTCGTGCCGGCGCTGCTGGTGAACGACATGGAATTGGTGGTGCTGCCGTCCTGCGACAGCGCGAGAACAGTATTGGTCGTGCCGAAATCAAGCCCGAGCGCCCGTGACATGGTCGTGCTCCTTAAAACCGTCAGAAATGGTTGGGACGGGGATTTTCCCCGAACGAAAGGGGCATGCGAAAGCTGCCCGGAAATCGAGAGCGGGCCTGATGCCATAGGGGCGGGCGGATGGCAAGTCGCGGATGGAAGTTTGACGGTTGTCAGTTGGTCGCAGCAGCCTGTTCCAGCAGCCACCCGCGAAAAGCCTGCATGGCGGGGGTGACGCTGCGCGACTTCAACCGCGTCAGCCAATATTGTCCACGCGATACCGTGATGTCGAACGGCTGCTCGAGCGTGCCCGACGAGATCTGGCGGGAAAACATCAGGGGCGGTGCCAGCGCCACGCCAAAACCCTGCATGGCCGCTTCCACCATCAGCACCGAACTGTCGAAGACCGGGCCGCGGATCGGTGGTGCGGCAACGCCCGCCTGTTCGAACCAGCCCGGCCATTCATCCATGCGGTAGGAGCGCAGCAGGCGCTGGTGGATAATGTCTTCCGGGCTTTTCAGCTGCCTTGCGACCGATGGAATGCACAGCGCCGACAGCGGCGTTTCGAACAGCGGTTCTGCATCGATATCGTGCCAGGCGCCATTGCCGAACCGAACGCTGTAATCGAGGCCCTCGGCGGCGATATCGACCCGGTTGTTGTTGGTGGAAAGCCTGATGTCGATGAAGGGATGCCGCTCGGCAAAATCGTCGAGCCGGGGCAGGAGCCAGCCGATGGTGAACGTGCCGACGGCACCGACGGTCAGCACTTCGCGCAGATGGCCGCCCTCAAAACGATCCAGCACGCCGGCCATGCGATCAAAGGATTCCTGCAGGATCGGCAGCATCGCCAACCCTTCCTCGGTGATCATCAACCCGCGCGGCAGACGGCGGAACAGCGTGACGCCGATACGTTCCTCCAGCAGTTTCACCTGATGGCTGACGGCGGCCTGCGTCACATGCAGTTCGATCGCAGCGCGGGTAAAGCTGAGATGACGGGCGGCGGCCTCGAAGGCGCGCAGGGCATTGAGCGGCAGATGCGGGCGAACCATGGTGAAGGCCTAGTTTAATTTATGGCTCGCCGCAGATATCATCGTTTGATTGGGGCTGGCAACGGATCGTACAAAGCCTGAAAACAACCCGGAGCGTGTTTTTCATGACCTTCAAACGATCCTGTCTCGCAGCTTTGTCCCTGGGCATTGCGACTGTTCTAACTACTGTTTCCAATGCATCTGCGGCCGAAAAAGTGGAATGCACAGTCATCATCGACGCCAAGAGCGGCGAGACGATTTTTCGAAAAGGCACCTGCGATCAGGGCTTTTATCCGCAATCGACCTTCAAACTGCCTTTGGCCATGATGGGTTATGATGCGGGTATTCTGACCGATGCGCAAAACCCGCGCTGGCCCTATCAGCAAAAATTCAATCGCTCCAAGCGTGAGCAGAAGGACACCGACCCGACCATCTGGGAAGGCGATTCCATCGTCTGGTATTCGCAGGAGATTACCCGCAAGCTCGGAAAGAAGGCGTTTGGCGATTACGTGCGCGGTTTCGGTTATGGCAATCGCGATGTGACCGGTGGACCGGGCGGCACGGATGGCCTGACCGAATCCTGGCTGATGTCGTCCTTAAAAATTTCGCCGGACGAGCAGGTGGCGTTTCTGAAACGTTTCCTCGATGGCAAGCTGCCGATCTCGGCGGAAGCGGTGGAGAAGACGAAACAGATCGTGCCGGCCTTCAAGGGCATTGCCGATTGGCATATTCAGGGCAAGACCGGGTCCGGCAGCATGCGCAACAAAGCCGGCAAGGCGGATGCCAGCCGGCCGATCGGCTGGTTCGTTGGCTGGGCCCGGCGTGAAGGCCGCGAGGTGATCTTCGCGCGGCTGCTGGTCGATACCAGGCGCCATACCGACACGCCGATCAGCTACACGGTGCGTGACAGCCTGATTGCGGATCTGCCAAAGATTGTCGGCACGCGCTAAGCACAGTTCAGGTTCTGTTGGCGAGATCGCGGTCAATTTCGGCCGCGATTTCCGCGTTTCGGTCTCGTGTCATTTTTGGAATGAGAAACAGGTCGACGAGCACCCAGAGTGTGATGACCCACCAGGTCAGGGTTACGCTGTAAATGCCGACCATTGGCAGGAAGATCGCCCCGAGCGTCAGCGCCAGCATCATCAGGGCCGAACGCTTGTAGCCGAGATAGAAACGATGCAGGCCGAGGCAGCCGGCACCACCAAGCAGTGCCAGCACGTAAGCGATCAGCATCGATTTGCTGGCATGGCGGTAAATCAGTCCGCGCGGCATTTGCTGCGGACCGTCGGGTCCCGTGCCTCGATCCATGTTCTCGTCGCGCATGATTTTCTCGTGATGTTTTCCCGGCGAAAAAATATCGCCGCAGTCCCGATTTCAAGCGGCTGTGCCGAAAGTTTGTCTGTCAGCGCAGGAAACGCCGCGCCGCCCACACAAGTGCCACTCCGATGATGGTGACGATCGTGCCGCGCAAGATCCACGGCGTCTGGTTGATCATGAAACTGGAGGCCGGGTAGGGGAACATGCCCGTTCCCTGACCGATCCAGACGAGGCCGATCAGCGCCGCCGCCAAACCGATGATCGTCAGCATTATTCTGGCAAGGCGCATGGCTTTCTCCAAACGGGAACAGGGCCGCATCCTATCGTGCGGCCCTGTTCCCGTCATGCTGAAAGGGGCGTTATCAGCCAGCCTCGGCATAATATTTGTTGATCAGCGAAACCTCGCCCGACTGGGCATTGTCATCGTCGAGAATCGCAAGGCGCGCATCCGAGGTCGACAGGTCGCCGAGCAGGCTTGTGAGGACGCGGTTTTGCGCCAGTTCCATCGCTCGCGTGCGTGCCTGTTCATTTTGATCTACAGGTGCTTCCGACAGCAGCTTTTCATAGCTGGCGACGAGGTCGGTAATGCGCGTCACCGGATCGCTCTTCGTTGCGGATGCTGCAGGCAGGGTCGCGACGTCGTCCACGACCTCATCCGGCTGTGTTGTGCCGGCGGAGGGAGCGGGCTGCGAAGGTGTTGTCGCCACAGGTGGCTGTGTCGCGGGCGCCTCGCTTTCGTTTTCCTCGTCTGCGTCACCGTTTTCCGAAGGATCGGCGGCGACGGGCGCAGGGGCAACGGTTTCGCTATCCTCGTCCGATGCGACCGGTTCGGAAGCAACGGGGTCCGCTGTCGGTTCTTGCGGCTCGACCTCTTCCGGGCCGCTGTCGCCCGCTACCGGTGCCGGAGAATAGGTGCCGTCATCATGATCGACCGGCATGTCGTCTTCCGCCGTATCGTCTTCGACAGGTTCGTTCGTGCCGGTTGTTGGCTGGGACGCGGCAGACGAAGACGGCGAGGTCGTCGGTTGGGTATTGTTATTGTTGGAAGGAGGGGAGGAATGTCCCCCTCCTAAGATTTCTTCGAGCATAAAGGTCTCCGATCGAATAATCGGAAAGCCATTAGATTATGCGCATTTAGCTATCATCAATTGACGAAGTGCAATTAAAGTAAAACTTGAGAAGTTTTTTGGCGTTGCAGCGTCGCGAACGCATTTTCGCCGCGACGCTGCAGGGTTTGGAAGTCTATCGGGATTTTATTCCGACAGATATTCAGCTTTTAGGTCAGACTGACTTCGCAGCGCCGCCATCCACCCGCAGCATCGAGCCGGTGATGTAGCTGGCCTGTTCAGAGCACAGGAAGGCGCCGGCGGCGGCAAATTCCTCGACCTTGCCAAGGCGGCCGGCCGGGATGGTTTTCAGCGATGCGGCGCGGATTTCCTCCACCGACTTGTCCTGACGCTTGGCATTGGCGCCGTCCAGTTCATCGATGCGATCGGTGTGAATGCGGCCCGGCAGAAGCATGTTGACGGTGACGCCGGCATTGGCGACTTCGGTGGCGAGCGTCTTGTTCCAGCCGACCAGCGCGGCGCGCAGGGTGTTGGACAAGGCGAGGTTGGGGATCGGCTCGAGCACGCCGGAGGAACCGACGGTGAGGATGCGGCCCCAGCCCTGTTCCTTCATCTGCGGCAGAAGCGCATTTGTGAGCGCAATCACCTTCAGAACCATGGTCTCGAAGAAGGTGGAAAGCTTTTCGATACTCATGTCGGTGGTGGCGCCCGGCGTTGGGCCACCGGTATTGTTGACGAGGATATCGATGCCGCCGAGCTTTTCCTTGACGGCGGCCTGCATGGCTTCCACGAAATTTTCGTCGGAAAGATCGCCCCAGACCCAGTCGGCCTTGCCTTTTCCTTCGGCATTGATGGCCTTGCAGTTCTCCGCCAGCTTGTCGCCCGAGCGACCGACGAGAAGCACATTTGCGCCTTCGCGTGCCAGAGCCGTTGCGAGGCCGAGGCCGAGGCCGCGCGAGGAGGCGAGCACGAGCGCGCGCTTGCCGGAAATTCCGAGATCCATTTCGCTGTTCCTTTCATTGCGCCTTTGAAAAGCGTGAAGCACTTATAGGCAGGCAATCAAATCAGGCAAAGGGAACTTGGCGGCAGTGTCTTGAGTTTTGTATTACGTGAACGTAAACGTAAGGCGGTGTGATGCCGCATGCCGGAAAACGCATGGCCGAAGTCGCTTTCCTGAGTCGACAAGCCGTGCCGCTTTTGTCAAAGAAAACGATCACATAAGGTGGGCAGTGTGCAGCAAGGGAGCGCAACTATGACCGAAGCGATGGAGCTTCCCGAGCGGGAATCGATGGAATTCGACGTGGTAATCGTCGGCGCCGGTCCTGCCGGTTTGTCCGCTGCGATCCGGCTGAAACAGATCAACCCGGACCTTTCGGTCGTCGTTTTGGAAAAGGGCGCGGAAGTCGGTGCGCATATCCTGTCCGGCGCGGTTGTCGATCCTGTCGGCATCGATGCGCTTTTGCCCGGCTGGCGGGAAGAGGAGGGGCATCCCTTCAAGACCGAAGTCACCGCCGACCATTTCATGCTGCTCGGTCCTGCCGGCTCCGTGCGCCTGCCCAACATCCTGATGCCGCCGCTGATGAACAATCACGGCAACTACATCGTCTCGCTCGGAAACGTCTGTCGCTGGCTCGGCGAAAAGGCGGAAGCCCTTGGCGTCGAGATCTATCCCGGCTTTGCCGGCTCGGAAGTGCTCTACGATGAAAACGGCGCGGTGCGCGGTGTCGCCACCGGCGATATGGGCATCGAGAAGAACGGCGAACCCGGCCCCGCCTTTACCCGCGGCATGGAGCTGCTGGGCAAATACACGCTGATCGGCGAGGGCGTGCGCGGGTCGCTGGCCAAGCAGCTGATCGCCAAATTCGAGCTGTCGAAGGATCGCGACGTCCAGAAGTTCGGCATCGGCATCAAGGAACTCTGGCAGGTCAAGCCGGAGAACCACAAACTCGGCCTCGTGCAGCACTCGTTCGGCTGGCCACTCGACATGAAGACCGGCGGCGGTTCCTTCCTCTACCATCTGGAAGACAACCAGGTGGCGGTCGGTTTCGTCGTGCATCTCAATTACAAAAACCCGTACCTCTACCCGTTCGAGGAATTCCAGCGTTTCAAGACGCATCCGGCCATTGCGCCAACCTTCGAAGGCGGCAAACGGCTTTCCTACGGTGCCCGCGCCATCACCGAGGGCGGCTACCAGTCGGTGCCGAAACTGACATTTCCGGGCGGCGCGCTGATTGGCTGTTCCGCCGGTCTCGTCAACGTGCCGCGCATCAAGGGCAGCCATAACGCCGTTCTCTCCGGCATGCTGGCGGCCGACAAGCTGGCGGAAGCGATCGCGGCCGGTCGTGCCAATGACGAGGTCGTCGAGATCGAAAACGAATGGCGCGACACCGCCATCGGCAAGGACCTGAAGCGGGTGCGCAACGTCAAGCCGCTGTGGTCGAAGCTCGGCACCGTACTCGGCGTGTCGCTCGGCGGTCTCGACATGTGGACCAACCAGCTGTTTGGCTTCTCTTTCTTCGGCACGCTCAAACACGGCAAGACGGATGCGCAGTCGCTTGAGCCGGCAAAGCTGCACAAGAAGATCGATTACCCGAAGCCGGATGGCGTGCTGACCTTTGACCGTCTGTCATCGGTGTTCCTGTCCAACACCAACCACGAGGAAGACCAGCCGGTCCACCTTCAGGTGAAGGATATGGAGCTTCAGAAGCGCTCCGAGCATGACGTCTATGCCGGCCCTTCGACGCGTTACTGTCCGGCCGGGGTGTATGAATGGGTGGAGAAGGACGGCGAGGAGGTTTACGTGATCAACGCGCAGAACTGCGTCCACTGCAAGACCTGCGACATCAAGGACCCCAACCAGAACATCAACTGGGTACCGCCGCAGGGGGCAGAGGGCCCGGTTTACCAGAATATGTAAGACGGATGAGGCGGGTGTCATGGCCCGCCTCTTTCGTTACACACGCATGGCGTCGATCACCGCGCGCAAACCGGCCGACATGTATTTTCGGGTCGGATAATAGAGATACAGCCAGTCCTCCGGCGGGCACCACGCATCAAGACAACGAACCAGCCTGCCATCGCGCAAAAACGGTTCTGCCCGGTTTTCCCAGACATAGGCGAGCGCGATGCCGGCCAATGCCGCCTCGATCATCAGCTCGTGGTCATGCAGTGTCAGAGGCCCGGTCGGTTCGAAATCGACCACTTCCGTTTCCCGGCCGAACGACCACGCATACGGCGTGCCGCTTGGATAGATATTGCGGATGCAGGCATGGCCTTTCAGGTCCGCAGGCGTTTTCGGTATCGTGTGCTTGTCAAAATATTCGGGTGAGCCGACCACGGCAAAACGCAGGCGCGGATTGATCCTGACCGCCGTCATGCCGTCGCGCAGGCTTTCGCCCAGCCGGATCCCGGCATCGAACCCGCCCTCGACGATATCCTCCAGGCGGTCGGTGGCGACGATCTCCAGCTGAAGGCTGGGGTTTTCGCGGATCAGTTTTGCCATGATCGGCCCGAGCACGAAGGGAGCGATTGAGCTCGGCGCATTGATGCGCACCTTGCCGAATGGCGTTTCGCGATACTGGTTCAGACCATCGAGCGCCGAGCCGATCTCGCCGAAGGCCGGTGAAAGCTGGGCGAGCAGCATGGCGCCGGCATCGGTGAGCGACACGCTACGGGTGGTCCGATGCAAAAGCCGGATGCCGACCCGCGCCTCCAGATTGCTGACCGCATGGCTGATGGCCGAAGCCGTGACGCCGCGCTCCTCGCTCGCCTTGCGGAAGCTGCGATGGCGGGCAACGGCTTCGAAAGCCGCCAGTTCGGAAAGGTCGGTTGTGCGCATTGCTGAGCCATATTCATGATTGTCAGGAAAACTATGCCGCTAATCACGGAAATCGAAAAGGCCTAATTCTGTCCCTGCAAACGAAACAACCATCATTAGAAAGGGACATAGTCATGAAAACCTGGTTCATCACCGGCGCCTCGCGCGGATTTGGCGCCCTCATCACCGAACGCGCTCTCGCCAAGGGCGACAACGTCGTCGCCACCGCCCGCAATCCCAAAACCGTCATCGAGCGGTTCGGCGATCATCCCAACCTTCTGGCCGTGGCACTGGATGTCACTGACGAGGCGCAGGCGATTGCCGCAGCAGCGGCCGCTGTCGAACGTTTCGGCCGCATCGACGTGCTGCTCAACAATGCCGGTTTCGGCCTGCTGGGCGCTGTCGAGGAAGCCACGGCATCGGAAGTGGAGGCGATCTACCGCACCAACGTTTTTGGTCTTCTCTCCGTCACCCGCGCTGTGCTGCCGCATATGCGCCGCCAGCGTTCGGGCCGCATCCTCAACCTGTCGTCGATTGGCGGTTATCGCGCCGGTCCCGGTTTCGGGGTCTATTCCTCGGCAAAATTCGCCGTCGAAGGGCTGACGGAATCGCTGAGCGCGGAACTCGCTCCCCTCGGCATCCATGTCACCGCCGTCGAACCCGGTTATTTCCGCACCGATTTCCTTGATGCGGCATCGCTGTCGGTCAGCGAGCACATCATCGCCGATTACGACGAGACCGCCGGAGCCATGCGTCGTCTGGCGGCGAAAGTCAGCCATAACCAGCCGGGTGATCCGCAGAAACTGGCCGATGTGCTGATCGATTTTGCCGATGCGGACAACCCGCCGGTGCGCCTGCCGCTGGGCAGCGACACGGTGCGCGCCATCGAGGAAAAGCATGTTTCCGACGCCGCAATCGTCGCGACATGGCGGGAGATTTCCACCTCGACGGACTTCCGCGACTGACATCGGACAATGCCTATATGCCATGGGCTGCAGCAATCGATGCGGCCCGTGGCGAGAGCGTGCGCATGCCCTGCAAATATTGGTGAGCCCAGCCTTTACTGATGTGCTGCACGGGTGCAGTCTTTGATCATCAGATTGAACGGCCGGTGGCACCCGGAAAATGGCTTCTGTCGGTGAGATCAACGTGTTCATGGCGATGCCGGCCGCCGCAAGCGAATGGCTTCACTTTAATTTCATCGTCGCCGCGCTTCTTTTAGGAATTCCCAATCCTAAATTTACTGATATTGCACTGCGGAATCAGCTTTCCGGAAACGGCGCTTTCGAACGTCGTTTCCAGCACCGGCAACACTCTGGTGTCTCAGAAACAGTCCGAAGGCGTTGCCCTTTCGGATCATCAGAAGAGGTAAAATCATGAAGTGGCATGCTCCTAAGTTCAAGGAAGTCACCTGCGGCATGGAAATCAACCGTTATGCGCAGCCGGATGGCGAAGAACCGGTCCTGTTCTAATTGCAGGACACGGATTTGAACGGGAATACCGCATCTCTACGCTTTCTCGTTCTCGGTGCTGCCGCGGGGGGAGGGTTGCCACAATGGAATTGTGGTTGCCCCAACTGCGCGGCGGCACGCCGAGGCGAAATCGCACCCCAAACGCAATCCTCGCTGGCTGTCAGCGTCGATGGCGTCTCCTGGCTGGTTCTGAACGCATCGCCGGATATCCGCGCCCAGATGGAGCGGAACTCCGCACTTTGGCCGGCTGGTCTGCGTGGCAGCCCGATTGCCGGCGTGCTGGCGACCAATGGCGATGTCGACCATATCGCCGGGCTTTTGACGCTGCGCGAAAAACAGGAATTTTCGCTCTACGCCACCTCGGCGCTGTTGCAGACATTGTCGGACAACCCGATTTTCAACGTGCTGGATCCGGCATGCGTGACACAGCGGAAGATTGCGCTCGATCAGCCATTTTTCCCGCTGCCGCAGCTGGAAACGCGGCTGTTTGCCGTGCCCGGAAAAGTGCCGCTCTACCTCGAAAAGGGCGAGCCGCAACTGGGCACCGAAGGCGAGCAGACGATTGGCGTCGAATTTCGCGTCGGCGACCTGCGCGCCTATTACATTCCGGGCTGCGGCGAGGTGACGCCGGCTCTGGTACAGCGCATCGACGGTGCCGACCTGCTGTTGTTCGACGGCACGGTCTGGCAGGACGACGAGATGATCCAGCTGGGCGTCGGCATCAAGACCGGCCGGCGCATGGGCCATGTGCCGATCAGCGGCGAGGGCGGTAGCCTGGACGCGCTGTCGGCACTGTCTATCCGGCGACGGGTCTTTGTGCATATCAACAATACCAATCCGATCTGGCGCGCCGGGCCGGAACGGGCCGCACTTGAAGCGAAAGGCTTTGAAGTGGGCCATGACGAGATGGAGATCCGCCTTGCAGAACGCTGCCGATAGAACCGCCTTCGAGGCCCGCCTGCGCGCCATCGGCGCGGCCCGCTATCACGACAAACATCCGTTTCACCACCTGCTGCATGGCGGCGGTGCGAACATGGTTCAGGTGCGTGCCTGGGTGATCAACCGTTATTATTACCAGAGCCGCATTCCCTTGAAGGATGCCGCCTTCATGTCGCGCTGCGAGGATCCGGACCTGCGCCGCGCCTGGCGCAGCCGTATCGAGGATCACGATGGCGGCGTGGAAGAAGGCGGCGGCATCCGTCGCTGGCTGAAACTGGCGGAAGCGGTCGGCCTCGATCCCGATTACGTCGCCTCGACGCGCGGCGTTCTGGCCGGTACGCGTTTTGCCGTCGATGCCTATGTCCGCTTCGTGCGTGACAAGCCGATGCTGGAGGCGGTTGCCTCGTCGCTGACCGAACTGTTCGCGCCGGCCATTCATGCCAACCGCATTGCCGGCCTGCTGGAACATTATGCGTTTGCCGACGACCGGGCGCTCGCTTATTTCCGCCAGCGTTTGAACGAGGCGCCCAAGGATGTCGAGTTCGGGCTGAAATACGTGCTCGACCACGCCGATACGTTGGAAAAGCAGGATGCAGCGGCGGCGGCGCTGACCTTCAAGACAGACGTTCTGTGGTCGCAGCTGGATGCGTTGGCCTACGCCTATGTCAGCCCGGCTCTGCTGCCTCCGGGTGGCTGGGACGGACGCGAAGGCGTAACCGGTGATCTCGATGCCGAACCGCAGCGATTGAGGGCCGGAGAATGACCGAGGACACCGCAGTCGAGACCGGCGGGAATGCGAGCACGCCGGACATCGTCATCGATGGCGCGACGGTGGCGAAACTTGCCCGTGGCGTAAAACTGCGCGAGGACCCCGTGCGTGGCCAGACCGTACTTCTGGCACCGGAACGGGCACTGGCGCTGGATGATATCGCTGTTGCCATCGTCAAGGCGCTGGATGGGGTGAAGACGCTCGACATCATCGCCGCCGAGTTTTCCGAACTGTTCGGTGCGCCGAAGGATGACATCCTTGCCGACATGATTGCCTTCATCCGCGAATTCTCCAACCGTCGTATGCTGGAGATCGCGCGATGAACATGGTTGTCAAAGCGCCTGTGACCCGCGTGCGCCCATCTCCGCCGATCGCCATGCTGGCGGAGCTGACGCATCGCTGCCCGCTGGGCTGTCCTTACTGTTCAAACCCGCTGGAACTGGTGAAGGGGAGTGACGAGCTTTCCACCGCCGAATGGATCGAGACGTTTCGGCAGGCCGCCGAACTCGGCGTTCTGCACCTGCATCTCTCCGGTGGTGAACCGGCGGCACGCCGCGACCTGACCGAACTGACCAAGGCGGCCGCCGATCTCGGGCTTTATACCAATCTCATTACATCCGGCATCGGGCTCACCGAAAAGCGGCTGAACGAACTGGCCGAAGCCGGGCTCGATCATGTGCAATTGTCGATCCAGGGCTCGACCGATGCGATGGCCGATCGTGTCGGCAATTATCGCGGCGGTTATGCCCGCAAGATGGCGGTGGCCGGCTGGGTGGCTGCCACCGGCATGCCGCTGACCGTCAACGCCGTCTGTCACAAGCAGAACATGGATCAGATCGGCGACATGCTCGATCTGGCCGTCCAGCTCGGCGCCCGCCGCATCGAGGTGGCGACCGTGCAGTTTCACGGCTGGGCGGAAAGAAACCGCGCGGCCCTGATGCCGACCCGCGAGCAGGTGGAGCGCACAACGGCGCTGGTGGAAGAGGCGCGCAAACGGCTGGAAGGCGTGCTGGTCATCGATTACGTCGCTGCCGACCACCATGCGCGTTACCCGAAGGCCTGTATGGGCGGCTGGGGCTCCAGCGGCCTCAACGTCACGCCATCCGGCCGTGTTCTGCCCTGCCATGCGGCCGAAAGCATTCCGTCGCTCCATTTCGAGAGCGTGCGCGACGCGTCTCTGTCGCATATCTGGTACGACAGCAGCGCCTTCAACGCCTATCGTGGCGACGACTGGATGCAGGAACCTTGCCGCAGCTGCGACCGCAAGCATATCGACCACGGCGGCTGCCGCTGTCAGGCGATGGCGCTGGCGGGCGACCCGGCGGCGACCGATCCGGTCTGCGTATTTTCGCCGCATCACGCCGCACTGGCTGAACAGGCAACGCGGGATGCCGAGAGCCTCGAGACGGATTTTGTCTATCGCGGCTGAGACCGCCGGTATTTTTCCCTTCATTGACTTTGGCTGCGTCGGGCAGAGATAAGCGCCCGACGGGACCGGTTTTGTTGATGAAGGGAATGACAGGATGGATATGCGGCGGGCGATGACGGCGGCGCTGGTGGGGCTTGTCCTGATCATTGCGTGGAATATTCCGTTGCCGGGTCTCGACATGGCTGCTGTCGCTGATCAAACCGGCAGCAGCAGTGGTGTGGGCCGTTTCTCGATTTTCGCAATCTGGGTGATGCCACTGTTTACGGCCTTGGCGCTGGTCGAGATCCTGCGTCTGGTGACGGGTCGCCCGCGCCCGGGACAACCGGTCGGAGTCGTGGAGACGGTTGCGGTCGGGCTGATCGTTATCGTCATGACCGTTCTTGATGCCGGGGATATCGCGAATGCCCTGAGAGCAGGCGATCTTGTCGCTCTTGAGGGCGACAGTTTCTTGTGGCTGACGACGGCCACCTTTCTCGGCATGACGGCACTGACGGTGATCCTGTGTTTTCAGATCCGCATGCCGGGCTTTCGCAACGGTTTCTGGCTGTTGTGGGCTGTGGGGCCGCTCGTAGCGATGCCGAGACAGTTCGGTGGGCAGTTCGATCTGGTCAGAACAGGCGCGGTTGCGCCGACAGGCTGGTTGATTTTTTGCGGAGCCCATCTCGTCTGCGTGGTGGTGGCGATCGTCATGGTGGCGCTCTGGCGATCTGCCTGCATCCCGCAAGGTGAAGGTAAAGACGGTGAGACCAGTGCGCCGCTCGAGATCCTGATCTGGCCTTTCTTTCTGGCAACCTGGATCGCGCCGATGGCGATGAACGTTCTTGTCTTGGCCACGGACGAAGTCCTGTCTTTGCTGGCCGATCTGATCGGGTTGAGGTTTGCCGGTCTATGGATCTTTCTCGCCCAGTTGCGTCCTGTCTATTTTGGAATGGCGCAAATGGCCCTGTCGTCGCTCCTAATCCCTTTCCTTGTCTTCGCCTATGTCCGACATAACAGAAGCGTGATCCGCTCCGGTGCGCCGGTGACGCTGATCGCGACCATCATCGCGTTGATCCACATCGCATTTTTGGTCGCTTCGGAGGCTCTGGCTTGGAACTGGGGAATTTCAGTGAGCGGAATGGATCTGATCGCAGTTACGCTGACCATACTTGGCTTGCGCAATGGTAATGTATTCAAAGTCGCAGGTGCCGCGCCTGCAAGAGCTTGATCCCTGCCGGCGCAACGGCGATCGCAGTCATGCAGATCGCGAAAATGATACCGATGACGGTTCTGCCATATTGTTCGTCGCCGGATTGACCGCCATCAGGAATGGTGGGTTCCGTCCGCCCCACACCTTAACAAACCACTGACAGGGTAGTTTTCCTTAGCGGTTCATTAACCATGAATTCCTAATCCTTGGCCATCTTCTCGACTCACCAAGGACACAATTCATGTCGATCTCCCGCCGCGGCCTGATGTTCGGCCTGCCGCTGTTCCTCGCCGGATGCAGCGCCACGACCTACAATGCCCAGACGAACTATGCCGCGCTGCCGAACGAACAGTTCCCGATGAAGCAGGTGCCGATCGACAAGATCAATCCGGACCTGCGCCGTCAGGAAGTCGCTTATGCGTCCGCCTATGCGCCGGGCACCGTCGTCGTCGATACGCCGGCACGCCGCGCCTATTTCATTCTCGGCGGTGGCCGGGCGATCCGTTACGGCGTCGGTGTCGGTCGCGCCGGTCTGGCGCTGGCAGGCGATGCCTATGTCGGGCGCAAGGCCGAGTGGCCGACATGGACCCCGACCGCCAACATGCAGCGCCGCGAAGAGCGTTACCGCAAGCTCGCCGGTGGCATGCCGGGTGGCCCCAACAACCCGCTCGGCGCCCGCGCGATCTATCTCTATCGCGGTGGCAACGACACGCATTTCCGTATCCATGGCACCAACCAGCCGGAATCGATCGGTCATGCCATGTCGAGTGGTTGCATCCGCATGATGAACCACGACGTCATCGATCTCTATGCCCGCATCAATACCGGTGCCAAGGTCGTTGTGCTGCAGGCGACCGCCTGATCTTTGGCAATTCCTGATGAGAGGCCCGTCGGCACCCCGGCGGGCTTTTTGCGTTTCAGCGTAATTTCCAGGCAACCACCATCAGGCCGCCGATGACGGTGATATGTTCGGCGACAACATGGAATTCCATCGTGCGCATCGGCTCCTCCATCGTCCAGAAGTGATGGACGAGCGGAATGGTGAGCGCCGTAAAGACGCCGAGCGCACCCGCACCCAGCCATGTCCAGCGGTTGAGGATCACCAGAAGCGAGCCGCCGATCTGCACGATGATGGTGGCGATGTTGAAGGCGACCGCCGGCTCCAGCCCGAAATGCGCCATCTCCGCCACGCCGGCCGGGAAATCGATCAGCTTGGAAAGCCCACTGCCCCAGAAGGCGAAGGTGAGCAGGGTGCGCGCCAGATAACCGAACCACGTCGCGCCGGTCAGCGCGTTGATCGGATTGCCAAAATTGTTGGTCTGTGTCGTTGCCATGATATTTCCCCCTCAGACAGTGACGGGGAAATATGACTCGCTACCGACAAATGATAAAGTGTACTTTTGAAAGATGCACCTTAATCGTGTGTTGTATCAGAAACCCGACAGTACCAGCTTGCCGCGGGTCGTGCCACTTTCGAGCAGCGCATGCGCCTTTTTCAGGTTTTCCGCGTTGATAGGCCCGAGCACATCCGAGAGGGTGGTGCGGATTTTTCCGGCATCCACCAGTTCGGCCACATGGGTCAGCAGCTTGTGCTGTTCGATCATGTCTGCGGTCTGGAAAACCGGCCTTGCGAACATCATCTCCCAATGCACCGACAGGCATTTGCGCTTGAACGGGCGCAGGTCGATGACATCGGCGCTGTCGTCGATCAGCGTAAAGCGGCCCTGCGGCGCAATCAGTTCCAGCGCGTTGGAAAGGTGCTGGTCGGTCTGAGTGATGGAAAAGACAAAACCCGGCTGGCCGATCGCCATTTCGGCAATCTGGGGCGCAAGCGGTTTTGAATGGTCGATGACATGGTGGGCGCCGAGTTCGCGCACCCAGTCCTGTGTTTCCGGCCGCGAGGCGGTGGCGATCACGGTGACGTCGGACAATTCGCGCAAAAGCTGGATGGCGATCGAGCCGACCCCACCGGCGCCGCCGATCAGAAGCACGGCGTTCCATGCGCCTGCCACCTTGTCCTGAACCTTCATGCGGTGGAACAGCGCTTCATAAGCGGTGATCGCCGTCAGCGGCAGGGCGGCGGCTTGCTCGAAACTCAGCGTTTTCGGTTTCAGGCCGACGATGCGCTCATCGACCAGATGGAATTCCGCATTGGTGCCCTGCCGGTTGATCGCGCCGGCATAATAGACCTCGTCGCCGGGCTGGAACAGTTTGACGCCGGGGCCGACGGCTTTCACCACGCCGGCCGCATCATAACCGAGCACCTTGTACTGGCCGGGTTCGACCACGGCATTCTTGCGGGTCTTGGTATCGACGGGATTGACGGAAACGGCGCGGATTTCGACCAGCAGGTCGCGATCCTGTGGTTCCGGCACCGGCAGCTCGATGTCGAGAAGGGCAGTGTCCGATGTGATGGGCTGGTTCTGGTTGAAACCGACGGCGCGCATTGCTGTCTCCTGCATCTGGTGTGGAGAAGAACATGGCGTCTGGTTCATTAGGCTGCAAGGCGTATGGCAGGACTATCGGTCCTGCCATACGCGGCTATTCATCTCAGGCGGCCGTTGCCGTTTTCTTTTCCAAAGCCATGGAGGCCAGGAAGACGGCAAAACCGCCGGCCGACAGGAAGGCGCCGACATAACCGGTGGCGGCAAAACCCCAGCCGAGCGCAATCACCGAACCGCCCAGCCAGGCGCCGAGCGCGTTGGCAATGTTGAAGGCGGAGTGGTTGGAGGCGGCAGCCAGCGTCTGCGCGTCGGCGGCGACATCCATCAGCCGCGTCTGCAGGGCAGGGCCTGCGGCAAAACCGCAGCCGATCAGGAATACGCAGATGCACAGGACGACCGGATATTGCGCGGCAAAACCGAACACGCTCATGACAACGATGTTGAACAGCATCGTGCCGCCGATCGTGCCGGTAAGCGACACATCGGCCATGCGCGAGCCGACGATATTGCCGACATTCATGCCGATGCCGAACAGCGCGAGCACGACCGATACCATGGCGACCGGCATGCCGGCCGTTTCTGTCGTGGTCGAGGCGATGTAGGAAAACACCGAGAACATGCCGCCGAAGCCGACCGCGGCGATGCCGAGCGTCAGCCACACCTGGCCACGCGCAAAGGCCGAAAGTTCGCGCTTGATGCTGGCACCTTCCGAGACTTTGTCGCGCGGCTGAAAATACCACAGGAGCGCAACGGTCAATGCGCCGATGAAGCCGACCAGATAGAAGGCGGCGCGCCAGTTCAGCCACTGGCCGAGAATATTGGCGATCGGCGTGCCGACCAGCGTGGCGATGGTGAGGCCGAGCATGACGCGGCCGACGGCGCGGGCCCGTTTGTTGGGCGGCACCATGGAGGCGGCCACCAGTGCGGCCACGCCAAAATAGGCACCATGCGGCAGGCCGGTGATGAAACGCAGCGCGGTAAAACTGTAGAAATCCGGCGCCATGGCGCTCAGAATGTTGCCGATGGCAAACACGCTCATCAGCGACAGAAGCAGGCTGCGCCGGGTCATCTTGGCGGCAGCCACGGCAATGATCGGTGCACCGACGACGACACCCAGCGCATAGGCGCTGATCACATGGCCGGAAACGGGAACGCTGACGCCGTATGTTTTTGCGACGTCCGGCAGCAGGCCCATGATGACAAACTCACCGGTACCGATGCCGAACCCTCCCACGGCAAGGGCAATTTCGATGAGGATGATGGCGAGCGGCGACAAGGCCAAGGCTTCGCCGCGAACAGATTCGGGTTTATGCATGGAAATATCGGTCATGTTTTTAAGGTGATTGCGAAACGCAAAAAGAACGGGCGAAACCGGAAACCGGCTTGCCCGCGCTGGAGGTGTAGATCATCAAGATGATCTTGATGTAAAGCTAACATAGGATTTCGCGTTGCGGTAGAGCAGAACGAAATGAGTTTTTGCAATCACGCAATTGTGTGACTTCTTTGCAAGTCAGCTTTTTGTCAGCGTTGATCTTGCTAAGTGCATGCCTCGCAACCAATTTCCTGCTGAGCCGTTATCGGCAGCCTGTCCACCTGAAAGAAATTCATGAAACTCGTAGCCATCTTCAACCGCGACGGCGGCACCTTTCGAACCACCGACATGGTGGCCTATGCCGAACGCGCGGAAAAGATCTTTCGCGATGCGGGGCACGAGATCGATTGCCGCGTGGTGGCCGGCAAGGAGATTATCGATGCGATGGAAAGGGCGGCGGATGAACCCGGCGTCGAGGGCCTGATCGCCGGCGGCGGCGACGGCACCATTTCGGCGGCGGCGGCGATTGCATGGCGGCATGGTCTGGCGCTCGGCGTGGTGCCGGCCGGCACGATGAACCTGTTTGCCCGCTCGCTGAAACTGCCGCTCGACATCTTTTCGGTGCTCGACGTGCTGGCGAATGGCGAAGTTCTGCATGTCGATATCGCCAGCGCCAACGACCGCACCTTCATCCACCAGTTTTCCGCCGGCATGCATGCGCGCATGGTGCGTTACCGCAATTCGATGAATTTCGCCTCGCGACTGGGCAAGATCAGGGCAAGCACGCGTGCTGCCATGGGTGTCGTCTTCAATCCGCCAGTGTTCGAGATGGAGTTCAAGACGGAAGGGCAGGACGGCAAGCACAAGGTTTCGGCAATCTCCGTGTCCAACAACGAGTTCGGCCGTGATGCGCTGATGTATGCCGACGACCTGACCGGCGGCAAGCTGGGTTTTTACCTCGCCGAACCGCTGACGCCGCCGACGGCCATGAAGCTGTTTCTCGACATTCTGCGCGGCCGGCTGAAGGAAAACCCGGCGGTGACGGCGATGACGGCGACCTCGATCGAACTGCATTTTCCCAAAAGCCGCCATGACGTGCGCTGCGTTATCGATGGCGAACTTCTGCCGATGGCGCGCGACGTGCATCTGAAGATCCATGCCGGCGAATTGAAGGTTCTGGTGGCTCCGCAGACGGTGTGAACGGCTGTGCTCACTTTGCGCCAGATGAAAACTTGTAGTCGACTTTAAGCCTGCCTTAAGCACGCGAGCCTAGCCTTTCCCCATCCTCACGGGGATATTTTGATCAGGCAGGAGGCATGACCGCCTCTTTTTCCTGTCCGGATGTTAACGGGCGAGCACGATGGGTATTGCGTATAATTCGATGTTTTCATCGGGCACGACGGCAGTCGAACCTGATTTTATCTTTGAACTTCCCGATTTTACCGCGAGCTGCGAGGATGCCAGGGCCGGCATTGCCACCGTCTTTTCAGTGCGCAGCGATCTCTGCAGCAAGCTGGAGCTGAAGGTTCGCGACCTCAAGCGCCGCAACCCGCGCATGCCGAAACGGCAGGTGTCGCATCTGGCGCTCGTGGAGCTGATCACCGAGGAACGGGACTGCTTTCCGCCGCAGGAATTCGTTCTCCAGACCGATCTCGGCGATGGCGCAATTGCCATCGATACGATCGCATCCGCCGAAAAACTGCGTGCCAAACGTCTGCTGGCGGAGATGATGGAAACACCGGCGGAAACCGCGGAACGGCTGGCCGTGCGCGAGGCGCGGACGGATGCGTTTACGGTAAGGGCGCATGGGCAGATCGTGTCGGCGCTGTTGTTTGGGCGGGAGTGAGCGGGGGCCGCAAACAACTGCGCTTTTTCCGAGATTGTATGGAAAGAGGTTTCCCGCGCAGGTATATCAAGCGATAAACCGTGCTTGCTCCGTTTTTAGCCCTATATGATAGTATATCCTGATTTTTCAGGAGATATGCGGGAATGCCTTCTACACGTATCGAGACCCGTAGCGGGTGGATAGGCGAGCGCAAGCAGGATCTGATAGAAGCTGTGCAGAGAGCACTGGTTTCAGCCCTGAAAATTCCTGAGCATGACCGCTGCGTGCGTCTGCTGGAATATGATGAGGATTCGATCATAACGCCGCCGGGCAGGGGGCCGTCCTATCTTGTGGTGGAAGTGACGCTTTTTTCAGGACGCACGACGGACGCCAAACGCCGGCTTTACACGACACTTGTCGAAGAACTCGCCGCATTTGGCGTTCCAGCCGGTGACATCAAGACCATTCTTGTCGAAGTCCCTGCCGAGAGCTGGGGCCTCAAAGGGCTTCCTGCCAGCGAGCTTGATCTCGGTTACAAGATAGACGTCTGATAAAAGTACCTGCTTGTCACACCCGCGGCAGATAAGTCCGGTAATCGAAGTCGCTCACCGTGCGCAGATAGGCGATCGCCTCCTTGCGCTTCGTATCGCCATAAAGCTTCTGATAGCGCTCGCCAAACACATCGCGGATGAACGGCGAGGCGGAAAAATCCTCGACGGCGGTGAGAAAGTCGTGGGTCAGCCTTTTCGTGCCTTCGGGTACATCTTTCCCCGGTTCGGTCATCGGGCCGGGATCGAGCGTGTTTTCGAGGCCCAGCAGCATGCCGCCCAATATGGCCGCCAGCAGCAGATAGGGATTGGCATCGGCGCCGGCGACGCGGTGTTCGATACGGGCGCCCGGTCCATCGGTTTCCGGCAGACGGATGGCCGTGCCGCGATGGCCGATGCCCCAGTCGATATCGACCGGCGCGAACGAACCCGGCTGAAAACGCCGGTAGGAATTGGCAAAGGGCGCAAAGATCAGCTGCGCATCGCGCATCGTGTCGAGCATGCCGGCGGTGATCGATTTCAAAAGCGCCGGATCGCCGCCTTTGGCATCGAGGATGTTGTTGCCGTCTGCGTCGAGAATGCTGGCGTGGACGTGCAGGCCGGAGCCGGCGTGCTCGCCATAGGGCTTGGCCATGCAGGTGGATTTCAGTCCGTGTTTTTTGGCGGCCTGTTCGGCGATGCGTTTCAGGTAAAGGCAGTCGTCGGCGGCGGCCAGCGCATCGGCGCGGTGTTTCAGGTTGATCTCGAACTGGCCGGGGCCGAATTCGGCAGTGGTGGCATCACCCGGAAGCTTCATGGCCTCGATGTATGAGCGCACGGTTTGCAGATAATCGTCGAGCGCATCAGTTGCGCGCATGTCGTAGAGCTGAAAGCCGTTCGGCTCCTCGCGGTATTGCAGGCTCTTTGGCGGCTGCGGTTTGCCGGTCTCGCGCCAGTCATCCTCGACCACGTAAAATTCCAGCTCGGTGGCAACGACCGGTTTCAGGCCGCGTGCCTCGTATTTCGCAACGACCGAGGCGAGGATGGCGCGCGGATCCATGAAGCTGGGCTCGCCGCTGAGTTCATGCATGGTCGCAAGCACTTGGCTCGAGCCTTCCGGCGCCCATGGCATGGGCACATGGCTGCGTTTGTCGGGAATGCAGGTGCCATCAGGATCGCCCAGCGCCAGCGACAGTTGGGTGATGTCGTCATTGTCATCGCCCCAAATATCCAGCGATTGCGTCGAGGCCGGCAGCCGCACCGCTCCGGCCCACACCTTGTCGGCGGCGTCAGTCGGAATGCGTTTGCCGCGCAGATCGCCGTTCATGCCGACGATCAAAATCTCGATGCGGGAATTCTGGGTATCGGAAGCCATGCGAAAACCGTCAGTCAACTGTTGCGGAGACCCGTTGGTAGCAATTAAGAATCCTCTGCACAATCATGAGACGGAGTCCGCCGTGACCGCAAAACTGTCCAATCTCGCCGCCATCGATGCCGCCCACCATATGCATCCGTTCAATAAAATGACTGAGCTGAACGAGAAGGGCGCGCGGGTGATCGCCCGCGGCGAGGGCGTCTATATCTTTGATGGTACGGGGAAGAAATATCTGGATGCCTTTGCCGGCCTGTGGTGCGTCAATGTCGGGTATGGCCGCCGCGAGATCACCGATGCGGTGGCGCGGCAGATGCAGGAACTGCCCTATTACAACACCTTCTTCGGCACCACGACCGAACCGGCGACGCTGCTTGCCCAGAAGGTCACCGAACATGCCGGGCCGAACCTCAACCGCGTGTTCTTCACCAATTCCGGCTCCGAGGCGACCGACACATGGTTTCGTCTCGCGCGCGTCTACTGGAAGGCGCAGGGGAAAGCCGAAAAGGTGCAGGTGATTGCCCGTCGCAACGGTTACCATGGCTCGACGGTTGCCGGTGCCTCGCTCGGCGGCATGAAGCTGATGCACGAACAGGGCAATCTGCCCATCGAAGGCATCCACCATATCGGCCAGCCCTACTGGTATGCCGAGGGCGGCGATCTTTCGCCCGAGGATTTCGGGTTGAAGATGGCCCGCGAACTGGAAGCAAAGATCGACGAACTCGGCGAGGACAAGGTGGCCGCTTTCGTCGCCGAACCGGTGCAGGGGGCGGGCGGCGTCATCGTGCCGCCAAGCACCTATTGGCCGGAGATTGCCCGCATCTGCAAGGCGCGCAACATTCTACTGATCGTCGACGAGGTGATCTGCGGTTTCGGGCGTCTCGGTGAATGGTTCGGCCACCAGTATTTCGGCGTCGAGCCGGACATGGCGCCGATCGCCAAGGGCCTGTCCTCCGGTTATCTGCCGATCGGCGGTGTTCTGATCAGCGACCGCGTGGCCGATGTTCTGGCGCAGGAAGAAATCCATCACGGCTATACCTATTCCGGCCATCCGGTGGCGGCGTCTGCTGCGCTCGCCAATCTCGCCATTCTCGAAAACGAGGGGCTGGTGGAACGGGTGCGCGACGATATCGGCCCCTATTTCGCAAAAGCCTGGAAAAGCCTCGAGGATCACGACGTGGTCGGCGAGGCGCAGGTGGCGGGTCTGATGGGCGGGCTGCAGCTTTCGCCCGACAAGACCGTTCGCGCCCGTTACGCCAAACCGGACGATGCCGGCGTGCTGGTGCGCAACCATTGCCTGGAAAACGGTCTGGTGATGCGCGCCACCTCGGATCGCATGCTGGCTTCACCGCCGCTGGTGATCAGCCATTCGGAAGTGGACGAGATGATCGACAAGCTGCGCGGCGGGTTGGACCATTTGCGCGAAGCAAGAATGGGGTGAGGGAGAGCCGGCCTCGAAAACCTATTGAGCCGGCACCCACATATAGCCGAAAGTTGCGGTCTTGCCGCCGCCGGAAAACTGATAGGGCACGGTCATGGTTCTGCCCGGCGCGGTGAGCGCATTGCCGCTTTCTCGAAGCACGTTCAGCACGGCTGATGGTGCTGACTGTGTCGCCGCGTCCGGGTCTTCGCCGGTCCAGAGCACCAGCGTGCTGCCGGCTGCGGGTGCCACCGCGCCTTTTCTCAACGCTGCGTCTTCCGGCAGACGCAGTAACGCGTCCGGCAGGAGAATGCGTGCGGCACCGCCGAGAGCCGTGCTGTCGGTCAGTATGACGGTCGGTCGCTGATTGCCGTTTTCGGCCAGAACCCGTTCGACGAAAGCGCGGTAGGGGATCGTTTCCCTGCCATATTTGCCGAAATACGGCGCGACAATGTTGGCCGCCGCCAGATAGATGATGAACAGGGTGGCAACGCTCATGACGGCAATCGTCAGCCTTTTCAGGCCTGTCCGCGCCTCGACGCCAGCCGCATCGAGTTTCAGGCAGACATAAAGCGGAAACAGCATGAGGAAGGGTGCGAGCCATTTCTGGCGGATGCTGCTGGCGCCGAAGCCAAGTGCAATAAGCGCAACGATCGCAAGACAGGCAAGAAGCGTGATGCCCGTCAGCCGGGTCCAGCGGTTTTCCGCCTGCGATGCGGAGCGAATCTGGCCGGGAAAGGCGATGGCGAAGAAGATCAGCGTGGGCACGGCGCCCTGAAGCGCCGAAGTGATGATGGAGAGCAGGCCTTCGACGCGATCCAGCAGGGCGTTGCCATTGCCATCTTCGCGCATGGCCGAGATCGTGCCGGCGGTGGCGGTATCGACATTATTCAGAACCCACACCATGTGCGGCAGACAGATCAGCCCGGCGATGACCAGCGCCGGGACAAGGCGCCAGTCGAGCACGCGCTTGCGCAGGTCTGCATCCGCAAGCGCTGCAATGATGGCCGCGGTAGGCAGGACCACAAAATTGTATTTGGTGATGATACCAAGCCCGACGACCACGCCTGTGGCCAGATAGGCGATGAGGCTCGGCCGCGTCAGCGTGCGGAAAAAGGTCAGCAGGAACAGCGCGACGAAACAGAAGAGCGCGACGGCATGCGTCAGGTCACGCTGCACCATCACGATGATCGCCGGCATGGTCAGCACACCAAGCATGGCGGCGGTCGCCATGTCGCGATCCTTCAGCAGCGTGCGCGCAGCAAGTCCGAAGATGATGCAGGTCAGCGCAAGCAGCAGGTTCTTCAGCAGCGACAGGCCGAGGATGGAGGGCCCCAGCAGCTCGAACATGCCGATCTGCAGCCAGTTGTAGAAGGGCGGCTGGCGGCTGTAACCCATCAGCAGGTATTGCGACTGAAAGACCTGCTCTGCCTCATCCGGTTGAAGCGCGTCCGAGCGCACGAGGCGCAGGATCACCGAAAGCGCGAAATAACCGAGGATCAGCCACAGGATGACCGATGGTCGCGCGAGGAAAGATGAGGGTTTAGCCGTTGCGCTGGTCGCTGCCATAAACTTCCCTGACGATATAGCTGAGCGTGCTGTCGTCACGATAATAAACACGTGCCATCATCTCGGCGAGAATGCCGGTGGTGATCATCTGTACCGAAGACAGGAACAGCATGACGCCAATGAGGAACAGCGGCCGCGTGCCGATATCGTTGCCGAGGATGAACTTGTCGAAGCCGAGATAGGCAAGGATGATCGCCGAAATGGCGCCCAGCCCAAGACCCAGCGAACCGAAGAAATGCCCCGGCCGCGCCTTGAAGCGCATGAAGAACATCACCGACAACAGATCGAGGATCACGCGAAAAGTGCGCGAAATGCCGTATTTGGAGGCGCCATGTTCGCGGGCATGGTGGGTCACCGGCATCTCGCCGATGCGCGAGCTCGGCACCACGCCGGCCACCCAGGCCGGTATGAAACGGTGCATTTCGCCCATCAGCTGCACCTGCTTGATGATCGAGGCGCGGTAGATTTTCAGCGAACAGCCATAGTCGTGCAGGCGCACGCCGGTGATGCGGCCGATCAGCCGGTTGGCGATCCATGACGGGATTTTTCGCAGCACCAGACCGTCCTGCCGGTTCTTGCGCCAGCCGACCAGAAGGTCGAGTTCGCGGCGCTCCAGTTCCGACACCATCTGCGGAATGTCCTTCGGATCGTTCTGAAGATCGCCATCGAGCGTGGCGATCAGACGGCCGGCGGCCTGGTTGATACCGGCCTGCATGGCGGCCGTCTGGCCGAAATTGCGTTGCAGCGCGACGATCTTCAGATCGAGACCGGGCTGCCCGACAGAAAGACGGGCGTTCGCCAGCGTCGCATCGGTCGAGCCGTCGTCAACGAGAATGAGTTCCCACGGACAGTCATACGCGGTCATCGCTTCGCGCACGCGGGCAATCAGCGGGCCGACGCTTTCCTCTTCGTTGAAGATCGGCACCACCAGCGACAGTTCGACCGGTTCAGCCGAGGTTAGCCGGGACTGGATCGATTCTGCTGTTGTCGCCACTCTGTCTTTCTCCTAAAGCTCGGCTTTCGGGCATGATTGCGAAAGACGCCGCAAAAGCCGAAACATGAGGCATCCTCTATATGAAGAACGATCCGGTTGCCAGCCAAGGCCCGTGGATAATCCGCAACGCCATGTGGCTCGGTACGGTGGCGATCATCCTTGCCTACGCGCTGTTCATCGAATGGTTCTGGGGCTGGCTGGTGATCGTCGAGCGTTGGCAGAAGGCCGGCTGGGGTGCGGCGGTGCTGGCCATCGTGCTGCTGCTGACCACCTATGTTCTGCGCACCTGGCGTATCTACGATTATTTCCCGGCCGAAACGATGGGGCGTTTCGGCGTGTTGTTGCGGTTGGTGCAGGTCCACAACCTTCTGAACGTGATGATGCCGTTTCGCACAGGGGAGGCGAGCTTTCCGCTGCTGATGCGGCGTGAATTCGACGTGCCGCTGGCGCGCTCCACCTCTGCGCTTCTGGTGATGCGGCTGTTCGACCTGCATGCGCTGCTGGCCGCCGCCGCCGTCGGCAAAGCCCTTTCCATGTATTCGCAAGGTTATGGCGGCTGGGTGTGGCTGCTGTGGCTGACCTTTCTGGTGCTGCCGGCGATTGCCTTTGCGTTGCGCGGCCGGGCGGTCGAGATGCTGGCAAAAATCCTGCCATCGAGCGGCAAGGGCGCCAAACTGGAGCGGCTTGTCGAAGAAGCTGCCGCCGGCCTGCCTGCCAACAACGCTGCCTTCGCCCGCGCCTGGGGCGCGACGCTGGTCAACTGGTTCGTCAAGGTGGCGGTTCTTGCCTGGGTTCTCGTGTTGCTATGCGGGCTTGACCTCGGTGCGGCCTTCGGCGGCGGGCTGGGTGGCGAGCTGTCTTCCGTGCTGCCCGTGCATGCGCCGGCCGGTGTCGGCACCTATCCGGCCGGCATCACCGCCGGCGCCATCGCCTTTGGGGCGCCGACCACAAAGGCGGCGCTGGAAACTCTGGGGCAGGCTGCGGTCAACGCCCACCTGCTGATCATCATGTCCTCGCTGATCGGTACGGCGCTGTCACTCCTGGTGGCGCGTGGAGCCAAAGCAGGCGGCTGATCAGGCGAGTTGTTTATACGCAATCGTCGAGCAGGATCGCGATATTGCGAAGGTCTGTGGCTGTAGTCTGTCGAAGCTTTCGAACCAGACGTTCATCAGCTGTCACGAACTGGCATTCCTCCTGTCGCGCCAAGGCCAGATACATACAGTCGTAAGCGGGATGATCCAGCGCGAATGCTAGTTCTGCTGCCTCTGTAATCAGCGACCTCATTTCAACGAACTCTATGCCGGTGCTTTCGATGAGCATGGCTGCAAACCGGCCTTCGAGGGCCGAGAGTTCACTGCGGCGTACCTTTTTCCATAGGATATTTGCGCATTCGGCCAGCATCAGTTCGGGTGCCATCAGCCTTGAGTTGCGGCGAAGGGCCAAGGCCTTGTCCGTGCCCGCCTCGTTAACGACCCATTTGATGGCAACGCTGGCGTCCACAACGAAGGGCGTCATCGCTCATCGCGTCCCTCTCGCATCAGCACTTCGGAAGGTGTGTGCTTTCGTCCGGCCGTCAGCGCCCTAAATTCCTCCGCCAATGTTTCGAATGTCGGACTGCTTTGATGTCGGCCATGCCAGCCCATGCCGCGCATGTCTTCAATTGCCTGCATGCGCGCATGGTTCTTGGCCAGAATGCGCAACGCTTCTTCTACGGCGGCAGCATCGGAAAAGCCGGTGATTTCTTCGGCGTTTCTGACCAATTCATCGTCAAGTTTCACGGATCGGGTCATCTGGAGCCTCCATAGGCTCCAGATGATACGCCGCAATCAGGACAATGTCACTGGAACGCCGTCTCGTAGAAGCTTCTCAGCTTGCGCGAATGCAGGGTCTCCGTCGGCATTTCCGCCAGTTTCTGCACCGCACGGATGCCGATCTTCAGATGCTGGCTGACCTGCGTCTTGTAGAAGGCCGTCGCCATGCCCGGCAGTTTCAGCTCGCCATGCAGCGGCTTGTCGGAAACGCAGAGCAGCGTGCCGTAGGGTACACGGAAGCGGAAACCGTTCGCGGCGATGGTGGCCGATTCCATGTCGAGCGCGATGGCGCGGGCTTGGCTCAGGCGTTTGACCGGGCCGGCCTGGTCGCGCAGTTCCCAGTTGCGGTTGTCGATGGTGGCGACGGTGCCGGTGCGCATGATCCGCTTCAGCTCAAAACCCTCGAAGCCGGTGATCTCTTCCACCGCATCTTCCAGCGCCTGCTGCACTTCGGCGAGTGCCGGGATCGGCACCCAGACCGGCAGGTCGTCGTCGAGCACGTGGTCCTCGCGCATATAGGCATGCGCCAGAACGTAATCGCCCAGACGCTGGCTGTTGCGTAAGCCCGCGCAGTGGCCGACCATCAGCCAGGCATGCGGGCGCAGCACGGCGATATGGTCGGTGATCGTCTTCGCATTGGAGGGGCCGACGCCGATATTGACCAGCGTGATACCGGAATGATCGTCCTTCTTGAGGTGATAGGCCGGCATTTGCGGCAGGCGGCCGACCGCTTCCGGAGCGGAGGCAGCGCCGGCCGGGGTGATGATGTTGCCCGGTTCGACAAAGGCCGTGTAACCTTCGCCACCATTGGCCATCATGTCCCGCGCCCAGGCGGTGAACTCGTCGATATAGAACTGGTAGTTCGTGAACAGCACGAAGTTCTGAAAGTGGTCGGCGCCGGTTGCGGTGTAGTGTGCAAGGCGGGCCAGCGAATAATCGATACGCTGGGCGGTGAACGGGGCAAGCGGCGCCGGTTCGCCCGGCAGCGCCTCGTATTCGCCATTGGCGATCAGGTCGTCCGTATTGTTGAGATCCGGCGTGTCGAACAGGTCGCGAAGCGGATGGTCGGCCAAGGCGCTGTTGCCCGAAGCTTCGACATAAGCGCCTTCACCAAAGGCGAAATGCAGCGGGATCGGCGTGGTCGATTCCGAGACGATGACCGGCACATGATGGTTGCGCATCAGAAGGTCGAGCTGTTCGACGAGATAGTGCCGGAACAGCTTTGGGCGGGTGACCGTGGTCGTATAGACGCCCGGTGCCGAAACATGGCCATAGGAGATGCGCGAATCGATATGGCCGAAACTCGTGGTTTCGATGCTGACCTGCGGATAGAAGGCCCGGTAACGCCCGGCAACCGGTGCGCCGTGGGCGAGCGACTGAAACGCGTCGATCAGGAAGGCCGTGTTGCGTTCATAAAGGGCGATGAGGGCATCGACGGCCTGTTCGGCATCGTCGAAAACCTGCCGTTCGGCGGCAGCGGGGGAGATGCAGGTCATGGGGGTGATCGTCTTTATCCGTTTGTTCATGCAGCACTATAATACGCTGCGCGTCACAAGCGAAAGACATCTGTTTCATGGTTTGTGACATGAATCCGAAGCGGCTTCGGGACCATCGGTTGGAATGACGCCCGCGTGATGGAACATCAAGTCTGCGTCAGGGCAGCGAAAACCTCGGCGCTGCACCGGAACGGCCGGCGTTTTCCTTCGTTCGATCTTCACAGTCCATGACAGTGACGTCCGGGGCGATTGAAGAGGAACAAGCCGATGAAATTTGTATCATCCGTTTCCATGGCCGCTCTCGCGCCCAAGGCACCGTCCACCGCCGAAGCACTGGTGCCCTTGGGGGCCGCAGCCGCTGGTGATGGCGTCACCGTCGTTCATGTCGCGCTGTCATCCAGTGCTGATCCGCAGCTTCCGCGTTTTCCGGACCAGACCCCGGAGGCTATGGCGGCGGCACAGAAACAGATCGCTAATGACGCCGATCTGCTGAAGTCCTTGGAAAACCGCTCGATCAACCTCGATGACGTTGTCGCCATCGATCGCGTCGAGGATGGCGGTAGTATCATCTATGTCGGCTGATCCGGCTCAGAGCGAGGCCGTGCATCCGTAGGGCTGGGTGCAGAAAGCCTGCGCGTTCAGCCGCGATGTCGCCCCCTTGCCGTGATGGGTAACCAGCGCCGAAAAGGACAGGGCAAAAATGGCCATGATGAAGGCCAGGATCGTCATGCGTCTTGCAATGATGGTCATTTTGTTACCCCTTACGCGCCAAAGTGAAGCCATAGTGTCGCCATCAGGCTGAATGGTCACTGAGATGCGGGTTCATCCGGCATTCACAAGCGTTAACGCGATTTGCCTAGAGTTTGGCGGGCACCGCCTCCACAGCGCCCGCCGGATCAGGTCAGATCCGCGTCCAGGTCTGCGTCTTGCAGAGGATTTTCATCACGCAGCCCTTCATCCTCAGCGAATTGCCGGTGACGGCGCCGGAGCCGCTATAGGTCTTGTCATTGGCCGGATCGGTGATTTCGCCGCTATACGCGTCGCCCTTGCCATCCATCTTGCCGATCTGCTTGCCGGCATGTTTGCCGGTTTTCAGCGTCACGCAGAAAGCGCCGCCGCATTTGGCGATCTGTGCGGTCTCGCCGCTCGCGGTTTTCCAGTTGCCCTCGATCGGTTCGGCAGCCAATGCGCCGGATGCGCCGAGCATCAGCCCGGCCAGAACCAAGAAACGTTTCATGCAAATCTCCTCCTCAGAGCCGCCGGCGACAGGGCGCTGGCGACGTGTTCCTCCCAGCCGGCGATTGATAAACCGCAGGCACGATCAATTTAGCTTACGCGTACGTAAAGGTAAACTGTGAGGATCGGTGGGTTTGGCGGCCCGATTTGGCGCGCCGGAAGCCGCGGATTTTCGACGTTTTTCGTAGATGAAGAATTTCGCAACGGAATCCTTGGTGAACGAAGAGTCAATTTCGGCCTGTGAAATTTTCGTAAATTTTTATGCGGATCGCCTGTCTGTCAAGGGATGCGATGTTTAACAAAAAGCCAAGTTTACCAAGCGTTTGGACTTTGTTTGCATCGAATTAATCATGCATTTTAGGCGAATTTTGAAACCCGGCAGGCATATTGGGGTCATCAAACGAGCAGGGAAAACCTGCCGCCCGAGAGATCGAAAAGCCGCTCGAACGGTGATCGTCGGGGCCCCACGAGGGCAGATAAAACAGGGACTGCAACAACGACGACCGAAACAGGGATTAAGTCAGATGGCACGTTTTGAAATGCATGATACCGAACTGGCCGGCGCCGCCCATGCGGGTGGTGCCGACCGCGCCGAAACCTTTTGCGACATGGGCCTGATGTATGCGACCGGCCGCGGTTGCCCGGTCGATCTGGTCGCTGCCCACAAGTGGCTCAACATCGCCGCCATCAAGGGCTCCGACCGTGCCGCCGAACTGCGCGCCGATCTCACCCACCAGATGAGCAAGACGGAAATCGCGCTTGCCCTGCGCGCCGCTCGCGACTGGATGACCATGCACTGATGCACCCGTCTGTCGCATGACGCTTCAGACCGGACCCGGCTCTCTGAGAGTATGATGTGCAAATTCTAGAATGCTGCGGCGTCCTTGTTCGCCATGAAGGACGCACAAGGACGCCGCAGGGCATCGCATTTCACGATCAAAAGCAGAGAATAACAAACTTTCGACGTCACCAACTGGTCGCCCAAGAACCGGATTGACGTCACCCATTTGAGACCGTGACCGGCAGGAACAAGGCCGGCACGGTCTTTTGCTGTGATTTGGCTTTATGCCAGCGTCTTGAGGACCTGCGGCAATGCCGCTTCCAGAAGCGCCATATCCTTTTCCGTACCGGCGCTTATGCGAATGCAGCGGTTGAGCGGCGCCACGCCCGGCATGCGGATGAACACACCATGATCCATCAGGCCATCAACGATGGCGCGGGCATAGACACCATCGCGACCGCAATCGATGGCAACGAAATTGGTGGCGGAGGCGAGCGGCAGCAACCCATTGTCGCGAGCAATCTTGCCGATCCGGTCGCGTGAGGCCGAAATCTCGCCGATCACCTTTGTCAGATATGTCTGATCCTTGAGCGCCGCCAAGGCTGCTGCCGTGCTGATGCGCGCCATGCCGAAATGGTTGCGGATCTTGTCAAAGGCCTGCGCTGTGCCGGGCGTCGAGATGGCATAACCGATACGCGCGCCGGCCAGACCATATGCCTTGGAAAAGGTGCGGGTGCGGATGATGTTGGGCATATCGATAAGAGCTGCCATGGCGGGCGTGGCATCGGATGGCCCGGTCTCGCAATAGGCCTCATCGAGAATCATCAGGCAGGTTTCGGGCAGCGCTTTGGCGAATGCGACGATATCGTCTGCCGTGTGCCAGCTGCCCATCGGATTGTCGGGATTGGCGAAATAGACCAGCGGCGCGTTTTCGCGACGCACCAGGTCCAGCAACCCGTTCAGGTCCTCGCGGTCATCGACATAAGGCGTCGTTACCAGCCGGCCGCCAAAACCTGCGACATGGAAGTTGAAGGTCGGATAGGCGCCGAACGAGGTGACGACCGGAAAGCCGGGTTCGATCACCATGCGCACGACCAGGCCAAGCAGATCGTCGATGCCTTCACCGACAGCGATATTCTCCGGGCGGATGTGCAGATGCGCTGCGAGAGCCTGCTTAAGCTCGAAATTTTCCGGGTCGTTGTATTTCCAGGTATCGGTTGCCGCTTCCGCAATCGCCGTGATTACGGAGGGGGCAGGGCCAAAACCGTTCTCATTGGCGCCGATACGCGCCTTCACCATCAGTCCGCGATTGCGCTCGATCGCTTCCGGCCCGATAAAAGGCACGGTGGCGGGCAGGCTCTGGATCAGCGGGGTAAAGCGGGAAAAGGATGACTGGTCAGACATATACGCATTTCGGTTTGGCAAAAACCGGCACACAATAGGTCCAATTCGTGCGTGCGCAAGCGCATTCACCCGCTGCGACGACCTGTTCTGCCGACAGAATCACCCGTGGTCGGCGTCAAACCCCAGCCGGATGACGTGATGGAGAAATTCCGGGTCGATCAGCATGTTGAAACCGACCGTCAGCTTTTCTTCCTCGCGGCGGATCAGCGTGCAGCCGATCTCGTCGCGGATGCCGAGAATTTCCAGGAAGAAATGACCCGATACCTTTATACAGGGGCTGACTTCGAGCTCGGCGCCATAAATGGACATCTTGCGGATCAGGCAGCGCAGGTTCTGCTTGGTCGAAAGGTGATGCTCGACGAAAATGATCTTGCCGGGCCGGTCGATATCGAACTGCTCGTAGATCTTGTCGCGCGGAATGCCCGCATTCGGCGTGCTCGTTTTCGTCATGTTCGTCGCGCTCGGCGGCATGAGACCCTCCCTGGGCCCTGTCTTTTGACTATAGTCTACGGCGTTTCCGCTGATGCATATTGAAACGCATCGGTAAAATTTGAATGAGCGACGCGAATCCTCGCGTAACTGCACGTGAGCGGTCTTGAATGGCTATTGAGGCCGGAGCGTCTGTTGACGCCTTGGCGGTGCGGCTTTACCCCTGTCATCCGTTCGCACATGGCGGGCATATATATAGAGGGCATGACGTGAGTGCAGGCAGACTGGTAATCGTCGGGGCAGGGCAGGCCGGACTGGCGCTCGCGGCCAAGCTGAGAGCGCTGAAGGACATGCGGCCGATCACCATGCTCGGCGCGGAAGATGTGGCGCCCTACCAGCGGCCGCCGCTCTCAAAGAAATACCTGTCCGGCGAAATGGAATTCGACCGCCTGCTGCTGCGCGTGCCCGAATGGTTTGCCGAGAACGATGTTGACCTGCGTCTTTCCGCCTTTGTGGAGGAGATCGACCGCGATGCCAAAACCGTGACGCTGCAGGACGGATCGACAATCGCCTACGACACGCTGGCGCTGGCGACCGGTGCAACGCCCCGCACGCTGCCGGCCGAGATCGGCGGCGATCTCGAGGGCGTTTATGTGATGCGCGCCAAGCGCGATGCCGACCTTCTGGAAAAGGAAATGAAGGAGGGCCGTCGCCTGCTGGTGATCGGTGGCGGTTACATCGGGCTGGAGGCTGCGGCCGTTGCGAAGAAATTCGGGCTGGACGTGACGCTGATCGAAATGGCCGACCGTATTCTCAAACGCGTCGCCTCCACAGAGACTGCCGCCATCATGCGCGCCATACATAAGGAGCATGGTGTCGCCATTCTCGAAAACACCGGCCTGAAGCGGCTGATCGGCAAGGATGGCCGGGTGGCTGCGGCCGAACTGTCAAACGGCACGGTGATCGATGTGGATGCCGTCATCGTCGGCATCGGCGTGTCCGCCAATGACCAGCTGGCCGGTGATTGCGGGCTGGATGTCGGCAATGGCATCATCGTCGACGAATTCGCCCGCACATCCGATCGCTCCATCTATGCGGTCGGCGATTGCACAAGCCTGCCCTGGCGCGGCGCCCGCGTGCGGCTGGAATCGGTCCAGAACGCCATCGACCAGGCGGAAGCCGCGGCCGTGGTTATGACGGGCGAGGAGATCGCCTATGATGCAAAGCCGTGGTTCTGGTCGGATCAGTATGATGTGAAACTGCAGATCGCCGGCTTCAACCTCGGTTTCGACGAGACCGTGGTGCGCGAGGGTGCGCGTCCGGGCAGTGTTTCCGTCTGGTACTTCAAAGAGGGGCGGTTTGTGGCGGTCGATGCCATCAACGATGCCAAGGCCTATGCCACCGGCAAACGCCTGCTCGATCAGGGCCGCGAACCGAATCGCGATGTGCTGGCTGATTCCGCTGCCGACCTGAAGCTTCTTCTCGGCTGAAGTTTCGTCAGGGGCGTGGAAAAGCGCCCCTATAATAAGGAAATGTCGCGCAACGTCACAAAAGACCTTGCAATCGCGATTCTTCCCGAATAATCACCACGGCACCGGAGAGGTGGCCGAGTGGTCGAAGGCGCTCCCCTGCTAAGGGAGTATACCCGAGAGGGTATCGTGGGTTCGAATCCCATCCTCTCCGCCATCAAACGATTTTCCCATAAAAGATGACGTCAGACACAGACAGCCAGCAATCGGCCGTTTTGTTCCGATGGCACGTTGCGCCGGATGCATGGGTCGCCGCGTTCTAGCGATCAGGATATCGCGCCCCTCTGTCTTGCCATGACATTCGGTGGCGCATTTTCCACAACGCGACCCCTTCCGCGCGGCGATGGACGGATCCCCTATAAATTCAGGGGTCGGCGTTGCGGCCGGGAATCATGGCGCATTCCGTCTTTCCGTCCGATTCTCATGGCCGTCCACAGGGTAAAATCCCGCATTGCCGCCGCTAAGTGGCTGCTTCCCAATGCAATTGTTAAGGATTTGTAAAAATTGAACGATCCTCAACAGGCGTTTTGTGTCCTTTGCGCAACAGCGTGATTGGAAGCGGGGGTGATGAACCGCAAATCTCCCAGTTCAAGATTGCGTGCAGTGGCTGGTCGAGTATTTTCAATCTCGGAAGCGCGGCGGTGGATCGCACGTTTTCGAATACCGACGGGGATGGGGCAGGGAATGCTGTCCTTCAGCTATAAGAACCCAGACCCTTATGTAACTTTGACTGGAGGTCAAACATGAACATCAAGAGCCTTCTTCTCGGCTCCGCAGCAGCTCTCGCTGCTGTATCTGGCGCACAGGCTGCCGACGCTATCGTTGCTGCTGAACCTGAGCCCATGGAATACGTCCGCGTTTGCGACGCTTTCGGCACCGGCTACTTCTACATCCCGGGCACCGAAACCTGCCTCAAGATTGGTGGTTACGTTCGTGTACAGGTTGACGGTCGTTCGGACTTCGACGTGACCGGTCAGCTCGGTGGTTACCGCACCAACACCCGCGGTCAGTTGACTGTTGAAGCCAAGTCGGACACGGAACTCGGTACGCTTGGTTCCAAGATCACGCTGCGCGCCAACACTAACTCTGCTTCGAGCGACTTCTACCTCGAAGAAACCTACCTGGAAATCGGTGGCCTTCGCGTTGGTCAGTTCTACAACTACTTCGATAACGGTCTTCCGGGCGAAACCGTTCTTTCCGACGGTGGTCCTCTCGGCGGCGGTTACATCGGTGGCGACACCCTGAACAACTCCATTCGTTACACCTTCGATGGCGGCGCTTTCACGGCTTACGTTCAGGCCGACGCCTTCAACTCGCAGGCTGGTTGGAAGACCGATGGTTTCGTTAACGCTGATGGCGACTACGTTCGCGCCAACGACGGCGAAGTCGGTATCAACGGCTTGATCGCTGGCAAGTTCGGCGGCGTATCTGCTGACCTGTTCGCTGCTTACGATTTCGACGCTGAAGAAGCTGTTCTTGCTTCGACTCTGTCGGCTGAAATCGGCCCGGGCAAGCTCGGCGTCTTCGGCGTATACTCCTTCGGCGCTTCCCGCTATTGGGACTTCGCAGAATGGAGCATCGGTGCAGAATACGCGATCGCTGTAACCGAAAAGTTCTCGATCACCCCGGGCGCTCAGTACTGGGATAACATCGATTATGACGCAAGCGGTAGCTACACCGGTGGTGAGGCATGGCGCGTTGGCGTAACGGCTGACTACAAGATCACGCAGGGCCTGACTGCCAAGGCAACCGTCAACTACACCGACGTTGACCTCGGTAACGGCGTTGATGGCGACCGTTGGGACGGCTTCTTCCGTCTGCAGCGTTCGTTCTAATACCTGATCCGATGGCCCGCAGCCTAATGACTGCGGGCCGTTGCTGTTTTGCCACAAGCATTCTTTAAATACTCTAGGGCCCTCATGCTCTGGAGCGCTGCCTGTTGTAGTTGAATGCATTCCGACGATGCTAACCGCATCGGGAGAGCGAAATGGGCAAAGAAACCGGACATAAAGGGGAGCTTTCAGCGTTCCCTTCCTTCGGCAAGCCCTACGCTGTCAACTATCAGTTCAATGCCAGCGGTCCGAAAGTCGTAGCGTCCACCAGTCTTATTCGGCTCCTGGAACAGTACGCAGATATCCTCTGGGAAACAGGCAGTCATAAAGCCAATGTCCGAGCCTTCGTCGGGGAGCTGGACGAGATCTTGTTAGGTCACTCGTTCGACGCTTTCACGGATGAAATGGTAGATCGGCTCATTGGCGAATTACGCAAACGTGGCAACAGCAACGCGACCATCAATAGAAAGATGGCGGCGCTGAGCAAGCTGCTGCGGAAAGCGTTCAAAATGGGCGATATACACAGCCTTCCAGAATTCCGGCGCCAGAAAGAAAAGGCTGGCCGGATTCGATTCCTCGAATACGAAGAGGAGGATCGACTGTTCGCGGCGATAAAAGCAAAAGATGAGCTGTATTACGCCCTCTGTGTGTTCCTCGTTGATACAGGAGCGCGTTTGGGAGAGGGGATCGGGTTACACTGGAACGACATTTATGAAAATCGAGCCACCTTCTGGATTACCAAGTCGGGCAGAAGCAGGACTGTTCCGCTAACACCGCGAGCAGTCCATGTTGTCGGCCAACAGGCTGGCGCGAAAGATGGACCTTTTGCTTCCGTCGACCAGCAACGCTTTCGAAGCGTGTGGAACTCCGCCAAGGCAGACGTTGGGCTCGGTACCGACGAAAATGTAGTGCCGCACGTTCTAAGACATACATGTGCCTCGCGTCTTGTCAGGGGAGGCATAGATATACGCCGTGTTCAGATGTGGCTGGGACATCAGACGCTTCAGATGACGATGCGATACGCCCATCTAGCTTCTCACGATCTTGACGTCTGCGTGCCAATCCTGGAGCGGCGACCGTAAACCACAAATTTGATGCTCCAATTTTGACTGGAGGTCAAACATGAACATCAAGAGCCTTCTTCTCGGCTCCGCAGCAGCTCTCGCTGCTGTATCTGGCGCACAGGCTGCCGACGCTATCGTTGCTGCTGAACCTGAGCCCATGGAATACGTCCGCGTTTGCGACGCTTTCGGCACCGGCTACTTCTACATCCCGGGCACCGAAACCTGCCTCAAGATCGGTGGTTACGTTCGTACGCAGATCGACGGTCGTTCGGAATTTGCTGGCATTGATGGCGGCTACCGCACCAACACCCGCGGCAAGCTGCAGATCTCTGCCAAGTCGGACACCGAACTCGGCACGCTGGCTTCTATCATCAACATGGAAGCCAACACCAACGGTCTCAGCCAGGACTTCGTTCTGAAGGACACCTTCATTGAACTCGGCGGCCTGCGCGTCGGTTACTTCTTCAACTACTTCGATACCGGTCTTCCGGGCGAAACCGTTCTCGCTGACGGCCGTCCTGGCGACGTATTCGGTGGTGGTTTCGGCGCCAACACGCTGAACAACTCGATCCGTTATACCTTCGATGGCGGCGCTTTCCAGGCCTACATCCAGGCTGACGCGTTCAACTCGGAAGCTGGTTGGAAGACCGACCTCGCTGGTAACGACGACGAAATCGGCGTCAACGGCGTTATCGCTGGCAAGCTCGGCGCAGTATCGATCGACTTCTTCGCTGGTTACGATTTCGGCACCGAAGAAGCAGCTTTCGCTTCTACGCTGACCGCTGAACTCGGCCCGGGCAAGCTCGGCGTCTTCGCTGCCTACGCAACCGGCTCGAACAGCTACTTCGACGCTGCTGAGTGGACCGTTGGTGCAGAATACGCTATCGCTGTAACCGACAAGCTGTCGATCACTCCTGGCGCACAGTACTGGGACAACATCGTATTCGTCGGTGGCCAGCCTGAGGCTGGTGATGCATGGCGCGCTGGTGTAACGGCTGACTACAAGATCACCCAGGGCCTGACCGCCAAGGCAACCGTCAACTACACCGACGTTGACTCGGGCGCCGGTTCTGACGACCGTTGGGACGGCTTCTTCCGTCTGCAGCGTTCGTTCTAATCTGACCTTTCAGGTTTGATCGGAGAGCCCGGCCTTTGGCCGGGCTTTTCTGTTTGGGGTTGGTTAAGCTGTGTGTTTTGGCTGCGAGATGCGCCAAGCCGCGAATATCTGAAGCCGTTTCGGCCAAGTGATTCGAATCCATTAAAAATGAAGTGCTTCAGATTTTCGCCGGACACATATGCCGCGGGAAGGTGGATGTCGGTGAGCGTTTGGTCGTGTGTATGCTGCAATAAGTTGTGACATAAAAGTGACTCAACGCGCGCAACTATGTGGCGAAGGTGTTCTCTGCTGTTTGATTTGCTTGAAAGCAAAATATGCACATGTACGTTGTCCCGGTAAGAATGAATCGCCAAACGGGGAATGACCTATGAACATCAAAAGCCTTCTTCTCGGCTCCGCAGCTGCCCTCGCAGCCGTTTCCGGCGCCCAGGCGGCTGACGCTATCGTCGCTGCCGAACCGGAACCCATGGAATACGTTCGCGTCTGCGACGCGTTCGGCACCGGATACTTCTATATCCCGGGTACCGAAACCTGCCTCAAGATCGGTGGTTACGTTCGTACTCAGATTGGTGGTCGTAGCGACTTCGACATCGATGGCGTTGGCCGCGTTCAGGATGGTGGTTACATCACCAACACCCGTGGTTATCTGACCATCAGCGCAAAGTCCGACACTGAACTCGGTACGCTTGGTTCGTCGATCAGCATGGAAGCCGACACCAACGGCGGCAGCCAGGACTTCTTCGTCGATGAAGCCATCATCACCCTCGGCGGTCTTCAGGTCGGTTATTTCTATAACTACTTCGATAACGGCCTTCCGGGCGAAACTGTCCTCTCCGACGGCGGCCCGATCGCTGGTGCCAACTACATTGGCGGCGACACGCTGAACAACTCCATCCGCTACACATTCGATGGCGGCGCCTTCCAGGCCTACATCCAGGGTGACTTTTTCGACTCGCAGGACGGCTGGAAGACCGACGTAAACGATGAAGAAATCGGCATCAACGCCATGATCGCTGGCAAGTTCGGTGGCGTTGCCATCGATCTGTTCGGCGCTTACGAGTTCGACAACGAAGACGGCGTCATCGCTTCGACGCTGGCTGCTGAAATCGGCCCGGGCACGCTTGGCGTCTTCGGCGTATACTCCTTCGGTCCTTCCCGTTACTGGGACTTCTCCGAGTGGAGCATCGGTGCAGAATACGCGATTGCTGTATCCGACAAGCTGAAGATCACCCCCGGTGCGCAGTACTGGGATAACATCCTGCCGATCGGCAGCGACTACGAAGGTGGTTCTGCGTGGCGCGTTGGCGTAACGGCTGACTACACGATCACCACCAACCTGACTGCCAAGGCAACCGTCAACTATACCGACGTTGACGTTGACTTCGGTGGCGTCGGTGGCGGCGATCGTTGGGACGGCTTCGTACGTCTGCAGCGTTCGTTCTAATCTGATCTCGCAAGAGACAAGTGAGCCCGCGGATCATCTCCGCGGGCTTTTTCGTGTCTGGCTTCCAGCGCGGCAATCAGTGCACCGGGCTTGCAGGTCTGAAGCAATGTCGAGGAGGCGGTCATTTTCGGCAAACCTGTGGCCTATTGTCGGCTCGCATTGTTTGCCGGTCAGGTTTTCATGTTCGTGCCGCGCCAAGGCGATCGGCGTCGCCGATTTTGCCATCCGCCGCGAAATCCGCTTACCGCCGCCCGAACCGCAGATCGTCTTCGATATCCGCCGTCTGGCCAAGTCTTGTCTTGTAGACCTGATAATTCTCCATCACCCGCTGCACGTAATTGCGGGTTTCGGGGAAGGGGATGCGCTCGATCCAGTCCACCACCTCGTCCAGCGATTTGCCGCGAGGGTCGCCGTAGCGGGTGATCCAGTCCGGCACACGGCGCGGGCCGGCATTGTAGGCGATGAAGGTGAGGATGTAGGAGCCGCCAAAACTGTCGATCTGTTCGCCGAGATAATGCGCACCGAGCGTGGCATTGTAGCCGGCGTCGGTCGTCAGCTTGGCGGCCGTATAGGTGATGCCGTGGCGGCCGGCGACGCCTTTTGCCGTGCCGGGCAGGATCTGCAGCAGGCCGCGCGCATCGGCGGGCGAAATCGCAGCCGGGTTGAAGGCGCTTTCCTGGCGCGCGATGGCATAGGCGAGCGCTTTGCCGGAGCCGGCGATATTTGCCGACGAAGGGATCACGCCGGTCGGGTAGGCGAGAGCCGCCACCTCGATGCCGCGCGCAAAAGCGGATTTGCCAATCTGCAGCGATAGCGCGTGGTCGCCATTGCGCTCGGCGCGGGCCGTCAGGATCGCCAGTTCGCCGGGGCTGGTGATTTCGTCGGCAAGCGCGCGGTACAGCGCATTGGCGCGCGAATCATGGCCGGCGGCATCCAGCCGGTCTATGGCGCGCACCACTTCGCGGTTTTCGAAATTGCGGCGATCGGTTTCGGATGGCGAGGGATAGGAAACGTTCAGCACTTTCGTGCCGAGTTTGGCTGCCGCCAGCTGACCATAAAACGTGCCGGAATATTGCGCGGCCTGACGATAGAAATCGGCAGGTTTTCCAGGCCCACCGGCTTCGGCAGCGCGACCGAGCCAGTAGAGCGCGCGCGAGGCGGAAAGCGGCCGAGTCGAGGCGGTGAGGATGGCGCGAAAATGTTTTTCCGCCACTGCCGGGTTGTTGAGCGCCCGCAGCGCATACCAGCCGGCATGGAATTCCGCATCGACGATATCGGTGGCGGCGGTCGCCGTGTGATGCGCGGAGACGCGGTAGGCCTCGGCATAATCGCCCTTGTCGGCAAGGCCGCGGGCAATGATGCGGCGCTCGTTCCACCACTCGCCGCCATTGATGAGGCGAGTTGCGTCGCGCGGCGCCTTGTCGAGCAGGGTGGCGGCTTCGCGATATTTGTCCTGCTGGCGCAGATGTTCGATCGTCGCGAACAGATAGGCCGGGTCCTTGCTCCAGTTTGCCGATGCCGCCTGCAGCAGTTGCGGAGCATTGGTGGCTTTGCCGGCCACCGCGGCCCATGCCTTGTAGAGCGATTGCGCCTTGCCGAGATCGCCGAACCGTTCGGCCTGCGCCGTGCGGTTGCGATACATCAGGTAATCCATGCGGGCCTTGTGGTCCGCAGTGGTCAGGAGGCCCGAAAACTCCTTGATAATTCGGTCTTCCATGCCCTTGTCGAGCGCTTCGCCGGTCCAGATTTTACGCAGCGCAGTGGCGGCGCGTCCGGTATCACCAGAGGCCACGAGGGCGCGGGCGAGAATCATTGCGCCTTCCGGCGTTTCGGCAGCGCTGTTTCCGAAGGCTGCTATGACGGAAGCTGCAGGCGGGTTTTCGCGGTAAAGCGCACGTTCCGAATTGGCGCGCAGGCGGGTGAGACCCGGCCAGCCACGCAATTCGCGCTGCGCCGAGGCGATCTCGGATGACGGCACACCGTTGAGGCCGGAGGTTGCGATCGCCCATGTCAGAATCTGGCGGTCGAGTGATCCGGCCGGCAGCGTGTTGCGGGTGGCGATCGCCGTGCCGGCATCGCGGGCGGAAAGCGCATCCAGCCCGGTTTTCAGCTGGCTGACGACGCCGAGGCGATCACCGCGCTGCGGCAGTGAAGGCGAGGGGATGGAGCCGGTAATGTCGGGCGAAGGCATGGCGGCCGGAACCGGCGCATTCGGCTTGACGAAGGGGAGCGGCCGGACGACGGGTAGCGGAACGGTGCCCTCCGGCAAGGGCGCGGCCATGCCCATGCGCAGGTCGAAAAGGCCGGCGGTCAATCCGAGGCCAAGGCCTGCCAGGATCAGAACGTTCTTCTTCATTCACCGTCCACGACGTCAATGCCTGAAAGCCTGTGGGACAGCGTGTCCGGCGGCCTTGGCAATCCTCTTTCCGCTCTGGTCGATTTACTCTCGAATGCGACCATATAACATTGATTAGCAATCACGCCGATTAACGATTCCTTACCGCATTTCAGCAAATGCCCGCTTTTCTCCCGGACTTGCGTCACGAAAGCGTCATGGCTGCGCTTGTCGGCGGATCGACAGCGATCTATGGTGCCCGCCGAATAGGATTTTACCTATAAAAATGGATTGCGGCTGAAGCGTGGATCGTCAAGGATTCTGGGGCCGACGAGGAGAGTTTTTGCATGTTCAAGGGATCGATGCCCGCGCTTGTTACCCCGTTCACGACGGAGGGCGCGGTCGACGAGCAGGCCTTTGCGGACCATGTGGAGTGGCAGATCACGGAAGGCAGCTCCGGTCTCGTTCCGGTCGGCACCACGGGCGAATCGCCGACACTGTCGCATGCCGAACACAACCGTGTCGTCGAGCTCTGTATCGAAGCTGCGGCAGGACGTGTGCCGGTCATCGCCGGTGCCGGTTCCAACAATACGCGTGAATCGATCGAGCTTGCCGTGCATGCCGAAAAGGCTGGTGCGGATGCCGTTCTCGTGGTCACGCCCTATTACAATAAGCCCACCCAAAAGGGCCTGTTTGCGCATTTTTCGGCGATTGCCGAGGCGACGAAGCTGCCGATCATCATCTACAACATCCCGCCGCGTTCAGTCATCGACATGAGCCCGGAAACCATGGGCGCGCTGGTGAAGGCGCACAAGAACATCGTTGGCGTCAAGGATGCGACCGGCAAGATCGAGCGCGTCTCGGAGCAGCGCATCACGTGCGGCACGGATTTCGTGCAGCTTTCGGGTGAGGATGCGACGGCACTCGGTTTCAACGCCCATGGTGGCGTCGGCTGCATTTCGGTGACGGCAAACGTCGCACCGCGTCTGTGCGCCGAATTCCAGGCGGCAACCGCTGCCGGCGATTATGCCAAGGCGCTCGACTATCAGGATCGCCTGATGCCGCTGCACAAGGCAATCTTCCTGGAGCCGGGCCTGTGCGGCGCCAAGTATGGCCTGCACCGCACGCGCGGCATGAACCGTACGGTACGCTCGCCCCTGATGTCGACGCTGGAGCCGGCAACGGAAGCGGCGATCGATGCGGCTTTGCGCCACGCCGGCCTGCTGAACTGACGCCCGTTAATGACGTCGTTACAGGCGCCGTCTCGGCGGCGCTTCACTTTTGGGCCGCCAGACACTAGATAAGACAACAGAACCCCGGTCCTCGCCATGGCCGGGGAATATTGTTTCAGATGGCGAGACGGAAGAAGTCCCATGGCCCCCAGAGGCAGCCAGCGTACGGTCAACAAGATAGTCGCGGAAAACCGCAAGGCCCGCTTCAACTACGAGATCCTCGACACATACGAGGCAGGCATCGTGCTGACCGGCACCGAGGTCAAGTCTCTGCGCGAGGGCAAGGCCAATATCGCCGAATCCTATGCCTCGGACGAGGGTAACGAGATCTGGCTGATCAACAGCCATCTGCCGGAATATCTGCAGGCCAACCGCTTCAACCACGAGCCGCGCCGCCGCCGCAAGCTGCTGCTGTCGAAGCGCGAGATCGGTCGCATGCGCGTCGGCATCAACCGCGAAGGCATGACGCTGGTGCCGCTCAAGATCTATTTCAACGAGAAGGGCCGGGCCAAGCTGGAACTGGCGCTCGCCAAGGGCAAGAAGCTGCACGACAAGCGCGAGACCGAGAAGGAACGCGACTGGAACCGGCAGAAGTCGCGGCTGCTGAAGACGGGGTGAGGTTCAAAAGGGGAGTGCAGGCATGCCTGATCAAGAGGCTCCCCTTTCCGCACTCGGCCATATCGGCCAGATCGATTACACGGTGATCTTTGCCCGTGATCTCGACGCCATGCGCATTTTTACGAAAAGATCATGGAATTCCCGGTCACGCGGACCCTGAGTGAGCGATGGTTCGAATGCCGGATCGGATCGACCGCACTTGCGCTGACGAAATACGGACGGCGCTTCGATGATCCGCCGCCGGCAGCCGGAGCGCTTTCGCTGCAACTAGCCTTTCGCGTACCGCCCGACATAGTGGCCTCTTGTGCCGCGCAGCTCGAAGCCAAAGGCATCAGCTTGATATCTCCTCTGACAGACGACGCTTTTGGGCATCGGACCATCTTCTTCCGCGATCCAGATGGCAATGTCTTGGAGATCTACGCCGAGATCTGAGAGGCTGGCATGCTGACCGAACCTCCCTTCGCCAATCATTCACCCGCCGTCGCCATCCGCCTTTCATGCTCCAGCAGCCAGCGCTTGCGCCATAGGCCTCCGCCATACCCGGTCAGGCTGCCGTCGGCGGCGATCACCCGGTGGCAGGGAATGACGATGGCAATCTGGTTGGCGCCGTTGGCACCGGCAACCGCGCGGGTGGAGGAGGGCAGGTTCATGTCTGTCGCCAGCGCGCCGTAGGAGCGGATTTCTCCGGCTGGAATTTTGCGCAGGGCATCCCAGACCTGGCGTTGAAAGGATGTGCCGTGGTCTGCGATGCGCGTGGCAAAACCTCTGTTCTCGCCAGCGAAATAGGCGCCCAGTTCCGCCTCCATCTCGTCGATCGGTGGATGCCGGCCCATGGCGATACCACTGCCGGTCGCGGCCTGCAGGCGGCGGACCTCAGTCGGCAATGCCTTGCGTTCGGCAAATTCCAGAATATGCAGCGCGTGGCTGTCGGCAATGGCGATCATCGGGCCGATCGGTGTTTCGATCCAGTCGGCGCGCAACAGGTTTTTGCCCCGTAACCTGGCCGGTGCGTCCCCGAACAATTTTGTGACGGCACTGCGAAAACCGCTGCCGGATTCGAACCCGGCATCGAGCTGGGCGTCGATCACGCTTGCGCCTTCGTTCAGCACATCTGCTGCTTTGCCCATCCGCCGCAGCCGCGCCATCTCGAGAAAACTCAACCCGAACTGGCGCTTGAAGGCACGCCGCGCGGTGGACGGATCGAAGCCGGCGGCAATGACGTCATCCTCGCTCCAGCGCCGGTACGGATCGGCGTCGAGGGCTTCCACCAGTTTTGTGACGACGGGATCGGTTTCGCCGAATTTCATCAGCGGCCGGCAACGGCTGCAGGGTCGAAAGCCTGCCTCCATACATTCGGCGATCGTGCCGTAAAATGTGGTGTTCTCGCGTTTTGGCTTGCGGGCAGGGCAGGTGAGCCGGCAGAAGACGCCGGTCGTTTTCACCGCTGCCCAGGCAAAACCTTCATAGGCTGCATCGCGGGAAATCAGCGCGTCGTAGAGAATGTCATCGGTGGGGCGTTCGAAAAGCATGATGTTTTCCAGAGCGGCTCATTGCTAAATGGAACCGGTTCTGTTGGCTCAAACGGAGTCGGATGGTCGCATGGCTGGCGCGCGTCGTAGCCAAAGCATACGTCCAAGCCGGCCATGCGATCAGCCGGCCCGTTTCAGCCAACCCGTAAGGGCCGGGCATCTTTGCGCCGGGATCAGCGGCGATCGGCTCGCACGTACCTTCGGGTATGCACTTCGCCAATCGCCACTGCCCCGACGAAAACCTGCTCCGGCAGAACTGGTTCCATTTAGCAATGAGCCGCTCTACCCCGAAACGAAAATAGGCGCCGCCGAAAAACGGGCGCCTATTTTATTGTTCATGCCCAACTCATCAAAGTTCGGCAGTTTCCACCGGTTCGACCGGGCGCTGTAGCCGTTCGGACGGGTCGCGTCCGACTTCGGCGCGCAGCGTCGAGAGGTCGATGAAGTGGTCGGCCTGGCGGCGCAGGTCGTCGGCGATCATCGGTGGCTGGGTTGCCATCGTCGAAACGACGGAAACCTTGCGGCCCTTGCGTTGAAGAGCCTCCACCAGCGTCGTGAAATCGCCGTCTCCGGAAAACAGGACAAGATGGTCCACGGTTTCCGATTGCTCCATGGCGTCGATTGCCAGCTCTATGTCCATATTGCCCTTCACCTTGCGGCGGCCCATGGAATCCGTGAATTCCTTGGCCGGTTTGGTGATGACCTTGTAACCGTTATAGTCGAGCCAATCGATCAACGGGCGGATGGACGAGTATTCCTGATCTTCTATCAGAGCTGTGTAATAATAGGCGCGCAGGAGATAGCCGCGCTTCTGAAAAGCCTTCAGCAGCTTGCGATAGTCAATATCGAAGCCGAGGCTTTTGGAAGCCGCGTAAAGATTTGCGCCATCTATAAAAAGCGCAATCTTCTCCCTAGGGTCGAACATTAATCCTCCACTCCCTTAAAAATACGTAGGCCTGCCGGCCAAGGCGTCTCGCTACGCATTTTGTAGCTGGATCGCCAAGAATAACCGTTACATTACGTTATTTTGATATAAAAGTCATTTATGATAGCGAACCCCTGAATCCAAGCACCTTTTATGGTCCTAAGATAATTGTCGTGAGTTGCGGCCTCGCCGCGTACCACCGCTGTCAACAAAAACTTGAATTTTGCCGGCAATGCCTGTATCGGGCGTGTCAATCCCTGAAAGACCTAAGCAAGAAGGACAGGCAATGGCCCGCGTCACCGTAGAAGATTGCATCGACAAAGTTGACAACCGCTTCGAGCTCGTCCTGCTCGCCAGCCACCGTGCCCGTCAGATCTCGCAGGGCGCGTCGATCACCATCGATCGCGACAACGACAAGAACCCGGTCGTGGCTCTGCGCGAAATCGCCGACGAAACACTGTCGCCGGACGACCTGAAGGAAGACCTGATCCACTCGCTGCAGAAGCATGTGGAAGTGGACGAGCCCGAGCCCGATCCGGCCAGCTTCATCGCCGCCAGCGCTTCCGCCGATGGCGCCGAGGAAGAAGACGCACCGGAAACCGTCAACTTCGACCAGATGTCGGAAGAAGAGCTGCTTGCCGGCATCGAAGGCCTCGTGCCGCCGGAAAAGAGCGACGATTACTAAGATTGACCGGATCAGGGGCAAGATGTGTTCATCCTCTTGCCCCAATCTGAATATCTTCTCTGTGATGGCTGCGTCGGTCTTTAGATCGGCGCGCCATTTTTCGTTTCCCCCCTTCAGTTCTCTTGGGGCATATCGAGGGCCAGTTTCAGGATGATGCGGCAATACGAGCTCGTCGAGCGGGTCCAGAGATACAAGCCCGATGCGAACGAAGCTCTTCTCAACAAGGCCTATGTTTATGCCATGCAGAAGCATGGCCTGCAGAAGCGCGCCAGCGGCGACCCCTATATCTCGCATCCGCTGGAAGTTGCCGCCATCCTCACCGACATGCATCTCGATGAGTCGACCATCGCGGTTGCCCTCCTGCACGACACGATCGAGGACACCACGGCGACCCGCGCCGAGATCGACGAACTGTTTGGCGAGGATATCGGCCGGCTCGTAGAAGGTCTGACCAAGCTCAAACGGCTCGATCTCGTTACCAAGAAGGCCAAGCAGGCAGAAAACCTGCGAAAACTTCTGCTCGCCATTTCCGATGACGTCCGCGTTCTGCTGGTCAAGCTGGCCGACCGCCTGCACAACATGCGCACGCTCGACCATATGGCAGCCGACAAGCGCGCCCGCATCTCCGAAGAGACGATGGATATCTATGCGCCGCTCGCCGGCCGCATGGGCATGCAGGACATGCGCGAGGAGCTGGAGGACCTGTCCTTCCGCCATATCAATCCGGAGGCCTATGAGACTGTCACCAAGCGGCTGGCGGAGCTTTCCGGCCGCAACGAGGGCATCGTCACCAAGATCGAGGACGAGTTGCGTGAGCTTCTGGTCGCTCAGGGGCTGAAGGACGCAACCGTCAAGGGCCGGCAGAAGAAGCCGTATTCCGTCTTCCGCAAGATGCAGTCGAAGTCGCTGTCCTTCGAACAGCTTTCCGACGTCTACGGTTTTCGCGTCTTCGTGTCCGAACTGCCTGATTGTTATCGTGCGCTCGGCATCGTCCATACGCGCTGGCGCGTCGTGCCTGGCCGCTTCAAGGATTATATCTCGACGCCGAAGCAGAACGACTACCGTTCGCTGCACACCACCATCGTCGGCCCGTCGCGCCAGCGCATCGAGCTGCAGATCCGCACAAGGCGTATGCACGAGATCGCCGAATTCGGTATCGCGGCACATGCGCTCTACAAGGATGGCGTCAGCAGCGAAGGCGAACTGCTCTCCAAGGAGTCTAACGCCTATTCCTGGCTGCGCCGCACCATCGAGCAACTGGCCGAAGGCGACAACCCGGAAGAATTCCTCGAGCACACCAAGCTCGAACTGTTTCAGGATCAGGTGTTCTGCTTCACGCCCAAGGGCAAGCTGATCGCGCTGCCGCGCGGCGCAACCCCGATCGACTTTGCCTATGCCGTCCACACCGATATCGGCGACACCACGGTCGGCGCCAAGATCAACGGTCGCATCATGCCGCTCGTCACCCGCCTGTCGAACGGTGACGAGGTGGAAGTCATCCGTTCGGGCGTGCAGGTGCCGCCGGCCGCATGGGAAGAGATCGTCGTCACCGGCAAGGCGCGCGCCGCCATCCGCCGCGCCACCCGCATGGCCATCCGCAAGCAATATTCCGGTCTCGGTCATCGCATTCTGGAGCGCACATTCGAGCGCGCCGGAAAAACCTTTTCCAAGGATGGCCTGAAACCCGCACTGTTCCGCCTTGGTCACAAGGATGTCGAGGATGCCATTGCCGCCGTCGGTCGCGGCGAACTGTCGTCGCTCGATGTCGTGCGCGCCGTTTTCCCCGATTACAAGGACGAGCGCACAACGGTCAAACCATCCGCCGATCAGGGCTGGTTCAACATGCAAAGCGCCCAGGGCATGATGTTCAAGCTGCCCGGCATGCCGCATACCCCGGAACAATCGGCTGCTGCCAGCGTGCAGGATGGCTCCGGTCCCGATCCGCTGCCGATCCGCGGCCTTTCCGGCAATCTGCCTGTCCAGTTCGCGCCCGCGGGTGCCGTGCCGGGTGACCGCATCGTCGGCATCATGGAAAAGGGCAAGGGGATCACCATCTACCCGATCCAGGCGTCTGCCCTGCAGCGTTTCGACGACCAGCCGGAAAGCTGGATCGATGTGCGCTGGGATATCGACGAGGCCAACAAGTCGCGTTTCCTTGCGCGTGTGTTCTTCAACACGATCAACGAGCCGGGAACGCTGGCAACCGTCGCGCAGGCGGTGGCCAATCTCGATATCAATATCCGCACCCTGAAAATGGGCAGCAGTCGCGCTGCCGATTTTTCCGAGATCGAGATGGAAGTCGAGGTGTGGGATGTGCGTCAGCTGAACCAGTTGCTGACGCAGGTGAAGGATCTCGACGTCGTTTCGAGCGTTCGACGCATCTACGATTAGAGTTTCGGCGGGCGGTGTCGCCGCCCGCATCAAACTGCATGCTTTTTGCCTATTTCGTGCGCACGTCAAAACGTCGCATTAAGCCGTTATGCATTAAACGCATGGCTGCCGCAGCGCCGTAGCGTTGGTCAAATCGATTGAATTGCAATATCTAATGGACATCCAAACCAAGGGACTAAAGAGATGTTCAAGCCACTTCGCCAGTTTGCCCGCGCCCTTCGCGCCCCGTCGGTACAGGAGCGTGAAATGGCATACCTCAATGAATCCAACGATGCGATCGAACTTGAGTATCGCATGCGTCAGGTCGACCGCGGCATGTTCCGCAAGGGCCTCTGATTGATACGATCGTGGCGGCGCGTCACTGCGCCGCTCTTGGCTTTTGTCAGTGATCGTTCTAGATGCTGATATATGCCCTTTCGTCGCCGAAGCCCTGCCGGATGGGCTGAAAAGATCCGCAACGCCGCCTGGCCCCGCAAGGGAGTGACCAGAAATGTCCGTTATTACGGATTGCGCGCCGCACGCATCAGCGCTTCGCCCTATGCGGTTGCGGCAGGTATCGCTGCCGGTGTGATGATCGGCTGGACGCCGTTTCTCGGTTTTCACATTCCGCTCGCCATCGCGCTCGCCTTCCTTCTGCGCGGCAGCCTCGTCGCCGCTGCTCTCGGCACGCTTGTTGCCAATCCCCTCACATTTCCGCTCATCTGGTCGGCCAGCTGGGAGATCGGGCATTTCATGCTCGGCCACCCTGATGCCGCGACAGGGCAGGTGGCGGGCAGCCAACTCGATCTGGCCCAGCTTGTGCGCACGCTGCATTTTGCCGAGCTTTGGCAGCCGGTGCTGAAACCCATGCTGATCGGTTGTCTTCCGCCCGCACTTTTCTGCGGGCTTGTCGTTTACGTCGCGACCTATATGGGTGTGAGAAGGTTTCGCGCCCGCAGGCGCGAGCGCATGGCGGCGAAATTGCATGCCATGGCCAAGGCAGGCACCTGACAGGAGACGACAAAACATGATCATCGGCATGGGCAGTGACCTTATCGACATCAGGCGCGTGGAAAAATCCATCGAGCGTTTTGGCGAGCGTTTCACCCATCGGGTCTTTACCGAAGTCGAGCGTGCGAAGTCGGACGGCCGCAAGAACCGCGCCGCGTCCTATGCCAAGCGTTTTGCCGCCAAGGAAGCCTGCTCCAAGGCGCTTGGCACCGGCATTGCGCATGGTGTGTTCTGGCGCGATATGGGCGTCATCAACCTGCCCGGCGGCAAGCCCACCATGAAGCTGACCAATGGTGCGGGCGAACGACTGGCGGCCATGTTGCCTGCCGGTCACAAGCCCGTCATCCACATCACCATCACCGACGAATATCCCTACGCACAGGCTTTCGTGATCATCGAGGCCTTGCCCGCAGCCGATTGAAGCCGATTTGAGCCATTGCCGCCGATTGGCGAAGGGTTTAGAGAAAGCGGCTACGCCTAACGGGCGCGCCGGAAAGTCATAGAAGAAAGACGTCCTCAGTGTCGAACACCGCCGAAGCAAAGCCGCAGAATGCTCTTTGGGAAAACATCAAGGTCATCATCCAGGCCCTGTTGCTTGCCATGGTTATACGGACCGTCCTGTTCCAGCCTTTTACCATCCCGTCGGGCTCGATGATGCCGACGCTGCTGGTCGGCGACTATATCTTCGTCAACAAGTTCGCTTACGGTTATTCGAAATATTCGCTGCCGTTCTCGCCCGACCTGTTCGATGGCCGTATTCTTGAGTTCAATGAGCCGAAGCGTGGCGACGTCATCGTTTTCCGCCTGCCGCAGCAGCCCGAGATCGATTACATCAAGCGCCTCGTCGGCCTGCCGGGTGATCGTGTTCAGGTGACGAATGGCGTGCTTCTGCTGAACGGCCAGCCGGTGCCAAAAGTGCAGGACGGCACGTTCACCTCCGATTACCGTCTGGATCCCGGTTCCGACGTGCCGGTCTTCCGCGAAACCTTCGACAATGGCGTCTCGTTCGACACGCTTGACCAGTCGCCGGTTTCGCGTGGCGACAACACCCGCGAATTCGTGGTGCCGGAAGGCCATTATTTCTTCATGGGCGACAACCGTGACAACTCGCTCGACAGCCGTTTCGACGTCGGTTACGTGCCGGCTGAAAACCTTGTCGGCCGCGCCAGCGTGATCTTCTTCTCGCTCGGCAACGACACGTCGTTCCGCGAATTCTGGAAATGGCCGGCCAACATGCGTTGGGACCGTCTGTTCAAGGTCGTCAACTGATGAAGGCGACGACGCTTTCGGGAGATGAGCGCGCGAAGCTGGAAAGCATCGTTGGCCATGTCTTTGTCGAAAAACAGTGGGTAGACCGGGCGCTGACGCATGCCAGCACCGGCACCGCCAAGAATGCCAATTACGAGCGCCTGGAGTTTCTCGGCGACCGCGTGCTTGGCCTGTGTGTTGCCGAACTGCTGTTCCGCACCTTCAAGAACGCCACCGAGGGTGAGCTTTCGGTGCGCCTGAACCAGCTGGTCAGTGCCGACAGCTGCGCCGCCGTTGCCGACGAACTCGATCTGCACCGTTTCGTGCGCACCGGCGCCGATGTGAAGAAGCTGACCGGCAAGCGCATGCTGAACGTGCGCGCCGACGTGGTCGAGAGCCTGATCGCAGCGCTTTATCTCGATGGCGGGCTGGAAGCGGCACGCAGCTTTATCGAACGTCACTGGGGCGAGCGCGCCACCCGCGCCGATGCTGCCCGCCGTGACGCCAAGACCGAATTGCAGGAATGGGCGCATGCGAAATTTGCGCTGACGCCCGCCTACCGTATCGACGACCGTTCCGGGCCGGATCACGACCCGCGCTTTACCGTGACTGTCGAAGTGAATGGCGTTGCGCCCGAAACAGGCGTAGACCGTTCCAAACGCGCTGCCGAACAGGTGGCAGCCACGAAAATGCTCGAACGCGAAGGCGTCTGGCAGAAGAACCCTGCCGAAGGCTGAGGACCGATGACCGAACACGAAGACAACACCACCGGCCACGAGCCGGCCGATGACGCGCATGCCAGCGAAGTGCAGGGTGATGAAGCGCAGGCCGAAGCCGTGCCTGCCGGCCCGACCCATTCAGGCTTCGTGGCGCTGATCGGCGCCACCAATGCCGGCAAATCGACGCTTCTGAACCGCCTCGTCGGCGCAAAGGTATCGATTGTCAGCCACAAGGTGCAGACGACGCGCGCCATCGTGCGCGGCATCGCCATTCACGACAATGCCCAGATCGTGTTCATGGACACGCCCGGCATCTTCAAGCCGCGCCGCCGTCTCGACCGCGCCATGGTGACGTCCGCCTGGGGCGGCGCCAAGGATGCCGACCTGATCCTTCTCCTGATCGACAGCGAGCGCGGCATCCGCGGCGACGCCGAAACGATCCTTGAAGGCCTCAAGGACGTGAAGCAGCCAAAGATCCTGGTGCTCAACAAGATCGACCGCGTGCGCCACGAAGACCTTCTGGCGCTGGCCGCCAAGGCCAACGAGGTCGTCGATTTCGAGCAGACCTTCATGGTGTCCGCCACCGGCGGTTCGGGCTGTAATCATCTTATGAACTTCCTGGCCAAGCGCCTGCCGGAAGGTCCTTGGTATTACCCGGAGGACCAGATTTCCGACCTGCCGATGCGCCAGCTCGCGGCCGAAATCACCCGCGAAAAACTCTTCCTGCGCCTGCATCAGGAACTGCCTTACGCCTCTCACGTCGAGACGGAAAAGTGGGAAGAGAAGAAGGACGGTTCGGTGCGTATCGAACAGGTCATCTATGTGGAGCGCGACAGCCAGAAGAAGATCGCGCTCGGCAAGAACGGTGAGGCCATCAAGTCGATTTCCAGCGCATCCCGCAAGGAACTGTCGGAAATCCTCGAGCAAACCGTGCATCTCTTTCTGTTTGTGAAAGTGCGCGAGAACTGGGGCGATGACCCGGAACGTTTTCGCGAAATGGGGCTTGAGTTCCCGAGAGGGTGAGAAGCGACGGACCGGCAGATGACTGCTCCCACGGTCGTCATCCTGGGGCTTGACCCGAGGATCTAACCACGCAGATAATGAAGCTCAGCAGATCCTCGGGACAAGCCCGAGGATGACGCAGGTATGTGTAGCGCGCCTCCGCCTTTACTTCTTCCGGTCCATCAGCGCCTTGATTTCCAGATAACGCCGGCGATTGTCCGGGTCCTGTTCGTCCGCCGAATAGCAGGTCGTGGAGATGCAGAACTTGGTCAGGCCGAACGGTGCGGTGGCCTTGTCGAACTGGCAGTCGATCGTCGTGGTAAAATCGTTCGGCTTGGGGTTGTCGCGCGTCGAATAGGTCAGGCGCGCACCCGGCGGATCGAGTTCAGGAAAAGACTGTACCGTGCCGGTGGCCAGAACCGGCGTCATCAGAAAATTCTTGGCGACATTGACGCAGGCGTTTTCCAATTCCTTGGATTGCGCCACCGCTGGCGATGATGCCAGCATGACCGACGGAACCAGCATGAGTGCGGCGGCGAGAGCGTATTTCATGTAATCTCCCCTGGAAATTCTGTTTGGGACTTCTGTTTCCGCTGGAACACTCCAGCATGGCAATTGGTTCCGTCAGACCGTCGCAACATTTTCAGCGCGGCAGCAGCGCCACACCGCCCACCCGAAAACGATTCAATTCGAGGCGGTTATCGCCTAAACTGGAATCGGCGTCGCAAGGACCGAGACAAAAAATTCATGCAGTGGCAAGGCGAAGCGATCATTCTGGGTGTCAGGCGACACGGCGAGAGCAGCGTTCTCGTCGAGGTGATGACACGCGATCGCGGCCGCCATCTCGGCATGGTACGGGGTGGACGCTCGCGCAGCATGCAGCCGGTGCTGCAGCCGGGAAACCGTGTCGAGGCGGTCTGGCGGGCGCGGCTGGATGAACATCTGGGTGAATTCAAGCTGGAGCCGGTGCGCCTGCGCGCCGCGCGATTGATGGAGACGGCAACCGCCGTCTACGGCGTGCAGGCCATGGGCGCGCTGTTGCGGCTGCTGCCCGAGCGCGATCCGCATCCGCATCTTTACGAGGCGCTCGACGTCATTCTCGAACACATGGATGATCCGGTCGATGCCGGCGAGCTTTTCGTGCGGTTCGAACTGGCGGTGCTGAACGACCTCGGTTATGGGCTCGACCTTTCCGAATGCGCAGCCACCGGCCGCCGTGACGAGCTCGTCTATGTATCGCCGAAAAGCGGCAAGGCAGTCAGCCGCGAAGCCGGCGCGCCCTATGCCGACCGCATGCTGGCTCTGCCCGCCTTTCTGGCGCAGGGAACGGAAAAATCCGCCGACCGCGACAGCATGGCCGCAGCCTTTCGCATGACCGGCTTCTTTCTCCACCGCCATGTCTATGAACCGCGCGGCTTGACGGAAAACGCCGCCCGCGACGGTTTCGTGCAGGCGGCGTTGAAGGCGATCGTAAAAGCGCGGGAAGACGCCGAGCGTCAGGCCGGCTGAGCGGCCGCGGTCGGGCGATCCACCGGCTTTTCGCGGATCGGCCAATGCACGACGGCGGCAGCGAGGCCCATCACCACACCCAGCCACCAGACGACGTCATAGGAGCCGAAGCGGTCATAAAGCGCGCCGCCCATCCATACGCCCAGGAACGAGCCGACTTGGTGCGACAGGAACACGATGCCGCCCAGCATGCCGAGATGGCGGGTGCCGAACATGATGGCGACGAGACCATTGGTCGGCGGCACGGTAGAGAGCCACAGAAGCCCCATGACGATCGCAAAGATGATCACCGAGGTCGGTGACTGCGGCAGAAGCAGAAACGCCGTCACGGCGATCGAGCGGCCGATATAGATATATGCGAGGAAGTAGGGTTTTGAATAACGCTGGCCGATAACGCCTGCTGCCAGCGAGCCGATGACGTTGAAAAAGCCGATCAGCGCCATGGCGATGACCGCATATTTCGCATCGATGCCGATATCGCCGAGATAGGCCGGAAAGTGTGCGGTGATGAAGGCCACCTGAAAACCGCAGACGAAAAAGCCGCTGGTGAGAAGCAGGTAGCTTCTGTGGCCAAAGGCTTCGCGCAGTGCCTCGCCGGCGCTCTGCTTGAAATGCACCTGCGACTGGCTGCCGGATGTGGAATTGCCGCGCAGGGGATAGGCGAGCAGCGGCACCAGCAGCATCATCGCGCCCATGATCACCAGACTGTCCGACCAGCCGTAATTGGTGATCAGCGCCTGGCTGAGCGGTGCAAACAGGAACATGCCGGCAGAACCCGCCGCCGTGCCGATGCCGAACGCCATCGAGCGTTGCTGCGGCGTGACGTTGCGGGCAAAGGCCGACAGGATGGTGCCGAACGAGCCGGCGCCGACCGCCAGACCCACCAGCACACCGCCGCCGATATGCAGCCAGGCAGGGGAGGCGGCATGCGACATGACCAGAAGGCCGAGCGCGTAAAGCAGGCCAGAGAGAATGAGGACGCGGCCGGTGCCGTATTTGTCGGCGGCAGCACCGAAGAACGGTTGGCTGAGGCCCCAGCACAGGTTCTGCAGCGCCATGGCAAGGCCGAAGGTCGTCCGGTCCCAGCCGGTATCGGTCAGCATGGGCAACTGGAAAAAGCCCATGGCCGAACGCGGGCCAAAAGTCAGCACGGCGATCAGCGAGCCGGCTGCGATGATGAGATAGGGCAGGTGCGGGCGGGCAACAGGCGCCATGACAGGTCCTCCGGATAAGGAGGTGACAATAGCGCTGCCTGCGACTTTGCAAAAGCGAGTTTTGCTGACGCAACGCATCACCACAATTGATGATGCGTTGCTACGGTTTTCGATGTTACTGGAATAATTGCAGCAATGCGCTGGGTGTCGAGTTGGCGATAGACAGCGCCTGCGTCGTCAGTTGCTCGCGCGCCTGCAAAGCCTTCAGGCGGGTCGCTTCCTCGTCCATATCGGCATCGATGAGCTTGCTGACGCCCGTCGTCGTCCAGTCGCGGAGCGCGCCGACGAAGTCGGTCTGCAGATCAACCCGCATTTTGAGGGCACCGTAATCCGCCCCTGCATTGGTCAGTTGCAGCAGCATCTTGTCGACGGTCGAGATCATCTCGTCGAGGTCGTCATTGGTGGTCGAGTCTGAAAGCTCGATCTCCACGGCCGTGGCGGAGTTGCTGTCGTTGACATGCAGCACCCAGTTGCTGCCGGCGCTGGCCGTTTCGGCGAACCAGGTGCTGGTCAGAATGCCCGCTTCACCGCCGGTCGATGACGTCCGGTCATCGATCAGACCCAACATGTTGCCTGTGCCGGCATTGCCATAGATATCGAAATCGATCGTCTGCATGGAGACGCTGCGGTCGGTGTCGCGTGTAAACGAGCCGACCACCTGCACGCTGGAATCCGTGTTGTCACTGATATTCAGCCAGTTGACGTCATTGAAGGTAGACGACTTGGCAATCGCCTCCAGCTGATCCTTCAGCTGGGTGATTTCCTTGTTGACCTTTTCCTTGTCCACGCCCGGCTCAGTGGCGGCGACAAGCTTGGCCTTGATCTCGTCCACCACTTCGATGGATGAATTCAACCCCGTATAGGCGATATCGATGGTGGCGGCGCCAAGGTTCAGCGCATCCTGAACGGCTGACAACGCCTTGTCATCGGATTTCATCGTTCGGGCGATCGACCAATAGGCGGCATCGTCCGATGCGCTTCCTACACGGTAACCGGTGGTCACACGGCCCTGTGTCTGGTCCAGATCCTGACTGATCGAACGCAGAGTGCCGAGGGCCGACATCGCGGCCGAATTGGTGATTATACTGTACATACTACGCTCTACACGAAACCGATAATCACGCCGAAAGGCATATCTGCGGAACCGAACATGGTTACCGGCAAAGTAGCTTCCGACGTGAATATTTATGGGTCACTAACCTTAACGTGTTCTTAAGTGCGCAAGTATCATTTATGGTTAACGCGAAATTTTGCGCGTAACCAAATAGAAATATTGGTTATTCTTCGTGGTTAATGAATGGTTGCTTACGGCGAGGCTGGCGGGTCGACCTGTGCCAGCTTCTTGCCCAGCCTGCTTTCGCGCCACAGCGTAAAACCACCCGCGCCAATGACGATGCAGCTGCCGGCGATCATGTTGAGCGTCATCACCTCGTTGAAGATGAACACGCCGATCAGGCAGACCAGAACTGTCTGAACATAAAAGATCGGTTGCACGGCCACGGCGTCTAGCATGGAGTAGGCGCGGATCAGAAGGTAATGGCCGCTCATGCCGGTAATGCACAGCACGATCATCCAGAACCAGTCGCCCAGCGTGATATGCGTCCAGTAGAACGGGCCAATGAAGGTGATGGCGACGGCGCCTGCGACGCCCGTGTAGAAAAACGCGGTTTCAGATGTGTCGGAGCGGCTGCCGAGCCGCGTCAGCACCGAATAGAGTGCGAACATGATCGTGCTGATCATCGGAATGACGATCTTGACGTCGAAGCTCGCATGCAGCGGATTGATGATGATCAGGATGCCGACAAATCCGACGCCGATCGCCGTCCAGCGCCGCCAGCCGACTGTCTCGCCGAGGATCGGTACCGACAGACAGGCAACGACAAGAGGGGCGGCGGCGAATATCGTGTGGCTCTGCGCCAGTCCGACGCGGGAAAAGGCAAAAACGGAAATGACGATCTGCGACACAAGCAGAATGCCGCGGATGATCTGAAGGACGGGGCTGTTTGCATAGGCGGTCTGTTTCAGCCCGCCGGTGGCGCGGCTCGCCAGAAAAAGCGCAAATCCGCCGAAAGCCCAGAAACGGATCATGGTGATGAAGATTGGCGGATAGGCGGTGCCCAGATGTTTCGAAATGCCATCCTGAACTGCAAAAATGCTCACCGCCAGAAGGGCGAAGAGCAGGCCGGTGGTGCGAGGTGTCATTCGGATAATCTCTGGGCTTCGGACGTTTCTTCAAGTCCGGGCATGCGGGCAGGGCGAAGATCATTCCCTCCCGTGTCGGCGGCTGATCAATCCACCTGACCTATGTGTTCTTGAGGAATGCCGGCCATACGTCAAGCGAGCCGCACCGATAACGGTACGGCTCTGCGCAGAAATTTCGATATTGCGCGGTTTTGCCGCTTCGGGCAGGCAGGCTGCGTCAGGCGCGGCGCTTGATGGCCCAGCCTTCCGAGCGCTCCTCGATGATCTTCACCGTATCGCCAAGGCTCAGCTTGCCGGTGCTGCGCGGCACAGCGTTCCAGCCGAACAGCGGGCCGGGCACGCGACGATCTCCCGACATGCGGATACGGCCCATCGCCTTCATCGGGCTCGGCACGTCGCGCGAGCCGGTCTGCTGGTCCTGTGTGGTCATGATGCAGCGGGCACAGGGTTTGACGAGATCGAAGCGGATGCCGCCGATCTCGATGGCCGCCCAGTTGTCTTCGGCCCATGCCTCGTCGTGATCGATGACGATATTGGGACGAAAGCGCTCCATGCCGACCGGCTCTTCGCCATTCGCGACCATGTTGGCGTTAAGCGCTGCCAGCGAACCGGTGGTGGTGACGAGAACCTGATAGCCGTCGGCAAAGGTGACCGGCGAATCGTCACCGGCCCATTCCGGCGATGCGGTGCGGCGGGCCTGGGCGTCGAAGAAGACGAGGCGCACATCGCGCTCCAGCCAGGTGGAGAGGGTGGTGTTGACGGCATCGTCGGCCATCGCGGCGGAGACGTTGGATTTCCACACCACGACGTCGAGGCGGCGAGCCGGATCGTTGAAGGTGATGTCGATCTCACCCTTGCCGTCGATGGCAAGCCGGGTCGCGCCTGCTGCATCGACCGGCGATGCCTTCACCTGTGCCAGCGCTTGCAGATCGCGCTGGGTGAAAAAGTGGCCGTCCGGGCCTGTTACCATCATCACCCGGTCGCCGGGAATGCCGGTGGCGGTGATCTCGGCTTCGGTCAGCGCGATGCCGCGCCCGCTCTTGAGAGGGTAATGATTGAGTTCACTGATACGCATGTCTTACCCCTCGATTTCATCCAGAAACATCTCACGGATTCTCACTAGCCGCTGATGCCGTTCCGACGCCAGTTCACGTCCCGCTGCGGTCTGAAAACCATCGGCGAGCTTGAGCAGTTTGACTTCGAAATGATCGATTGCATAGCTCTTGTCGTCCAGCGGGCGTTCTTTGGCCAGCGGATCGACCGGGTCGTAGAGACCCGATGCCATGCGGCCGGCAATATAGAAACAGCGGGCGGCACCCACCATGCCGATCGCATCCAGCCGGTCGGCATCCTGCAGGATTTTTGCCTCCAGCGTTTGCGGTTCGATATTTGCGGAAAAGCTGTGCGTGGTGATGGCGTGGGCGACGGCGTCGATCTCGTTTTCGCTCCAGCCAAGCTCGGTCAGAATTTTTGCGGCCTTTTCCGCCGCAAGCCGGGATGCCTGTGCTCTCAGCGGCGAGTTCTTTTCCACTGCCACGCAATCATGCAGCAGCACGGCGGCCGCCAGCACGCTGGCATTACCGCCTTCCCTGGCATGGATGCGCATGGCGTTTTTGAAGACGCGCAGGATATGGGCGATGTCATGCGAACCGTCGTCGCTATCGGTGGCGTGCGGGATCAGCCGGGCGGCAAGCGCCTCATGGGGCGCAAATGCCGCGCTGAGCGAGTGGGTCACGAAACGGTTCCTTCAGGTGTTGCGGCAGAATCGCCGGGGCGTTTGTTGCCATCCTTCTTCACCAGAATGCGCTGGTAGAAAAGCCCGATGCCGATCAGCACCCCGCCCAGACCCATGAACGATAGCGCCCGCAAAATGCCTTCGAGGTTGGACATGTCGATCAGGAACACTTTCAGCACGGCAATCAGCACCAGTGCTGCCGACGCAAGCCGCAGCGAACGCTGGTTGAAGCGCGAACCGAGGACCAGAAGGACGATGCCGATCAGCAGCCAGACCACCGAATAGGTATAGGTTTCGGCTGCCACAAAACCCTTCCAGTCGGCGATGTTTTCGCCCTGCCAGAACCGTCGAACGGACAGCGTTGCCCATGCGAAACCGAGTATGCCGCCGGAGATCGCCAGCATCAGCACATAAGGCATCGGCCGGCGTTCGCGGGCGAGATAGGCGACGAGCGCGTAAGCGAGTGCCGGCATCAGATAGCCGAGCAGCAGAAGGTTGAAGAACGGCCAGGGGCCGGTGCCTTCGCCGGTGATATAGGGGTTGAGGCCCAGAAGATGCAGCGACAGCACGTTGGCGGTGGCAAGCACGCCTGCGATCATCGAGCCGAAGCGGAAAACAGGGCTTGGCGATTTCAGATCCAGCATCATCAGGATGCCGGAGAAACCGACGGTTATCAGCGTGTAGATCGATTGCTCGCCCAGCGTCGGCACCGTGGTTTCCAGCGTGCCGCCATTCATGGCATGGCGCACCAGAACCGCAACCGTGATCAGCGCCGACAGTGAGGCCAGCGCCTGCATGATGTTGCGGATGCGGAAATCGGTGGCGTTGCGCAGCATCCATGCCGAAGCGATGGCGAGCAGTGTCGGAATGCCGTAGCCAGGCAGAAGCGCATTGAAGAACGGTGTCGTGCCGAGGCTGTTGGCGCCGATGACGGTCGGTTCCCAGGCGATACGGCCGAACACGATGAGCGTGGCGGCGGCCATCATCCAGGGCAGGGCCGGCCAAGACCGGATGCGCATGGCGAGCACATACAGGAAACCGAGTGCGGACAGCGCGATGGTGGTGACGATGCCGTTGGTCAGTGTGTGCAGCGCCAGCGTGAAACCTGCAAACGATCCGGCGACCAGAAGATTGGCCGGCCAGTCGATCTTGGCGTCTTCCGTCTGTTCGCCGCGGCGGAACAGCCAGTCGGCACCGGCGAGAAGCGAGAGACCGAGCACGATGCCGTAAAGACCATGTGTCCAGTCGCGGTTGAGATTTCCGAAATTGAGGAAGCTTATGGTCGCGATCGCTACCGGCACGGCCGGCATCAGGAATGCCCAGATGATGGAGAAATCCGGCTCGCTTTGGCGGAAACGCTTGAGGAAGACAAAGCCGAGCGCGGGGAAGACGGCGCCGAGCAGCAGATAGACCCAGACATGCGGCTCCACCGGCGCTGCCGTGGTCGTTGTCAGCTGACCATCGAGCAGGGTGGAAACGGTGTCCAGCCAGTTGATGGCGATGATGGCCATGCCGAGCACCGCACCGATTGCCGCAAGAATGGCCGGCCAGACGGCATAGGCGCGCAGTGCGCCGAATGCGGCAAGCGCCGCCAGAAGAATGGATGCGCAGGCCAGAAGATCGAAGGCGCCCATCGGCTCCGAACCGAGCATGCCAAGCGAAAACAACATGGTGACCAGCGAAACGGACAGCGTGGTCTGCAAAGGCATGCGGCCAAGCAATGTCGATATGCCGGCTTTTTCCGGCCCGATCAGGCTGGCGTAACGGCCCGGCCAATAAAAGCAGGTGCCGGCCAGCATGACCAGCAGTGCCAGGACCGCCGGCAGCATGCTGGCATCGTGCCCGGAGCCGACAAGATAGAGGAAAGACCAAAGGCCCAGCCCGACATTGGCAAGCGTCGGCACCACGGTCCACTGGCGGAAACGCGAGGCGGCATTGACGGCCAGCCAGACGAGCGCCAGAAAACCGAAGAGAGCGTTGGCGTTCGGGTTCTCCGTCGCGACCAGCGCGGGCGTCACCAGCGAGGCGAGCAGGCCGAGACCGGCAAGCGCCTGACCATGCAGCAGCGACAGCGCGATCGTCGCAAACGACACCAGCGCCAGAGCAATGAAGGCGGGCGTCGGGCCGATGAATTCATAAACGGCATAGGAGGCCCAGACCGCGCCCATCAGCGTCACCGAGCCTGCGGCGGTCAGCGCGCCGGGGATCATCGCATTGCCGAAACGGTCGGAGAGTTCCGGCATGGCGCGGCGGCGGATCAGTTCACCGGCGGCGATCAGCACGAGACCGAACAGGGCGGCAAGGCTGAGGCGGGCGGCGGGACCGAGCAGGCCGGCTTCGATCGTGTATTTGACGAGGAAGAGGCCGCCAAAGGCCAAGGCGACACCGCCAACCCAGACCGCCCAGCGGGCGCCGAGCCAGCTTTCGAGGCTTTCGCGCTCTTCCTGTGCCTGAACTGTCGCGACAACGGGTGCCGTTTCCGGCGCGGGCAGAATGGCTTCCTGCACAACCGGTGTTTCGGCTTCAGAGGCCATCGCGGCGATCTGTGGTTCCGCGATCGTCTCATCCTGCGGCGCGTCGATCGCGGTTTGCGCTGTCACGACAGGTTCGGCCGGCGCGGTTTCCGTGACTGCATCGGAGACAGGGGCTGCCAGCGTCATGCCGGTAATGCGCGCCTGCAGCGCCTTGATTTCCTTCTCCATCCGGTCGACGCGTTTGGCTATGTTCCGCTGCCAGACAAGGCCGACGATGATCAGGATAAAAATAACGAAGGGGAACAGGGGCAGCACGATGTGGTCACCTCGATGCGTTCGGACGGGCGCCAATCAGAAAGCGCAGCAGTCTTTTAATCGCATATGTTGCGGCAGGAGCAAGGCGAACGATGCGCGATTGTGAAGGAATTGCGAATTATCAACCGTGGCTGTTGAGGGTGGAAAAACGGCAAAGGGCGGGTTTCCTCGCGAAACCCGCCCTTTGCTTCTTTCCTTAAGACTGCACGCGCCCGAGGGCTTGTCCGGCGGTCAGACCGCCGAAGGTCCGCTCTCGCCATCCGGCGCATGTTTATCAGTCTGGGACGGAAGCTCTTTTGTTTTCTGTTCATCGAATGTCAGTTTGACCTTTTTGGAGAGGTCACGGCTGACATTGAACCATTCGCCGCTTTTCGCCCAGTAACGCACCGTCACGGTGGCGGAGCCATCGCTGAAATCGGATACGAACGTGGTGGGGGCAGGGGCTTTCAGCACGCGGCCATCGGCAGCGACGAGATCGTGCAGCAGCTTTTCAGCGCGCGCGATATCGATCTTTTCGCTGGTCGAAACGCTGATATCGTTGCGGCGCTTGTCGAGGCGGCTGTAATTGGTGATCGGCACGTTCCACAGCGTCGAATTCGGCGCGAGGCGATAGACACCTTCTGCGGTACGAAGTTCGGTGGCAAACAGGCCGACATCGATCACCGTACCGCTGACACTACCGGTCTCGATCGATTCGCCGACGCGGAACGGACGCAGCACCAGCAGCATGATGCCGGCAGCGATATTCTGCAGCGTGCCCTGAAGCGCCAGACCGACGGCAAGGCCGATGGCGCCGAGAGCGGCAAGTACCGATGCCGTCTGCACGCCGAACTGGCCGAGCACCATGACGACGACGATGACCAGGATCGCGTAACGGATGATGTTGGAAAAGAACTGCGCCAGCGTCGCATCGATGCCGTGAATACGGCCAAGACCATTGCGCGCCCAGCGGCTGAACAGACCGGCTGCCAGCCAGCCGATGACAAGCAGAATGACGGCACCGACGACGGAAAAGGAATATTGCACGGCAAGCGCGCTTAACTGAGCGAGTGCCGCCCGCGTTGCGACGACGAGTTCCGATGCCTGATCCATATCGGCGATAGTCTCCTTCTCTGAGCTGACCTGCAATGCGCAACCATGTCGCAGCATTGCTGTGGTCTGCTTAATTGGGTCAAAATCGACGCGCGTCAACCATCCTATTCATTTTTAGGAATATTAAATGAAAACAAATAAATGCTCGGTTTTCAGGATTACGCAGCGGTACTCAAGGAAGGGTTGAGCGGTAGAACGAAGGACACGGTGCCGTCTGTGTCCGCACCACGGCCGATCCCTTTGACGGCGGCGATCAGGCGTCCGTCGCGCTTCAAAAGCCGGTCGCCGATTTCCACCAGACGGGTGTTCGGCGTCGCATGCGGGGCGACTTGTCGCAGCCGGGCAGCAAGCGCGAAATCGTCTTCCTCGGGGTGGATGGCGAGTGCCGCAATCAGCGCCGCCGCAGGCGAACGCGATACGCCCATCCAGCAATGCACAACCAGCGGAAATTGTCGGTCCCAGCCGGCCATGAAGGCGATCAGCCGCTCCACATGCGCCTCATTGGGGGCAATGAGATTGCCGGTGCCGGCAAAGGCGATGTCGTTCATGGCGAGCTTCAGATGGCGGTCGGCAGAGATTACCGCCGGGCGGTGAAAATCCTGCTTTTCGGCGATCAGGCTGACCATTTCGCGCGCCTTGTGGCGCACCGCAAGTTCGGCGATCTTGGCAAGCGGGCAGACGATGATCGCAGTCATCGCGCCGTATTCCCGCGCAAAAGTTCGATCTCGGCGAAACGTTCCTGAAAACGCTGCTGTGCCTGGATGGCCGGCAGTGGCTCCATCTCCAGCATCTCTCTCGTCACGCCATTCGGCACGCCGAAAAACTTGCGCGCCTCGGTCAGCGAAAAGCCGGCAAGTTCGGTCGCCTCGAAAAAGGCGGCAACCGTATCGGCACGCTTGATCCGCATCTTCAGATCGCGCGTCGGATGCGCGGGCAGGCCGAATCGCAGGTGGATGGCCGCCTCCAGCCGCGCCTCGACCGCCTTGTAACCGCCGCCGACCACCGATTTGAACGGCGAGATCATGTCGCCGATCACATATTCCGGTGCGTCGTGCAGAAGCGTCATCAACCGTTCTTCCGGCGTGGCCGCAGGTTGGGCCAGCGAAAACACCTGCTCGACGATTAGCGAATGTTGCGCCACCGAAAAGGCATGGTCGCCGCGTGTTTGGCCGTTCCAGCGGGCGACGCGGGCAAGCCCGTGGGCGATATCGGAAATTTCCACGTCGAGCGGCGAGGGATCGAGCAGATCGAGCCGGCGGCCGGACAGCATGCGCTGCCAGGCGCGCGTCGCCTTGGTGGTCGAAGCGCCAGCGCTCACGTTTCCGCCTCTTGGGTCTCCGTCGGGAAGGAGAGGCCGGTCCATTCCGGCAAGGTCAGCGAAACGGCAATGTCGGCGGCAGTCAGCGGTGTGCCGCTTGCCAGCGCATCACCGACGCGGTCGATGCGCACGATTGCCAAGCCTTGTCCGCCCGAGGTGGAGCCCAGCGTGCCGACGGGTTTGGCGCCCGCCATGATTTCGGTGCCGGCCGCCGGCAGGTCCTGCTCAGCGGACACGATCACCACGCGGCGACGCGCGGTGCCACGGTGCTGCATGCGGGAAACCACTTCCTGACCGACATAACATCCCTTGCGGAATGAAAGCCCGCCATCCTTGTCGAGCAGGACATCATGCGGAAACGCATCCTGCAGTGCAAAATCGTGGCCGGACAGCGCCAGTCCTGCAGTGATGCGCAGCGCCTGATAGGCAGCCTCTTCGCCATCGGCCTGTTTCCCCGCTGCACGTTGCAGCTCGATGCCGGATTTGGCGAAGGCGCCGTCGGTGATACCGCCCACCAGCGTTTCGCCACCCCAGGCAACCGTCACGCCGATCTCTTCCACAAGGGTGATCTCCACGGCGGCGCGCAGCTTGTACATGGTCAGCCGTCGCGCAAATGCCTCGCGCTGCGGCTGGTCGATCTCGATGGCAAAACCGCCCTCGATCCGCCAGATGACGAAATCGAACAGGATTTTTCCCTGCGGCGTCAAAAGCGCGCCGGGGCGGGCTTCCTCTTCCGGCAGGCCGGCAATGTCGGTGGTGATCAGATTGTGCAGGAAATCCTGCGCATCAGTGCCGGTGACGGACAGCAGGGCACGATCGGAAAGGAAGGCAAACGGCATGATTTTCACCCGCACGGATCAGAAACAGAAAATCCCCGGCGCAAATCAATGCGCGTCATGGGCTGTCATAGAGGTAAGGTTTTGACACGGTCGCGGCAAGCCGCACCGTGTCCGGGTACTGCCGACAGCGCGAGAATCAGTCGCCGCTGACGATGAACTTCCACTTGCCGTCGGGTGAGATGCCGATGCGGTAGAAATTGTAACCGCCCGCTTCGTCCATGGCAGCAAGATCGCCGGCTGTGACGATGCGCAGCAGGTCCACCTTTTCCGGCGGGGTCAGCTCGTTGAGCGGCTTGCCGACGAAATAGGGCCAGACATAAACCTCATCCGGCGTGCCGGCCTCGATGCGGGCAACGCCGGTCTGCATCAGGTCCAGCATGATGGCGAGGATTTCCAGACCTTCGGTATCACCGGAAAAGCTTTTCAGCGTTTCGATCGGGTCTTCGTTCTGGTCGGGACCATCGGTTTTCTGTGCGCCGGGATCCATGATCGGGCGCATGCGCTCGACATCGCCGGACGCAGCGGCCTCGACGATCGCCTCGCGTAGCTTGCGCACCGGTTCCGGCAACTTGCTGAAATCGTGAATGATTTCTGCCTTGATCGCCGGTTCGGCTTCAGCCTCTGCGGCGGCCGCAGCGTCAGGCTTCGGCGCTTCCGGTTTGTCGGCGGCCGGCGGGGTCGCCTGACTATGCTGGTTTTCCGTACCCGTGTGGCTGCCGGGCGCCGTGTCTGCCGGCTGTATGCCCTGATGCCCGACGGAAGAACTCTGCGCCATGCCGGAAAGGGCAAGGGCGACGGGTGCCTGCGTCAGCGCTGTCGCGCTGAAAAGCGCGGCGGCGAACAGGATGCGGGGGAAACGGCTATTGGGCATGGCTTTATTGGCGATCCTGTTGGAAAGCCCCGATCTTACACGATTATTGAAAATCGCGCTTACTGAATGATGCGCTGCGGAGAAAATTCGCCAGCCAGCATGCGTTCGCGCAGCGATTGCAGCATGGCTTCTGCGCCAGCTTCGCCGTGCATGCGAATGGTTTCGCGCATGGCAAGAGCGATGGCAGCGTCAGCGATGATTTCAGGTTCGATACCGTCGGCGCGGCCGTCGGCCCAGGCCTCGTTCTGGTATTCGAGCGCCACCTGCATCTTTTCGTGCACAATCATCTCGTCGATGTCGTTGCGGGCTGTCTGCATAATGATCCTCTTTCCGGCACCTGGTTGTTACCGGTGCGTTAACAAGATTACCAGCCTTTTATCAAAACGACACGGGTTGCGAGCGAAACAGGTAAATAAACACTTAATTTCCGTAGCGTGCGGCGATTTCCGCAGCCAGTGTTGCTCCTTCGGCACGGTATGCCTCTTCAGCGGAGCGCGCAGCCGGCGTGCAGGTCGTGTGCACGGAGGCGAAGGACCGGTAACCGCGATTGAAGGCGGCCGTCAGTTTCTCGCGGCGTTTTGGCTCATTCGCCGTCTCGGAATCAATCAGTTTCTGCATGGAGCCGCGCCAGTTCGACTGACGTTCTCCACATAGCGTGCGCAGGTAATGCACCGATCCGAGAATTTCCGAAAGCCGCGCCAGCCGGTCGTCATAGGGAGTCGGCTTTTCCGCGGGTGGTGTCGAGGCCGTCGGCGCAGCAGGGGCTGCAGCCTTTTTCTGCGCCAGCGCCGGCTGCACGGCGAGCGAAAGGCTCAGCGCGACAAAGCAGACAGATGCGAGGCGTTTACGAAACTTCATCGGCATTCCAGACGGCGGTCCTGCCGGAGAATCGCCCGGCATCGTTAAGCGTTCTTTTAGCCTTTTGAAACCCGCGCCGCCAGCCGTTCGGCACATTCGAGCACGCTTGGCGGCACCGGCAGATGGCGAATTTCCTCGGCCGTGTACCAGCCGGGATCGGCGGCATCATCGGCGGCGATGGCCTCGATGGTTTCGTCGCTTTTGACCAGAAAGACGGAGAGGAAGAAGTGGCTGAGCAGGTCTCCGTCTTCTGATTCGCTCTTCAGGTCATAGGTGGCAAACAGTTCGGGATCGTGCACGGAAATGCCGGTTTCCTCGAAAAACTCGCGCACGGCAGTTTCGGCCGGTGTTTCCCTCGGTTCTCCGCGTCCGCCCGGAAAGGCGAACAGATCGGCCGATGGCGGATTGATTCGCCTGATCAGCAGAAAACGGCCATCGCGTTCGAGAATGGCGGAGGAGGCGGGGTGGGGCGTGGAGGACATGGCGCTCCTGAGCGGCAAGCTGTGATCTGTACTACAAGTCCGTTGTAATTTATGGTTCGCGTCTGGGCAAAGGAGCATTCTTGATGACCCGCGCAAAAACCTTCGCTCTTGGCGATACCTATGACGGCATCCTCTCGGATCTCGTGAGCAACGGGCATTTCGAGACAGAAACGGAAGCGGTCAAGGCCGGTCTTCGCATGCTTGCGGATCGTGAAATGCGCATTCAATCTCTTCGTCAGGCAATCGATGCCGCGGATCAGGAGATAGAAGCAGGGCTCGGTCAGCATTACACCTCTGCTGCCGACCTGCTTGCGGATGTCATGACAGATGACGACAGGCCGTAGATCGCGAAAGCATCTGATCATTGCGCCGCTTGCCAAGGCGGATTTGCGCGGTATTCGACGATACATTGCCGAAAACAGCCCGCATTACGCTCAGGAATTTCTCGCCGATCTCACTGCCAAGATCATCTGGATTGCCTATGCGGACTTCACGGGGGCGCCCCGCGATCACATCTCGCCGGGACTGCGCGCCTTTCCCTATCGCCAACGCTGCATCTATTATCGCACCTATCCCGACAGGATCGTGATTCTGCGCGTGATGCATATGGCGCAGGACGTGCAAAAACAGGATTTCGAGTGATCAAGACCTACACCCTCTACGTGTTCGCCGCCGTCTTCGAGATCGCCGGATGTTTTGCCGTCTGGGGTTGGCTGCGGCTGGAAAAGCCGGTGTGGTGGCTGGCGCCGGGTGTGGCGAGCCTTGTCCTGTTCGCGTGGCTTTTGGCGCTGGTGGAAAGCGAGGCGGCGGGGCGCACCTATGCGGCCTATGGCGGCATTTATATCCTCGCCTCCATCCTCTGGCTGCTGGCGGTCGAAGGTCGCATGCCGGATCGCTGGGATCAGGCCGGTACCGCTCTCTGCCTGATCGGCTCGGCCGTCATCATCTTCGGGCCACGCAGTGCATGAGCCTGCCGGCTTGACCCTCTTGCGTGCCGATGCGATGAAAAACCATGTGCGGACGTTATGCTTTGACATCGACACCCGATGACGTGCTGAACTTCGTCAGCGTGGCGCTGGTGGAGGATTTTCCGCCGCGTTTCAACATCGCGCCGACGCAGCCTATTCTTGTCGTCATGCAGGCGGAAAGGCCTGATCCCGGCAGCAATCTGCCGGATCGTCGCGCTTTTCTGGCGCGCTGGGGTTTCATTCCCGGCTGGGCCAAGGATCCGAAAGACCTGAGCCTGATGATCAATGCCCGCGCCGAGACGGCAATCGGCAAGGCCTCGTTTCGTGCAGCCATGCGCCATCGCCGCATTCTGGTGCCGGCCTCGGGCTTTTATGAATGGCGGCGGCCGGAAACATCGGGCGAGGAAAAGTCGCAACCCTACTGGATCCGCCCGAAAAACGGCGGCCTGATCGCCTTTGCCGGGCTGATGGAAACCTATGCCTCGGCCGATGGTTCGGAAATCGATACCGCGGCAATCCTGACCACTGCTGCCAACCGTTCGCTGAAGCGCATCCATGACCGCATGCCGGTGGCGATCGGCCCGGAGGATTTTACCCGCTGGCTGGATTGCCGCACGCAGGAACCACGCGAAGTCAAAGACCTGATGACAGCGCCAGACGAGGATTTTTTCGAGGCGATCCCGGTATCAGACCGCGTCAACAAGGTCTCCAACATGGGCGCCGATCTGCAACTGCCGGCACAGGACGTGGCGCCACTGCCGGCGGTCAAACCGAAGCCGAAACCTGACGATAGCCAGCTTTCGCTTTTCTGATTTCCGTGTACTGATCCCTTTCTCGCCCTATGCCCAGACTGGACTTCCCTCCATGGATCTTTTTCCCGCCGCTCTTTCCGGCTTCGCGCTCGGTGGATCGCTGATCGTCGCGATCGGCGCGCAAAACGCTTTCATCCTGCGACAGGGGCTGATCCGCAGCCATGTCTTCATTCTGTGCCTGATCTGCGCTGCATCGGATGCGCTGCTGATTGCCGCCGGCGTCGCTGGTCTCGGAACGCTGGTATCGCAGTCGCCGATGTTGATCGCCGTGGTGACGATCGGTGGCGTGTTGTTTCTGGGGACATATTCGTTCATGGCGTTCAAGCGCGCGTGGGTGCCGTCGGCCATGGTGGCGGGGGCGCCGCAGAGCATGCCGCTGAAAGCGGCGGTCATGGCCTGTCTTGCCTTCACCTTCCTCAACCCGCATGTCTATCTCGACACGGTCGTGCTGCTAGGCAGCCTGTCGGCGGCGCATGAGGGCGCGGCGCGTCTGGCTTACGGCCTTGGTGCCGTGGTCGCGTCGTTCACATGGTTTTTCGGGCTGGGATATGGCGCACGGTTTCTGGCGCCGCTATTTGCCAGGCCATCGGCCTGGCGCGTGCTGGACCTGTTGATCGGCCTCGTCATGGCAATGCTCGCCATCGGCCTTCTGGTCAGCTTTTTTGCCGGCAATTGAAACCGGCTGGAAAGTTCAAGCTCAGGATTTTTTGACCGGCTTGCGCTTCAGCATCATCGTTGCGGCAACCACGGCCTTGATGCCGAGCGGGCGCAACGGGGCGTGCAAGTCGTTCTGGGTCTTTTCGGCCGGAGCCTTCGGGCTGTTCATCTTCTTTTCCTCTGGAGCGATCTCGTGATCAATCGCCGCTTTCACCGTAAATCCGGGCGGAAATACGGTGAAAGTAATAGCGATCCGGAGGAATATTCATAAAGGTGTCATCTTGCCGCAGACTGTAGCTGCAATGCAGCATTCACCTTGCAGTGCAGGGGATCACGGCGAAGCGTGATCGTCCTCGATGGTGATCGTACCGTAACGACGGTGCCATGCACGGGCACTGAACGGCAGCATGCAGAGATAGGCGATCACCGTCACCGACAGCACTTCCCAGGTGAAGCTCATCAGCAGCGCCACATAAATGACGACGCCGAGAATGACCGGCAGCATCAGATCGCGGCGGATGCGGGTTTCCGATTTGCCGGACCAGATCGGCAGGCGGCTGACCAGAAGATAACCCATCAACACGGTATAGGCACCGGCCGCATAAGCCACCCAGCCCTCCAGCGGGACGCCGAGAAAACCGAGATAGACCGGCAGCATGACCAGCATGGCGCCCATCGGCGCCGGCACGCCGACGAAAAATTCCGACTGCCACTGCGCCTTGACCGGCCGCTCTTCCATCACGTTGAAACGGGCGAGGCGAAGGCCGGCCGCGATGGCGTAGATCAGGGCTGCGATCCAGCCAAGCGAACGGGCGCCATCCAGCACATAGGCGTAGAGCACCAGGGCAGGGGCGACGCCGAAATTGATGATGTCGGCGAGACTATCCATCTGCACGCCGAATTTCGATGTCGCCTTCAGGAGGCGGGCAATGCGCCCGTCTATCCCGTCGAGGAAGGCAGCCAGCAGAACCATGCCGACGGCCAGTTCGAACCGGCCTTCGAAGGCCAGCCGGATACCGGTCAGACCCGCGCAGATGGCCAGCACGGTAATGACATTGGGGATCATCAGCCGAAGCGGGATTTCCCGCAGACGGGGGCCGCGGCCGCTGTCGTCCTTGCGGACCGTCGACGCATTTTCATGCGTTTCTTCCTGTCCGTTGGTGTGCGGCTCGGCTGGCTGTTCCATTGTCATTCTCCGTACGGGGCTCCGTTACGCGGTATGTGGTCCGTATCAGTTGCGGCGGCTGACGACCGGGCCCTTGGTCGAGCCGAATTCGGCAAGCACCGTTTCGCCACCGATGGCGCGCTGGCCGATCGAAACGCGGGCTTCACCACCGGCCGGCACGTAAACGTCGAGACGCGAACCGAAACGGATCAGGCCAAAACGCTCGCCGGCTTCCAGCGGTTCGTTCGGCTGCACGAAGCAGAGAATGCGGCGGGCAACGAGACCGGCGATCTGCACGACGCCGAGCTTGCCATGCTTGCTTTCGATGACGAGACCGTTGCGCTCGTTATCGGTCGAGGCCTTGTCGAGTTCGGCATTGACGAACTGGCCCGAACGGTAGGCGATCTGCGAAATGCGGCCACGCACCGGTGCGCGGTTGATGTGGCAATCGAACACGTTCATGAACACGGAAATGCGCAGCATCGGCTCCGAACCGAGATCGAGTTCGGCCGGCGGAACGACCATGACGACATGGCTGATGCGACCGTCTGCCGGGCTGATGACGAGGTCTTCGTCCTGCGGCACGACGCGCTCGGGATCACGGAAGAAATAGGCGCACCATGCGGTGAGGATCAGGCCGATCCAGAACAGCGGTTCGGCAATGAGGCCGAGAACCAGCGACACCACGAAGAATGCGGCCACGAACAGGTAGCCCTCCTTGTGGATGGGGACGAGCGTGTTGCGAATGGTGTCGAGTAGGTTGATCAACCGTTGTTCTCCTGCGTTGTCGGCGCTCACTGACTACATAAAAACCGTGATTGCGGCAATGTGGTTCCGCAATGAGCAAGATCACCTTGTTGATAGAGCTCGATTGCACGGCATCTGGCTGACGATCATGTGCGGTATGACGGTCAATACCGTTCTTTTCGGGGGGCGGCATCATTATCGTGCTGACCGTTCAGGAGCTCACCGAACACGCCAAATATCTCATTTGGCCGTGTTGGTGCTGAGTTTTATACTTTCACCGTTTCTCGCCCGGATGATTGCGCCGTGCATGCGCAATTGTGGTAAAGATGAATTGCAGCGCGGCGATGTGATTTCGGGCTGACAAGCGCGTAATAACGTAAATCTGGATGTTGCAACCATAGCGTTTGACGGCGGTCGCTGCTGCCGCCATGTTTACATCCGGCTTTTGCCTGAGGGAGCGGATAATGGAAGACGTTGCTGCCAGAATCGCATTTTCATTGCTTGTCGGCATATTCGCTTTTTTCGCCGCCACGAACATTTTTCTGACGGTCCTTCGCATTACGCATCGCCGTGATTTGGCGGACCGTCTTTCGGCAAAACTTGCTCCCTATACCCGCTATTTCCGTTTGGGCGACAGCTCCGGATCTGGTTCCGGCGGCAGAGCCCGCTAAGCCATGGCTGCAGTTTTTCCGCTGGTTGGCGAGGTCGGACCCTATTGGCTCGGTGTGATGGGAAGCTTTTGTGTCGAGATCAGTGCCGTGGCCGTCGCGACGGGCAAGGCGGAGGGGAAAATCCCCAGGCGCTACAGGAGCGTGCCTTATCTGCTCCTAAGAACCGCCATGGCTTTTGCCGCCGGCACGCTGCCGGTGATGCTTGAGGCGGTCAACGCCTACAACGCCTTCGTGCTCGGGGCCAGCGCCCCACTCGTTTTCGACAGGATGGAGCGTGGTAACGATCCGGGAAAATGATCCCGGCCCAAGTCTAATCCCAGGCCGGAACTGAGGGTTAAGATCTTACCGCCAGCCCATGGCCGGTGCCACGTGCTTCAAGATCGCCTCGATCACATGGGCGTTGTAGTCGACGCCCAACTGGTTCGGCACAGTCAGGAGCAGCGTATCGGCCTCGGCAATCGCCTCGTCCTTTTTCAACTCCTCGACCAGCTTGTCCGGCTCGCCGGCATAGGAGCGGCCAAAAATGGCGCGGGTCTTTTCGTCGAGGAAGCCGATCGAATCGTCTTCCTTAGCCCCATTGCCGAAATAGGCACGGTCGCGATCATCCACCAGCGCGAAAATGCTGCGGCTGACCGAGACCCGCGGAGTGTGCGTGTGTCCGGCTTCCTTCCATGCCTCGCGATAGGCGCGGATCTGCTTGGCCTGCTGGATGTGAAAAGCCTCGCCGGTTTCGTCGTCCTTCAGTGTCGAGCTCTGCAGGTTCATGCCGAGCTTTGCCGCCCATTGTGCGGTGGCATTCGAACCGGCGCCCCACCAGATGCGATCACGCAGACCTTCGGAATGCGGCTCGAGGCGCAGCATGCCGGGCGGGTTGGGGAACATCGGCCGTGGGTTGGGCTGTGCAAAACCGTTGCCCTTCAACACTTCCAGCAGGATTTCGGTGTTGCGGCGGGCCATGTCGGCTTCGTTTTCGCCTTCGCCCGGCTGGTAGCCGAAATAACGCCAGCCATCGATCACCTGTTCCGGCGAACCGCGGCTGATGCCGAGCTGCAGGCGGCCACCGGAGATCAGGTCGGCAGAGGCTGCGTCTTCCGCCATGTAGAGCGGGTTTTCATACCGCATGTCGATGACGCCGGTGCCGATCTCGATCTTTTTCGTCCGCGCGCCGACAGCGGCCAGAAGCGGGAAGGGGGCGGCAAGCTGGCGGGCAAAATGGTGGACGCGGAAATAGGCGCCATCCGCACCGAGTTCTTCGGCCGCGACCGCAAGATCGATCGATTGCAGCAGCGCATCACCGGCCGAACGTGTGCCGGATTGCGGCGAGGGAGACCAGTGGCCGAAGGAGAGAAAGCCGATCTTTTTCATGACTTTGCCTTATGTTGGCATACATGGCGGATTGGTCGGGTTAGCGCCCTCAAATCCAAACACACCGATGCAGCACATCATTTGAACGTTGAGACACAGATGGCATGCGGCCCCAGACATTCACAGCCGTCTACCGGTGAACAGTGCGTCGTCAGCGTGCCGCTTGCGGATCGACCCAGCCCATCCAGGTGGTAAAGGCCAGAAGCGGCGAACCCCAGAAGATCAGCACCAGTGCGTAAACGATGCCGACGGCGCCGAGCACGATCAGGCGGGTTTTTCTGTTGCGTTTCATGTCTTTCCCCATCTCCAGAATTTATTCGCCAGCCGGCTTGCCGCGGATGACGACTCCGAGATCGTCTTTTTCGCGCACCTGGCGCAGATGTTCTTCCGCCTGCGTTGCCTCGCGCTGGCGGCTCCACATCGACGCGTAAAGCCCGCCGGCGGCGATCAGTGCCGAATGGGTGCCGCGCTCGGCGATCTCGCCGGCACGCAGCACGATGATCTCGTCGGCATTGATGACGGTCGACAGGCGATGCGCGATCACCAGCGTCGTGCGGTTTTTCGAAACCACGTCGAGCGCCGACTGGATCTCGTGTTCGGTCGTTGTGTCGAGCGCAGACGTTGCCTCGTCGAGAATGAGGATCGGCGGGCCTTTCAACACGGTACGGGCAATCGCAACGCGCTGCTTTTCGCCACCCGAAAGTTTCAGGCCACGCTCGCCGACCTTGGTCTCGAAACCTTCCGGCAGGTGGGTGATGAACGTGCCGATCTGGGCGATGTCGGATGCAGCCTTCACCTCTTCGTCGGAAGCGGCGGGGCGGCCGTAACGGATATTGTAGGCGATCGTATCGTTGAACAGGACCGTATCCTGCGGCACCATGCCGATCACCGAGCGCAGCGATTTTTGCGTGACCTCGCGCACATCCTGTCCGTCGATCGTTACCGACCCGTCCTGCACGTCATAAAAGCGGTAGAGCAGGCGGGAAATGGTGGATTTTCCGGCGCCCGACGGGCCGACGATCGCCACCGTCTTGCCGGCCGGCACTTCGAAGGACACGCCCTTGAGGATCGGCCGTTCGGGATCGTAGGCAAAGTGCACGTTGTTGAAAGCGATGGCGCCCGGTCCCGCCGCCAGCGGCTTGGCGCCGGGACAGTCGACCACTTCGGCTTCGACTTCGAGAAGGTCGAACATCTGCTCGATATCGGTCAGGCCCTGGCGGATTTCGCGGTAGACGAAGCCGATGAAGTTAAGCGGGATGGACAGCTGCATCAGCAGCGCATTGACGAAGACGAAATCGCCGATCGTCTGTTCGCCGCGCTGCACGGCCATTGCCGACATCACCATCATCACAGTCTGGCCGATGCCGAAAATGACGCCCTGGCCAAAGTTCAGCCAGCCGAGCGAGGTCCAGACTTCGGTCGCCGATTTTTCATACTTGGCCATCGAGGCATCGAAGCGCCTGGCTTCCATGTCCTCGTTGCCGAAATATTTGACGGTTTCGAAGTTCAAGAGCGAATCGATCGCCTTGGTATTGGCCTCGGTGTCGCTGTCATTCATCGAACGGCGGATGGCGATGCGCCAGTCGCTGGCCTTGATGGTGAACCAGATATAGGCCGAGACGGTGACGGCGGTGACGACCACGTAGGAGAAGCCGTAAGCGGCCCAGAAGATGATCGCCGTCAGTACGAACTCGAGCAGCGTCGGCACCGAGTTGAGAATGGTGAAACGGACGATCGTTTCGATGCCCTTGGTGCCGCGTTCGATGATGCGCGACAGGCCGCCGGTCTTGCGCTCCAGATGGAAGCGCAGCGACAGCTGGTGCATGTGCACGAACGTCTTGTAGGCGAGCTGGCGCACCGCATGCTGTCCGACCGAGGCAAACAGCGCGTCGCGCAGCTGGTTGAGGCCCACCTGCAAGAGGCGGGTGAAGTTGTAGAGGATGACGAGAACGACCGCACCGAGCAGGAAGGCGGGCAGGATACCGACCATGTCGAGCTTGCCGTTCAGCGCATCCGTTGCCCATTTGAAGAAATAGGGCACAGACAGAAGAATAATCTTTGCCAGAAACAGATAGAAGGTCGCCCACAGCACACGCGCCTTCAGGTCGGCACGACCTTGCGGCCACATGTAGGGCCAAAGGTTGACGAGTGTGCCGAGCGGATTGCCGCTATCCGCCGAAACGGTCTTTTTCTTCGATGCCATGAAATGCTGGTCCCTGGGAGACAAGGGGCGCTGAAGCGCTTGTGTCCGCGACATAGGCGTGTTGGCCGGTGGATGCAATGACAGCCGCGTGAAACTTGGCATCTGGTGCCGATCCGCCACCGACTGCGAGACAAACAAAAATCCCCGCCACGGAGGCGGGGATGTGATGTCAGTCCGGTGCGATTATCAGGATTTTTCCTGCTGCAGCCGCTTGCGGTGCAGTTCCTCGGCATCCGGGCGGGCCTTGTCGGGCACGCCAAAGACCTGGCCGGGCTGGATCAGGTCCGGGTTGGTGATCTGGTCCTCGTTGGCGAGGTAGATCGTCGTGTAGCGCACGCCCTGACCGTAAACGCGGCGGGAAATCTGCCACAGCGTATCGCCACGGCGGATGATCACCGATGCATTGTCGCTCTTGGTCAGCGGCGCCTGCTCGATCGTACGTGCCTCGCTGGAAGGCGTGGAGGCGGCCACTTCGGCCGGCGCTGTGGCCTGCTGGCTCGGCGGTGTATCGACAACAGGGCCGATTGCGCTGGCGATGATCATGTGGATCTCGCCAAGGCCCTTGCCGAAATCGGCAACATCGCGCGGCAGGGCTTCAAGTGCTTTCAGCGCGGCAGTGGCCTGGGCCATCGTCATCTCTGCAATGCGACGGGCTTCGGCACTGGCATCGGCCGGCAGGCGATATTCCGTCAGCGACTTCAGCGCGATGCTGGTGGCCGAGCGGGCAGCGGCCAGCTGTTCGGCAGTCGGTGTCGCACCATTGGCGTAGAGGCCTGTCAGGATTTCGTGGGCACGCGCCACCTGATTGCGCAGGCGGTCGAATGCGCCACCGTCGATCGGCGTCAGTGTGGTGGTGGCAGACGAGATCGCCGGGCTGGCGACGGCTGCGACCTGATCACCGGCAGGACGGTTGAACGGAACGGCGACGCGCAAAAGCGCCTTGCCATCCGGGCCGATCTGATCGACGGCGATGCGGTGATCACCAACCGAAAGCGGCAGTTTGCCCTCGATGACGAAATGGCCGTTGGCCGCAGCCTGTGCGTTGCCGATCACGGCATCGTCGGCATAACCGCGCAGTTTTGCCTGTGGCTTGGCGATGCCGGCGACGAACAGGCGGTCGCCCTCGATCTCGACGGCGGTCACCTGAATGTCCGGCTTCTGACCGGCGCCATCGGCCTTGGTCGCGGTGCCACCGGCATTGGGTGTTGCGGTTGCAACTTCGGGAGCTGCCGATTTGCTTGTCGTTTCAGGCGTCTTGGTTTCAACCGGCAGAACAACCCGTTCGGTCTTGGCAGCCTTGTCGCCGCCGGTTGCCGGCGTGGCGATCAGACGGCTGGCTTCGCCCGGCTTGGTGACCATGGCGAGCAGTTCGCCGCCCTTGACGGCGGGAACCGAAATCGTGGCGACTTCTTCGGACACGACGGTCTTGCCATCCTTGCCGGTGACCTTGAGAACCAGTTCATGGTCGCCCGGCGGCAGCGGCTTGTCGAGAATGGCAGCGAACTCTCCACCCGATGCGACATCGGCCTTGGCGAGTACGGAATTTTTATCGGCCACTTCGAGCGTGGTGCCCGGTTCGGCGCGGCCGGCGATCACGGTGGAGCCGTCGGGCTCGACACGCAACACGTCGAAGGTCGGGACATTGCCGGCGACGGTCGGAGCGGCGGTCGCAGCCGGTGCCGTGGAAGCGGCAGCCGGTGCCTGCGCCGTCTGTGCCGGGGCGGGCTGTTCCTGCGGTTTCGTCTGGTCGACAAGTTCCTGAGCGGCCTTGCCGCCTTCGGCAACTGCCTGCTCGACCTGTTTGCCTGCCTCGTTAATCGCTGCGCCAAGCGGTTGCTTGTCGGCGGAAATGCGGGGCATGACGAAGAACACCATTACGATGGTGGCAATGGCAAGAACACCGAGAGCCAGCAAGCCGGCAGGATTTTTCAACATCAGTTCTCTCCCGACGGAACGTCCGCCGCACACTAGGGAAATAGCCGGTTCATGCAACCTTCACAAGCTTTTCAAGGATTTCAGCCTTGCTCTTACAGTTCTTTCCGGTCACTTTTGACGTTTGTGCGTCGCGAACGCGTGAATACGGAATGCCAAACGGAGAAAAGCGTGCCCATCCAGTCCATCTGCGTCTATTGCGGTTCCCAGCCCGGTCGTGATCCTGCCTATCTTGCAGCAGGCCGCGCGCTCGGAAAATCCATTGCGGCCCATGGTCTGCGCCTCGTTTATGGTGGCGGCACCAAGGGCATCATGGGGGCGGTTGCAGCGGGTGTCTTGTCCAACGGTGGCCAGGTGACGGGAATAATTCCCGAATTTCTTGTCGATATGGAGGCAACCCGCCATTCGCTCGGACAATTGGACGAACTGATCGTCACCAAGGACATGCATGAGCGCAAACACAAGATGTTCGAGCGCTCGGATGCGTTCGTGACCTTGCCGGGCGGCATCGGCACGCTGGAGGAGATCGTCGAGATCATGACCTGGGCGCAGCTCGGCCGTCATGAAAAGCCGATGGTGTTTGCCGATATCGGCGGTTTCTGGAAACCGATGCTCGATCTCGTCAGCCACATGCGCGACCAGGGTTTTATCCACCGTGCCCATCTGGTGCAGCCGCTCGTCATTTCCGATGTCGAGCAGATCGTGCCCGCCATTCTCGAACGCGCTGAGGAAAAGGGCACGTCCGATGGGAAAAAGGATGTGATCTCAAAGCTTTGAGATCAATACCTCAATCAACGATGAAAAGCTTGGCGCCGATCTCGGTCGAGGTGCGGTGGGGTTCGGCATTGTCGGCCACCTGATAGCTCATGCCGGGTTTGAGCACGAACACGCGGCCATCGGCGAGTTCGGTGGTCATTTCGCCTTCGAGGCACAAGAGGATGTGGCCTTTCTCGCACCAGTGATCGGCGAGATAACCCGGCGAATGCTCCACCATGCGCACCCGGATCGGGCCGAAATGGCAGGTGCGCCAGGTGGAATGGCCGGTATCGCCCTTGTGTTCGGTCGGATCGATCTGCGACCAGTCGGTGGTGCCGAAGGGAATATCGTTGATCTGCATGAAATATCCTCGGTTCAGCGCTGGCCCAGCGGGCGCAGCATGGCAAGTGTGTAGACGATCAACGCCGACCAGATGAACAGGAAGGCAATCAGCTTTGTACCGCTCAGCGGCTCGCCGAAGGCAAAGACCGCGATCAGGAACACGATGGTCGGCGTGATGTATTGCATGATGCCGATGGTCGAAAGGCGCAGCAGCTTGGCGCCGGTGGCAAAGGTCATCAGCGGAATGGCAGTGATGAAGCCGGTGCCGATCAGAAGCAGGGTATTGCTTGCGCCCGTCTGCAGGAAATGCCCCTGACCGGTGCTTTCGAGATAGATCAGATAGGGCAGGGCCGGGATGGACAGAAGCAGCGCTTCCAGAAAGAAACCCTGATTGGGGCCGATCGGCAGCGTCTTGCGAAAGAAGCCGTAAAGCCCCCAGCTGAGCGTCAGGGTCAGCGCCACCAGCGGCAGGCTGCCGGCATCCCATGTCAGGATGGCAACCGCGATCGCCGCCAGTACGACCGCAAGCATCTGCGCCGGTGCCAGCTTCTCCTTCAGAAAGAAGGCGCCGAGCAGGATGCTGAACAGCGGATTGATGAAATAGCCGAGTGCGCCTTCCAGCGCACGGTTATTGCTGACGGCCCAGATATAGGTGCCGGCATTGATGGAGATCAGCACGGCGGTAATGCTCGCCATCATCAGCGTTTTTGGCGAGCGCAGCGCCTCCACCACATCACGCGTGCGGCCCAGACAGAGAAGAACGACGCCGGCAATCGGCACCGACCAGACAACCCGATGCGCCAGAAATTCCAATGGCGAGATATGCGCCAGCGCCTTCATGTAGAAGGGCATGAAACCCCACATCAGATAGACGATGAGTGCCAGGACAAATCCCTTGCGACCGTCCTTCGCCGATACGGCAGACGAAACGAGCGCCGCTCCCGTCGGTTCAGCGGCGATGGGCGTGGCTGCAGGGCTGGGCATGGAATGTATCCGATGGGTTGAGGCACTCATCCTCTCTATCTTTGGCAAACATCATCTGCCAATGCATTTCGATGATATCCCATTGATTTTGTCGGGCTGTTGCGCTCAGTTGTAACAACCAGACATGGGTGGAGGTGCCGCATGAGCAATCAGGATGATGCCGTTCACCGAGAAATTTATGCCCGCCAGATCCTCGCCAAGGCCGGGGTGTCTCAGGATGCTCGGCTGGAAAAGGCCTTTGCCACCGTCCGGCGCGAAAATTTCGTCGGTTTGCCGCCATGGCTGTTCAGCGATTTCAACCAATACAAGGAACTGGCTTCGAGTGATCCTGTCATTCTCTATCAGGACATGCTGGTCAGCCTGAATGCCGATCGCTACGTCAACAACGGCATGCCGTCCCTTCACGCCAATGCCCTGCACCGTCTCGGCATCCGCGAGGGTGAGACCGTGGTGCATCTGGGCGCCGGCACCGGTTATTACACGGCGATCATCGCCGAACTCGTCGGGCCGTCCGGCAAGGTCATCGGTGTGGAATATGACGGAGCACTTGTCGAGCGGGCGGATAAGGCGCTTGCCGGCTATGAGAATGCCGTGGTCATTCACGGCGATGCGCTGCAATGGGTGTCGACCGGTGACGAGGCGGATGTGATCTACGCCAATTTCGCACTCGATCATCCGCCGGCGCCGTGGATCGACAATCTTGCCACTGGCGGCAGGCTGCTGTTTCCGTTCGGCGTCCCTGTGGTCGATGCGAGCCGGTCGTTCAGCCGTTGGGCCGCATTCCTGATGATCGACCGGCGGCCACGCGGTTTTGGCGCCCGTTTTCTGGCGCCGGTGTCCTTCATCTGGGCCGAAGGGCAGGAGCCGGCACCGGAAGGGCGTCACGCCGCTCTTGCCGAGGCTTTCAAGAACCGCGGCCTGTCGCGCGTGCGCAGTTTTCGCTGGCGCACGCCGCCCACCGGTGAAGAATGGTACGGCGAGGAAGGCTGGGGTCTGTCTTTCGACGAGGCGTAAACGCCTGCATCCATGACCGTGCTGAATGTAAGCTTCAACCGAATGAATTGGCAGGTTGCTCAATTGAGGTCTAGAAGCCGCTCATCCAGCAGGGAGGATCAGCTGATGGCAACCGAGAGCATCGCTCCGCAGGCCAAGAACGAAGACACGCCGCGCGGTTTTGCCTTTGCGCTGACAGCTTATCTGATGTGGGGTTTTCTGCCCTTCTATCTCAAGGCCGTGTCACATCTGCCGCCGCTGGAAGTGCTGGCGCACCGGGCGATCTGGTCCGTGCCGGTGGCGGGCGCCGTCCTGCTCATTCTCAAGCGTACCGACGAACTCAAGGTAGCGATCCGCACGCCGAGCATGCTGGGCATGGCCTGTGTCACCGCCGCCTTCATCACCGTCAACTGGGGCATTTATGTCTGGGCGATCGCCGCCGGGCATGCGCTGGAAGGCGCTCTCGGTTATTTCATCAATCCGCTTTTCAGTTTCTTTCTGGCGGCCGTGGTGCTGCGTGAAAAACTGAGCCGTACGCAGCTCGCCGCCATCTGCCTTGCCGGCGTCGGTGTGGTGATCCTGACCGTCGGAGCCGGCGGCCTGCCATGGGTCTCGCTCGGGCTTGCCTTCACCTGGGGCTGTTATGCGCTGTTTCGTAAGACACTGCCGATCGGCCCCAACCAGGGCTTCTTTCTGGAAGTGCTGCTGATCAGCATCCCGTTCCTGCCCTACATCATCTATCTCGAATGGACGGGGCAGGGCCATCTCTTCAACGGCACCAGCTATGACACGTTCATCCTGATGCTGGCCGGCCCGATCACCGCCGGACCGTTGATGATCTATGCCAACGGTGCCAAGCTCTTGCGCCTGTCGACCATCGGCATCATGCAGTATATCGCCCCCACGCTGATTTTCCTGATCGCCATCTTTGCCTTCAAGGAACCGCTCAGCACGGTAAAACTTGTGGCCTTCGTCTTCATCTGGTCGGCACTGGCGGTGTATTCCTACGGCATGCTGAAGGCGTCGCGGGGGCGGTGAGGGGCATCAGGCCGCCGCCGTGCGGCCCGATCGCAGCGTCTTGCCGACCTTGAGCGTGACGCGCCGGTCGAGGGCGTTCAAAACGCGCACCAGTCGGTCTATGGTGAACCGGCCAAGATCGGCGTTGCGTATGCGCGAAAGATCGGCAGCAGTGACACCGGTAAGCTTCTCACCCTCCCGCACTGTCAGCTTTCGCCGGTCAAGCGTTGCAATGATTTCCGAAGCAAGCTGCGCCTTCATCAGTTTCGTGTCGGCATCGGGGTCACCCAGATCGGCATAAATATTGCCGCTGCCTCGAACGATTTCGAAATCGTCATCGGTCATCGCAGCATCTCCTCTAGTCGTTTCAGCCGGGCCTTGGTCAGTTCCACCTCTTTGTGAGGGGTTGCTATGCCCGCGGTCGATTTCTTTTGAAAAGCATGTACCACCCAGATCGCGTCGCCAAGTTGTACGGCATAAATCGTACGGTAGGCGTCGCTGCGATAAGGCAGGGCAATTTCGAAGACGCCTGAACCCAAGCCTTTCATCGGTTTTGCTATGTCTGCCTTCTGACCCATGCTGGCGATTGTGAGAGCATCTTTGATGCGATCCTGAACGTCTTCGGGAAATCTCCCGAAGTCCTTCAGCGCCGCCTTGATCCACGCGATCTCCCTCATGCTTCATGTTGTCATATCTGACAAACTTTTGACAAGAGAAAAGTCATCGTTGTCCGAGACATCAATTGCTGACCAGATCACTCCGCCGCGATCCTCCCCGCCAGTTCGCGGTTCTTCATCAGCTTGTAGATCACCGAATCCATCAGCGCCTGGAACGAGGCGTCGATGATGTTTTCCGAGACGCCGACCGTCCACCAGCGTACGCCGCTGCCATCGGTGGATTCGATCAGCACGCGGGTGATCGCCTCGGTGCCACCGTTGAGGATGCGCACCTTGAAATCGGCAAGCACGAGGTCGTCGATCTCGTTCTGGTATTTGCCAAAGTCTTTTCGTAGTGCAAGGTCGAGCGCGTTGACCGGGCCGTCGCCTTCCGCCACCGACATATGCGGTTCGCCGTCGATGACGAGTTTCACCACCGCTTCGGACACGGTTTTTACCCGCCCAAAACTGTCGAAGCGGCGCTCGACCATCACGCGAAAACCATCGACGGCAAAGAACTCCGGAATGGTGCCGAGCGTGCGCCGCGCCAGAAGCTCGAAACTGGCGTCTGCGCCTTCATAGGCATAACCCGATGCCTCGCGTTCCTTGACGATCGAGATCAGCTGGTCGAGCTTTGCATCGTCTTTGGCGACCGTGATGCCGCGCCGCTTCAGCGCATTGAGAAAGTTCGATTTTCCGCCCTGATCCGACACCATGACCTTGCGGAAATTGCCCACACTTTCCGGCGGCACGTGTTCGTAGGTGCGTGGATCTTTCAAAAGCGCCGATGCATGGATGCCGGCCTTGGTGGCAAAGGCCGAGGCGCCGACATAAGGCGCCTGATGATTGGGTGAGCGGTTCAGAAGCTCGTCGAAGGAGTGCGACAGATGCGTCAGGCCGGACAGGCGCTCCGGGTCGATGGCGGTTTCAAAGCGGGAGGCATAGGCCTCCTTGAGACAGAGCGTGGCGATCAGGGTGATCAGGTTGGCATTGCCGCAACGCTCGCCGATACCGTTCAGCGTGCCCTGTACTTGGCGACAGCCGGCCTCGACGGCGGCCAGCGAATTGGCGACGGCCTGACCGGTATCGTCATGGGCATGGATGCCGAGCGAGGCGCCCGGAATGCCCGACGCGATGACGGCGGCAACGATGTCGCGCACCTCGTTCGGCTGCGTGCCGCCATTGGTATCGCAGAGCACGATCCAGCGTGCGCCGGCATCGTAGGCGGTGCGGGCGCAGGCCAGCGCATAGTCCGGGTTGGCCTTGTAGCCGTCGAAAAAATGCTCGCAATCGACCAGCGGTTCCTTGCCCACCACATTGGCGGCTTCGACGCTGTCGCGGATGGAGGAGAGATTCTCTTCGTTGGTACAGCCGAGCGCCACCGCGACATGATAATCCCAGCTTTTGGCGACGAAACAGATGGCATCGCTCTTGGCCTGCAACAGGGTGGCGAGGCCGGGATCGTTGGAGGCGGAAATGCCGGCGCGCTTGGTCATGCCGAAGGCGACGAATTTGGCCTTGGTTGTGCGCTTCTCTGTAAAGAAGGCGGTGTCGGTCGGGTTGGCGCCGGGATATCCGCCTTCGACGTAATCGAAACCGAATTCATCCAGCATGGCGGAAATCGCGATCTTGTCCTCGACGGAAAAATCGACGCCGGGCGTCTGCTGGCCGTCACGCAGGGTGGTGTCGAACAGGTGGATGCGGTCGCTGGTGATCGGGGCGCGGGTCATTGTTGCTCCTCCCAGAGCAGATGTATTGGCATTTGGGGCAAAGGTTGCCCCCCACCCTAACCCTCTCCCCGCGTGCGGGGAGAGGGGACGTGCCCCATGTGCCTTGTTGCGAGGGACGGACATGGTGCGGCGTATCCCTTCTCCCCGTTTGACGGGGAGAAGGTGGCGGCAGCCGGATGAGGGGCTGCCACAAGGTTACGGGATGCGCTTCAATCCTTCCCCGCGAACCGGTCGGTCGCGCGGATCAACTGGTCGGTAATGCCCGGTTCCGAAACCGCATGGCCTGCGCCCTCGACAATGTGGAAATCCGCATCGGTCCACACCTTCGACAACTGCCAGGCATATTTCAGCGAGCAGGGCATGTCGTAGCGGCCATGCACGATGGCGCCCGGAATGCCTTTAAGCTTGGTGGCATCGCGCAACAGCTGACCTTCCTCAAGCCAGCCGGCATGCATGAAATAATGCGTTTCCAGCCGCGCAAATGCGATGGCAAAAAAATCCTCGCCGAAGCCGGCCGTCAGCGCTGCGTCGGGCAGAAGCGTGATGGTCGAGCCTTCCCATGTGCTCCAGGCCTTGGCGGCTGTCAGTTGCTCGGCCTTGTCCGTGCCGGTCAGCCGGCGGTGATAGGCGGCCAACATTTCATGGCGTTCGTTTTCCGGAATGGGCGCGATAAAAGCCTCCCATTTGTCGGGAAACATTTCCGAGACGCCGAACTGGTAATACCAGTCCATTTCCGCCTTGGTCAGCGTATAGATGCCGCGCAGAACAAGCTCGCTCACCCGCTCTGGATGGGTTTCGGCATAGGCCAGCGCCAGCGTCGAGCCCCAGGAGCCGCCAAAAACCTGCCACTTGTCGACGCCCGCCAGTTGCCGCAGCCGCTCGATATCGGCAACGAGATGCCATGTCGTGTTGGCGTCGAGGCCGGCATGCGGTGTCGAGCGGCCGCAACCGCGCTGGTCGAACAGGAGGATGTCGTAAAGCGCCGGGTCGAACAGACGGCGTTGTGCCGGCGTGCAGCCGCCGCCGGGGCCACCATGCAGGAACACGACCGGCTTGGCGCCTTTGGTGCCGACGCGTTCCCAATAGATCACATGGCCATCGCCGACATCGAGATGGCCGCTCTCATAAGGTTCGATCTCGGGATAAAACGTGCGCAATACTTCGGTCACAGGTGCAGTCCCCTTTCGGGCCAGTTTTCGGTGTCGTGGTCGGGGTGTTGGAAGGAGATGATCTGCTCCTGACGGGCGTAATATCCGGCATCGCCGTGTATGGGCGCCTCAAAGATCGTTTCCACCCAGGGCAGGCGAAAAGCGTGATTGACCTGCACGGTCGGTGCGAGATCGTCGCGCTCGTCGAAGGCGCCAATGGCAATCTCGAGGCTGGACGGCGTGCGATAGGTCAAGGGCGTGCCGCAGTTTTCGCAAAAACCCCGGTCGATATTGACGGACGACTGAAAATATTTTGGCTCGCCACGGGTCCATTCGACGCCGCCTTCAGGCGCGGAAACCAGCGGTCCGAAAAAGCCGCCAAAGGCTTTTTGGCACATGCGGCAATGGCAGATCGAGGCGCGGCCGAGAGCGCCGTGGATTTTGAAGCGCACGCCGCCGCATTGGCATCCGCCCGTTTTCACGGCGTCTGTTCCTGTTGTTTCAGTCATGCATCGTCCTCCTTCTTGCCGGCATCCGCTGCAGGGGCGGATCGGGCCGGGATTGGCTGCCAGTCTTCTGTGTCGTGATCGGGATGCTGGTTGGAAACGAGATCGGCCAGAAACGGCGCGTCGGCGATGTCGTCTTCCGTGCGGTGGCCGGGCAGGGCGTGCAGGTGTTCGACGAAGGGAAGCTTGCCTTCCAGGCCATATTGCATCGAGGGCGGCAGGCTGGAGGGATCATCCAGCGCACCGGCGGAAACGGCAATGCCGCCCATCGCCTCATAGGTCAGCGGCGTGCCGCAATTGTCGCAAAAACCGCGCTGCACGTGGTTGGACGACTGGAAATATTTTGGCGCACCGCGTGTCCAGACGAAGGTGGCACCACGGGTGGACACCAGCGGCGCATAATAGGCGCCAAACGCCTTCTGGCACATGCGGCAGTGACAGATGGAGGACTGGCTGGGCTTGCCGTCGATGCGGAAACGCAGCGCCCCGCATTGGCAGCCACCGGTATGGACGTGATAGGTCAATTACCTTTCTCCATCGGCCAGAGGTCGGTGTCGCGATCGGGGTGCTGCCGGCTGCTGGCGTCAATCGCCGCTTCATCTTCCGGTGACATGTCGAAACTGCCGTCGTGATCGAGACTATGCAGATCACCGAACCACGGCATTTTTCGCGCGAGATTGGTCTGCAGCGCCGGTTTCACGCTTTCCGGTTCATCCAGCGAACCGAGAGTGATGCTGATATGATCGCTACCTCCATCGTAAAACAATGGCGTGCCGCAACGGCCGCAAAAGCCGCGGCGCGCCGTGTCGGAAGACTGGAACCATGTGGGCTCGCCACGCGTGAGGGTGAAATTGTCATGCATCACGCCGCCAAGGGGCATGAAGTAATTGCCCGCCGCCTTCTGGCACATGCGGCAATGGCAGACATGCGGAAAACCGATCTCGCCTTCCGCCCGGTATCGAACGGCACCGCATTGGCAGCCGCCGGTGTGGAGCATGGTCATGACGCGGATCCCTCCAGCCAATTCTCGATCTTCAAACCATCGACGCGGGTAAACTCGCGGACATTGTTGGTGACGAGGGTGAGGTCCAGTGAACGGGCGTGGGCGGCGATGAAGAGGTCGGTGGTGCCGATTGGCGTGCCGCGTTTTTCGAGCGCGCTACGGATGTCAGCGAAATGATGCGAGGCCCGATCGTCGTAGCCAAGGATGGCGATGCGCGCCAAGGAATTTTCGACAAGATGGGTGAGCCGATCCGATCCCCGTCGTGCCGCACCAAAACGCAACTCCGATGCCACGATGGCGCTGACACAAAGGCTATCGTTGACCGCGCTGTCTATCGCCTCGGCAACCGCACCGAAGGGGTTGCGGATCGCGTCCGAAAGAATGTTCGTATCGAGCATGCGAACGAACCGGCTCATAGATCGACATCGCGCGGCGGCGGCTCATCGATGTCCAGTTCAGGGAAATCACCTTCCCACGGCGGCTGCGAACGCAACCACGCAATCAGGCTTCCCTTGGGCTCGGTGACCGGCTCGATCACCAGCCGGTCGCCCTCCTTGCGCATGACGGCCTCCTCGCCGGCCATTTCGAATTCGGCCGGGATGACGACCGCTTGGGCGCCGCCATTGCGGAAGAATTTTACGTGACGTTCAGCACCCATGCCTTCCTCCTCGCTGTCTCGGTTGCAGCATAGGGCGGCTCGCCCCTGGGCTGCAAGCCTACCGCTTGACCTCCCAGGTCGTCACCCGTTCTCCGGTTGCCGCATCCTTGCCGTCCTTCAGCTGGATGCCCTTGGCCGACAACTCGTCGCGGATCCGGTCAGCCTCGGCAAAGTTCTTCGCCTTCAGCATTTCCAGCCGCATGGCGACAACCGCATCAACGGCACCGGCAAGCGCCTCGTCCACCTCTGTCTTTTTCGGCAGTACGCCGAGAAGTGCTGCACTCGCCGCGAACATCGGCAGAAGCGTCGCATCCACATTGGCTTCCTGCGCCAGCGCATGCAGGCGCTGCACGGCGGCCACCGTATTGAGGTCGTCGGACAGCGCATCGATGACGACCGGGCAGGGGTCTGCATTGGAAACATCGGCCGCCGGCCATTTGGCGATCAGGCGCTCGGCTTCCTCCAGCCGCTTGATCGAAAAATCGATCGGCTCGCGGTAATGGGTCATCAGCATGGCCAGCCGCAGCACGTCGCCCGGCCACTGCTTGCCGCCAAAATCGTCGGTGGACAGCAACTGGTGGATGGTGACAAAGTTGCCGTCTGATTTCGACATCTTGCGGCCTTCGACCTGAACGAAGCCGTTATGCATCCAGACGTTCGCCATGACCTCGGTGCCATGCGCGCAGCGTGACTGGGCGATCTCGTTTTCGTGGTGCGGGAAGATCAGGTCCAGCCCGCCGCCATGGATGTCGAATACCTCGCCGAGATAGCGGCTGCTCATGGCCGAGCATTCGATATGCCAGCCCGGACGGCCGCGACCCCACGGGCTTTCCCAGCCGGGTTCGTTGTCGGAGGAAAGCTTCCAAAGCACGAAATCGCCGGGGTTTTTCTTGTGGGCATCGACGGTGATGCGGATGCCGGCCTGCTGCTCGTCGAGCGGGCGTTTGGAAAGCTGGCCGTAATCGCTCATCGATTTGGTATCGAACAGCACTTCGCCCTCGGCCACATAGGCGTGACCATTGCCGATCAGCTTTTCGATGATGGCGATCATCTGCTCGATATTGTCGGTGGCGCGCGGCTCGACAGTCGGCTCAAGGCAGCCGAGAGCGGCAACATCCTCGTGGAACTGCTTAGCCGTCTTTTCGGTCACCGCATGGATGGCGTCGTTGAGGGCCAAGTGCGGAAAGTCGCGCAGGGCACGTGCGTTGATCTTGTCGTCGACGTCGGTGATGTTGCGGGCATAGGTGACATGGGTGTCGCCATAGACATGCCGCAGCAGCCGGAACAGAACATCGAAGACGATGACCGGGCGGGCATTGCCGATATGGGCGAAATCATAAACCGTCGGGCCGCAGACATAAACGCGCACGTTGTCGGCATCGATCGGCTGGAAGGCCGATTTCTCGCGGATCAAGGTATTGTATAGCTTGAGCGTGGCGCTCATCGAAAAATTCTCCCAAGGTGCTCAAAGCGCATGCCGCGGCCGGTACCGGACCGGAGCGTTTGTCTTCAAGGCTTTTCGAGAGACGAAAACGGCCGGACCAGCGCGAACGCTAGCGGATAATGTTCCCACAAATGGAAATCGTCGTTTTCATGGCGTCGGTTATGGCGCGGGGGCGGGGTTTGGTCAAGGGGAGGTACGTGTATCGTCAAGGCCTTTTCGAGGGCCTACCGGTGCGTCAGACTTTGGCTATTTGAAAATATAGGCTGCTGTCTGAGTGTTTGGGTGTAACCGGTTGCCACGAATTTTATGACGCCAAGATCGAGTTCGACCGCATAGTCCCAACTGGTGAAAGTTCCTGTCGCACGCTTGTTGCTGCGACGTATATCGTTGATGCAAAGTGGAAAATTGTTGCGCATGTCGATATCGATGCGCAAATCGCTGACACTTTGGAAAATGATATCGCAAGGTGCGACGTCCCAACCCAGGCAGTGATTATTTTGCCAATGCCAGTTGAAAATATAGTCGATATCCAGCCGGATTTGATGATTATCGTCAGGAAAGCTTATCGAGTAGAGTTGCGCGTCGTGCCACCCCATGTCCGCAAAATCCGCATCCGTCCAGACGAGTTTTTCGGCCACTGCCTTCATTCCGGCAACCGATACTCCACGAACCGGTTTTCCCGCACCACGAACAGCTTTCCGCTCTCCATCAATTCCGGCGAGGTCAGCGGCAGTATCTTCTCCGCGATCTCGGAGGGATGCGGCAGTGTTTCCGGGTCTTCGCCGGGCACGGCCTGCGCGCGCATTGCTGTGCGGGTGGCGCCGGGGTTGACGAGATTGATCTTCAGGTTGGTATGCGCCATTTCCTCGGCCCAGATACGGCCCATGGTTTCGACGGCGGCTTTCGACATTGCATAGGCGCCCCAGAAGGCGCGCGGATTGGTGGCGACACCGGAGGAGAGGAGCAGCGCGCGGCCAGCATCGGATTTGACCAGCAGCGGTTCCAGCGAGCGGATCAGCCGCCACATCGAGGTGACGTTGGTGTTCATCACACGTTCGAAAACCTTGGCCTCGACATGGGCGATCGGCGAAATCACACCGAGAATGCCGGCATTGGCGACCAGAATGTCGAGCTTGCCCCAACGTTCGAAAATAGAGGCGCCGAGCTTGTCGATCGCCGCCATGTCGGTGATGTCGAAGGGGACCAGCGTGGCCGAGCCGCCGACCGCCTTGATGGCGTCATCGAGTTCTTCCAGTCCGCCGACCGTGCGGGCGCAGGCGATCACATGTGCGCCGGCCTTGGCCAGTTCCAGTGCGGTGAAATAACCGATGCCGCGCGAAGCGCCGGTCACCAGCGCAATCCTGTCCTTCAGGTCGATCGTCATATCTTGGCCCCCTAATGCTGCGGCCTTTTTCAGGCTCGCTATCCCAGAGGCATTGTTTCGCGGGCATGCCGCGCGACCTCTCGGATATCGTGATTGTCACAGCCGCCCTGTATGCGCAAGACCCTGCGCGCAGCCCGGATAACGCGGCTCCGTCACCCGGCCATCGCCATGACGACGCGAGGGTACGCAGGCGCGCGCATGAACACTGTTGCCGGCTGGGCGGCTGAAAACTGGCATAAAGAGTGACACGGCACATGGTCTCCGTTGCAGGGGAGAGCATGCCCAACATTGCGGTGCCGGCTTTTGATGCCAATCAACATCGCCGCCGATACGGGTGCGGCGGATTGTCCTCAGGAGTTATCCACCGCGTGCAGAAATGAAAGGGGCGCCCACCTTGCGACGGACGCCCCCTCTCAAACTGTTTTCTCAGGCTCAGCCGTTGCTGGCCAGCAGCGAGACCTTGCGGCCGACAGCCTCGCCATCCTTGTCGAGAAGGCGGGTCGGGTAGTCGCCGGTGAAATAATGATCGGTGAACTGCGGACGCGCATCGTTGCGGTCCTCGCCGCCAACGGCGCGGTACAGGCCGTTGATCGACAGGAACTGCAGGCTATCGCAGCCGATATATTTGCACATCGCTTCCAGGTCTTCATACTGGTTGGCGAGAAGCTTATCGCGATCCGGCGTGTCGATGCCGTAGAAGTCCGGGTAATAGATCATCGGGCTGGCGACGCGCAGATGCACTTCCTTGGCGCCGGCATCGCGGATCATCTGTACGATCTTCAGCGAGGTGGTGCCGCGCACGACCGAGTCGTCAACCAGCACGACGCGCTTGCCGGCGATCATCGCGCGGTTGGCGGAATGCTTCAGTTTGACGCCGAGCGCACGGATCTGCTGCGTCGGCTCGATAAAGGTGCGGCCGACATAGTGGTTACGGATGATGCCGTATTCGAACGGAATACCGCTTTCCTGCGCATAACCCAGCGCTGCCGGCGTGCCGCCATCCGGTACCGGCACGACAACGTCGGCTTCGACCGGGGCTTCCTTGGCAAGATTGATGCCCATGTTCTTGCGGGCAACATAAACCGAACGACCACCGACGACCGAGTCGGGACGGGCGAAATAGACGTATTCGAACAAGCAGAGGCGTTCCGGCTGGCCATTGCCGGCCTTGCGGGCGTCGATGGACACCGTTCCATCCGGCTGCGTTTCGCAGATGATGACTTCGCCGTTTTCGACGTCACGCACGTATTTTGCACCGATGATATCGAGCGCGCAGGTTTCCGAGCAGAACACCGGCTTGCCATCGAGTTCGCCCATCACCAGTGGACGAATGCCGGTGGGGTCGCGGGCGGCGATCAGCTTGGTGCGGGTCATGGCCAGCATCGAATAGCCACCTTCCATCTGGCGAACCGCATCGATGAAGCGGTCGGCAGTGGAGGAGTAACGCGAACGGGCGATGAGGTGCAGGACGACTTCGGTATCCGAGGTCGACTGACAGATGGCGCCACCGGCGATCAGCTGGCGACGCAGCGTCAGGCCGTTGGTGAAATTGCCGTTATGGGCAATGGCGATGCCGCCGACTTCCAGTTCTGCAAACAGCGGCTGCACGTTGCGCAGCGCCACTTCGCCGGTGGTGGAGTAACGCACGTGGCCGATCGAGATGTCGCCGGGCAGTTTTGCCAGCGTTGCCGGGTCCGTATAATGGTCGCCCACGAGGCCCATGCGGCGTTCCGAATGGAAACGCAGGCCGTCGAACGTGACGATACCGGCTGCTTCCTGGCCACGGTGCTGCAGCGCGTGCAGGCCGAGTGCCGTCAGCGTCGCCGCGTCCGGGTGCCCCAGAATGCCGAACACGCCGCATTCTTCATGCAGCGTGTCGCCATCCAAATCATCGATAATGCCTTGCGGAACCGGCTGACTCATCTCTGCTGGCCTTTACTTTCGTATAGGAAAAACGAATAGGCCGGGCGGTCAAATCTCTTTCCCGCTGTCCGGCCTTGCTCTGTTCAGGTGCTTGATAGCACAAATGGTGACGGTTTGCTGCGTATCAAGCGCAACATATCGTCAATTATTTGTTGACGGCGCTTCGTCGGACGGCGCCTGTTCCTGACCGGTCTCACCCTGTTCAGGCTCACCGCTCAGGCGGGCACGGGCCTTGGCCTCGACATTCTCCGGCAGCGCTGCCACGAGGCGCACAACCAGCGAATCCATGAACGGCTTCGACTTGGCATTCTTCACCCAGTCCGGCTGTGCCTGCGAGCCGACCAGCCAGTTCCAGAAGGCGAGTGCGACAACCAGAAGAAGCACGCCGCGCGCCGCGCCGAACAGAAAGCCGAGCGTGCGGTCCAGCGCACCGATGCGGCTGTCGATGATGAAATCGGCGATCTTGGTGGTGATGAAGGTGATGATGATCAGCGCGATCAGAAAGACGATGCCGACGGAGGCGGCAAGCGCGATACGGTCATCGGCCGTATAGTTCTTCGCATAGGGCAGGATCAGCGGGTAAAGATAATAGGCGGCGGCAACCGAGCCGACCCAGCTGGCAATCGACAGCACTTCGCGCGAAAAGCCGCGGACCATGGCAAGCACGGCCGAAAACAGCGTGACGCCGATGACGATACCGTCGAAAATCGTGATGGGCATAAACTACCTACTCCAGAACTTAACCGGCGACGGGGCCGGAACGCGAAAGGCGATCTGGTCGCCCGTCATGACGTGTGCCGAAAAGACACTGACGTCCTTTGGCTGCCCTCTTACATCAGTCGTCTCGCTTACGGAAGATCAATCCTCATCGCTCTGTTTCCCCAATTTCTTTGCAGATCCGGCAATACGCGAGACGAGATCAGGCAGATCCTCGATCTTGGTCCAGCGGGCATTGCCGGCCTTGGGCAGTTCGGCCGAGGTGGCGGGCAGCATGGCGCCGGCGAAACCGAGCTTTTCGGCCTCCTTCAGGCGTTGCGCCGTCTGCGATACCGGGCGCACGGCGCCCGACAGGCTGATTTCGCCGAAGAAGACGCAATCTGCGGGCAGGGGGGCGCTGGCAAGCGAGGAGACCAGCGCCGAAGCGATGGCAAGATCGGCCGCCGGTTCGGAAATGCGGTAACCGCCGGCAACGTTGAGATAGACATCGTGCTGGCCGAGCCGCACGCCGCAATGGGCTTCGAGCACGGCGAGGATCATGGCGAGGCGGGATGAGTCCCAGCCGACCACGGCACGACGCGGCGTGCCGAGCGAGGTCGGCGCCACCAGCGCCTGCACCTCGACGAGAACCGGGCGCGTGCCTTCCATGCCGGCAAAAACGGCAGCGCCGGGCGATTTGGCATTGCGTTCCCCCAGAAACAGTTCGGACGGGTTGGTGACTTCACGCAGTCCCTTGTCCGACATTTCGAAGACGCCTATCTCGTCGGTCGGGCCAAAGCGGTTCTTCACTGTTCGCAGCACGCGGTAATGGTGGCCGCGGTCGCCTTCGAAATAGAGAACGGCATCGACCATGTGCTCGACCACGCGCGGGCCGGCGATCTGGCCTTCCTTGGTGACATGGCCGACGAGAACCATGGCAGCACCGGTCTGCTTGGCAAACCGGATCATCGCCTGCACGCCGGTGCGCACCTGTGTGACGGTGCCCGGCGCACTATCGGCCGTATCGCTCCACAGCGTCTGGATGGAATCGATAATGACGAGGTCTGGACGCTTGCCCTCGGAAATCGTGGCGAGAATATCTTCCACATTGGTTTCGGCAGCGAGCAGCACGTCGGTATCGGCGGCACCCAGACGCTGGGCGCGCAAACGCACCTGTGCCACCGCCTCTTCGCCCGAGACATAGATGATGCGCTGCTTGCGACGGGAGAGGGCGGCGGCGGCCTGCATCAGAAGCGTGGATTTGCCGATGCCCGGATCGCCGCCGACCAGCACGACCGAGCCGCGCACGAAACCGCCGCCGGTGGCGCGGTCGAGTTCGGAAATGCCGGTCTGGACGCGCGGAGCTTCCTCGGTCTCGCCAGACAGCGTGGTGAGCGTGACGGCGCGGCCCTTTTTCGGCACCTTACCGGGGCCGGAGCCGATGCCCCCCATCGGATCTTCCTCGACGATGGTATTCCACTCGCCGCAGCCTTCGCACTTGCCGGCCCAGCGATTATGCACCGTGCCGCAGTTCTGGCACACGAATTGGGTTTTGGGTTTTACCATGGGGAAGCGTCAGTCTCTGATATTCATAAAGTCTGCGGACGAAATATCTTGATGGCCGTGCAGTACACGAACAACCGTCAGTTCCGTTTCCGAGATGTGGAAGAAGATGATGCGCTCGCGGAATGCCAAGCTACGAAGGCCCTCTCCATATTCAGAGCGATCTACGCCTGTCAGGCCAAGACTGGCGGCTGATCGCATCTTAGCAAAGATTTCGCGGGCGAAAGCCGTAGCGGCCACAGGATTGTAAAACGCAATATGGTCGTGATCTTCGACCACATCGGCGCGGGCCTTTGTTGTCCAGACTGCGACCCTCGTTCTAATAGCCTGTCCCCGTTTTCAGCTGGCGAGAGGCGGAAAGGCGCTTGATATCCGCCATGAACTCGTCCTCGTCCTCGTAACGATGAACCCGCCCGGCATCCATATCATCCAACCCTTCCTGGATCAGCTTGCGAAGGTTTTCGTCCGCTTGCCTCAAGGTTTCGAGCGCGGCTGCGATCACCTCGTCAGCATTCTTGAACCTGCCAGCATTCACCTGCTCTTCGATGAACGCCTTCTGCTTATCACTGAGATGGATCTCGGTCATTTCGATCTCCTTTTGTTCTCTTCTAGCACGGTCCCGATTGGCTTCCAAGAGGTGAAAAAGAGATCAGTCGTTGGCGTCGATATAGCGGCGCTCGTGGCGCAGTCCGAGGCTGGTCAGCAGTTCGTAGCCGATCGTCCCGCCGGCGCGGGCGGTATCGTCAAGCGGCACGTTGGGGCCGAACAGTTCGACATAATCGCCGACACGGACATCGCCTTCCGGCACGTCGGTGATGTCGAAGATCGTCATGTCCATGGTGACGCGACCGATAACCGGCACGCGGGTATTGCCGACAAAACCGAAGGCGCCGGGCGTTCCGCCGGCGCGCAGCGGCACGCCGGAGCCGGAGAGCGAGCGCAGATATCCATCGGCATAACCGGCGGACACCACGGCAAGGCGGCTGTTGCGCGACAGCTGGTGCGTGGCGCCGTAGCTGACGGTCGAGCCGGCGGCGGCTTCGCGGATCTGGATGATGCGGGCTTCTGCCTTGGCGACGGGCTTGAGCGGCTGCATGCCATTGACCGCTTCACCGCCGTAGACGGCAATGCCGGGGCGGGTGAGATCAAAATGATATTCGGAACCGAGGAAAATGCCGGCAGAGGCGGAAAGGCTTGCCTCGATGCCTTCGAAAGCCTCGGCAACCTGTTGGAAAGCCTCAAGCTGCACGCGGCTCATCGGCGAGGACGGATTGTCGCCGCTATGCAGGTGCGACATCACAAGCACCGGCGAAAAGCTGGCCGGACGCGACACGTCTTCGACAAGCGCCAGCGCATCTTCAAGCGGCAGGCCGAGACGGTTGAAGCCGGTATCGATCTGCAGCGCGCAGGGGTGATCGTCGCGATCGGCAATGACCGACATCCAGAAGGCAAGCTGGTCTTCCGAAGCCAGAACCGGCACCAGGTCATGGTCGAAAAACACGTCTTCCTGACCCGGCCAGATACCTGAGAGCACATAGATACGGGCATCCGGCGCATAGGTGCGCAGCGTTGCGCCTTCCTGCGGCACGGCCACAAAGAAATCACGTGCACCAGCCTCGTAAAGCGCGGTGCCACAGTCTTCCAGACCGAGGCCGTAAGCATCCGCCTTGACGACGGCTGCGGTGCGGGCATTGCCGGAACGGCGCGCCATGTCACGCCAGTTATCAGCGAGCGCACCGAGATCGACGGTAAGGCGCACCGGCGCCACGTCGAACGCGTCATAGACGTTTTCGCTGTCGAACTCTTCATTTTCGGGGAGGTCGGTGATCTCGGTCATGGGGAGGCACTCATGCGATAGGTCGATTGTGCGGCGACCCTATAGGCTTAGCGGCTGGGAGGAAAGTCGCTTGGTGGGATTATGGTACAGAGATGGATCTGATGGCATCAGGCGACGCTGCGCAGATCGAAATCCGCATTGATGAGATCATAAGGCACATGAATGCGACCGTCACCGTTGACCACAACGAAGCCCCATTCGATCAACGTGACGGTATCTTCGTGAACGCGTTTCACATCGCGCCCCAGCTCTGAAGAAAGTGCCCGGTAGGTGCTGGGGCCAAGCCGTTGGAGTGTTTCGATCAACGTCCAGCGCTTCGGTGTCAGCACGGTGAAAAGCTGCTCCGGTGATGAAAAGCTGAAGGTATGATCCTGTTGCTGGCCGGTTTTCCAAGCGGCAGCAAAACCGTCCGCCGCTGCTGTCAGCGTCGCATCATCATCTCGCTGAATACGGATTTTGGCTGTCGTCATCGCTCCGTTTTCCTCATTGCACGAATGTCAGCAAGGAAATCCGCCAACATCTGGTGAACCGTAGAAAAGGCGTAAGGCATTTCGTCTTGATCGAAATGCTTGTGATCGCCTTTGCCTCTCTCGTTGTCGTAACCGATCACACGAAGCCGTCATATCCATAGAAGAGGCTGTATTTATAAGCGTGCAGGCTACCGATAACGGGGCGCGGAACCTTCCAGATCACCATTTCGACAATGGCGCCATCGGACAAAATGCTTTTGGATCGATAAAGCAGTTCCGCCTTCATGTTGGCGAGAATGCCAACATGAAGGCGGGTTGTCAAAGGAGGCCTGAATGATCCGCTGGATCACGGCTCCTCGTATTGCGTAAAGCTCGGCTCGGCCAGATCCGTAAAGCGGGTGAATTCCGACTGGAAGGCGAGCTTTACCGTGCCGGTCGGTCCGTGACGCTGCTTGGCGATGATCACGTCGGCCGTGCCCTTGACCTTGTCCATCAGGGTTTCCCATTCTGGATATTTTGGATCGGAAATGTCGCGCGGTTCCATGTTCTTCACATAATATTCCTCACGGAACACGAAGAGCACGACGTCGGCGTCCTGCTCGATCGAGCCGGATTCGCGAAGGTCGGAGAGCTGTGGACGTTTGTCTTCACGGCTTTCCACCCCACGCGACAGCTGCGACAGCGCGATGATCGGCACGTTCAGTTCCTTGCCGAGCGATTTCAGGCCGGTGGTGATCTGGGTGATTTCCTGCACGCGGTTTTCACCGGATTTGCCGGAGCCGGTCATCAGCTGGATATAGTCGACCACCAGGCAATCAAGGCCGCGCTGACGCTTCAGGCGTCGGGCGCGGGCCGACAGCTGGGCGATCGAGATACCACCGGTCTGGTCGATGAACAGCGGAACCTTCTGCATCATCTGGGAGCAGGCGACCAGCTTTTCGAAATCGGCCTCGGTAATGTCACCACGACGGATTTTTGAAGACGACACTTCGGTCTGCTCGGAAATGATACGGGTGGCCAGCTGTTCGGACGACATTTCCAGCGAATAGAAACCGACGACGCCGCCGTTCTTGGCCTTGAAGGAGCCATCCGGCTGCACTTCCGGTTCATAGGACGCAGCGATATTGTAGGCGATGTTGGTGGCAAGCGACGTCTTACCCATGCCCGGACGTCCGGCCAGCACGATCAAGTCGGAACGCTGCAGGCCGCCCATCTTGCCGTCGAGCGACATGATGCCGGTGGAAATGCCCGAAAGGTGGCCGTCACGCTCATAGGCCTGACCGGCCATGTCGATGGCGAGTGCCACCGCGTCGTTGAACGACTGGAAACCGCCGTCGTAACGACCTGTCTCTGCAAGCTCGAACAGACGACGCTCGGTGTCTTCGATCTGCGCCTGCGGCGGCATGTCGAGCGGCGCGTCATAAGCGATGTTGACCATGTCCTCGCCGATGGTGATCAGCGCGCGGCGCAGCGCGAGGTCATAGATGGCGCGGCCATAGTCTTCGGCGTTGATGATCGATACGGCTTCGGCGGCAAGACGGGCGAGATATTGCGCCACCGTCATGTCGCCGACCTTCTGGTCGGCGGGCAGGAAGTTTTTCAGCGTTACCGGCGTCGCGGTCTTGCCCATGCGGATGATGTCGCCGGCAACCTCGAAGATCTTGCGATGCAGCGGTTCGTGCAGATGCGGGGGTTTGAGAAAATCCGAGACGCGGTAATAGGCGTCGTTGTTGACGAGGATCGCGCCGAGCAGGGCCTGTTCCGCCTCGATATTGTTCGGAGCTTCGCGGTAATGCGGCTCCGCGGGCTGGGCATTGGCGAGTTTGCGCGGGACTTCGTTCATCGGTCTTTTTATCCGTCTTGGCGTTCAGTGGTCAGCACTGCTTAAGATTATCTTTTAAGAGCTGCGCGCCCGTTTCGAAACGGCTCAGCGGCAGGAAACAGCTTTCCCACAGCAGTTCACAGCCTCAAGAAAAAACGCAGCAAAGTGGCAAATCCGGTTGACTGTGCGGCGGATGCGACTCGGCTGCCGTAAATGTTGAGTCTACACGAAAATGGCACAAAAAAACGCCCGGGCGGTGAAGCCCGGGCGCTGTCTGCAGAAAACTCTGCGAAAAGACGATTACTCGTCGTCGCCGTCCTGGTCGGCTTCCGGATCGAAGAAATCTTCCGGACGCAGGGCATCTTCGTCAACGCCGTAGATGGCGTCGGCCGAGGTGAGGCTTTCGCCCTTGGACTGGCGCTCGGCTTCTTCGGCCGAACGGGCAACGTTGAGTTCGATTTCGATTTCGACTTCAGCGTGGAGGTGCAGAACAACCTTGTGCAGGCCAATGGCCTTGATCGGGGTGTTCAGGTCAACCTGGTTGCGGCCGATGTTGTAGCCTTCAGCAGCCAGGACTTCGATGATGTCGCGGGCAGCAACAGAACCGTAGAGCTGACCGGTTTCGCCGGCCGAACGGACGACGAGGAAGATCTTGCCGGCGAGCGTGTCGGCAACGGCCTGGGCTTCGCCCTTGCGCTCGAGGTTACGGGCTTCAAGGGTTGCGCGTTCGGCTTCGAAGCGCTTCTTGTTGCCTTCGTTGGCGCGCAGCGCCTTGCCGAGCGGCAGCAGGTAGTTACGGGCAAAGCCGTCCTTGACCTTTACGGTCTCGCCCATCTGGCCGAGCTTGGCGATGCGTTCAAGAAGAATGACGTCCATTGTCTTAATCCTTTCAGGTGTCAGTTCTGTTCGTTGATATCGGTAGGTGTCTGTTTGCCATCCGCAGCCCGCACCGGTGTCAGTGCGATCGTGCGGCGGGTATCGAAAAGCCCGAGGATGAGCACGGCAAAGGCCGGCAGCATCATCATCGAGGAGAGGTAGCAAAGGGTCAGCGCCGGAATGCGCCAGTCCTTGCCGAGGCTGCGGAAATGCAGCGACGCAAAACCGGCCATCAGAAAGCCGGCGCCGAAAGCGCCGCAGATCGTGGCGCCGATCATCGCCGGCACGCCACCGGCAAACATCATCAGGATGCCGGCGAGGAAGGCGAAGATGGCGTGGCGGTTCATGCGCAGTGCCGAGGGCATGTCTTCACGCGGACGCAGCGCGCGGCCGGAACGGGAAACGATGCGCACCGCGAAATAGAAGGCGGCGAACAGCATCATCACCCAGACGGCGCCCTGAACCATCGGCAGCATCAGAACGATGATCGACTTGGTCTGGGCAAGGCTCTGCTGCATCTGTGCCAGCGCCTGAGCGTCGCCGGCAAATTCGGAATTCGGGTCGTTCAGCGCGGCGCTCATGGCATCGACCAGCGAATTGGTCAGTTCCGGGCCGTAGCCGATCATCACGTCGAGGATGATCATGGCGACCGTTACCAGGCCGCAAAGGTGCATGAGGATATCCGACAGCGGATACCATGCCATCAGGTTGTCCGGGCCGCCGAGTTCGGAAGCGGGGCGCGCCAGATTGGCCAGATGCGACAGCCAGCCGGCCGGGATCAGCGTGAAGATGCCGATGGCCAGCGCAAAGTAAGGAGAAGCCAGTACGGAGCCGAGCAGGCCCGAGGTCACGATCGCGATGATGGCGGCAAGATTGCCCCAGCCAAGACCGGCGATCAGGACGGGAAGTGCGGAGGATGCATAAAGGGCAAACGCAAACGACGGCTGCGCATTCGCACCCAGCACCAGCAGGGTCGCGGCGATGCCGGCGAGAATGCCGGTCGGCAATACGTTTTTCGTCTGTGCGTTCACTGTGTCGCTGTCCTGCGTATCGAGCAGTTAGGGGAGGGCTTGTAGCCTTGAAATCCCCAACATGGGTTTTTGGCCTTTTTGGCCGGCAGTTCGATCCGATCCGCGCCCAACGCGGAAGGGAAACGACCCTCTGGTTTGGGACCAGAGGGTCGGTAGTTCAATTAAGCAACAACGTACGGCAGCAGGCCGAGGAAACGAGCGCGCTTGATGGCCTGGGCCAGTTCGCGCTGCTTCTTCTGGGAAACTGCGGTGATACGCGAAGGAACGATCTTGCCGCGCTCAGAAATGTAGCGCTGCAGCAGACGAACGTCCTTGTAGTCGATCTTCGGCGCGTTTGCACCCGAGAACGGGCAGGTCTTGCGACGACGATGGAACGGGCGGCGAGCCGGAGAAGTTTCAGCCATTGTGTATGATCCCTTCTAGCCGATTAAGCTTCACGAGCCGGACGCGGCGCGCGCTGGAAGTCGCCATCGCGACGCGGCGGGCGATCGCCGAACTCGCGGCGCGGGCCACGGTCGTCGCCGTCACGACGCGGACGGTCGTCACGGTCGCGCTTCTGCATCATGGCAGACGGACCTTCTTCGTGCTTCTCGACGGCGATCGTCATGTAGCGAAGAACGTCTTCGTTGATGCGCATCTGACGTTCCATTTCGTGCACGGCAGCAGCCGGAGCATCGATGTCCATCAGAGCGTAATGAGCCTTGCGGTTCTTCTTCATGCGGTAGGTCAGGGACTTCAAGCCCCAGTTTTCTACGCGCCCGACCTTGCCGCCGTTAGCTTCGAGGACACCCTTGTACTGTTCTACGAGGGCGTCGACCTGCTGTGCGGACATATCCTGTCGGGCAAGGAATACGTGTTCGTAAAGAGCCATGTAACTTTGCCTTTTCTTGCGTTTTAGTTCATCCGGACCTCGGCGGCTAAGCCTCAACGACTGCTCCTGGGGGCAAAAGCCCGGCAAGAAAAGTTGTTGTTTCGAGACGGTCGAGAGCGGAGACACGGGAGGCTTGGACCCTTCGGTCCGTGCGGTTCCTGATCTGGAACCCGCCCTCCGTACAGCCACCAGCCAGAAGACCGGATGTGTCGAACACGGCGGCTTATACGGATTTCTGGCGGGATAGCAAGGGCTGGCACGCAAAAGGTGAGTGGACTGCTGGCGGGTTGTTGCGCCTTGCGCCGGTTCTCGTCTGTTATCCGTTTATCTTACCCAAAGTGCCAGAGCGCCATTTTCCGTGGAAAAACCGAAAGTCGGCTGGGCAGCCTCAAGGGCTCCCCCCGTGAAGTCGAGCGTCAGTTTGTCATCTGAGCCATCAAACGTGACAACCATCCTGTTGTTGCTGGTCATGACGGAGAGTTGGGCGGAAGTGTAGCCGGTCAGCACGATGGTCAGTGCACCGTTGCTGGCGATCGTATCCGTGCCGTCTCCCCTTGCGAACAGGTATTCGGCAGAGCCGCCGCGCCTGATGTTGAAGGTGACGGTATCGTTGCCAGTGCCGCCAGATGCGGAGAGGCGTGTGCCTTCGACTAGAATACTGTCGTCTCCGTCACCGCCGGTCAGGCCAAGCACGGTATCGGCCGCGACCTTCAGCGTGTCATTGCCGTCGCCCCCATCGACGGACAGAGCCGTCGTGGCGGAAATCTCGATCTTGTCGTCGCCCATGCCGCCGGTGATGTCATTGAGGAAACGGGCTGCCAGCTTGATCTGGTCATCGCCATCGCCACCATCGATCAGGGATGTGGTCGCTGTCTTGACGATGATGCTGTCGTTCCCGGTTCCAGCCTCCACGTTGGAGACACCGCGTCCGGCAAATGTCAGCGTGTCGTCACCTTTGGTGCCGCGCGCTTGGGTGATGTAACCAAAGCTCTCGGAGACGCTGGCCTGATCATCGCTTTCGGTGCCGCCCAGTGTCAGGATCTCTATGATGCGGGAAATCGCCTTTTCCGTTGCGCTTTCGCCCGGTTCATAGGTGCTGACGGAACGGCCACTGTTCCAGGTGGGGGCTGGAGATGAGACGCGGCTGTTGCTGAACAGCTGGCTGACATACTGTCCGGCATTGGAACTGCGGTAAAACGCGTTGATGCTGACCATGGTTCATCCGGTCGGGATTGTCGCCGGCGTCGTCATTGCGCCTGCGGCGGGGCCGGGTCCATCGTCATGCCGGACCTGTTATCGGCATCCTATGCTTGCATCGGCTGTCGAGCTATCGCGGGCTTCGAAATCGGTAAATGAGGTGTGAACAGACGGCCCGCGTCTGAGGAAGTCCGTCAGAACTGCCGGTAAAGGCGCTGCAGGTCGGACGGGCGAGATGCAACCGGTTGCGAGAAAATCTCATTCTCCTCAAGGCCATCGAGAAAGGCGGAAACCGCCTTTACGCTATCATCATGCACCGGGTTCTGCGCCACATCTTCGATGCTGTCCTTTTTCAAGGGGCGCATCAGATCGAGAATTTCGACGATCTTGGCAAGCGGCGACTGGCCGGGATTGCGGGTGTCGTTTTGAAAACCGGCCTCCAGCTGGCTTTCGGGGATTAGTGACTGGCTGGGCATGGTCGTGGCCGACGAGCCCATGGCCGGGGTGACGAGCAGGGCCGCATCATTACCGGTATAAAGAGCGCGCTGGAGGGAACTGATGGCGTTGATCGTCATGTTTTTCTCTTCCGCGGTTCGGGCTGCAGATTGCAAACAAAAGGGTATTGGACGCAACGAATGCGGCCATCGGCAGCTGGTTTGTGACTGATTGACGGAAAAGCTAGCGCCGGCTTGGACGAGCGGAAAGTGCGGTGCACAAAACGCGTGCTCCGTTCGTAAACGGAATATTACCGGACAGACCACAGGCGCCGTTTGTGGCTCATGACGAGACAGATCGGGGTGGTCATCCACAGACCGTGACGAAAATTAGTGATTCCTTAAGTGGAGCGGGGGGCGAATCAGTGAATGTATCCGCGCTTGCGATCCGTTCCGCTACCTTGCTACATCGCCACCGATGAAAACTCTTATCCGTCTTGTCATTGCGTTTTGCGGTATTCTGATCTGCTGCTTTCTGGCCTTGCTCGTGGCATCGCTTGCCGCACAGGCCGGCATGCTTGGAAGCTGTTTCGAAGGCAGCTGCGGCTATGCCGCGGCGTTCCTTGTGGCGCCGCTTCTGTCTCTCGGATTTATCATACTGTTTTTTATCGGGTGGCGGAAACTGCGACGGCGTCGTCGGGGTGTTTGAACGCAAAACGGCACGCAGTCGCCCGCGTGCCGCCAATAGACAAAACTGTGTGTCCCGCCTCAGATCGGCGCCGGATACTGCCGATGAGCTTTGGCGATATCAGCCAGCACCGCGTCCGACAGCGTGATGTCGGCAGCGCCGATATCGGACTTCAGCTGATCCATCGTGGTCGCGCCGATGATGACCGAGGCCATGAACGGGCGCGTCAGGCAGAAGGCCAGCGCCATCTGTGCCGGATCGAGGCCATGTTTTCTGGCGATCTCGACATAGGCCGCGACGGCCGGTTCCTGATGCGGCTGCAGGCGTCCGCCAAGATTTTCGTTGATCGTCGCGCGTGAACCCGTCGGGCGGGCGCCGGCCAGATATTTGCCGGAGAGAAGGCCGGCGGCCAGCGGCGAGTAGGCCAGCAGACCGACATCGCCGTGACGCGACACTTCCGCCATGTCGAGATCGAAGGTGCGGTACAGCAGGTTGTACTCGTTCTGGATCGAGACGACGCGCGGAAAATCTTTTTCTTCCGACTGACGCAGATATTGCATCGTGCCCCACGCGGTTTCGTTGGAAAGGCCGATCGTGCGGATCTTTCCGGCCTTCACCAGTTCATCCAGCGTTTCCAGCTTCTGAGTGATGCCGGTCACCGACTGTTCGCGGTCCTGCTCGAAGGCATTGAAATCCCATGCGCCGCGAAAATGGTAATGCGGGCGGTTCGGCCAGTGGATCTGGTAGAGATCGATATAATCGGTCTGCAAACGGCGCAGGCTGGCGTCGACCGCTTCGCGAATGGTCTCCGGCTTGATCGGGCGACCGTCACGGATATGCGGGCGACCGCCGCCGGCGATCTTGGTGGCGAGAACGATATCGTCGCGCTTGCCGCGGTTTTTCAGCCATGTGCCGATATGTTCTTCGGTGCGGCCATAGGTGTCGCCGCTGACCGGCGTGGTCGGATAAAGTTCGGCGGTGTCGAAAAAGTTGACGCCCTTAGAGACGGCGTAATCCATCTGCTCATGGGCTTCCGCTTCCGTGTTCTGCGTACCCCAGGTCATGGTGCCGAGGCAGATTTCCGAAACGGAAATGTCCGTCCGGCCGAGTTTGTTGAATTTCATGGAAAAATCGTCCCGTCTTTGAAGGGCTCGAACTTAAGCGGGATTTGCGGTCACGCAAGGGAAGAATGCAGCCGTTTCGCGGCGAGATCGCGAAAACTTTATGTCGCCGGGGTCGAAAATGCAGAAAAAGTTCTAATTCATCCCAAAGTGGCGCGTCTCGGCTCTGAAAACCGAGCGTGTGTAGAATAAATTTGCGGAGGAATGCATGGCCGATAACGGTGTGCAATTTGACGAACGCGGTTTCCCGGATGCGGGTGATCCACCAAAGACCGGGCGCTGGAAACTCATCGGCCCGGGCATCGTGGTCGCCGTCACCGGCGTCGGTGCAGGCGATCTGGTTGCCACGCTGATTGCCGGCTCGCGTTTCGGCTACGCATTGTTATGGGCCGCGGTGATCGGCTGTATCGTCAAGATTGCGCTCGCCGAAGGCTCGGCGCGCTATCACCTCGCCACCGGCTCCACCATGCTGGACGGCTGGAAGTCGCTCGGCAAATGGACGAGCTGGTATTTTGGCATCTACATCATGATCTGGGGCTTTGTGTATGGCGCAACCGCCATGAGCGCGACGGCGCTGCCGCTTGCAGCCCTTTTCCCATTCCTGCCGCTTTGGGCCTGGGCGATGATGTCCGGCCTCGTCTGCGCGGCCTTCGTGGCCTTCAACCGCTATGAAGTCTTCGAGAATGTGATGAAGCTCTTCATCGCCATCATGTTCATCATCGTCGTCGGTATCGCCATTCTCGTCGTGCCGGATGTCGGTGCGGCTCTGACAGGCCTCATTCCCACCATTCCGGAAGGCTCGGCAATCTATACGCTCGGCCTGATCGGCGGCGTCGGCGGCACCATCACCATGGCCTCCTACGGTTACTGGGTGAATGCCAAGGGCTGGCGCACGCCGGCCTGGATGGGCGTCATGCGCCTCGACAACCGCGTCGCCTATATCATGACCGGCATTTTTGTCGTCGCCATGCTGATCGTCGGTGCCGAACTGCTCTATACCGCGCAGATCGCTCTTTCGACCGGCGATCGCGGTCTGCTCGATCTCGACAAGGTTCTGCAGGATCGTTTCGGTCCGTTCGTGGCCAAGGCATTCCTGTTCGGCTTCTTCGCCACCACCATCTCCTCCATTCTCGGCGTCTGGCACGGCGTGTCGCTGCTGTTTGCCGATTTCGTCCGCACAGTGCGTGGCGGCGAGAGCGGTTCGCGTGAAGGTCTGGAAAAGACGCCGGCCTTCAAGTTCTACCTGTTCTGGCTCACCATTCCGCCGATGGCGCTTTTGTGGTTCGGTCGCCCGTTCACGCTCGTCATCATCTATGGCGCGCTCGGTGCCTTCTTCATGCCGTTCCTCGCCATCACCCTCATCTGGCTGCTGAATTCCTCCCGCGTGCCAAAAGAATGGCGCAACGGCTGGCTGTCTAACGGCCTGCTCGGTGCATCCGCGCTGCTGTTCGTGGTGCTGTGCGTCAATGAGGTTATCGGTCTCGTTTCGGGCGGTTAACAGGGGGTAACGGGTTGTGAAAACCCCGAAACCCTTGACTTGCAAGGCCGGAATGTGAATGGAGAGGCAAATTCAGGGAAAGGAAACGACCCCAATGAGCACCTCTGCGAGCATCGCATTCACATTTCCCGGCCAGGGCAGCCAGGCCGTCGGCATGGGCAAGGATCTTGCCGACGCCTTTCCGGAAGCCCGCGCGGTTTTCCAGGAAGTCGATGACGCGCTTGGCCAGAAGCTGTCCGAGATCATGTGGAATGGCCCGGAAGACACGCTGACGCTGACCGCCAATGCGCAGCCCGCGCTGATGGCGGTTTCGATCGCGGCTCTTCGCGTTCTCGAAGCGCGTGGCCTCGATCTGAAGAGCCATGTCGCTTTTGTCGCCGGCCACTCGCTCGGCGAATATTCCGCACTCTGTGCCGCCGGCACTTTCTCGCTGGCCGATACTGCCCGTCTTCTACGCATCCGTGGCGATGCCATGCAGTCGGCAGTTCCTGTCGGCGAAGGCGCCATGGCGGCGATCATCGGCCTCGAGCATGGTGATGTCGAAGCCATCTGCGTTGCCGCCCGTGAAATCGGAATCTGCCAGATCGCCAACGATAATGGCGGTGGCCAGCTGGTCATTTCCGGTTCCAAGGCAGCCGTCGAAAAGGCGGCGGCTCTGGCAACAGAAAAGGGCGCTAAGCGCGCCATCATGCTTCCGGTCTCCGCACCCTTCCACAGCGACCTGATGGCGCCGGCGGCAATCGCCATGCGCCACGCGCTCGACAAGGTGGAAAAGCACAACCCGGTCGTCCCGGTCATCGCCAATGTGCGCGCCGCCCCGGTCTACGATGCCGACGAGATCGCCAACCTGCTCGTTACCCAGGTCACCGGTCAGGTGCGCTGGCGTGAGACGGTCGAGTGGTTCGGCGCCAACGGCATCACCACACTGTATGAAGTCGGTTCGGGAAAAGTGCTCACCGGCCTTGCCCGCCGCATCGACAAGAATATTTCCGGCGTTGCCGTGAATGCACCGGCCGATATCGACGCGGCCATCGCCGCCATTCTCGGCTGATATTGCGAGCTAGTAGGGAGTAGCGAATAGCGAATGGTTTTTCGCCTCGCTGATGCCGCTTTCTACTCGCTATTCGCCATTCTCTATTCGCTCTCAAAAGAGGAACGAACAATGTTTGATCTGACCGGCCGCAAGGCCCTCGTGACCGGCGCGACCGGTGGCCTCGGTGAAGAAATCGCCCGCATGCTGCATGCACAGGGCGCCATCGTCGGCCTGCACGGCACCCGCGTCGAAAAGCTGGAAGCCCTGGCTGCCGATCTCGGCGAGCGCGTCCACATCTTTCCTGCCAACCTTTCCGACCGCGCTGAAGTCAAGGCGCTCGGCGAAAAGGCTGAAGAGGTTCTCGGCGGCGTCGATATCCTCGTCAACAATGCCGGCATCACCAAGGATGGCCTGTTCGTGCGCATGTCCGACGAGGACTGGGATGCGGTTCTGGAAGTGAACCTTACCTCCGTCTTCCGCCTGACGCGCGAACTGACGCATCCGATGATGCGCCGCCGCCATGGCCGTATCATCAACATCACCTCGATCGTCGGTGTCACCGGCAATCCGGGTCAGGCAAATTATTGCGCTTCCAAGGCCGGCATGATCGGCTTTTCCAAGTCGCTGGCGCAGGAAATCGCCACGCGCAACGTCACGGTCAACTGCGTGGCTCCGGGCTTCATCGAAAGCGCCATGACCGGCAAGCTGAACGACAAGCAGAAGGACGCCATCATGGGCGCCATCCCGATGAAGCGCATGGGCGCAGGATCGGACATCGCTGCTGCCGTTCTTTACCTCGCTTCCAACGAGGCAGGTTACGTCACCGGCCAGACGCTGCACGTCAACGGTGGCATGGCAATGATCTAATCGGTTCGCGGGCGGCGTCCGTCCAATGCTGCAATTGCCTGTATACGGGTAACATCCCGTTGAGATTCTGGCTTTGCGGCGGGCGGAAACCGTGTTAAGCGGGCCATTGACTGTGATCAGTCGTCCCGTATTGAAGGCGGCCACGCGGAACTTTAATCGCGTCCGGTGAAGCCTCAAGCGGGAAAGCGGGTTTGCCCTCGGCGCTGTCCTATCCGGCGGCGGCCTCGGGTTTCAACAGGGTGCGGATGCCTTGATGGCTCCGATAAGATAAAGGTCGAGGAAACCGACATGAGCGATATCGCAGAACGCGTAAAGAAAATTGTTATTGATCATCTCGGCGTTGATGCCGACAAGGTTGTCGAAGGCGCAAGCTTCATCGACGATCTGGGCGCGGACTCGCTCGACACCGTCGAACTGGTCATGGCTTTCGAAGAAGAGTTCGGCGTTGAAATCCCGGACGACGCTGCTGACTCGATCCTCACCGTCGGCGACGCTGTGAAGTTCATCGAGAAGGCCCAGGCCTGATCCGATAACGTTATATTCGGGAGAAGCCGGTAACGGCTATCTCCCATGGCGGCCCGGCATGTTCGGGCCGTTTCAGTATTATCGACTAGAAAAATGAATAGGGTGGGGCGCTGGCATGAGGCGTGTCGTTATCACCGGTACCGGCATGGTATCTCCTCTTGGTTGCGGAACAGAAGTTAGCTGGTCCGCCATTTTGAACGGTCAGAACGGGGCACGCCTCGTTACAGAATTCGAAGTCGAAGACCTGCCCGCAAAGATCGCCTGCCGCATTCCGGTCGGTGACGGTTCCAACGGCACCTACAATGCCGACGACTGGATGGAACCCAAGGATCAGCGCAAGGTCGATCCATTTATCGTTTATGGCGTTGCAGCCGCCGACATGGCGCTCGCTGATGCCGGCTGGCACCCGCAGACCGACGAAGACCAGATCGCCACCGGCGTTCTGATCGGCTCGGGTATCGGCGGTCTCGAAGGCATTGTCGAAGCCGGCTATACGCTGCGCGACAAGGGCCCGCGCCGCATCTCACCATTCTTCATTCCGGGACGCCTGATCAACCTCGTCTCCGGACAGGTTTCGATCAAGCACAAGCTGCGCGGCCCCAACCATGCTGTCGTCACGGCCTGCTCGACCGGCGCACATGCGATCGGCGATGCTGCCCGCATGATTGCCTTCGGCGATGCCGAGGTGATGGTTGCCGGTGGTGCCGAATCCCCGATCTGCCGCATCTCGCTGGCCGGCTTTGCCGCCTGCAAGGCGCTGTCGACCGAATATAACGACGATCCGCAGCGCGCCTCGCGCCCGTATGACCGCGACCGTGACGGTTTCGTCATGGGTGAGGGCGCCGGCATCGTTGTTCTGGAAGAACTTGAACACGCCAAGGCGCGTGGTGCAAAGATCTATGCCGAAGTTGTCGGTTACGGCATGTCGGGTGATGCTTTCCACATCACTGCGCCTTCGGAAGATGGCGACGGCGCTTTCCGCTGCATGACCATGGCGCTGAAGCGCGCCGGTCTTGGCGCGTCCGATATCGACTACATCAACGCCCACGGCACCTCGACCATGGCCGACACGATCGAACTCGGCGCCGTCGAGCGTCTGGTCGGCGACAGTGCGTCGAAGATTTCCATGTCATCCACCAAGTCGGCAACCGGCCATCTTCTCGGTGCCGCCGGTGCGATCGAGGCGATCTTTTCGGCGCTGGCGATCCGCGACAACATCGCGCCGCCGACGCTCAACCTCGACAATCCCGATGTCGAGACGAAGATCGATCTGGTGCCGCACAAGGCGCGCAAGCGTGATATCAACGTGGCGCTGTCCAACTCCTTCGGTTTCGGCGGCACCAATGCGTCGCTGGTATTGAAGCGCTACGAGGCCTGATAACAAGGCTGTTAACGAGGCGGGTCCTTGCTCTGGGCTTGCCTTCTGAACCTGTTTTTGCCGCATTGCCGGGTCACACCGGCAATGTTTCTGAACTCAGAAGGGAGTGCCGGTGAGCGACACCAACCATAGCAGCGAAATGCCCTCCGGTCGCGGAGCGTATGGCACTGGAAACGGCCCGATCATTCCGAAGTCGCCCAACGAGGCGCTGAAGCCTGAACGCGTGCCCGATCCGCCGAAGCGATCGAAGAAGGCGCGCAGCCAGCTGGTGATCTTCCTCAACTTCGTCATGACCATGGCGGTCGCGGCCTGCATCGTTGGTGCCGGCGGCTTCTATTATGTCATGACCACCTATTCCGATCCGGGTCCGCTGCAAACCAACACGCATTTCATCGTGCGTGATGGCGCAGGCGTGTCGGCGATTGCCGACAGCCTCGAGCGCAACAGCATCATTTCTGACGCCCGCATCTTTCGTTATGTCACGCCCACCTATCTGGAAGGCGGCAAGACACTGAAGGCCGGTGAATACGAGATCAAGGCCGGCGCCTCGATGAAGGAAGTCATGGAACTGCTGGAATCCGGCAAGTCCATTCTTTATTCCGTGTCGATGCCGGAAGGCCTGACCGTGCAGCAGATGATGAAGCGTCTGCTGGAGGATCCGATCCTCGAAGGCGAGCTTCCGCAGGAACAGCCGCCGGAAGGTTCGTTGCGCCCGGATACCTACAAGTTTTCACGCGGCACCAAGCGTAACGAAATCATGGCGCAGATGCGCGCCGCCCAGGAACGCCTGATCGACCAGGTCTGGGAAAAACGCGACACCGACCTGCCGGTCAAGACCAAGCAGGAATTCGTGACGCTCGCCTCGATCGTCGAAAAGGAAACCGGCAAGGATGACGAGCGCGCCCATGTCGCCTCGGTGTTCATCAACCGCCTCAACCGCGGCATGCGCCTGCAATCCGACCCGACCATTCTTTATGGCCTGTTCGGTGGTGCCGGCCGTCCGGCCGATCGTCCGATCTACCGTTCGGATATCGACAAGGAAACGCCCTACAATACCTACCACATCAAGGGCCTGCCGCCGACGCCGATCGCCAATCCGGGCCGTGCTGCTCTTGAGGCTGTCGCCAATCCGTGGCGCACCAAGGATCTGTATTTCGTTGCCGATGGCACCGGCGGTCATGTGTTTGCTCAGACGCTGGACGATCACAACGCCAATGTCCGTCGCTGGCGACAGGTCCAGGCACAGCGCTCCAACAGCACGCCTTCCGACGAAATCGTCGATGGCCAGCCCGATGGCGCCGACGCCGAAAGAGCGCCGAGAAGCAATTAACGCCAGCAGGATGGCGTTTCAGGAAAGGCAGAAAGCGGCATGAGCCTCCAGTCGATGACGGGTTTCGCACGCAGTGAAGGCACCAGCGGTCGCACCCGCTGGGCCTGGGAACTGCGCTCGGTAAACGGCAAGGGGCTGGATTTGCGCCTGCGTCTTCCGTCGGGTTTCGAGCGTCTGGAAGTGCCGGTGCGGGCTGCCGTGCCGGCTCGTTTCAGCCGTGGCAATATCCAGGCCAACCTGTCGATTACCGTCGCCGAGGCGAAGGTGGAGGCGGTGCTGAACCGCGATGCGCTTAACGCAATTCTGGGCCTGCGCGCCGAACTCGGCGATCTGGTCGATCCGTCGCCACTGCGGCTCGACACGCTGATGTCGATCCGCGGCCTCGTCGATATCCGCGAGGCGGAAGAGGGAGCTGACGCGACGCAAGCGCTCGACCGCGAAATCATGGCCGGCCTCGACGTCGCGCTCAATGCGCTGACCGAGATGCGCGTCAGCGAGGGCGCATCGCTCGGTGCCGTGCTGCAGGATCATGTCCACACCATCGCGGCCCTGACGAAGACCGTGGAAGCAGATCCATCCCGCAGCCCGGACGAGATTGCCCGCAAGCTTGCCCTTCAGGTGGCGGCGTTGATGGACGGCGCATCCTCGCTCGACCGCGAAAGGCTGTATGCGGAAGCTGCCATCCTTGCCACCAGGGCCGATCTGCGCGAAGAGATCGACAGGCTGGCTGCGCATGTCGTTGCCGCCACCGAATTGCTGACAAAAGGCGGTCCCGTGGGCCGTCGCCTGGATTTCCTTGCACAGGAATTTAACCGGGAATCGAATACCATCTGTTCGAAATCGAATTCGGCAGCCGTGACGGCCGCCGGCATCGAGTTGAAGGTCGTGATCGACCAGTTCCGCGAACAGGTTCAGAATCTGGAGTGATAGATGAGCCCGGCCCCTTCGAGCGCTAAAGTGAACAACCCTGCCAAGATCGCCCGACGTGGCCTGATGCTGGTTCTGTCCTCGCCCTCGGGCGCAGGCAAATCCACCATCGCCCGTAACCTGCTGGAATCCGATCCGAGCCTGGAAATCTCCGTCAGCGTGACGACGCGCCAGCGTCGCCCCAGCGAGATCGCCGGAAAGCACTACCACTTCATCAGCGTGCGTGAATTCGAGCGCCTGCGCGATAGCGACAGCCTGCTGGAATGGGCGGAAGTGCACGGCAATTTCTACGGCACGCCACGCGAGCCGGTGGAAACGGCGATGTCCGAAGGCCGCGACATGCTGTTCGACATCGACTGGCAGGGTGCCCGCCAGCTGCAGGAAAAGATGTCCGCCGACGTGGTTTCCATCTTCGTGCTGCCGCCGACCATGACCGAGCTGCAGTCGCGCCTGCATCGCCGCGCCGAAGACAGTGAAGAGGTTATCCGCACGCGCCTGCTGAACTCCCGTTCGGAGATCGAGCACTGGCGCGAATACGATTACGTCATCGTCAACGACGATCTCGACGAGGCATTCCGCAACGTCAACTGCATCGTCAACGCCGAACGCGTCCGTCGCGACCGCCGCCACGGCCTGTTCGATTTTGTCGGCAATCTGCTGACGGAAGAGCCGGCGCTCTGAGGCGCAGATAGCAACATCTCCCGACGGATTGAAAAGACCCGAGACCGGATGCGGTTTCGGGTCTTTTTTTCAATTCAGATGCCGCAGCTTGTCCGGGTTGCGCATCACATAGATCGCGGTGATCTTGCCGTCACTGATGTCGAGCGCCGTCGTCTGTAGCTCGCCATCAGCCTCTCGGGTGACAAAGCCCGGCAGGCCGTTGATAAGACCGGTGCGGATGAGGGTCGAACCGTGTTTTTCGAACAGGGCCGAAAGGTTGCGGTGAAGCGTGAAGACATCCTCGAAGCCGAATACAGGCCTCAGTGCCGCATAACGCTTGCCGCCGCCATCCGAATGAAGGCTGACATCCGCCGCCAGCATCGCACCAAGCGTTTTCATGTCGCCGGTGCGTGAGGCGGTGAAGAAGGCTTGCGCCAGCTCCAGGCCGCGCACCTTGTCCACCTGAAAGCGGCTTCGCGTTTCCCTGACATGGGTTCTGGCGCGCGCTGCCAGTTGACGGCAGGCCGCCGTATCGCGCTCGATTGTGGTGGCCACTTCCTCGAAGGCCAACCCGAAAACGTCATGCAGCAGGAAGGCGGCGCGCTCCAGCGGGGAGAGGCGTTCCAGTGCCAGCATCAGCGGCAGGCTCACGTCCTCCGGTTCTTCCTCATCCTGCATGATGGGATCGGGCAGCCACGGCCCGATATAGGTCTCGCGCTGATGCCGTGCGGATTTCAGCTGGTCGAGGCAGAGCCGCGTTACCGTGCGGCGCAGAAACGCTTCCGGCTCGAGCACGGAGGCGCGATCGGCCCTCATCCAGCGGATGAAGGCCTCCTGAACCATGTCCTCAGCATCGGCCACCGAACCGAGCATGCGGTAGGCTACGCGGACCAGCTTTGGCCGCAGCGGGTCGAAACTCGCTGCCGCGTCATCCAGGGCCTGGTTGTGGCCGAAGGTTTCCATCAGGCTGCCTGTGCCGCCGGTTCGATCCACAGGTCGAACCCGACGGCCAGCCGGTTCCAGCCATTGATGACATTGATCATCAGGGTCAGTTTCACCTGTTCCTCCTGCGTGAACTGCTCGGCAAGTGCCGTATAGGCTTCGGCATGGCTGTGACCTTGCGAAAGACGCGTCAGCGCTTCCGTCCAGCCTAGCGCGGCCCGTTCGCGACCGGAATAGCAGGGAGCCTCGCGCCATGCGGAAAGCAGGTAGATGCGCTGTTCGGTCTCGCCCTTGGCGCGGGCTTCCACCGTGTGCATGTTGATGCAGTTGGCGCAGGCATTGATCTGGGAGGAGCGGATTTTCACGAGTTCGATGAGCGTCGGCTCAAGGCTGGCGGCGGCATCGAGCGACACGGCCATCCACTTCTTCATCAAAGCGGGGGCGGCGGCAAAGACATCGAGTTTGGCGGGCATGAGTGCGTATCCTTCTGTTGGGTTACGACACCATGACGAGCGGCTTTTTGCCGATGTGACATGCGGGCGGAATTTTTTCTGAAATCCGCAGTTTTTGCAAGGCGCGGTTCGGCGAGGGTTGCCTTACAGGCAGTTCGCCAGCGTCACGAATTCTTCCACCGACAGCGTCTCGGCTCGCCGCTGCGGGTCGATGCCGGCCTTGGCGAGCAGTGTTTCTCCGCCCAGCGATTTGACGCTCTGTCGCAGCATTTTTCGACGCTGACCGAAGGCCGCAAGCGTGACGCGCTCCAGCCTGGCGAGATCGCAGGGCAGGGGCTGCGCCTTCGGGGTGAGATGCACCACCGTCGACGTCACCTTCGGCGGTGGTGAGAAGGCTGAGGCCGGCACGTCGAACACCAGTTCGGAATCCGCACGCCATCCTGCCAGCACCCCGAGGCGGCCGTAATGGTTGTCGTTTTCCTGCGCCACGATGCGCTGGCCAACTTCCTTCTGGAACATCAGTGTCAGCGACTGCCAGAAGGGCGGCCATTCGTTCGGCACCAGCCAGTTCACCAGCAATTGCGTGCCGACATTATAGGGCAGGTTGGCGATGATCTTGACCGGTCCGCCCTCGGATTTCTCCGCCGCCAGCGCGGCAAAATCGGTCTTCAGCGCATCGCCCTCGATCACTTCGAGGCGACCGGGATAATAGCTCTCGATTTCGGCAAGCGCCGGCAGGCAGCGGCTGTCGCGCTCGATGGCGATTACCTTTTTTGCGCCGAGCGCGAGAATGGCACGTGTCAGGCCACCGGGGCCGGGGCCAACCTCGAACACGGTGACACCTTCCAGAGAACCGGCCGAGCGGGCGATCTTCTGGGTCAGGTTCAGGTCGAACAGAAAATTCTGGCCGAGCGCCTTCTTGGCGTTCAGTTCAAAACGCTGGATGACGTCGCGAAGGGGGGGCAGGCCGTCGAGTGTGGCCATCAGGATGCGTTTCCGGAATGCTGCGCCAGTTCGCTGGCAAGTTTCAATGCGGCGATCAGGCTGGTCTCGCGGGCAATGCCCTTGCCGGCCAGTCCGAAGGCGGTGCCGTGGTCCGGCGAGGTGCGGATGAAGGGCAGGCCGAGCGTGACATTGACCGAATCGTCGAAGCCGAGCGCCTTGGCCGGGATCAGCGCCTGATCGTGATACATGCAGATCGCCACGTCGTAACGGCCGCGCGCCTCGTCATGGAACATCGTATCGGCCGGCAGGGGGCCAAAGGCGTTGATGCCTTCGCCCCGCAGGCCGGCGATGGCGGGCGCGATGATGTCGCGGTCCTCTACACCCATCGTGCCATCCTCGCCCGCATGCGGGTTGAGGCCGGCGACGGCCAGGCGCGGGCTGGCGATGCCAAAACGTTTCCTGAGGTCGGCATGGGCCACGCGGCAGGTCTCGACGATCAGATCGTGGGTGAGAGCTGCGGGAATGTCCTTCACCGGGATGTGGATCGTCACCGGGATGGCCCGCAGTTTTGGCCCGGCGAGCATCATTACCGGCAGAACCTCACGTCCTGTGGCACGACGTGCGAGCTCGGCCAGAAACTCGGTATGTCCGGGAAATTTGAAGCCGGACTCATAGAGAACCGATTTGGCGATCGGATTGGTCACCACGGCTGCGGTCTCACCGGAAAGGCTGAATTTGACGGCGGTCTCGATGGCGGCGATCGTCGAGGCGGCTGTCGCCACATGCGGCTGACCGGCGGCAACATCGAAGCCGACACCTATCGGCAGCACGGGCAGCGCATCCTGAAAGATGCCGGAAGCAGAGGCCGCATCCGTCTCGCGGATCGGCACGTCGAAGCCGATGATGCGCGCGCGGGCGGCAAGAACAGCGGGATCGCCAATGTAGAGAAAGGGGTGCAGGCCATGCTGGTTGCGTACAGACCAGACGGCAAGCGCCAGGTCAGGGCCGATACCGGCGGGATCGCCCTGTGTCAGTGCGAGAGGGCGATCGATCTGTGTCATGCTGTCTTGGCCTGCCTTCAGGGGTATGAGATCTGCGCCTGCTTGCGCAGTTCGTCGACATATTTCTTGTCGTTCGGGTCTTCACCCGTCTTTTCCGCCTTGCCGAGATCTTCGGCACGGAACACCACTTCGGCAGCCACATCGTCGGATACCTGACGCTGGTTGCAGATCGCCAGGAACTCGACGCCCTTTTCGGTGATACGTGGCTCTGTCGTGCCACCGGAGGCCTTCTCAACCAAAGGCTTCCAGTCGGCCGGCAGTTCCGGCAGCATGATGCGGCCGAGCGGCTTCACAGAAACGTCGAGCATGGAAGCGGCGAAGGTCTTTGCTTCCTCGCAGCCGGGGAATTTCGAGCGCGAAGCCTTCGCTTCCGCCATGCGCTTGTTGAGGATCGACTTGCGCTTGGCTTCCGGCACCACGAAAATGACCTGCTGCAGGAAATATTCGGTCGTCACCGGCTTCTGGCCGCCTTCGGCCATGCGCTTGACGAGTTCTTCGTTGGACATGCGACCGCTTCTGCCGCCGGAAAAACGGGCATTGACGACGCGTGGCCAGCTCATCTGCACGGCGATAAACGCCTTGAAATGGTCTACGCCGACGCCAGCCTGATTGAGAACCTGTCCCATCTGCTGCGGCGACATCTTGTTGCTGGCGGCAAAACGCGCGAACGACTTGTCCACATCGTCGGTGCTGACAGACATCTTGACACGCGCGACCTCTTCACGCTTCAGGACTTCGTCCACCAGCTGTTCGCGCGCCATCTTTTTCAGGTCGCCCTTGGCGCGCTGGAGCCGAAGGAAGGCAGCGCGGCGCGCAACGTCATTGGAGGTGATCGGCACCTTGTTGACGACGGCCGCAACTTCGCTTGCTGCCTGCACGGTCGTCATTGCCGGCTGTATGACGACGGAAGCCGCCAAAACCGCAAATGCCGTCATCGTTGTCCGCAAAGCTCGACCAGCGACCATCATGCCATCCCTTTCACGCTAACGCGGGCCACCGGCCCGTCTGCGACCCCATATCACAACAGCCACCCGATTGTACAACGCATGCGGCGAAACAATGACGCTCCGCCGCACGATCGTGTGTTTGATCAATCAATTGGTATCGTCGAGATCCGTCGAGCCGATTTCGATGTCACCCAGCGTCCTGAAGGTCAGGCGCGCGGTGATCGCCCAGTCACTTGCCGTCGTGCTGTTGGGCTCGTCGTTATAGGCAACCGTGAAGATCGTGCATTCGTCGGCATAGGTGAAGCCCAGTGCACGACGGATGACTTCCTCATCCTTCAGATCCCAGGTCGCCGTACCGGCAATCGACCAGTTCTCGTTGACACGAACGCTGGCGGCTGACTGGAGGTATTCACCTGACTTGGTTGCGCCGTAATCCGGCTGCGGCTCGATCTGGGTGTAGATCATGCTCGCCGAAAAGCGCGGCTGCGAATAGCTGACCGAAGCATCGGTGCGCTGCAGGTCGAAATTGTTGTTGTCGAAGCGGCCCTGGGCAGCAACGGTCAGGCCCTGCGGCAGGTCGACGGCAGCCATGGCGACATAGTCAGACGTGTCGCTTTCGAGGCCGGAATAGGCACCGGCGCTCACAAGGTCGGCGCTGGCATAGGAATTTTCACCGGCCAGATGATAGGACTGACCGAAGATGCCGCGCAGGCCGATGCCGTTGTCGAACGAACCGGTATAACGCACGCCGACATTGGCACGCGTGCCGCCTTCGATACGGTCGTAGCCGGAGAACTTGTCGCGTTCGAACAGGTTGCTGGCGTCATAGACCATGCTCTGCGCGTCTTCGTTCGGCAGACCGCCGGCCTTCTGCTCGTTATTGCGAACGAATAGCTGGGCGATCGGCTCGAGCACATGGCTGCTATTGGCCGTCGTCATCAGGATCGGATAGCGGGCTTCGAGGCCGAGCGTCGCCATGTAGCGAGACGCCGAGCTGGAATCGTCGAAATTGCCGTTGTAGGCGATCCCGCCCGGATTGGCGGCGTCATAATAGGTCGGCGAAGACGCCGTATGGCGACCGATGTCACCACGTAACGCGGCCAGCGGCGTGATGAGCAGGCCATTTTCCATATTGTAGGTGCGTTTCCATTCCACTTCGGTGGTCAGGCGGCTGTAGCTGCCTTCCAGACCACGAAAACGCGGCACGTTGGAGCCGGGTTCGAGGTAGAAATCGTCCTTGCGGCGCGAAATATTGGTCAGGTTCATGTTGACCGAAAGTTCGCCGCCGGCCACTGGCTCAGGCGCGATATAGCGGTAGTCCATGGACGGATAGACGATCGCCTGCTTGCGCTCGGTATCGGAATTGTCGGCCAGATCCTGAATGTCGAAATAATAGGCGCTCAGGTCGAAGTAGTTGCGCTCGCCAAGGCCGCGCAGATAGACTTCATTCGTGTAGACGTCGTCGTTGACGCCGTTCAGATCATAGGTGTTGGAAAAGTTGTTGTCGCTCTGGAGCATGGCCTTCCAGCCAAAGGTCCAGCGCGGATTGATCTGGAACTCGCCCTTGCTGGCGACCATCAGACGTTGGTCGTTATTGCTGTCGGCGGTATTTGCGTCGAAGCCGCCGGAGTCCTTCTGGTCGATCCAGCCGAATCGCAGGATGTGCGAACCGGTCTCGAAGCGATTGCGCACTTCACCCTGAACCAGCAATCCCTGACTGGAATAATAGGTCGGGCTGAGGGTCGCATCCATGCTCGGCGAGAACACATGATAGTACGGAACAGTCAGGCCAAAACCCAACTTGTCGTCCATGCTCATGCGCGGGAACAGAAAGCCCGACTTGCGCTCGACCGTATGGTCCGGGACTTCGATGAAGGGCAGGTAGCCGATCGGCATGCCGAAAAGTTCGAAACGGGCGTTTTCGAGCCGGATCGTCTTCTTCTCGCCGTTCTGGATGACGCGCTGCGCCTTGACCTGCCACAGCGGTGCCTTGCCGGGCTTGGCGACGCAGGGAAGACAAGCGGTATAGACGCCGTTGTGCAGCACCATCAGTTCGCCCGGCAGGCGTTCGGCGCTTTCGCCGGCCATGCGTGTATTGTCGGGCGTTTCCACCCGCAGCGAGTTGATGAAACCCTGACCGAAATCGTCGGTCACATCCAGCTGTTCGGCATAAACGCGGTTGCCGTCCGGATCGATCAGTTCGATGTCGCCATTGGCCATGACGCGGCCGGTAGCCTGATCGTATTCGACCCGCTGCGCGACCATGCGATAGCGGTTGTAATAAATCTGCACGCCGCCGGTGGCGGTGACCTTCTGAGCGTCCTTGTTATAGGTAAGCTCGTTCGACCGCAGCAGCATTTTTGCGCCGTCGGCGACCTCTGGGGCAGGGGTCTGTGCATATGAAATAGTCGGGGGAGCAATAGCGATTGCGCACACGGCGACGCCTGTCAGCAGGGCCGTGCAAAGCCGTCTGATATTCCCGCGGTCTGTTACCGCCACTAGCCATCCTCCTGATGAAGCAGAATTGTTGCCCCCAACGCCATGGCCACGATCACCGGGATCCAGACAGCGACGAAAGGAGGAACCACCCCGCTGCTACCGAATGCCTTCACGAGTACCGTGACGACATAAAGCACGAAGCCGCAAACTATGCCACCGAGAATCACCGAGCGCGACTGCGCCATACGGCTAAATTTCAGTGAAACGGTAGCGGCAATCAGTGTCATTGCTACCAGAAGAAGTGGCAATGAAAGCAGGGAGTGAAATTGCGTTTCGAGACCTTTGGTCGAAATACCGAATGAGCGGGCGACTTCGATCTTTTCGGAAAGATCAAAGAAAGCAACGTTTTCGGGCTTCTCAAGGCTCTCTTGAAGAAATTCCTGTTTGATATTGGTACGAACCTGTGCGGTCTCGACACGGGCAGGCGGCACGTCGGATCGCGTTTCCAGCACGTTGTTAAGAAGCCAGTAACCATCTTCCAATTTGGCCGTCGCTGCGTCCTGTCTCAGGATGACACGAGCGTCCTTGTCGAAATGGAACAACACGACATCGACCATAGTCAGCGTATCTTGCTGGAAGCTTTTGGCGCCAATGACGGTGTCTTCGCCGTCGCTGATCTGGCGGATCCACGGCAGGAAGTTGGAGGCGCGTGCCTGGCCGCTGGTTTCGCGCCAGGTCGATTCGAGCGAGGTCGACTGTTTCAGGCCCCAGGCGGAGAGGGGGCTGATGACGCCGATCGTAAACACGCCGAGCAGAAAGGCGCCGGCAACGAACGGCATGGCAAATTGCCAGACCGAGAGGCCTGCTGCGCGCGTCACCACCAGTTCGGAGCGGCGATTGAGCGCGATCAGCGTCGTCATGCCGATGAACAGCGACAGGGTCGGGATCGTCTGCTGCAGGATGGACGGCACACGCATGGCGGTGATGCCGAGCGCGCCATACAGCGTATAGCTGGCGAGTGCCGACATGCGGCGGTTGGTCTCGCTGAAGTCGGCAAGGAAGATGATCGCCGAAACGCCAAGGAAGAACCACATCGCGGTGATGAGGTAACGCTTGAAGAAATAACGGCCGAGCGTGGAGAACAGCATCATGCGCCTCCCGTCTTGGAGCGAATAGCGACAACGCGTTGCTGAAGCTTGCCGTAAAGCTTGCCGATTGCATCGTTCCAGGAATTGGGCAGCTTCAGCTGTCGGCGGCTCACAAGAAGGTAGGTGGCAAAAAGACCAGGCAGGACAGGCGGCGCATAGACCATCCACATGTTGGCGTTCGTATTCTTCGCCATGTTCGTCAAGGAGAAGCCGAGCCAGCGCATGGTGAAGGCAATGATCAGCGCCAGCACCATCGGGTGCATTCTGGCGCGACGATGCGAGCGTGCACCGCCAACGATAACCAGCGCAATCAGCGCGTAGGAAATCGGATAGATCCAGTCGGAAAAGCGACGGTGCAGTTCGGCATGGAAGCTGCCGGGCATATCCATGTAATATTTGTCCGTCGGATCCGGCTTCAGCAGGAATTCGAGACTGCGGTCGGCGGCGTAGACGGGCGCACGTCCGGTCGATTCGGCCATGGAGGACAGGTCGAAGGCGTAGGACAGGAACTTGATCACCGATACACGGCCGTCCGGCGTCTTGCGGTGAACCTCACCGTTGCGCATGGTCAGCGTCGTTCCGGCATCGTCGATCGAGCCTTCGCGCGCATAATAGATCATTTCGAAATTCGGGTCGCGGTAATCGACAAGGAACAGACCCATCAGGATGCGGCCGGAATGGCGCTCCGAGATCTGAACGTAAAGGTCCTTCTCGATGCTGCGGAAGGTCTTTTCTTCAATTACCGAGCCCAAGAGATCGGCATAGGCTTCGGCGACCATTTCGCGGGCTTTGACGCGGGCCGGCGGCTCAACGAAATTTGTGACGACAAACGAAAACAGGGCAGCGAGGGCTGCAAGCAGCAGCACCGGTTTGTAAAGCACGGTGCGCGGCGAACCGGCGGCATCGATAACCGCAAGTTCCGAATCGTTGTTCATCGCATTGAGCGTCTGGGTGATGCCGATCACGAGGGCGAAGGGCATGACAACAGGAATGATGGTCGGCAGGATGAACGATGCGAGCGTCGCAAACGAACCCATCGACTGGCCGGTATCGGTCACGAGGTTGATTCGTCCCAGCACCTGGATGGTCCAGATGATCGCCAGGATTGGCAGCAGCGTGGCCAGAAACATTTGGAACGTACGCTGCAATATATAGGACTCGATAAGCTTCATGCCGACCTGATGATGACTCGATACGCCTGTCAGCGTCGCCAAGCTCTACGAGATTAGAGCGCCGATGGCGACAACCATTTGTTCACAAAGCTGTCGAATGAATACGTTTTTTTTCGTTCTGTGTCATTTCGAAATACGCCGTGACACCGGCATAGACGACGGCCGACAACAGGAAGCCAAGCAGCGCATCGGAGAAATAATGCCCTCCGAATGAAACGCGCAACGCTGGTGAAGCCAGCGTGATGGCAAGCAGAGGAGGGGCAACAACTGCTCTGTAGCGCGCCGGCAACATAAAGATCAGGCATGCGACCCAACCCGCACCTGCAGCTTCGCCGGAAACGAAGGAGCAGTTGGTGTAACAGGAGCCATCGAAAGAGCCCGCGGCGGAAAACAGTCGCTGACCGCCGAACATATCGGTTTCATAAGGCCGTGGCCGGCCGGAAATAGATTTGAGGATGAGATTGACGAGAATGTAGGGGCCGGAGATCAGCGCGATCAGCGCAATCCAGCATCGTCTGGTGGTGTCTACGCAGTAGGTTGCGCCATGATGCTGCAGATTGCGGACCAGCACGATGATCAGAACGACGGCAAAGAAGGCAGGCATGTAAAAAAACACGCGCCGCACGCCCTGAAGGCCCGAATCGTTCGCAAGCGGAAAGAAGCTGCATATGTCGGCAGTCTTGTTGGCGGCGATGCAACTGGAGGGGTCGAAAAAAGCCTTGGCTATCTCGACGTCGATCTGCGGAAATGCGTGAAACAGGGCCAACAGGCAGAACCAGAGCGTCGAAAGAATAAGGAACCAGCCTTTTGCGCCGGTCATCCACGAGCTATTGACCTTTGCTGGAGCGGAAAAGGCAAATGCCGGTCTCTTCGCTGGTGCTTGCTCCATGTGCCCCCGGTCGTTGCTATGTGGTCGCTTGTATAGATCCTAACTGCTAGTAGGGGTTGATGACAAGATTGAGACGGCGCTGTCGTGATTGGTTATGTTAACGACACAATCGGCGCTCTTGCATCACCTGCCAAAAAGGCCATGATCACGCCTTTTCGAGACCGCAAGGTCGCCTATCGAATTGCCTGTTTGAAGATTACCTACCGGAGAAGACATGCCCGCTAAATTCCAGATATCGTTTGCTAAAACGGCCCGCGCCGATGGCGGTGTCGCCATCCTTCTGAAACTTGCGGGCGATCAGCCGCCAGCCGGCGCTTCCGATGCCGATCCGGCCGGCATCTATGCAAAAGCCGCAAGCGTTGCCGAATTCAGCGGCAAGAATTCGAGCATTCTCGACATCGTTGCACCGCATGGGTCGCCTTTTGACAGAATTGCAGTGCTGGGTCTTGGCAAGCCGGCAGGGCTGGTCGCGTATGACTGGCTGCGTGTCGGTGGCATTGCTGCGGCCTCGGTGAAGACGGCTTCGAAGGTTGCAATCTATGTGGATGCGCCGGGCATTGCTGTGGATGGCGAGAAGGCTGCGAACGTGGCGCTCGGCATGCTGCTGCGCGCCTACAGTTTTGACAGCTACAAGACGAAAAAGAAGGGCGAAGAGGACGATAAGGCCGTCAAGACGGTGAACGTGACGATCGTCACTGCCGATCCTGCCGCCGCCAAGGCTGCCTTCGTCGCCGCGCAGGCGGTTGCCGATGGCGTCAACCTTGCCCGCGAACTCGTCAACCTGCCGCCCAACGTGCTCGGTCCTGTGGAATTTGCCGCAAAGGCAAAGGAACTGGAAAAGCTCGGCGTCGAGGTGGACATCCTCACCGAGAAGGAAATGAAGAAGCTCGGCATGGGCGCGCTTCTCGGCGTCGCACAAGGCTCGGTCAAGCCGCCGCGCATCGCCGTCATGCACTGGAAGGGCGGAAAGTCCAAGGAACAGCCGGTTGCCTTCGTCGGCAAGGGCGTCACCTTCGATACCGGCGGCATTTCCATCAAGCCGGGCGCCAGCATGGAAGACATGAAGGGCGATATGGGTGGCGCTGCCGCGGTGACCGGCCTGATGCACACGCTCGCCGCGCGCAAGGCCAAGGTCAACGCCATCGGCATTATCGGTCTCGTTGAAAACATGCCGGACGGCAATGCTCAGCGTCCGGGTGATATCGTCACCTCGATGTCCGGCCAGACGATCGAGATCATCAATACCGATGCCGAAGGTCGTCTCGTTCTGTGTGATGCGCTCTGGTATTGCAAGGAAACCTACAAGCCGCGCTTCATGATCAATCTGGCGACGCTGACCGGTGCGATCCTGGTGGCGCTCGGCAACCTGCATGCCGGCCTGTTTTCCAACAATGACGAGCTCGCGGGCCAGCTTCTGGCCGCCGGCGAAGAGAGCCAGGAAAAGCTGTGGCGCATGCCGCTGTCGAAGGATTACGACAAGATCATCGACTCGCGTTTTGCCGACATGAAGAACAGCGGCGGCCGCCATGCCGGTTCGATCACCGCTGCCCAGTTCCTGGCACGTTACGTCGGTGACACGCCCTGGGCGCATCTCGATATCGCCGGCACCGCCATGGGTTCACCGTCGAACGAGATCAACCAGTCCTGGGGTTCGGGTTACGGCGTGCGTCTGCTAGACCAGCTCGTCCGTACAAACTTCGAAGCCTGATCTCATGACCGATGTGCTGTTCTACCACCTGACCGATTCGAAGCTGGAAGAGGCGCTGCCGTCGCTTCTGGAAAAGAGTGTCGAGCGCGGCTGGAAAGTGGTGGTGCAGACCAGAGCCGAGGCGCGTCGGGATTTTCTCGACGCGCACTTATGGACCTTTCGCGATGACAGTTTTCTGCCGCATGGCACCGATGCGGCCGAGATGGCGGAGGCTCAGCCGGTGCTGATCACCGCCGAAAGCGGCAATGCCAATGGCGCCACCGTGCGCTTCGTGGTCGATGGCGCCGAGCCGCCGGCGCTCGATGCATACGAACGCGTCGTCTTCATGTTCGACGGTTATGACAGCGAACAGCTGGAGGGCGCCCGCGCCCAGTGGAAGCAGCTGAAAGGTGAGGGCCATGCGCTCACCTATTGGCAGCAGCAGGAAGGCCGCTGGGTCAAGAAGGCCTGACCTGACCGCTTCTTACGATCGGTTGAAGGCTGCGTCCTGTGCGGCTGCAGCCGAAAGAAGCGGGCCGCGTTGCCCACCGTAACGCAACGAAACGACCTTATAACCCTCGGCTTTCAACTGCGTCAGCAATGCGGGCAGCATCGAAGCGGTGCGGTTGTGGATGTCATGCATCAGGATGATGCCACGGCCGTGGCGGCGCAGGTCAGCCATCGTGCGGGTCGCGACAGCGGCTGGCGAGACGCCAAAATAGTCTTTCGAATCGATCTGCACGTCGAGCACGACCATCCGGTTCTGGGCAACCCAGTGGCGCAACGTGCCGCTGTCGGAGAGATAGGGGAAGCGGAAGAAATTGGCGTCGGTGCGGGTAGCGGCCCTCACGGCATCGCGGCCGCGGTTGATCTCGGCAATCGCCTCATCGACGGCAAGCTTGCGCAGATCGGCATGGCGGAACGTGTGGCTGCCGATCGTATGGCCCGCATCCACCACTTGCCGGGCGATTTTCGGATAGGCTTTCGCCATCTCGCCGACCATCAGGAAGGTCGCCTTGACATGGAAATCATCCAGCGTCGCGAGAATGCGCTCGGTCTTTTTCGGCACCGGACCATCATCGAAAGTCAGCACGACTTCCTTGTCGCGCAGCTTGATGTCGGAAAGCGAGGTCACCGTCAGGTCGCGACCGGCAAGGCCACGCGGATTGCTCATCCGTCCCCAGGCGGCGGGCGTTAGCGCCACGGGCGATTTGGCATCATCCTTGGTCTGCAGCGGCCCGGTTGCGTTGCCGGCGGCAAAGGCGCTCTTCAGCGATCCACCCTCCGACGGCGGCTTGCCGGCGCAGGATGAAAGAAGGCAGGCGAAAGCAGCGGCGGCACACAGGACGCGAACGGGCATGAAGACTTCTCGATGACGGATGACACGGGAATCAGTGTGTCGTCATCTTTCGTCGAACATGGTTAACGGGTGGTTACGGAGCGCATGCCTGAGGTTGAGATCAATCTTTGGCCAAATCCGTCAACGAAAAATCATTGCCGACATAAAGCAGTGGAAGACCGGCTGCCCTGGCTCCGGCATAGGAGAAACAATCGCCGAAATTGAGTTTTGCCGGATGTCGGCCCTTGCCGTAACGGGCAAAAGCGTCGATGGCGAGGGATGCGATCCTGTCCGTGATCGGAACGATCGAGATGTCGAAATCGTTCAGGAAATCCCGGATGATCTGTTCCGCGTCCACCACTGCGATATTGCGCTTGCTGGCCAGCACGACCGTCGCTTCGTAGATGACCGTCGGCAGCGTCACGCGAGGCGGCGTCGCGTTCTCCAACTGAGCGGCGATTTTGCCTGCCTCAGGTCCTGCGATCAGCGTTTCGATAATCGCGGACGTATCGACGACCATCAGATTTCCCACATCTCGTCGAGAAAAGCCTTGTCGTCGAAATCGGGATTGGGTGTGCCCAGCGCCTTTACGCGATCCTGCAGGGCCTTCAGCCTCTCTTCCGGAGATTTTTCCTGTGGGGTGTCCTTCGGTATCGCGTCCGCAGCCACCTCCTCATCCACCACGCGCTCCAGCGCCTGCCGGATGGCATCCGTCTTGGTCGGCGCCTTCAAAATTCTCTGCGCGTGTTCGGCCAGCGCGTCGAGTTCGGGATCAGTGATGTGAAGGGCCATGGCAGCACCTCGTGGAGATGGACTTTCAGGATAGTGTATCTCCACGAGGCGAACAACTGCAGGCAAGTCAGCCCTTCATGATCGTGCCGCGCAAAAAGCTGTGGCCGAGCGACTGTCGCGTCGCCATTTCCGTGCTGTCACCGGCGCCGCCGTGCCCGCCCGAGCCGAACTCGCGGAAGAAGGGAGCATGTCCTTCATCGATCAATCGGCTGGCGAAACGCCGGGCGTGTGAAGGGTGGACACGGTCGTCATTGGTCGAGCTTTCGATATAGACCGGCGGATAGCTGACTGCGCCCGCCGGCTTTACCTGATGCAGCGGCGAATAGGTCAGCATCGCCTCCAGATCTTCGGCCACGTCCGGATTGCCGTATTCGTCCATCCACGCCTTGCCGGATGGGAAGAGATGGAAACGCGACATGTCGATCACCGGCACCGAGGTCCACACCGCACCAAAATCTTGCGGATAGCGGGTCAGCATCACCGAGGTCAGCAGACCACCATTGCTGCCGCCGTTGCAGGCGATGCGTGAGGGTTTCGAATATCCGCGTTTCACCAGATCACGCGCCACGGCGACAAAATCCTCGAATGCCTTGTGGCGGCCCTTGCCTTTGGCGACCTTGTGCCAGTCGGGCCCAAGCTCGCCGCCACCGCGAATATAGGCCTGCACGAAACCGCCGCCTCCGGAAAGCCACAGGCCATAGGCGCCGGAATAGACCGGCGACAGCGACACTTCGAAGCCGCCATAGGCATACATCAGGATGGGCAACTCGCCCTTGGTCCAGTTCTTCGGCAGCACGATGTGATAGGGCACTCTGGTGCCGTCTTCCGAAATTGCTTCCAGAAGCTCCGACTGCATGCCCTCGGCATCGAAAAAGGCGGGGGAGGCGCCGATCGGCACAAGTTCTGGCTCGGCGGCGTGATCGGTCAGGTCCAGCCGATAGGCGGTGGAGGGCAGGAGAAACCCCTGGCCGATGACGGTGAGGATTTCCTCGCCAAGGGTGAGGTCGGCATCGAGCAACCGGTAACCGATGCTCTGCAGGCCTTCCGGCAAAACCAGTTCCTTAGGCTCGGCATCCGGTTTCGTCAGATCGACCAGATAAAGTTTTGGCAGCATGCGGTCGCTGACCACGAACACCGCCCAGCTTTTCAAAACCGAGAACTGCGAAACTGACTGCCCGTCCTGCGGCGAAAACAGCACGCGGGCCTTGCCGAGCGGTTCAGGACCGAAAGGTGAGAATTCCTGCAGGATCAGGCTGCCGGTCGGATAACGCTCGTCTGTCTTTGCCCGCCAGATGGCATGGCTGTGGTTGAGGTCGATATCTATTTCTGTTGGCAGGTCCAGCGGGCGCAGGTTGCCGTCCGCATCGCGCACCTCGATACCGATCCTGCCGATATCGAGAATGCGCGAATAGATTTCGATCGCGCGCTCGTCAGCCTTTCCACCCCAGAGCAACGGATCGATGAAGCCGACCATGCCGGTAATGTCATCCTTGCCGGCTTCGAACAGGATTGGCGCGTCCTTCGGCTCGACGCCACGCTTCAACCTGCGTGCAATGCGAGGCCAGCCGGAACGGGTGGCTGAATTTTCGTCGATCGAGCCGAAATAGGCGATCTCATCAGGCGCGATCCAACTGGCGTGGGCGCGCGTTGCCGGTGTGTCGAAACCACCTTCGACGAAGGCCTTGGTATCTGTGTCAAACTCCAGCAGCCGCACCTGATCCGAACCGCCATCGGACAGGATCAGCAGAACACGGGTCGGCTCATACGGGGAGGTGACGGCGCCCGAATAGATCCAGCGTTTGCCTTCCTTGGCACAGAAGGCATCGAAATCGAGCACGGTTTCCCATGCTGCTTCCGGCTTCGGCTCCTGACCGACCGGCAGGCGTCGCCATAGGCCAAGTGGATTGTCCTTCGAACGGTGAAAGTCGAACAGCCATTGGCCGCGCCGTGTCGGCACGATCAACCGGTCTTCGCGCTCGATCATCGCTTTCAGCGCATCACGATCCTTCTCGAACTCGGGCGTCCTGAATGTTTCGTCGAACTGTGCGTTGCGCTCGGCAACGAAGGCCAGCGTCTTCGGGTCGTTGTCGTTTTCGAGATACAGATCCATGAAAGGCCTCCTCAGTGTTGAGGCCTTTACCTAGGCATGGGGATGGGGCAGGGCAACCTGTAATACGTCATAAGACGCACCGATGCCTTAACCCGCCATGCCCTCTTCATATTCCGAGGAAAGCATCAGCCATTGCTCTTCCGCATGGGAAAGTTTTGCCGCCGCTTCACCACGTTCCTTGGCCTTGGCTGCCGCCTTGGCGGGTGCTTTCTCGTAAAGCGCCGGATCCGCAAGCTCTTTATCAAGCGCTGCAATCAGCTTCTCAAGCTTGGCGGTCAAGGCCTCGGTTTCGTTGATCTTTTTCTTGAGCGGCGCAAGCGAGGCGCGCTTTTCGGCATTCGCCTTGCGCTGGTCTGCCTTGTTCACCTGCTCGTCTGCGACTTGCGCCTTGTCGTCCTTCTTGCGGCCGGCGGCGATGATCAGGTCGCGATATTCTTCCAGATCGCCCTCGAAGGGTTTGACCGTACCTTCGTTGACCAGCCACAGCCGATCGACGGTCGCCTCGATCAGGTGGCGATCATGGGAGATCAGGATGACGGCGCCGTCATAATCGTTCAGCGCCTCGATCAGCGCCCGGCGGCTGTCGATGTCGAGATGGTTGGTCGGTTCGTCAAGGATGAGCAGGTTCGGCGCATGGAAGGCGGCCAGGCCCATCAGCAGGCGGGCTTTTTCACCACCGGACAGGTCCTTGGCGGCGGTGGCCATCTTTTCCGTAGCGAGACCCATCTGCGCTACGCGGGCGCGCACCTTTGCTTCCGGCGCATCCGGCATCAGCCGGCGCACGTGGTCGACGGGGGATTCGTTGGGGATCAGATCATCCAGCTGGTGCTGCGCGAAAAATCCGATCGACAGCGACGGCGCCAGCTTCATCTCGCCGCCATCGATCTTCAGACGGCCGGAAATCAGCTTGGCGAAGGTGGACTTGCCGTTGCCGTTGGAACCGAGCAGCGCGATACGATCGTCGGCATCGATGCGCAGGGTGATATTTTTCAGGATCGGCTGGCCGGGCGTATACCCGACGCCACCCTTGGAAATGGCGACGATCGGCGAGGCCGGCTGCTTTTCCGGCTCCGGAAAGGTGATCGGCTGTACGTGATCTTCGACCACGGCCGATACCGTGCCCATGCGCTCCAACGCCTTGATGCGGCTCTGCGCCTGCTTGGCCTTGGAGGCCTTGTAGCGGAAACGATCGATATAACTCTGGATATGCTTTCTGGCGGCGTCGCTTTTTGCCTTCGCCTTCATCTGCAATTCGTCGTTCTCGGCCTTCTGGCGCTCGAACTGGTCGTAACCGCCGCGATAGAAGGTGAGCTTCTGCTGGTCGAGATGCACGATCGAATTGACGGCATTGTTGAGCATATCGCGATCGTGGGAAATCACGATGACCGTGTGCGGATAACGCCGCACGTAATCCTCCAGCCACATCGTGCCTTCAAGGTCGAGATAGTTGGTCGGTTCGTCGAGCAGCAGCAGATCCGGCTCGGCGAAGAGAACTGCGGCCAGCGCCACGCGCATGCGCCAGCCACCGGAAAACGACGAGGCGGGCCGCAGCTGCGCTTCGGCATTAAAGCCGAGGCCGGCCAAAATGCTGCCGGCGCGCGCTTCCGCCGAATGGGCGTCGATATCGACAAGCCGCATCTGAATTTCGGCAATGCGGTTCGGGTCGGTCGCGGTTTCGGCCTCAGCCAGAAGCGCGGTGCGCTCCTTGTCGGCGGCCATAACGATCGTGATCAGCGAGTCCTCGGTGCCCGGCGCTTCCTGCGCCACCTGACCGATACGGGCATTTTTGGGGATCGATACCGATCCGCTTTCCGAAGCCATGTCGCCGGTGATGATCTTGAAAAGCGTCGATTTGCCGGCGCCGTTACGGCCGACAAGGCCCGCCTTGGAGCCTGCCGGAAGCGTGACGCTGGCATGGTCGAGGAGAAGGCGGCCGGCAATGCGGGCGGAAAGGTCGGTAATCGTGATCATGGCGGCGGTTTTGGCGCAAACCGTCGGCCCTGACAAGACGTCATGTCCAAGCCTTCAGGACAAAGTGATTTTAAGCCCGTGCCGTGCGTGCCACGGCCTTGCCGCCACCGATCACCACCGGCTGGCGCGGATTTGACAGCGCGCTGTCCAATGCAACGGCGGCGCGGCTGCGCAATTCCTGCGGCGAATGGGCGTCGTCGGTCAGCGCAACGCCGATCGACAGTTCCATCGGCAGTGTCGCCGGACGGTTTTCCTCTGGAATGAGCTGCAGCCCGTTGATGATCGAATTGTTCAGACGGTCGGCAATTGCGCCGACATTTTCCTGGCCTACATTGTCGAACAGGAAGGCGAATTCGCGCGGGCCGATGCGGGCGACAAAATCGTTCTTCTTGATGGTGTTGCGGAAGATCGAGGCTGATTTTTTGAGGACACGATTGCCCACCGTGTCGTTCGGCACCTGTGTGGCATCGAACAGACGGTTGAGAGAGACGAGGAAAAGCGCGGTGCGCCGGCCTTCCGCAGTTGCCGAATAAAGCCCTTCCAGCCTTTCGGAGAGGGCAATGTGGTTCGGCAGGGACGTCAGCCTGTCACGCAAGCTCGCTTCGCGGGCCGAGGACGTTGCCCTTTCGCTGGCCGCCAGCTTCTCGGCGCTGGTCTTCAGGGCGGAAGTCAGTTCGGTTTCGGCGGTCATCGCCTCGCTGATCGAGTTGGTCAGGTATTCGATCTCGGACAGCACGTCGGACACATTGCCGGTTCCATCGCTGCGCAGGCTGCGCGCCACGGATTCCAGCGCGCGTGCAAACGTCTGTTTCTGCGAGACGCCGCGCGCGACCTTTTCCGACAGTCCGGCGATCAGCTCGATATCGTGTTTGCGGGTCACATTGGCGGAGAGGCCCATGAAGGAGGGCAGGCGGTGGCGAAGGCCGATCTCGTCAAGCAGCATCTGCGTCGGAGACGGATTGAGCGCCATCACTTCACGTGTCAGAGCGGCGTCGCCACCGGTGATCGCCTCGTGAAACAGTTCGTAATTGCGCGGCAGGCCGGCCACGTCCAGCCGGGCCATCTGCTGGCTCACCGCCAGCAAAACCCTGTTCTTCGGTGCTGTCTTTGCTGCCTCTGCCGACATGCCTGTCTCTCGGTCCCTGTGTCCTTTTGCGTGTAGGCGCCATTAAAATGCACGAGTTTTAACATCTGCTGAAAAAGCGTCCGCCAGTTCGATCGAGGGTTAACAGGGCATGGACGGGCCGCGGTAAATTCCACCGGCATACATGTACGAATGCCTGCCATGAATAATCCTGATTGGATTTTGGCCTTCGACTGCGCTTCCATGCCCGCAGACCAAAAGAGGGAACCAGCATGACCCGCATTCTCTACACGTTGCGCGGCAAGGACGAGGGCCGGCCGTTTTCGCCACATTCGTGGAAAGTGCTGATGGCGCTGTCCCACAAAGGACTGGATTTCGTAGAAAGACCGACACCTTTCACCGCCATTCCGGCATTGGAAAACGGCTTTTCCAAAACGGTGCCGATCCTGCGTGATGGTGAGGTGCTGGTGGCAGACAGTTTCGATATCGCCCTTTATCTGGAAGAGGCGTATCCCGATCGCCCCAGCCTGTTCGGCGGCGAGGGCGGTAAGGCACTGTCGCGCTTCGTCGAACGTTTTTCGCAATCGACCATCCATCCGGCGGTCACCGCGATTGCCGTGTCCGATATTCACGACATGCTGGAGGACGAAGACCAGCGCTATTTCCGGCGCACGCGCGAAACATTTCTCGGTCGCACGCTGGAAGAGATGCGCACCGGCCGTGAAGCCGCCATCGCCGCCTTCGCGCCAAAGCTCGAGCCGTTGCGGCAGATGCTGAGCTATCAGCCTTTCCTCGGCGGCGGAGGCCCGCTGTTTGCCGATTACATCCTGTTCGGCGCACTGCAATGGCTGCGCATTACCACCGGAGCCGATGTTTTCAACAGCGACGATCCTGTTCGAGACTGGTTCGAGCGCTGCCTTGACCTTCATCAAGAGCTGGGCCGGCGTGTGACAGCCGCATGAATTTGGCGCCCGCCAGATGAACAATGACGCGAACCCCCTTGTTTCCGGCGCTTGGGGCGGGTAAACACCGCCCACTTTTCCGCAAAACAAAGGATAGAGACATGGCGATTGAACGCACCTTCTCGATGATCAAGCCGGACGCAACGAAGCGCAACCTGACCGGCGCCATCACCAAGGTATTCGAAGACAACGGCCTGCGCATCATCGCCTCCAAGCGCGTATGGATGTCGACCCGCGAAGCCGAAGGCTTTTACGCTGTTCACAAGGAACGCCCGTTCTTTGGCGAACTGGTTGAAGGCATGACGTCTGGCCCGACCATCGTTCAGGTTCTGGAAGGCGAAGGCGCCATCCTGAAGAACCGCGAAATCATGGGCGCGACCAACCCGGCCAACGCTGACGAAGGCACGATCCGCAAGCAGTTCGCCCTGTCGATCGGTGAAAACTCGGTTCACGGTTCGGACGCTCCGGAAACCGCTGCCCAGGAAATCGCCTACTGGTTCGCTGAAACCGAAATCGTCGGCTGATTGCCGGATTGACGTTTTGAACTGATGGAAAAGCCGGTGCGCAAGCGCCGGCTTTTTTTGTGTTTCGGGACTGGGATGGAAACGCCGTTGCGTACGGTTGCCGGCATCCGGCCGCTTGTTTTCTTGTCTGCCGTGCGGCACATGCGGTTATGGTCTTGCTGCATCGCAGCATGAAACAGAGGCCATCCAAACGCGCCCATTACAGGATCTGCCGTCTTGAAATATTTCCGCCTTCTCGCACTCGCCGCTCTTCTGTCCTCGCCCGCATTTGCGGCTGAAAACCCGGCACCTGCACCGTCTGGCCATTACGTGTCCGACCCCGCCCATTCGAGCGTCTTCTGGAAGGTAAAGCGTCTTCGCCTTTCCAACTATACCGCCCGTTTCACGCGCATGACGGCGGATCTGGAATGGAACGCCGAAAACCCCAGTGCCTCCAAGGTCACGGCAACCATCGATCCGCTATCGGTGCGCACCGAATATCCGTTCCCGGAAAAGGAAAATTTCGACGAGGAAATCGGCAAGACCGAGCGGTTCCTGAATGCTCAGCCAATCAGCTTCGTATCGACATCCGTCACCATCACCGGCGATAACCGTGGCGAAGTGATCGGCGATCTCACATTTCGCGGGCAGACCCGTAAAACGACGCTCGACGTGACCTTCAACGGCTCGATGGCCGAGCAGCCGGGTACGAAAAAGCCCAAGATCGGATTTTCCGCCGTCGCCACGCTGAAGCGCAGCGAATGGGGGCTGGCCCCGAGCATCAAGTCGATCGGTGAAGACGTGACCGTCATCATCGAAACCGAGTTTCAGCCGGCCGATAGCGGCCAGAAATAAGCCTGCTCAGCTCCACTTGTCCCGCGCACTGTCATCGGCATCTTTTGCCGCCACCCAGTCGCGGGGCTGGCCGTCGACGCCATGTTCCTTTTTCCAGAACGGCGCCGATGTTTTCAGGAAATCCATGACGAAATTCGCGCCGTCGAAGGCGGCCTGCCGATGCGGCGAGGCGGCGATGACGAGCACGATGTTTTCCCCCGGCGCGATCTTGCCGTAACGGTGTACGGCGGTCAGGCCCATGAGGTCGAAGCGCTCGATCGCAAGTCCGGCGATACGCTGCATCTCGGCTTCCGCCATGCCCGGATAATGTTCCAGCTCAAGCGCCGACAGCGTGTTCTGCTCTCCACGGCACAGGCCGACGAAGGAGACGATGGCGCCGATATCGGTGCGGCCATCGGTCAGCACGTCGATTTCGGATTGCAGGTCGAAGTCGTCGGACTGGACGCGGATTGTGGGGGTAGGGCGTGTCATCGGTCGTCTCCGTGGAGTTGGGTCGGCGTGCTTGGGGCAGAATATGCCGCACCGTATCCCGGCCCTTCGCTTTGGCTCAGGGCGTTCGAAGCTCAAAACGCTCCACTGGAGCGTTTTGCCGGCTGAAGCCGTCGCTTCTCACCCACCCGTCATCGGTGGAAAGATGCCGATTTCATGCGCGCCGGCAATCGGTTCGTCATGCTCGACATGTTCCTGATTGACGGCAACACGGATGACGTCTGGGTATTCCAGCGCCGCTTCGTAACCATCGCCCAGTGTCTTCAGGTAGGCCAGCAGATCGCCGGCCGTCACCACGCTTGCCGGAAGCTCGATCTCTTCTTCCGGCTTGTCGATGCGTTCGCGCACCCAGGCGAAATAGACGATCTTGACCATCATTCTTCCACGATATGTTTCAGGCCGGCGCGGAAATAGTCGTAGCCGGTGTAGAAGGTCAAAATCGCAGCGATCCAAAGAAGCGTGATGCCGATCTCGGTCGTATATGGCAGATAGGCTTCGCCGGCGGGGCCGGCCAGAAGGAAGGCGATCGATACCATCTGGATCGTCGTTTTCCATTTGGCGATCTGGGTCACCGGTACAGCCACTTTCAACGCTGCCAGATATTCCCGCAGGCCGGAAACGAGGATTTCGCGGCACAGGATGGTGATCGCCGCCCAGAGTGACCAGCCGGCAATCGTCTGGTCGGCGGCAAGCAGCAGAAGCACGGCCGCCACCAGCAGCTTGTCGGCAATCGGGTCAAGCATACGGCCGATATTGGACGTCTGGTTCCAGATACGGGCGAGATAACCGTCGAGATAATCGGTGATCGAGGCAACGACAAAGATCCAGAAGCCGGCCCAACGGGCGAAATCCGAACTTTCAAGCTTGCCCTCGACGAAGAAGCAAAGAACGATCAGCGGCACGGCGATAATGCGCGCATAGGTCAGAAGATTGGGAATGCTGTATGCGCGCGATGCCATTTTCGACCTGTCTCTGGGGTTTGCCCCTAGTTGAGGTTTTCAACCGCCAGCGTCAACAGGCTTTCGCGGCTTTTTTACAGGCGATTGCGTCAGTTCGACCGGTTCTCATGGAAATGGTTATAGACCTGCTTGGCCACCGCCTCCGAAATCCCCTCGACCGCCATCAGATCATTCAATCCCGCGCGTGAAACCGCCTTGGCCGTGCCAAAGTGCTGCAGAAGCTTGCGCTTGCGGCCCGGGCCGATGCCGGAAATCTCGTCCAGCGGGTTCTTGATCATTTCCTTCTTGCGCCGTGCCCGGTGCGAACCGATGGCAAAACGGTGCGCCTCGTCGCGCATGCGCTGGACGAAATAGAGAACCGGATCACGCGGCGGCAGCGAGAAATCGCTTTTGCCATCGGCAAAGAACCGTTCGCGGCCGGCATCGCGGTCGACGCCCTTGGCGACGCCGATGGCGGTGACGACGTCGCGGATGCCGAGTTCATCGAGAATGGCACGCACCGCCGTCATCTGGCCCTGGCCACCGTCGATCAGGATCACGTCGGGCCATGCCGGGAAGGCGGCATCGTTGATGTCGTCACTGGTCGTTTCGGCCGGTGTTTCCGCATTTGTCGGCGCCGAAATGCTGCGGTTGGGAATGCCTTCTTCCTTGATGAGGCGCGAAAACCGCCGCGTCATCACTTCCTTCATCATGCCAAAGTCGTCGCCGGGGGTAATGTCGGTCGATTTGATGTTGAACTTTCGGTACTGGCCTTTGACAAAACCTTCCGGTCCCGCAACGACCATGCCACCGACGGCATTGGTGCCCATGATGTGGGAGTTGTCGTAGATCTCGATGCGGCTCGGCACGTAAGGCAGCTTGAAGGTTTCGGCGAGACCGGCCAGCAGACGTGTCTGCGACGAGGTTTCCGCCAGTTTTCGCCCATGCGCCTCGCGCGCGTTGGCAGCGACGTGATCGACGAGATCGCGTTTTTCGCCACGTTGCGGCACGTTGATAGACACCTTGTGCCCGACCTTTTCCGAAAACGCGAGCGCCAGCAATTCCTGTTCCTCGACCGTTTCGGAAAGCAGGATCTGCTTCGGAACCGGCTTGTCGTCGTAGAACTGCGCGAGGAAGGCGTTGAGCACTTCCGAGCCCGGCATCTGCGGGTCGGCCTTCGGGAAATAGGCGCGGTTGCCCCAGTTCTGGCCGGTGCGGAAGAAAAACACCTGAATGCAGGTCAGTCCTGCCTCATGGTAGATGGCAAAAATATCCGCTTCCTCGACGCCGGCCGGGTTGATGCCCTGATGGCTCTGGACGTGGGAAAGCGCCGCCAGACGGTCGCGATAGATCGCAGCGCGCTCGAAGTCGAGATCGTCCGAAGCCTCAGCCATCTGTTGGGCGATGACGGTTTTGACGTTCTGGCTCTGGCCGGAGAGGAAGTCCGATGCCTCTTTCACCAGTTCGGCATACCCCGCATCGCTGACCTCATGCGTGCAGGGGCCGGAACAGCGTTTGATTTGGTAGAGCAGACAGGGCCGCGTGCGTGTCTCGAAAACGCTGTCGGTGCAGGTGCGCAGCAGAAACGCCCGCTGCAGCGAATTGATCGTGCGGCCGACCGCGCTCGCCGATGCGAACGGACCGAAATACTGGCCTTTTCGCGCCCGCGCACCGCGATGTTTCAATAGGGCAGGGGCGCGGTGGTCGCCGCTGATGAGAATATAGGGAAACGACTTGTCGTCGCGCAAAAGCACGTTGAAGCGTGGGCGCAGGCGCTTGATCAGGTTGGCTTCGAGCAGCAGCGCCTCGGTTTCCGTCCGCGTCGTGACGAATTCCATATGGGTGGTTTCGCGCACCATGCGGGTCAGGCGGTTGGAATGCAGCCGCCCCTGCGCATAATTGCCGACACGCTTCTTCAGGCTGCGCGCCTTGCCGACATACATCACGTCGCCGGCCTCGTTGAACATGCGGTAGACGCCCGGCGCATTCGGCAGGTGTTTGACGAATTCGGCAATCAGGTCGGCGCCCTTGAGGCCGGTATCGTGCTTGACGGCTTCGTTCCAGTCGATCGCCGTCGTCAGGCGTGCGACATCACCGTCCGGGGCTGGGGAGTCCAGCACGGAATCGTCCTCGTCTTCGTCGGTCTCGTCATAGAGCACACCGCCGTCGGGCAGTTTTGCAGAAGTCATTCATTGATCTCCGCCACATCCGGCGTTTGCCACGCCAGATGCTGGCCGCCGTCGAGCGCGACCATCTGGCCGGTGATCGAAGGCGTATTGAACAGAAAGCGAATCGTCCGCCCGAATTCCTCCGGTGCCGGACCCTGCTTTAATATAAGGGCGGAGAGTTGGGTCTGAAAGTCCTCGTCTGTCTGTCTCGGGCTTTTGAAGCTGGGGCCGGGGCCGATCGCATTGACCCGAACGCGTGGACCATAGGCCTGCGCGAGCGTCTGCGTCGCCGTCCACAGAGCCGATTTCGACAGCGTGTAGGAATAGAAACGCGGCGTCAGTGCCCATACGCGCTGGTCGATGATGTTGACGATCAGGCCGGATGTGTTGTCGGGCAATTGAGCAAGGAAGGCGGCCGAGAGGATCGAAGGTGCCTTCACATGGATGGCAAAATGCTGCTCGAAGGCTTCGGCGTCGAATGTTTCCGCGCTGTCCTCGCGAAAGATCGAGGCATTGTTGACCAGAAGGCCAAGCGGCCCGAGTTCGGCCGCGACTCGGGGCACGAGATTTTCTGATTCTGCAGGGTCGAGAAGATCGGCCTGGATTGAAATCGCCTTTGCGCCGTCCTGCCGCAATCGGGCAGCCAGCGATTCAGCCTCGTCAATTGCCTCATTGGCATGAATGGCAACGGCAAATCCGTTTGCCGCCAGATCGCTGCATATCGCAGCTCCAATCCTTCGGGCTGCTCCGGTCACAAGTACGGTTCTGGGAAATTTCACGGGTAAATCTACGCTTTTTGCTGCTGATCCGGCCTTTATGCTCCATATAAACATTGAGGGGGTCAAGCGGAAGACGTATCGAAATGATGCTTGCAGTCGCTGCACCAATGTTCTATTGCGAGATGGCAATGTAATGTTGAAGATTAAAAATAATATACTTATTTAAACCTTTAGGTAAGGTTAACAAAGTGCGTGTTGCGATGAAGCAACATCAAACTTCAGCCGCCTCGCCGCCACAAACAATTCACATTTCGGCTCTTTCATCTCCGCAATTGACCTTCAATTTCATCTCCAACGGGCGACGAACGAAAAATGTTTTGGAACCACACGGGCTCCGCAACGTTCACTGACCCGAGTACAAGGAGATTAAGTATGCGTACCATTATCGCTTCCATCATCGTTTCCGGCGTAAGCCTCATCGCAGTTTCGGCTGCCCAGGCTGCTGACGCTGTCGAGCAGATCCCGGAAGCACCGGTTGCCATGGACCAGCCGGCTCCGGCTGCTAACTGGTCGGGTTACTACCTCGGCGCCACCGGCAACTACGATTTCGCCGGCAAGGCAAGCGGCGGCGACGCCGACAGCAAGGCCGACGGTTTCGGCGGTTCGCTCTACACCGGTTACAACTGGCAGAGCGGCCAGGTCGTCTACGGCGTCGAAGCTGACGTCGGCATGGCTGACCAGAAGGGTTACGCCGGTAACGGCGTCGACATGAAGGAAGGCTGGAACGGTTCCGTTCGCGGCCGCGTCGGTTACGACCTCAGCCCGGTTCTCGTTTACGGTACGGCCGGTGTTGCTGCTGCCAACAACAAGGTATCCAACGCTGCCGGTTCTGACGACAAGACCGCAGTCGGCTACACGGTTGGCGCCGGTGTCGAAACGATGGTGACCGACAACATCACCGCTCGCGTCGAATACCGCTACACCGATTACCAGAAGAAAGACTTCAACGTCGGCGGCACCACCTACTCGCGTGGTTTTGACGACAACAGCGTCAAGGTCGGTATCGGCATGAAGTTCTGATCCGATCCTTCGGATTGATTTTGAGAGGCCGGGAGCGAAAGCTCCCGGCCTTTTGCATGTTCGAATTCAACAAATGCGATCGTCATGCTCGGGCCTGTCCCGAGCATCTGCCGCGGTGAATTTGTGGCACCGTGGTCGGATCCTCGGCACAAGGCCGAGGATGACGAAGGAGCGTTTTGCCGTGGCTCAATCCATCTGGATATTGGCGTTCTTGACCACCGGTCCCCATTTGGCCAGTTCCGCTGTCACATGCTTGCCGAGCTCTTCCGGCGTCGAACCGACGATGGTGGCGCTGAATTCCTTCATGCGCTCCGCCACTTTCGGGTCCTTCAACGCCGCATTGGCCGCCTCGTTGAGTTTGGCGACGGCTTCCGGCGGCGTGCCTGCCGGTGCGAAGAGCGCATTCCACGTATAGGTCTCGTAACCCGGCACGGTTTCGGCGACCGTGGCTACGTCGGGGAAGGACGGCGCACGTTCCTTGGTGGTGACACCCAGCGCCTTCAGTGTCTTGCCCTTGATGTGGCCGGAGGAGGAGGGCAGGTTATCGAACATGATCGAGATCTGGTTGCCGATCAGGTCGTTCAAGGCCGGCCCGGCACCCTTGTAGGGAACGTGCTGCATGGTGGTGCCGGTCATCGACTTGAACAGTTCGCCTGACAGATGCAGCGGCGTGCCGTTGCCGGATGAAGCGTAGGAATATTTGTCCGGCTCCTTCTTCAGGAGATCGATCAGTTCCTGCACCGAATTGACCGGTAGTTCCGGATTGACCACCAGCACGTTCGGCACCACGACCAGTAGCGAAACAGGCGCAAAATCCTTTTCCGGATCGTATGGTTTTGTTTTCAGGATCAGCGGGTTGAGGGCATGTGTTGCGACGGTGCCCATCAGGATCGTGTAACCATCCGGTTCGGCGCGCGCCACGCGGTCGGCACCGAGATTGCCGCCGGCGCCCGCCACGTTTTCGACCACCACCTGCTGGCCGAGGATCTCGCCCATCTTCTGCGCAACCACGCGGCCGACCACATCGGTGGAGCCACCCGCGGCAAAGGGGACCACCAGCGTTATGGTGTTGTTTGGAAAGTCTTTAGCCTGTGCGGTCGAACCGAGCGACATCAGAGCCAGTGTTGTACCGGCAAGCGCAAGCGCTGTCCGCCGCGTGAACGCAGAGTGTGTCATGAAATTTCCTCCATCGCGGCCTCCCGCCGCTCACGCGATAGTAGCGGAGGAGGGGATGAGAGCAAGCTTTTGCAGCCCGCCCTCATCCTAAGGTCGTATAGAGGTCTTCAGTGAAGAGCAGGCCGGCTCAGCCGTTCGACTTCATCTCGTTGTAATCGCCAAAACGCTTGGCGAAGGTTTCGCGCCATGCCGCGAGAAACGGGCGATCCTCTTCCCACTGGCTGGCAAAGCGCAGGTCGAGATAACCGAGCAGCGCCGCCAGCGAAAAATGGCCGCCGTTCAGTTTTTTGCCGGTCTTCGGCAGGTTCTTTTCCAGATGATCGAGGCCACGCGTGACCTTGCTCCACTGCTTGTCGATCCACGGCTGGTGGATCTTGTCTTCCGGGCGAAAACGGCGCTCATAGACGATGGCGAGCAGGCAATCGGTGATGCCGTCGCACAGCGCTTCCAGCACTTCCGCATCGGTGCGCTTCTCGTGCTTTTTCGGATAAAGCCGATTGCCGGACAGGCGGTCGAGATAGGACATGATGGCGACGCTGTCATACACGGCGCGGCCATCGGCCGTGAGCAGCGTCGGAATTTTTCCAAGCGGATTGTTGTCGATCAGTTCAGACGGTTCCGGCCCGGTTTCCGTCTTCACTTCTTCAACGTCGAGGCTGAGATAACGGGCGGCCATGCGGCATTTCGCCGAATAGGGAGAGGCGGGCGAATAAAGGATTTTCATTGCGAGAATACCATGTTGGAGATCAGAAAATTATTGTGCCGGCGGCACGCTGACGCGGGATAGAGAGCAACTGCGCCGATCGACTTCCGGGCAGGTGCGGAAACCGAAATCCTTGGTCATGCAGATACGAACCTCTTCCAGCTTGTCCCGCTCGCAGGTGACGGCGACGCCCTGCGGCTGCATGCCGGGATTGGCCGCAATGAACGCTTCTTCGATTGCCTTGGCAGAGGTCGTCTGGGCCTTTGCCGGATCGGCGAGCCCGGCGGGCATTTTTACGCGATCATACGCGGTGCGGATCGCGGTCAGATAATCACGCTGCGAAAGCCCGCTGCAGGCGCCATGCTTGCGCCACTGGTGGCCGATCAGCCCCATCGACGGCATGATATCGAACAGCGGTTCGCCCAGCTGGTTCGGCACGCGGCCAGCTTCGCCGGTGGTGCAGAATTCCGGATATCCGCGGTCGTATTGCGGCCACAGCCCGTGCACGATGAAGCCGAAATCCTTGTCCCCACCGCATTGTTGCGCGTTACGTCCGCCTCTTTGCGTGTCGCAGAAGGTTGGCGACCACGAAAGCGACAGGACATAGAAATCAAACACGCCTGCTTGCCCGCGCGGGCGATTGCGCTCCTGTGACGAAACGTCTGTCGCCAGCGTCAAAACAGATGAAAATGCCAGCATTGCTGTGGCTGCGATCCGGATGGCAGCGAAAAATTTCCTCGTCATGGTCGAAAAATCCCGGTCTCTGGAACATCAATGCGTGGGAAAGGTTGAATGGTTAGGAACTTGGCGGCTAAGCTGCTGCTTCGCGGGCGGCTGCACGTTGTGGCCGTGGTGAGGAGTGAAGAGCGAAACGGCTTAATGACATTCAAGAAATACCTATGGCCGACCGTGGGTGCGCTGACGATAGCGCTTTCGGCATGGCTTCTCTACAAGGAATTGCGCGGCCTGTCTCTCGACGATCTGTGGGACAGTTTTATCGCCATCCCCATGATGGACTGGTTTCTGGCGGCATTGTGCACGCTGGTCGCCTATGCGGCGCTGGCAGGCTATGACCGCATCGCGCTGATGCATCTCGGCAGGAAAATCGACTGGTGGTTCATCACCATCTGCTCCTTCACCACCTACGCCCTGTCGCACAATGTCGGCGCCTCGGTGGTTTCGGGTGCCGTCGTGCGTTACCGGGCCTATTCGACGCGTGGCATGACCCCTTCGGAGATCGGCGTGCTGATTGCCGTCTGCTCCTTCACATTCATCCTCGGCACGCTGCTTCTGGCCGGTCTGGTTCTGGTCTATGAACCGGAGCTGATCGAACGTTTTGGTGATCTGGTGCCGGTCGAGGCGTCGGCTGCGACGGGTGTTCTCATCCTGGCGCTGATCGGTCTTTATGTCGTGGCAAGCTTCATGAAGCTGAAGCCGCTGAAGCTCGGCTCGATCAACATCTTCTATCCGGCCCCGAAGGTGGTTCTTCCGCAATTGCTGATCGCTCCCATCGAGCTGATCGGTGCTGCCGGCATCATCTATTTCGCGCTGCCGGAAGCCGGCAATCCCGGCTTCATGATCGTGCTTGGAATTTTTCTGATCTCGTTCTCGGCAGCACTGCTTTCGCATGCGCCGGGTGGCCTGGGCGTGCTGGAACTGGTGTTCCTTATGGGCCTGCCGGACATGAACCAGGCGGATGTCATTGCTGCCCTGCTGGTCTTCCGGCTGTTCTACCTGATCATCCCGTTCATCATGGCACTGGTGGTGATCCTGATCTTCGAACGATCACAGTTCAAGGCCAACAACCCGCCGGACTTGCGGCGTGGCGAACAGCACGAGAGCTGAACAGAGAAAAGGCGCCTCCAGGGGCGCCTTTTCGTCAGTCTTCGTCGCGTTCGATAACCTCTTCGCCGCGCAGCCAGAAGGCGCGTTGCGAGGCATAACGATCCTTCGCCATGGCCTCCTTCAGCGCTGGAAGCACCAGATGCAGCTCGTCCTTCAGCGTGAAGGGCGGGTTGACGACGATGACGCCTGAACCATTCAGCCCGGTCGCTTCACGGTCGCTGATCACCGTCAGTTCGGCGCACAGCATTTTTGGAATGTTGAGTGCCTGCAACTGTTCGTGAAACGCCTTGATCGGCGCGCCCTTTTTCAACGGATACCACAGGCAATAGGTGCCGCCCGGAAAACGCCGGTACGCGGTGGCCAGTCCCTTGGCGAGGCGCTCGTATTCGCCTTCGATCTCGAAGGGCGGATCGACCAGCACGACACCGCGTTTTTCCTTCGGCGGCAGATGCGCGCCGAGCGCCAGCCAGCCGTCGAGTTCGGTGACGCGGGTCTGGAAATCACCTTCGAACAGGCGCGAAAGGCGGTTGAAGTCGTCGGGATGCAGTTCCATCGCCGCCAGCCTGTCCTGCGGACGAAACAGCATGCGTGAAAGTTTTGGCGAGCCGGGATAGAGTTTGAGCGTCCCGTTTTTGTCGAAATCGGGGTTCAGCTCGCGCACGGCATCCAGATAAGGCTTCAGCACCGCAGCGACCTGCGGCGAAAATTCCGCCGCCATCACCTTGCCGATACCGTCGCGCCATTCGCCGGTCTTTTGCGCTTCTTCCGAAGACAGGTCGTACAGGCCGATACCCGCATGCGTATCGAGCACGCGAAAGGCCTTGTCCTTCTTCTGCATATAGATGACCAGCTGCGCCAGCACCGCATGCTTGAGAACATCGGCAAAATTGCCGGCATGGTAGATGTGGCGGTAGTTCATGGCTGCTCCGGATGAATAAAACTGATGAGCCGCAAATCTTGCTTTTTGCGTGCCTGCCCATGCCATATAGAAATCCGATGAACATTGCGACGCCCATCTCCACTCGACACCTGCCCGGCCACAATTCCGTGGCGCACACGGTCTGTCCGCACGACTGTCCCTCCGCCTGCGCGCTCGATATCGATATCACTGCTGACGGAAAGATCGGACGGGTACGCGGCTCGGCCGACAACAGTTATACGGCCGGCGTCATCTGCGCCAAGGTCGCGCGTTATGCCGAGCGGCTTTACCATCCCGGCCGCCTGATGGTGCCGCAGCGACGGGCAGGGGCCAAGGGCGATGGCAACTGGCAAGAGATCTCGTGGGAGGCGGCGCTCGACGAGATTGCCGACGCTTTCGTCAAGGCCGAGGCGCGCCACGGCTCGGAAGCAGTCTGGCCGTATTTTTATGCCGGCACGATGGGGCAGGTGCAGCGCGACTCGATTGAACGTCTGCGCCATGCCAAAAAGTATTCGGGCTTTTTCGGCACGATCTGCACCAACATGGCCTGGACCGGTTATGTGATGGGCACCGGCGACCTGCGCGGCCCAGATCCGCGCGAGATCGGCAAGGCCGATTGCGTGGTGATCTGGGGCTCGAACGTCGTCTCCACGCAGGTCAACGTCATGACCCATGCGATAAAAGCCCGCAAGGAACGCGGCGCAAAAATCGTCGTCGTCGACATTTACGACAACCCGACCATGAAACAGGCCGACATGGCGCTGACCGTGCGCCCCGGCACTGATGCGGCGCTCGCCTGCGCCGTCATGCACATCGCCTTTCGCGATGGTCATGCCGACCGCGCCTATATGGAAAAGTTTGCCGACGATCCTGCCGGTCTCGAAGCGCATTTGAAAACCCGCACGCCGGAATGGGCATCCGCCATCGCAGGTCTGTCGGTCGAAGAGATCGAGGCTTTTGCCCGGCTGATCGGCACGACCAAAAAGACCTTCTTCCGGCTCGGTTACGGTTTTGCCCGCCAGCGCAACGGCACCGCCGCCATGCATGCGGCACTTTCCATCGCCACGGTGCTCGGCTCCTGGCAATACGAGGGCGGCGGCGCCTTTCACAACAATGGCGCCATCTATCATCTCGACAAATCGCACCTGATGGGCACGGCTTTCGTCGATCCCGATATCCGCATGCTCGACCAGTCGCAGATCGGCCGCGTCCTGACCGGCGATGCCGAGGCGCTGCGGCATCGCGGCCCGGTCGATGCGCTGCTGATCCAGAACACCAACCCGATGAATGTTGCGCCCGAACAACGCCTCGTCCGCGACGGTTTTATGCGCGATGATCTGTTCGTGGCGGTGCACGAGCATTTCATGACCGATACGGCGAAGGTCGCCGACATCGTCCTGCCGGCCACCATGTTCGTCGAACATGACGATCTCTATCGTGGCGGCGGCCACATGCACATTCTGCTCGGCCCCAAACTCGTCGAGCCGCCTCCGAGCGTGCGCACCAACCTCTTCGTCATCGAGGAACTGGCCAAACGCCTTGGCATCGACCACTGTCCCGGTTTCGGTGAGGATGAGCGCAGCCATATCGACCGCATTCTCTCCGACAGCGGCTGGCCGGGTTACGACGATCTGGCGCGCGACAAATGGATCGACGCCCAGCCGGATTTCGAAACCGCGCATTATCTCAACGGCTTCGGCTACGATGACGGCAAATTCCGCTTCAGCCCCGACTGGGCAAACGGTCCTTCACCGGACAAGCCGCCGGAAAATGTCGGGCCGCTCGGGCCCGTCGCCAATCTTCCGATCTTCCCGGATCATGTCGAGCTGATCGAGGCACCGGACGAGGAGCACCCTTTCCGCCTCGCCACGTCGCCTGCGCGAAGCTTTCTCAACTCCTCTTTCACAGAGACAAAGGGCTCTGTGCAGAAGGAGGGGCGGCCCGACGTGATGATCGAGCCATCCGACGCCGAACGCCTCGGCATCGCTGACGGCGATATCGTGCACATCGGAAACTGCCGTGGCGATATCCGGCTGCATGCCCGCATCGTTGCGGGTGCGCGGGCGGGTGTGCTGGTGGCTGAGGGGCTGTGGCCGAATTCGGCGCATCTCGATGGCGAGGGCATCAATGTACTGACCGGCGCCGATGCCGTTGCGCCCTATGGCGGTGCCGCATTTCACGACAATCGGGTCTGGCTCCGCAAGGGCTGATCCTGCATCATCATGCCCAAATGGAATCACAGGAACGGACATGATCGACATCGACACTTCCGAAACCGAACGCGTGCGCCTGATTGGCCGCGAAACGCTCTACAAGGGCTTTGTAAGTCTGGAAAAACTGACGTTTGAACAGCACATGCGGGATGGCAGCCTCGTGACCGTTCATCGCGAAGTCCATGATCATGGTAGTGCCGCCGCCATTCTGCTTCATGATGCGAAGGACGACACGGTCGTTCTGGTGCGCCAGTTTCGTGCCGGCGCCTTCGTCAATGGCGATGCTGCCTTCATGCTGGAATTGCCGGCCGGACTGATCGATGAGGGTGAAAATCCTGCCGAGGCGGTTGTTCGCGAGGCAATGGAGGAAACCGGCTTCAAGATCGATGAAGTGCATCATATTTGCGAGATGTACCCGACGCCCGGTGCACTGACGGAAAAGCTGTCGCTGTTTGCCGCCAGCATCGATGCCACTCACAAGCTCGGGCAGGGCGGTGGGCTTGCCGGTGAAGGCGAGGATATCGAGGTCGTCACGCTTGGCCTTGACGAGGCCTATCGTATGATCAGCACCGGCGAGATTACCGATGCCAAGACCATCGTCGCGCTGCAATGGGCGATGATCAACCGTGCTGCGCTCTCGTCCGGCAATCTTGGCTGAGGCAAGGGCGTCTGAGTAGCGTGAGCAACTCGGGGTAAGGCTATACCATCAGGCCAGCAGAATCACACCTTCCCGTGCCGCTGCCGCCCGCAGTTGTTTGTCGAGCGTGGCAAGCGGCAAGTGTAGGTCTATGGCCAGCGCGAGATAGGCGGAGTCATAGGCTGTGAGACCGTGGTGTTCGGCGAGGGTGAATTGGTTCGTCGCCTTCTATAACACGCGTGTACACCGGACGGTTGCGAACTTTTATCATCCCAGCCGTAACGGCATTGAATGTTATGCGGTTTCGCCGCCGTGCCATCATCAGCACGTTGCGCACTTCATGCCACAGCAAATCGGGCGCAGTGGCGCCCGTCAGTTCTATTCGCTCAAGAAGTGCATCTGTCGTTGGAGAAGCTTCGTCCGGCAATACCCAAGTGCAAACGACTGAGGCATCTATGACGAAACCGGCCATCATTTGCGGCCGATTGCCTTCCATTCCGCGATCTCTTCTTGCGTCACGCGCGGCATGTTTGCCCGAAAAGCCTTGATTTCCTCAATAGCTTTTCGTCGCGCCTCCGGATCGAAAGCCGGTTGCGCTAGGCTCGTTACCTGCGCCACCGGCACGCCATCGCGGACGAGGACCACGTCCTCGCCGGCTTCCACCTTTGCCAGCAATTCATTGAGATCGGCATCGCCGACATTGACCGTGATCGTCATCGCTCTGCTCCACCTGATGCCATAGGATAGAACCGGCACGAAAAACCGTCAATCGCGGCTCAGAGACCGGCGGAAACGATCCGCTGGTCCGCGCGGGAAACGTCCGTGCTCGCGACAGAAACGGCCTTGCCGCCTTCCATCTTCACGCGCTCTTCGGCCAGCGCCTTAAGCGTCAGCGGATAGAGCTTGTGCTCCACGGTCAGCACGCGTGCGGCCAATGTATCAGATGTGTCACCGGACAGAACCGGCACCGCCGCCTGCGCCACGATCGGGCCTTCGTCCATGCCTTCGGTGACGAAATGCACCGTGCAGCCGGCGATCTTCATGCCGGCATCGATGGCGCGCTGGTGGGTGTGCAGACCGGCGAACAGCGGCAGAAGCGAAGGGTGGATGTTGATGATCCGGCCTTCGTAACGGGAAATGAAATCACCCGAGATCAGCCGCATGTAACCGGCAAGGCAGATGATATCCGGCTTGATCACCTCGAGCGCTTCAAGGATTGCCGTTTCATGTTCGATTTTGCTGCCATAGGCCTTGCGTTCGAACACGCGGGTCATGATGCCGCGAGCGGCGGCCTTGGCGAGGCCGCCGGCATCCGGCTTGTCTGAGATGACGGCAACGATCTCGGCCGGAAAACCTTCACTCGCGCAGGCATCGGCCAGCGACACCATGTTGGAGCCACCGCCGGAGATGAACACGACGACGCGTTTGCGACCCGAAACCGTTACAGCCGATGTCATAGGCTAAGCGTGCCCTTGTAGACGGTGCCGGCACCGCCTTCTTCTCGGGCGATGATGCGACCGAGCTGCACGACGGTTTCGCCTTCAGCGGCCAGCGCCTCGGTCACGGTCTTTGCGTTTTCAGCCGCAACGACGACGATCATGCCGACGCCGCAGTTGAAGGTGCGCAGCATTTCGTTCGGCGCAACGCCACCCGTCTTGGCCAGCCACGAGAAGACCGGCGGAACCGGAATGTTGGAAAGTTCGATTTCGGCGGCCAGATGGTCGGGCAGGACGCGCGGAATATTGTCCGGGAAACCTCCGCCGGTGATGTGGGCAAGCGCCTTCAGGGCGCCGGTGCTGCGGATCGCGGCCAGAAGCGGTTTCACATAGATGCGGGTCGGTGTCAGCAGCGCTTCGCCGAGCGTCTTGCCGTCCGCGAACGGGGCAGGGGCATCCCAGCCGAGGCCGGAGAGAGAAACGATCTTGCGCACCAGCGAAAAGCCGTTGGAATGAACGCCGGAAGAGGTGAGGCCGAGAATGACGTCGCCTTCGGCCAGATCGCCGGCCGGCAGCAGCTTGCCACGTTCGGCGGCACCGACGGCAAAGCCCGCGAGGTCGTAATCGCCTTCGGAATACATGCCCGGCATTTCGGCGGTCTCGCCGCCGATCAGCGCGCAGCCTGCCTGACGGCAGCCTTCGGCAATACCGAGAACGATCGCCGCACCCTGTTCCGGGTCGAGTTTGCCGGTGGCGTAATAATCGAGGAAGAGCAGCGGCTCGGCGCCCTGCACCACGAGGTCGTTGACGCACATGGCGACGAGGTCGATGCCGACGGTGTCGTGGCGGTTGGCGTCGATGGCGATCTTCAGCTTGGTGCCGACGCCGTCATTGGCGGCCACCAGGATCGGGTCGTTGAAACCTGCGGCCTTGAGGTCGAACAGGCCGCCGAAGCCGCCGATCTCGCCGTCAGCGCCGGGACGGCGCGTCGAGCGCACTGCCGGCTTGATCTTTTCCACCATCAGATTGCCCGCATCGATATCGACGCCCGCATCGCTATAGGTGAGACCGTTCTTGCCCGCCTCGCTCATCGCATGTTCTCCACTGAAACCATCGCATGTCTGCCGGAAACGCTCACGGATAGCAAAGCGAAACCCGGTCAGGGGCATGCATAAACAATTAGGCCCGCAATTGCACGATGGGCCGCAGGATGCAAGCACCGCACGCTTTTCCGCAGGGTTTTACAGTCCGTTCACAGGCATTTCATGGGCGTGATCCACAGCTGTGGCCTCATACGGGTGCACAAGCTTGACCTTGGGGAGCGGCACCTTCATATCCCAAGGCATCGAACAAAGCCGAGAGGACACCTTATGGCCTATCATATCAGCGGCACCACCCTCCGGCGCCATATCTATTTCTGGCTCGGCGTGTTCGTCATGTTCGTGGTGTTCCTGTGGTTCTTCCGCTCGATCCTGCTTCCCTTCGTGGCCGGCATGGCGCTCGCCTATTTCCTCGATCCGGTCGCCGACTGGCTGGAACGTCGTGGCTTGAGCCGCATGATGGCCTCGGTACTGATCCTTGTCAGTTTCGTGCTGATCTTTGCGCTGTCGCTGATGCTGGTCATCCCCGTCATCGTCAATCAGTTCAGCCAGTTCGCCGCCGCCATGCCGGGTTATATCACCCAGCTGCAGCAGATCCTCTCCAGTCCCGAAACCTCGTTCCTTCCCGGCTGGGTCACCAGCCAGATCGAAACGGTCAAGCAGAACTTTTCCGAAGTCCTGAGCCAGGGCGCTGGTTTCATCGGCACCCTGTTCGCGCAGGTGTGGAATTCCGGCAAGGCGATCATCGATGTCGTCTCGCTTCTGATCGTCACCCCGGTCGTTGCCTTCTACCTGCTGCTCGACTGGGACCGTATGGTCAACAAGGTCGACAGCTGGATCCCGCGCGATCAGGTGCAGGTGGTGCGCCAGCTGGCGCGTGAGATGGATCGCTCGGTTGCGGGCTTCATCCGCGGCCAGGGCTCGCTCTGCCTCATCCTAGGCATCTTTTACGCCGCTGGCCTGTCGGCGGTCGGCCTCAACTTCGGCCTGCTGATCGGTTTCGTCGCCGGCATGATCTCGTTCATCCCCTATATCGGCTCGCTGATCGGCCTTGTCCTGTCGGTCGGTGTGGCGCTCGTACAGTTCTGGCCGGAATATACCTGGATCATCGCCACGGCGGGCGTGTTCTTCCTCGGCCAGTTCATCGAGGGCAATATTCTCCAGCCAAAGCTGGTCGGCTCCAGCGTCGGCCTGCATCCAGTCTGGCTGATGTTTGCGCTGTTCGCCTTTGGCGCCATGTTCGGCTTCGTTGGGCTTCTGGTCGCCGTTCCGGCCGCCGCCATGGTCGGGGTGCTTGTCCGCTTCGTGCTGTCGCGATACCTTGACAGCGATATTTATTACGGGCGTTCCGAAACGCTGCCGTGGGAGGAAGACAAATCCCACGCGGTGGATCATGCTGGCACCGCCCAGATTACCGTCCAGAAACCAGAATGACCGAAAACGACCGGCAGACGCCAAAGCGCAGCGAGCAGCTGGCGCTATCCTTTTCCCACGATCCGGCAACGGGCCGCGATGACCTGCTGGTCTCCGGCCCGGTCAGCGCAGCCGTTGCCATTGTCGATAGCTGGCCCGCATGGCCATCGCCGGTGATCGTGCTTGCCGGCCCTGCCGGTTCCGGCAAGACGCATCTCGCCAGCATCTGGCGGCAGAAAAGCGGCGCCAGCGACATTCATCCGGTCCCCGGGGAGAATGCCAATCTGGTGGCGGCCGGTGGCCCGGTCCTGTTCGAGGATGTCGATCGTCGCGGTTTTGACGACACCGAGCTCTTTCACGTCATCAACAGCGTGCGGGAAAACGGCTCCAGCCTGCTGATGACCTCGCGGACATGGCCGTCGGCCTGGAATGTCACCCTGCCGGATCTGCGCTCACGCCTGAAAGCTGCAACGATCGTCGAGATCGGCGAGCCGGATGAGGAACTGCTGGCGCAGGTGATCGTCAAATTGTTTGCGGATCGCCAGCTTAATATCGATGACAAGATTGTCGCGTATATCGTGGCGAGGATGGAACGGTCGCTGGCCGCAGCACAGCAGGTGGTGGATCAGATCGATCGGCTGGCGCTTGCCCGCGGTACCCGCATCAGTCGCAGCCTTGCTGCGGAGGTGCTGGAAACCTTCGGCGAAGACGGTGCCAGCGACGACGGGGACGGTTGACTGTCACAGTTCCGTCGTCAAAACGTTATACGGCCGCAAGGCATAACATATGAGGGACGGGGCATGGACCAGATCGCCGATACGCATGAAGCCAGTGAAGTAGAGGCGAGCCCGAGCTTCGAGGAACTGATGGCCAGCCCCGAACGCTTCATCAACCGTGAATTTTCCTGGCTGCAGTTCAACCGCCGCGTCCTCGAAGAGACGTTGAACACCGATCATCCGCTGCTGGAGCGCATCCGCTTCCTGTCGATTTCGGCTGCCAACCTCGATGAATTTTTCATGGTTCGTGTCGCCGGCCTCGAAGGTCAGGTGCGCCAGAACATTCTGGTGCGCAGCCCCGACGGCAAGACGCCTGCCGAACAGCTGGAAGAAATCCTCAAGGAAATCGACAATCTGCAGATGGAACAGCAGGCCTCGCTTGCCGTCCTGCAGCAATATCTTGCCAGGGAAGATATCCTGATTGTGCGTCCGGCAGCCCTGTCGGAAGAGGACCGGACGTGGCTTGCCACCGATTTCGAGGAGGATCTGTTCCCGGTCCTCACGCCTCTCGCCATCGATCCGGCACATCCGTTCCCGTTCATTCCGAACCTCGGCTTCACCATGGGCCTGCAGCTGGACAGCAAGCACGGCAAGGAGCCGATGACGGGTCTGCTGCGTCTGCCCACCACGCTCGATCGTTTCATCCGTCTGCCCGATGCCGGCACGACGGTGCGCTACATCACGCTTGAAGACGTGGTGAGCATGTTTACCGACCGTCTTTTCCCCGGCTACGAGGTCAAGGGCGCCGGCACGTTCCGCCTCATCCGTGACAGCGATCTGGAAGTCGAGGAAGAAGCCGAAGATCTGGTGCGCTTTTTCGAAACGGCGCTGAAACGCCGCCGTCGCGGCAAGGTCATCCGCATCGAGACGGATTCGGAAATGCCGGCCTCTCTGCGCCAGTTCGTGGTGCAGGAGCTCGGCGTACCGGAAAACCGCGTCGCCGTTCTGCCGGGCCTGCTCGCCCTCAACACCATTTCCGAGATCGCCAAGGCGCCGCGCGATGACCTGCGATTTCTGCCCTACAATGCGCGATTTCCCGAACGCGTCCGCGAACACGCCGGAGACTGCCTCGCCGCCATCCGCGAAAAGGACATGGTGGTCCATCATCCGTACGAAAGTTTCGATGTGGTGGTGCAGTTCCTTCTGCAGGCGGCCCGCGACCCCGACGTCCTCGCCATCAAGCAAACCCTCTACAGAACCTCCAACGACAGCCCCATCGTCCGAGCCCTGATCGATGCCGCCGAAGCCGGCAAGTCGGTCACCGCTCTGGTGGAGCTGAAGGCGCGTTTCGACGAAGAGGCGAACATCCGCTGGGCGCGTGACCTTGAGCGCGCCGGTGTGCAGGTCGTGTTCGGCTTCATCGAATTGAAGACGCATGCCAAGATGTCGATGGTCGTGCGCCGTGAAGACGGCAAGCTGCGCACCTATTGCCACCTCGGCACCGGCAACTACCACCCGGTCACGGCGAAGATCTACACCGACCTGTCCTTCTTCACCTGCAATCCGAAGATCGGCCACGACATGGCCAACATCTTCAACTTCATCACCGGCTACGGTGAACCGACCGAGAGCATGAAGCTGGCCGTTTCGCCCTATACGCTGCGTCCGCGCATCCTGCGTCACATCGAGGAAGAGATCGTTCACGCCAAGGAAGGCCGCCCGGCCGCCATCTGGATGAAGATGAACTCGCTGGTCGATCCGGAGATCATCGATGCGCTTTACCGCGCCGGCCATGCCGGTGTCGATGTCGATCTGGTCATCCGCGGCATCTGCTGCCTGCGCCCGCAGGTGAAGGGCCTGTCCGACAATATCCGGGTGAAATCGATCGTCGGCCGCTTCCTCGAGCACAGCCGCATCTTCTGCTTCGGAAATGGCTTTGGCCTGCCTTCGGAAAAGGCACTCGTCTACATCGGCTCGGCCGACATGATGCCGCGCAACCTCGACCGTCGTGTCGAAACGCTGGTGCCGCTGCTCAATCCCACCGTGCATGAACAGGTTCTTTCACAGATCATGCTGGGCAATCTCATTGACAACCAGCAGAGCTACGAGATATTGCCCGACGGCACATCGCGGCGGATGGAGGTTCGTCATGGAGAGGAACCTTTCAACGCCCAGCAGTATTTCATGACCAACCCGTCTCTTTCTGGACGTGGGGAAGCCCTGAAGTCGAGTGCGCCGAAACTGATCGCGGGCGTCATGTCCGGACGAAAGAAATAAGGCCCAAATTATAGGCTCGCATGGTACGAACAGAAGCTCAGGGGCGCGTTCAAGGTAGCGCTCCTGTTTCCGTTATCGACATCGGCTCGAATTCCGTTCGCGTCGTCATTTACGAAGGCCTTTCCCGCGCCCCAACCACCCTTTTCAACGAAAAGGTGCTGTGTGGCCTCGGCAAGGGGCTGGGTTCGAGTGGCCGCATGGATAGCGAAGCGGTCGATCGCGCGCTTGCCGCACTGCGCCGCTTCAAGGCGCTGTCGGTGCAGGCCGGGGCAAAGGAGATTTACGTCCTTGCCACCGCCGCTGCCCGCGAAGCCTCCAACGGGCCTGAATTCATCCGCAATGTCGAGGAGATCCTCGGCCAGAAGCCGCAGGTCCTGTCCGGCGAGGAAGAGGCCTATTATTCGGCGCTCGGCGTTACCAGCGGTTTCCACCATGCCGACGGCATTGCCGGCGATCTCGGTGGCGGCTCGCTGGAACTGATCGATATCCACGACCACGAACTCGGCAAGGGCATCACCCTGCCGCTCGGCGGCCTGCGCCTGTCGGAATATTCCGGCGGTTCGATCGCCAAGGCACGCGCCTTCGCACGCAGCCAGGTCAAGTCGGCAAAGCTTCTGGCGAAGGGCGAGGGGCGCACCTTCTATGCGGTCGGCGGTACATGGCGCAACGTCGCCAAACTGCACATGGAAATGCGCGGTTATCCGCTGCACATGATGCAGGGCTACGAACTATCGCTGGCCGAAATGCAGGCCTTCCTGAAGGAAATCGTCGACGGCAGTGCCGCAAAGAGCCCGGCATGGCAGTCGGTTTCCAAAAATCGTCGCGCTCTTCTGCCCTTTGGCGCCGTCGCCATGCAGGAAGTGCTCGATATCATGAAGCCCTCGAGCATCATCGTGTCTGCCCAAGGGGTGCGCGAAGGGTATCTCTATTCAAAACTGTCGCCGGAAGAGCAGGCATCCGATCCTCTGCTCGTCGCAGCCGACCAGCTTGCCATCCTGCGTGCCCGTTCGCCCGAACACGCGCGTGAGCTTGCCGAATGGACCGGCCGCATGGTGCCGGTGTTCGGCATTGATGAAAGCGACGAGGAGAGCCGTTACCGCCGCGCCGCCTGCCTGCTGGCAGATATCAGCTGGCGTGCGCATCCGGATTACCGCGGCCTGCAGGCGCTCAACATCATCGCGCATTCGTCCTTCACCGGCATCACCCATGCCGGCCGCGCCTATATCGCGCTTGCCAACTATTACCGTTTCGAAGGCCTGAGCGACAACGGTGCCACCGGCGCGCTGGCGGCGATCGGCACGCCACGCCTGCTGGAACTGGCAAAGCTGCTGGGCGGCCTGCTTCGGGTGGTCTACCTGTTCTCGGCCTCCATGCCGGGCCTTGTCAATCATCTCAGCTTCCGCCCCTCCGACAGGTCGGATATCGACCTCGAATTCGTGGTGCCGCACGCTTACCGCAACTTTGCCGGTGAGCGGCTGGACGGTCGCCTGCAACAGCTTGCCAAACTGACCGGCAAGCGTCTGGCTTTCCGCTACGAATAGAACATGGCTCTGCCCTCTTCGCAGGGGGCAGGGGTTAAGCGATTAAACTCGCGCGCAATGACAATATGTGATAATGTCACATTTGTTTTTGCAAGGATCCAACTGAAATGGTGCTGGTGCTGCGGGGGGCAGACTGGCGCGCGATTTTCCCGCGAGCCCCGAATGCGATCATTCAAGCCTTTCTCGACGGAGCGCCGCTGCTGGCTGCCGCCGGCATAACATTGAGCCGCACGCGGCTTGCCTATGCCTTGGCCAACGTCAAGCATGAGTGCGATGGCTTCAGCCTGAAAAACCTCACCGAAGATATCTATTATTCAGCAGACGGCGTGGCCAGATCTTGGCCTGGTCGTTTCCCCGATGCCGCTGCCGTCCGCAAGGCTTACGGGATGGGATACGGCTGGCAGAAAAAGGCGATCGACGACATTTACGGCGACTGCATGGGCAATGGTCGCGGTACGAACGACGGCTCGCGTTTCATCGGACGCGGCGGGCCGCAGATTATCGGTCGTGATGAATATTGGGAAGTGGGCCAGCGTTGCGGCCTCGATCTCGTCAACCGGCCGGAACTGGCGGCTGAGCCGCGTTTCCAGCCCGCCATTCTTGCCGCTTTCTGGAACTGGAGGGGGCTTACCCCGCAGGCGGATGCCGGCAATTTCCATGGTTTCGTGGAAAAATGGAAAGGTCACCGCGTCAGCATTTCCGATCACGTGACGCGCATGACGGGCCATGATCCGATGCTGAGCCGCCTGAACAACGTCGCAGCGCTGATGCCCGTTCTGGAGCCTATCCGCTTTGCTGCGCCTTTGCCAAGGACATTGGCAGGCCAGCGTCGTTCCGTCTGACGCGGATTGACCTGCAGGGTGTGACGCCGCATGTTTGCCGCATCGCTTCTGACATGGGTTGGATAGGCGACCCCGGCATGGCGCCGATCGGCAAGGGGATGATGGCATTGAGACGGGGATTGGACAGGTCGATGAGGTTTGGCGCGAAAAGAATACTGCTTGTGTCCCTGCTGTCTGTCGCCGCGATTCCGATCCTGCTGATTGCCGGTTCTGTTCTCTATGATGGCTGGCGTATCAGTCGCGGCGATTACCCGCTGGCGGACAGGACCGAGGCTAAGGTCGGCGCGCTTTCCATCACGCTCGAACGATATGTCATCCATCCCTATCTTGCCGAATATCGTCGTGTCCTGACTGTCGTCATGGCGGATGGCAGCAAGCGTGTCAGCGAGCTTTCCACCGACACCGGCGGTGCGTCACGCATCGATGTCTGTGAGCTCGGTGATGGTGATCTGCGCCTGAGCGACCGTTTCGGGCATTATCGGCTCAACCTCGCCGGCAATATCATGCCGGTTAAGACCGTCTCCGTTTCGCAAGCCGGACCCGGTGGCTTGGTCATATCGGCCGGTGTTTCGGGTGAGGCTCCACAATGCGTGCGAAATCTGGGGCGTTTCGACACGGATGCCGAACGCGGTTACATGTTCCAGCCGACCGCGATCTGAGCACAACGCCGATGATTTATCGGCATCTGTCCGGGCCACGCTTCCGAGATGCGGCCCGGATGCCCGCCGCATGTCAGGCCGGCAGCGGCGCCTGCGGATTGACCAGACCTTCGGCGCGCAATTCCTGCCAGAAATCGGCCGGGACCTTTTCGTTGAAGGCGGCACTGTCCTCGGCAATGCGCGAGGGCTGGCTTGCTCCCGGAATGACGGCCGCGACCGCCGGGGTGGCCAGCGAAAACTGCAGCCCCGCCGCCTTCATGCTGACGCCGTGACGGTCGGCGATCGCCTTGATGCTGGCGATCTTTGCCTTCATCTCCGGCTTGATCGGTGCATATTCGAAATTCGGCCCGCCGACGAGCGCACCCGAACTGTAAGGCCCACCAACCACGACGCCGAGGCCACGCTCGGCGACGATCGGCATCACCCGCTGCAACGCCTTGTCATGGTCGAGCAGCGTGTAACGGCCGGCCAGCAGAAAGGCGTCCGGTTTCGGTTCGTCCAGTTCCAGCACCAGTTCGATCGGCTCGACGCGGTTGACGCCAAGACCCCAGGCCTTGATCACCCCTTCGTCGCGCAGCCGGTCCAGCGCCTTGAAGGCACCGTTGCGGGCTTCCTCGAATTTTTCGAGCCAGCGATCGCCCCAGAAGTCCTGTGCCAGATCGTGCACGAAGGCGATCTCGATATGATCGGTCTTCAGACGCTTCAAACTGTCCTCGATGGAGCGCAGCGTCGCGTCGTGGCTGTAGTCGTTGACCACCTTGTTGGGCAGGCCGTGGCTGAACACGCCACCCTTTTCGCCCTGATCGCGGGCGCTGACATCCTCGATCTCGTCGAGGATCACGCGTCCGACCTTGGTGGAAATCACATACTGGTCGCGCGGCTTGCCGGAGAGCGCTTCACCCATGCGGATTTCGGCAAGGCCTGCACCATAAAAGGGGGCGTTGTCGTAATAGCGGATGCCATCGTTCCAGGCGGCTTCGACAGTGGCCAGCGCCTCGTCGTCGGGAATGTCGCGGAACATGTTGCCGAGCGGTGCCGAGCCGAAGCCGATACGGCTTGGCAGAATATCCTTGAGGGCCATGATGTTCTTTCCTCTTTTTCAGCGGAGTTTTTTGGGAGTGGCCGCGTAAGTGGCCCGCCCGTCCAAACTGTTGATCTCTGAACCTGAGCTTTTAGAAGTGGGGTAGCTGGTCAAGGGCGTCAACCACGTCCACATCGACCTCAGTGCCATTGAGGAAAAATCGCTCCGGTATGTGGCCCGAGGCTGGGTGCCTGCGTTTGCAGATATTGCAGACACAGGCCGCTTTTCAGAAGTATCCCGGAGGCGCAGGCTGTGGCCTATTGCTCGATATTGGGCTCCACCAGCCGATGCAGGTTCGCCAGGCATTCCTGCCATCCGAGATAGCAGGATTCGGCGGGAATGAAGTCCGGCACGCCGGCCTGGGTGATATGCATTTCCGTTCCGCAGGACACGTCTTTCAGCGTCACCGTCACCTCCATCACGCCCGGCATGTTGGGGTCTTCAAAGCTGTCGGTGTAGCGCAACCGCTCACCGGGTACGAGTTCAAGGAACTCGCCGCCGAAGGCATGGATTTCACCCGTGGTAAAATTGCGGAACGACATGCGAAACGTGCCGCCGACCTTGGCATCCAGATGATGCACGGTGCAGGTAAAGCCGTTGGGTGGAAACCATTTGGTCAGTGCGTCTGCCTCGACAAAGGCGCGGTAAACCTTTTCCGGCTTGGCGGCGAGAACGTGGTGCAGCTTGATCGTGCTTGGCATGGTCTGATCCTCCTGTGTTGAACCATTGCTTCCGCCCAAGGACGAAGGATAAACCGCCGGCCCGACAATGCCGCACGAATTATTTTCTGGGCCGCAAACAGAAACGCCCGGCTTTCACCGGGCGTTCCAGGTCACGATGTCTTCGACTTACTTCGCCGACAAAAACTCGCCGACTTCCAGCAGGCTGAATTCGTTGTTGTCTGCCTTGTCGACAGCCCGACCGGCGGAGAAGGGCAGGTTGTTGTCATTGCCGATGACGATATGGGTGGCATCGACCACGTCGACATTCTCGATCGTCACGAACGGCATGTCATAGACGCCATCCCTGGAGCCGGCCTTTTTCTTGTTGTCCGGATCCTTGATATTCATCAGGTCGATATAACCGATTTTGCGCACCGCTTTGCCGACATTGGCGTCGCTCATCTCGATCTTGTAGACGCGCTTCAGCTCGGCCGGGGCATCGAAACAATCCGGCTTCGGCTGTTTCGGATCGGCGCAGACCTTGTCCTTGATGCCGGCGCCGTTGTCGCGCTCGATGACGAGGGCGGTCGTGTCGTCGATCATGTTGAAATCGCCGATCGCCACGCCCTTTTCGGCCAGCGGATAAAGCCAGGAGCGGCCCGTCCAGTTTTTCGAAGCGATATCGAATTCGATGACGCGCAATGCGGTGCGGCCATCGGCCTGCTCCACCTTGCCGTCTTCGAGGAACAGCGGGCCTTCCAGCAGACCGTAAAGCTTGGCGCCATCTTTCGACATGGCCATGCCTTCATAACCGCCGGAGCGCTTCAAATTGAACACCGGCATCTTTGCAGTCGGGTTGGCCGGCATGGCGAGCGTCGGGTTGTCGGGAGACTTGACCGGCTTGCCGTCCACCATGGTCGGCACGACATCGGTCAGCTGGCCGAGCGCATCGACCTTGATCAGGTAAGGACCGAATTCTTCGCCGAGCCAAAACCCGTCAGCCACCGGCTGTATCGATTCGATGTCGAAGTCGGCACCCGTCAGGTAACGCTTGTCGGAACCTTCCATGACGATCGGGAAGGGGGCGATGCGGTTCGGGTCGGACAGAAAGATATTCTTGACCACTTCGACCTTGTTGGTCGCCCAGTCGAATTTCACCTGATGCAGGAACAGCATGGCGTCCGACGAATTCGCCTTGGAGCCAAAGCCGTTATCCGACAGCGTCCAGAACGTGCCGTCAGCCATCGTCTTGATGCCCGAAAAACCCTGGATCGGCTGGCCATCGAATGGCAGCTTGACGTCTGTTACGCGGGCGCCGTCCTTGCCATCAACGGTGCCGAGTTTTTCCGTACGCTTGCCCGGCGCCGTAAATTTGCCGGAGGTCTTCAGAAATTCGGGTGCATCCGAAGGAGCCGCCGTCACCGTGTTGGCGGGCAGGATGGCCTGGCCGGCGAGCTTTGCCGGAAATTCCTTGTCGTCTGCAAAAGCGGTTCCGGCAAACAGCGCTGCAAGCGCGACTGTGCTGAGAAGAAGTCGGGTCATGGGATCACCTGTGGGGGTTAAGTCTCGGACACAGGATCGGATTACGCATCGCACATGACGCGCAAGTGATCGTCATCTGACAGTTCGATGAAGGTTTGATGGCAGGATTTTCGAAAACTTTTAAAGGGCTTGCGCAGATATTGATTGAATGCGGCCGTTACGGCGCATCATTGCGTAATGCCAGCCAGCGTCCCGGCGTCATGCCGAACGTTTTGCGGAAATGGCGGGTGAAATGCGCCTGATCGGCAAAGCCGGCATCGGCTGCCGCACTCGCCAGTCCGTCACCCGCTGCCATCGCTCGTTTCGCCCGTTCCAGCCGCCGCATGATGAGATAGCGGTGCGGACTGGTGCCGAGCAGCCGGCGGAATTGTCGCGCCAGTTCGTAGCGGTCGAGCCCGGTTTCCGCCTCCAGCGTCTCGGAGCGCACCAGCTCGCCGCACTGGCTTTCGATGAAATTGCGGGCGCGCAGCACTGCTGATTGCGCCGACGTTTTGATCACCTTGCGCGGCGCTCCCGCCTGTCGGCAAAGGCCGGCGGCCACCCGCATCACCACATCGTCCATGGCGAGATCGCCGGGTTCCTCGTCCAGATCGGCGAGAATGTCGGCCAGCGCCTGCCAGAGGCCCGCATCCGCCACGATGGGATCGGCGACGAAGGGCAGGGCGGTTCGATGGCCATCGACGGCGCCGATCAGCTCCGGCGGCAGATAGATCATCCGGTAGATCAGCCCGTCCTCGGTGCCGGCCGCACCGTCATGGAGCTCGTCGGGATGCAGCACGATGACATTGCCGGGATTGCTGAACCGCTCGACGCCGCGATAGCGAAAGGTCTGCACTCCATGCAGGGTGAGGCCGAGGGCATAGGTGTCGTGCCGGTGCGGCGAAAAGCCGTTGCCGTGAAAGCGCGCCTCGATGCGCTCGACACCGCGCGACGGCATGGCGATCCGCAGGCCGTCGGCAAAACGGGGCTTGCACGAACGTTCAAGACCACCTGCAGCGACCGGCGCTAGGTGTTCGGTTCTTTCGATACCCTGAACGGAGTTTTCCCGCATGTTCGACACCAAGATCGCGATCGTTATCCGCGATGACCTCGCCACCTGGCAGAAGCTCAACGTCACCGCCTTTCTGACAAGCGGCATCGTCGCCCAGTCGCCGGCGATCATCGGCGAACCATACCGGGATGCTGCCGGCCATGTCTACAATCCGATGAGCATCCAGCCGGTGGTGGTGCTTGCCACCGATCAGGAGACTTTGCGCAGCATCCACAAGCGTGCGCTCGACCATGAGGTGACGACGTCCGCCTATATCGAGGAAATGTTCTCGACCGGCCACGATGCCGCCAACCGCGAAGTGTTTGCACAGTTCGGCCCCGAGGGCGCAAAGCTGGTCGGTATCGCGCTGAGGGCGGACAAGAAGGTGGTCGACAAGATCACCAAGGGTGCCAGGATGCACCCATAGGGCAGTAATCCCCCTCAAAAGCCTTGGATTGCAAAGATTTTGGCCGGGGCTTATGATTTACGTCTCGGCCATTCACGGATCGGAGGTGTGACAATGAATGCCATCACGATCAGAAATCTGTCTGAAGAAGCCACGCGCGAGCTCGAGGCGCGCGCGGTCGACAACGGTACGACGGTGGAGGAGGAGGCTCAGCGGATCTTGCAGGAGATACTCGGTAAAACGGCTGAGGCCGAGGATGACGAGCCTGAGGTTGGCCTTGGCACCGCTCTCCGGCGGTTGGGCGAAAAATTTCCGGAATTGGCGGATATTGATTTTTCGCGCGATCAAACTCCGGCGAGAGGTCCATCGTTTGAATGATCATTCTCGATACCAATGTGATCTCAGAAGTCGCCAAGACCGATGCGCATCATCAGGTTCAGGCATGGATCGACCGTCAGCAAAGGCGATCGCTCTATGCCACGGCCATTAGCCTCGGCGAAATCATGTTTGGTATCGAACGACTTCCCGAAGGGCACCGGAAGAGCGCTCTCCGGCAAGGGATGCAGCAGATTTTGCAGCGGTATCTTGCCGGGCGCATCCTTTCTTTCGACGAGCGCGCGGCGCGAATTTATGGCCGAATAGTCGCATATGCGAGCGTTCACGGAAAAACCGTTCACATCGCCGACGGCCAGATCGCCGCAATCGCGCAGGCACACCACTTCACCGTCGCTACGCGCGACACCGCACCGTTCGTGGCGGCGGGTGTATCGGTCATCAATCCATGGGTTATTTAGGCGGCCTTAAAGCTCGACCGCCTCGACCTTCTTGTTGACGAAGCGCAGGGCCACGCCGCCATTGATCAGTTTCAGCGCCACATCGCCGAACAGATCGCGACGCCAGCCTGAAAGCGCGCCGACTTCGGCATTCTCGCCCTCGGCCGCGATCTTTTCGAGATCGTCGCTATTGGCGATGATCTTTGCGGCCACGCCCTGACGGTCGGATACCAGTTTCAGGAGAACCTTGAGCAGCTCCACGGCAGCGGCAGTGCCTTCCGGCACATGCACGTGTTTGGGCGCATGCGGCATGTCGGTCTTGGGCAGTGCAAGGGCTGCATTGACGGCTTCGATGATCGCCGCACCCGAAGAAGAGCGCTCCCAGCCTTTTGGAATGGTGCGCAGACGGCCGAGCGCCTCGGTGTCTTTCGGCTGCTGCTGGGCAACTTCGAAAATACCGTCATCCTTCAGAACGCGCGAGCGCGGCACATTGCGGCTGCGGGCTTCGCGTTCACGCCAGGCGGCCACGAATTTCAGGATGGCCAGTTCCGTCGGCTTGCGCAGGCGCGATTTCAGGCGCAGCCAGGCATCGTCCGGATGCATGTCATAGGTGGAGGCGCTTTCCAGCACCGCCATTTCCTCGCTCACCCAAAGCGCGCGGCCTTCACGTTCCAGCTGCTCTTTCAGCGACAGGTAGACATCGCGCAAATGTGTGACGTCGGCAGCGGCATAATCCAGCTGCTTTTCGGTCAGCGGACGGCGGCTCCAGTCGGTGAAGCGCGACGACTTGTCGATCTGCACGCCCTTGATGCGGTTGACCAGCTGGTCATAGGAAATGCTGTCGCCGAAACCGCAAACCATGGCGGCCACCTGCGTATCGAAGATCGGCTGCGGAATGAGATTGCCGAGATGGTGGATGATCTCGATATCCTGACGCGCGGCATGAAACACCTTCACCACCGAGGTGTCGGCCATCAGCACGAAGAACGGTTTCAGGTCGATGCCCTTGGCCAGCGGATCGACGATCACCTCCAGATCCGGGCTTGCCATCTGGATGAGGCACAGTTCCGGCCAGAACGTCGTTTCCCGCAGGAACTCCGTGTCGATGGTGATGAATTCCGACTTTGCCAGCTGGATGCAGGCTTCTTCAAGGGCAGCAGTGGTTTCGATCATGGTCTTCGTCAGGCGGGGAAATAAAGGATCAACCTTCCTTTCCCTTTCAACCGCTTATGTCAACCACAAGCGGTGCCGATGTGATGTGAAACTGCCATAAGGCGTCACGAACTCACTATAAACAGACGAAACCTGCGGTTTCGACGGTCATCTGTGCCTGGATGAACGCGGTAAGCGCACTCTGCATATAACACCGAATTTAATCGGAATATTGCATCGCACCTCGTTCTTGCTGCATTGCACACTATGTTCGAACATTCGAATGTAATGTCGGTGAATGAGGAAGCGTTTCATGGTCTTGCCCCAATCCGCCCGTCTGCATCGTATGCTCGGTTACATCGGCTGGCCGCTTGCGCTGCTGTTCGTATGGGATATCGCCGTCACGCTGGCTTATGTCTATCTGCCGCATCCGTGGCTCAACCTGCCGGTCCTGCCCATGAGCCTTCTGGGTTCGGCACTCGCCCTGTTTCTCGGCTTTCGCAACAACAATGCCTATAACCGTTGGTGGGAAGGGCGCACGCTCTGGGGCGCCATGGTCAATGCCTCACGCTCCTATGGCCGTGAGGTCATGCATCTGATCGACGACAGGCCGGAAAGCCAGCGCTTGCGTCACGATCTTGTCCTGCGTCAGATTGCTTATGTCCAGGCGCTGCGCTGTCATTTGCGCGGACAGCCTGTCGGCGAAGAAATCGCCGATTTTCTACCAGATGACGAATGCGAAAAATTGCAGAATTTTTCCAACATCCCCAATGCCATTCTCAACGGCACAGGCGCCATGCTGGCGGAAGCGGAAAAGAACGGCTGGATCGACAGCTTCCGTCGTGTCCAGATCGAGCGTATTCTGGTCGACATGAGCAATGCCCAAGGTGGCATGGAGCGGATCAAGAACACGCCGCTGCCGCGCGAATACGGCTATTACCCGACGCTGTTCGTGCATTTCTTCTGCATCCTTCTGCCGATCGGTCTGGTCGACAGCCTCACCATCTTCACGCCGCTCGCCTCCACCGCCGTCGGTTTCATGCTGCTGGCCATGGACCGCATTGGCGCCGACCTGCAGAACCCGTTTGCCAACCGCGCCCACGACGTGCCGCTGACCTCGATTACGCGTACCATCCAGATCGATCTGGAGCAGTTGCTGGGCAGGACAGGGGCGTCAAAACCGGTGCAGCCGGTCGAGCACGTTCTCTGGTAGAATTGCAAATACCGGCCGGGTGAGGGCCTATCGTTCCTGCCCGGTCGATCGTAGCGGCGGCAACAACCGCTGCGTTACGGCACCGCCCTGCGGCCGCAACCCTTGACAAATCGGACTGCCCATGCGCTTTTCGCGCCGATTTTCCATGATTTCGGCCGGGCTGCTTCGTGCGCCCTGAAAAGGCCGTTAAAAGCATCAGTCCAGGATAAAAGACATGCATCGTTACCGTAGCCATACCTGCGCAGCCCTCCGCAAGTCGGATGTCGGCTCCAATGTCCGCATTTCCGGCTGGGTTCATCGTGTCCGCGACCATGGCGGCGTGCTGTTCGTCGACCTGCGCGACCATTACGGCATGACCCAGGTCGTCTGTGACCCGGATAGCCCGGCCTTCAAGTCTGCCGAAATCGTCCGTGGCGAATGGGTCATCCGCATCGATGGCGTGGTCAAGGCGCGTTCGGAAGACACCGTCAACAAGACCATGGCGACCGGCGAAATCGAACTTTACGCCAAGGAAATCGAGGTTCTCTCGGCTGCCAAGGAACTTCCGCTGCCGGTGTTCGGCGAGCCGGAATATCCGGAAGACGTGCGCCTGAAGTACCGCTTCCTCGATCTGCGCCGCGAAACGCTGCACAAGAACATCGTCAAGCGCACCCAGATCATCGCCGCCATGCGCCGCGAAATGACGGCCGGTGGCTTCACCGAATATTCGACGCCGATCCTGACCGCTTCCTCGCCGGAAGGCGCGCGCGACTTCCTCGTCCCGTCGCGTATTCATCCCGGCAAGTTCTTCGCGCTGCCGCAGGCGCCGCAGCAGTACAAGCAACTGATGATGGTGGCCGGTTTCGACCGCTATTTCCAGATCGCGCCGTGCTTCCGCGATGAAGACCCGCGCGCCGACCGCCTGCCGGGCGAATTCTACCAGCTCGACCTCGAAATGAGCTTCGTCACCCAGGAAGAAGTCTGGGAGACGATGGAACCGGTCATGCGCGGCATTTTTGAAGAGTTCGCCGACGGCAAGCCGGTCACCCAGGAATTCCCGCGCATCCCGTATGACGTCGCGATCCGCAAATACGGTTCCGACAAGCCGGACCTGCGTAACCCGATCGAGATGGAAGCCGTTACCGAACATTTCGCCGGTTCCGGCTTCAAGGTGTTCGCCGGCATGATCGCGTCCAACCCGAAGGTCGAAATCTGGGCGATCCCGGCCAAGACCGGCGGTAGCCGCGCATTCTGCGACCGCATGAACGCCTGGGCGCAGGGCCAGGGTCAGCCGGGTCTCGGCTATATCTTCTGGAAGGAAGAGGACGGCAAGATCGCCGGTTCCGGCCCGCTCGCCAAGAACATCGGCGAAGAGCGTACCGAAGCCGTCCGCACCCAGCTTGGCCTCGAAGCGGGCGATGCCTGCTTCTTTGTCGCCGGCGAACCGGAAAAATTCTACAAGTTCGCAGGCGAAGCCCGTAACCGCGCTGCCGACGAACTGGGTCTGTCCAACAAGGACCAGTTCGCGCTGTGCTGGATCGTCGACTTCCCGTTCTTCGAATACAACGAGGAAGACAAGAAGATCGACTTCGCCCACAACCCGTTCTCGATGCCGCAGGGCGGTCTCGACGCACTGGAAAACCAGGATCCGTTGACGATCAAGGCCTACCAGTACGACATGGTCTGCAACGGTTTCGAAATCGCCTCGGGCTCGATCCGTAACCAGCTGCCGGAAGTCATGGTCAAGGCTTTTGAAATGGTCGGCTTGTCTCAGCAGGACGTGGAAGACCGCTTCGGCGGCCTCTACCGCGCCTTCCAGTACGGCGCACCTCCGCACGGCGGCATGGCAGCCGGCGTCGACCGCGTCGTCATGCTTCTGACCGGTGCCAAGAACCTGCGCGAAATCACGCTGTTCCCGATGAACCAGCAGGCGCAGGATCTGCTCATGGGTGCTCCTTCGGAAGCCCAGCCAGCCCAGCTGCGCGAACTGGCGATCCGTCCGATCCCGCCGGTCAAGAAAGACTGACATTCGTCAGTAAATCCGACGGAATATCAAGTATTGCGACGGCGGCCTTCGGGTCGCCGTTTGTGTATCGACAATCCCCGTTATCCACTGTCATAAAACTGTCATTGTAATTTCACCTCGGTTTTGAAGCTTCATTAAAACCTGACTGTCACTACACTGGCACATTCAATTGCACGGGGTGTCAGCTTTGGCCTTTTTCTCCAATCTCCGGATTTCCCATCGTGTGATGCTTCTGGCCGTTCTGGCCCTTGCCGGCATCACCGCCATTGCCGCGATCTTTCTCGGCCAGCGCCAGATCGAAGCCGGTTACCGGTCCGCTGCCGAGGCGCTTTCGCAGCGTCAGGCCGAGGTGGCAAAAATGTCGGACAGCGTGCGCGACAGTTTGCTGTGGGAGCAATATTTCCTGCTGCACAAGGATATGGCCGCAGCCGACAAGTTTACAGCCGCCACGGTTGATGTTCGCGGCTTTCTCGGAGGCCTGCGTTCGGCGGCAAGTCGGGAGCTTGCCGGACAGCTCGACCAACTGGACACCGGCCTGACCGCCTATGAGGCGACTTTTGCAACGCTGGTGAAGGACAATCAAGAACTCGGCCTCGACCAGAATAGCGGCCTTGAAGGCGCCATGCGCTCCGCCGTTCATTCCATCGAGCAGCGTCTGGAAACCGTCGAGGATGCTCGCATCCGTGCCAGCATGCTGATGCTGCGTCGTCATGAGAAGGATTTCATCCTGCGCGGCACGCCATCCTATCTGGAAAAACATGCGGCGGAGGCCGAAACGTTTACGGCGCTGATCAAGGAAGCCTTTCGCCCCGGCGCGCAGCGCAGTCGCGTCATGGATGCTTTGGAAGTCTACCGCTCGGCCTTCCGGTTCTATGCCGAGGCCAGCCTGAAGGAAGCGCAGAGCCAGAAGAGTGTATCGGCTGCCTATCAGGCGCTGGAACCGCAGGTTCAGGCTGTCAGCTCTGCTTATGAAGCCAAGCGGGATGCGACACTTGCCGAAAATGCCCGTGTTGCCGCGCGCAATCTGATGATCGCCGCCGGCCTCATCGGTGCTGCCGTTATCCTTCTCGGCCTCGGTGTCTGGCTGATCGGCCGTTCGATCACCCGACCGGTCGTTGCCATGACGGCCGCCATGCGCAGGCTTGCCGGCGGCGAAACCGCGCTGGTGATCCCCTCGCTCAACTGTCGCAACGAGTTTGGCGCCATGGCCGGCGCACTCGACACCTTTCGCGAAGCCGCGATCGCCAACCGGCGTCTGGAAGAAGAAGCGGCCGACGCCCGCGCCAATGCCGAGGGCGAGCGTCTTCGCCTGCAACAACAGGCCGAGGCCGAAGCGCGTGCACGCCTGATGCAGGCCACCGAAGGTCTGGCAGAAGGCCTGCGCCGCCTCGCCGCCGGTGATCTCGCCTTCGAACTGACCGAACCTTTTGCGCCGGATTTCGAAAACCTGCGTCGTGATCTCAACCAGACCGTCGCCCGTCTCGGCGAAGTCATGGCGTCTATCGCCCATGCTGCCCATGCGATCGACGGCGGCAGCCGCGAAATCGCCGGCAGCGCCAACGATCTCTCCAGCCGTACCGAACAGCAGGCCGCCTCGCTGGAAGAAACAGCGTCGGCGCTGGAACAGATCACCGCAAATGTCCGAAATTCGTCAAAGCGCTCGCAAGATGCCAATCGCATTGCCGGTGAAGCCAACGTCTCGGCCGGCAAGACACGGGTTCTCGTCACCGAAGCGCTGGAAGCCATGGGCCGCATCGAGGCGTCGTCCTCACGCATTGCCGGCATTATCGGCGTCATCGACGAGATCGCGTTCCAGACCAACCTTCTGGCACTCAATGCCGGCGTCGAGGCCGCACGGGCAGGCGAGGCCGGTCGTGGTTTCGCCGTCGTCGCGCAGGAAGTACGGGCACTCGCCGGTCGTTCTGCCGATGCGGCGCGCGAGATCAAGGAACTGATCCGCGTGTCGGGCGTCGAAGTGAAGGACGGCGTAAGTTCGGTTCGCGAGACCGGCGAGGCCCTGACCGGCATCGGCAGTCGTGTCGAGGCCATCAATATCGAAGTGGAAGCGATCGCGCTGTCCGCCCGCGAACAGTCGGTCGGTCTTGGCGAGATCAATACCGCCGTCAATCTTCTCGACCAGAATACCCAGCACAACGCCGCGATGGTGGAAGAAAACAATGCGGCCAGCGCACTGCTGATGAACGAGGCCCAGCGCCTGCGCGATCTGGTCGGCATGTTCAAGCTGACGGAAGTCGAGGCCCGAGAGTTTCGCGGCAGCCGCGCGGCATAAAAGCAGCGCATGAAATAACCGGAGCCGCCCGCAAGTAAACCGGGCGGCTCTTTTGTATTGTGGCGTCTTTGCCTTGATATCTGTCCAAATGGGGCAGGCAGAAAAGCGGAACCATATTGGCGCAAGGGTGTTTCTACCGCAGCAATTCGCTCAAGGGAGAAGCAATATGCGCAAGTTTACCATGGCTGCTACCGCAGCATTTCTCGCTCTTTCGGCTTCGGCCTATGCACAGAGCACCGTGATCATCCAGCAGGAGCCGACCGATCCTGTCGTCACCCAGTCGACTACCCGTGTCCTGCCCGGCGAAGTCCGCACCTATGTGATGGAGCAGCAACCGGTTGAATCGGTGCCTTACGAAGGTGACGTACTCGTCGGCCGCGTTCTGCCGGAAAGCGTCGAGGTTCGTCCTGTCGAAGGTTATAGCGATTACGGCTACACGATCGTCAACGAACGCCGCGTGATCGTTGATCCGCAGACGCATACGGTCATCCAGGTTCTGGAATAATTTGCTGAGAGCAGATTAAATTGAAAGTAGGGCCGGGATCGCGTCAGCGGTTCCGGCCGTCTTGCCGCAATTCGGCGTTCAACCGAATTTGCGGTATAGCCAATAGAAGACGAAAAGGCAGAAAATTGCTTTGCTAACTGTTGGTAGTGGAAGCAGCAAGAAGTCGATATCGGTCATTTGGCCTGCGTAAGCGGTGATCAGTCCTTGTAGCCAGGCCCGAATTTGCGGTTGACGATATAAAGCGCGACTCCCGCGAAAAGTAGGCCAGAAACAGGCATCAGTAGCATCGAAGCTATTTGCAAAAACGTCATGGTACCAACCTCCTGAGAAACCGGCTCGCCGCATAATGTAAGGCGAAAGCGCCAAGAATACAAACTGTGCTCGTGAGTAGGACAGAAACGGTTATCCCGGCTTCCGCGTAAAAGCCTGAAATCATCGGTGCCAATCCACCCACCGCGAATGTCGCAACGCCTATCCCATTCACAAACGTCGCAAGCAGCTTCAACCGCTCGTTATTCACCAGTTTCCGCTGCGCATCCTCATCCATCACCCCATCCCCCTCCGAAATCCCCACCACACCTTATCCGCAAACCCTTCCGCCTCAAGGGCCACATCCCGCACTTGGCATTTGCCCGGTTCACCGTTATAGCTCGCTCACCACAAGGACTCGGGTGAAACTCCCGGGTGGCTCTTCCGGCCGCCGATCCGCCGGACAACGCAAAGCATTCAGCCTTATCCAAGACAGTAGTCACACCAGGATTTCTTCCCGGCGGATGCGCTCCCTTTTGCGAAAAATCCAAACCCATGTTTTCATTGTCTGCCTACCGCCGTGAATGGTTTTCCAACATTCGTGGCGACATCCTCTCCGGTGTCGTCGTCGCGCTTGCGTTGATCCCCGAAGCCGTCGGCTTTTCGGTCATCGCCGGTGTCGATCCCGCCGTCGGCCTTTTCGCCTCGGTGCTGATCGCCTGCGTCACCGCCATTTGCGGCGGTCGTCCGGCGATGATCTCGGCTGCCACCGCCGCCACCGCCGTGTTGATGGCGCCGCTGGTGCGCGATCACGGCATCCAGTACCTGTTCGCCGCAACCATCCTGATGGGCATCCTCCAGATCATTGCCGGCCTGTTGAAGCTCGGTCGTTTGATGCGCTTCGTCTCGAAATCGGTGATGACCGGTTTCGTCAATGCGCTGGCGGTGCTGATCTTCATGGCGCAGCTGCCGCAGCTCACCAATGTGCCGCACATCACCTACGCGCTGATCGCTATCGGCCTCGCCATCATCTATCTCTTTCCCTATGTGACCAAGGCCGTGCCGTCGCCGCTGGTCGCCATTGTTGTCGTCACCATCGGCGCGCTTGCCTTCGGCATCGAGGTCCGCACCGTCGCCGATCTCGGTGCCATGCCGACGGCATTGCCGGGTTTCACCTGGCCGCAGGTGCCGCTCACTTTCGAAACACTGAAAATCATCTTTCCCTATTCGCTGGCGCTCGCCGCCGTCGGCCTGCTGGAGTCGCTGCTGACCGCGCAGATCGTCGATGACATGACGGATACGACAAGCAGCAAGAGCCGTGAATGCCTGGGACAGGGCACGGCCAACATCGTTTCCGCCCTGTTCGGCGGAATGGGCGGCTGCGCCATGATCGGCCAGTCGGTCATCAACGTTTCGTCGGGCGGTCGTGGCCGTCTCTCCACCTTCGTGGCGGGCGCCTTCCTGCTCGTCCTGCTGCTGGTCCTCGACGATATCCTGCGCGTCGTGCCGGTCGCAGCCTTGGTGGCGGTGATGATCATGGTGTCGATCAACACGTTTTCATGGAAATCGATCGTCGATCTCAAACGCAATCCCGGCACATCGTCCATCGTCATGCTGGCCACGGTCGCCACCGTGTTCGCCACGCATGATCTGTCGAAGGGCGTCATCGTCGGCGTGCTGCTATCGGGCGTGTTTTTTGCCGGCAAGGTGGCGCGCATGTTCCGCGTGTCTTCCGAGCTTTCCGAGGACGGCAGGCAGCGCACCTACCGCGTCGAAGGCCAGATCTTCTTCGCCTCGTCGCAGGCCCTTGTCGGCGGCTTCGATTTCACCGAAACGCCCGAACGTGTCGTCATCGATGTCACCCGCGCCCATCTTTGGGACATCTCTGCCGTCGGCGCACTTGATCAGGTCGTCCTCAAATTCCGCCATCGCGGCGTCGCGGTCGCGGTCGTCGGTGCCAACGAGGCGAGTGCCGGCATGATCGATCGCTTTGCCCTGCACGACAAGGATCATGCCTCGCTCGGATCACCCACCCACTGAAACGCAAAAGCCCGACAGTCGCTTGCCGGGCTTCTCCAACTGGTTTGAGCCAGAAGTTTAGTCGTTCGCGGTCACCTTGACGCCGAGAACCTGCGGGATCGTGTTCGGTGCAGCCATGGCGGCACCCATGATCGTCGGAACCGGAACGGATTTTTCCGGCTTGGCACTGATCGTAAAGCTGCCCGGCTTGTCGAGATAGGCGTTGAGCGCCTCCGTCAGAGCCTTCTGCAGTTCCGGCATGTTGTATTGAGCCAGCATCATCGGCGCCATGGCCTTGATCATCTGCGCCAGCTGGTCGCCGGTCGTGCCCTGCTGCTTGGCGGCAACGTCGAGCGCCTTGGTGGTGATACCGGCATCATCGAAGCGGATTTCGGCGCTGTTGAAGCTGAGCTGCTGGATCAGGCCCAGCATGGCAAGGCCTGCGGCCTGCTGTGCCTGCTCGTTATTGGCATTGGCTTCCACCTTCTTCGCCGTCTCGTTCACCGCGCGCATGAAATCGAGCGTATAGCCTGACAGGCTGAAGGCCATGTTCAGGCGGCCGATATTGGCAAAGTCGAAGGCGTATTCCTCAAGCGCCAGCGTGCCCGGAACCACGTCCCAGCTGCCGGTCATGCTCATGTTGCCGTCGATATCAGTGATGCCGAGATCGGCAACAGTCTGTCGAGCCTGCGGATCCTGGATCGTGCTGAGATCAGCTTCGATATCGGCAACCTGCACATCGAACTTCATCGACTTCTTGTCGCTGGCCACTTCCGTGCTCATCTTCGAAGAGCCGACCGATACAATGCTCTTGCCGTCCATCTTGACCTCGAACGGGCCGGCGGCGGCTTCTTCGTAGGACAGCACGGCATCGGTCGTATCGCCTTTGTTGTCGGCGGGGATGCGCATGTTGGAAATGGAAAGGTCCGAGGCCGTCACCACGAAGTTTTCCTTGGTGATGTCGATGTCATCGAAGGTGACGGTTTCGATCGTATAGGCGCCGGTATCTTCTTCGACGCCTTCAAGCTCGATGGTACCCAGCGGCAGGTTGCCCTGGCCGTTGCCGAGTTCGAAGCGGCTGTCGGCGAGCGTCACGTCCGATCCATCGACGGTGATCGATCCGGCAACGATGCCCATTCCGTTCTGTGCGTTGAGCGCGGCGTTGAGTTTGTTGACGAGATCATTGCCATCCAGCGCCAGTGCCGGCGAGGTAAAAGCAAACAGGGCAGTGCCGGCCGCAAACAACTTGGCCGAAGTCGTGTAACGCATGGATAATCTCCTCGAGAGGCAGGTATCTGCCTGAAAATTCTATGGCATTTGTGGAACGCGCCAATAAAGCGTCGATATCTCTCTGTGAAGTCTATCTGGACGTTTTTGTGGCAGGGTCGGATATTAGGTGATCGAAGCCCAAGGTTCTCCACAGTCTGATTCTCTGGCTTTGTTGCCGGGAATCGGGCTTTCCGCTAGTCAAGCGGCATGGGAAAAAGTCTGACACCGCCGCCAGAAGATGGCGACGACCACATTCTGCCGGTCGATCTGAAGGCGGCGCTGGAAGAGCGCTACCTCGCTTATGCGCTATCGACCATCATGCACCGCGCATTGCCGGACGTTCGCGACGGCTTGAAACCAGTGCATCGCCGCATCATCCACGCGATGAGCGAAATGGGCATCCGGCCAAATTCGGCCTTCAAGAAATGCGCCCGTATCGTCGGTGACGTCATCGGTAAGTTCCACCCGCATGGCGACCAGTCGGTCTATGATGCGCTGGTGCGTCTCGCGCAGGATTTTTCGCAGCGTTACCCGATCGTCGATGGCCAGGGCAACTTCGGCAATATCGACGGCGATGGTGCTGCCGCCTATCGTTACACCGAAGCGCGCATGACCGAGGTGGCGGCGCTGCTTCTGGAAGGCATCGATCAGGACAGCGTCGATTTCCGCCCGACCTATAACGAGGAAGACAGCGAACCGGTCGTCATGCCCGGTGCCTTCCCGAACCTGCTGGCCAACGGTTCCTCCGGTATCGCCGTCGGCATGGCAACCTCCATTCCGCCGCACAACGCCCACGAACTTTGCGACGCCGCGCTGCACCTGATCAAACATCCGGATGCGACGGTCGAAAAGCTGGTCGAATTCATCCCCGGTCCGGACATGCCGACCGGCGGCGTCATCATCGACAGCCGTGAATCGATCATCGAGGCCTACAAGACCGGCCGCGGCGGTTTTCGCGTGCGCGCCAAGTGGGAGATGGAAGATCTCGGCCGTGGCGGCTACCAGATCATCGTCACCGAAATCCCCTATCAGGTGCAGAAATCGCGCCTGATCGAAAAGATCGCCGAACTGCTGATCGCCCGCAAGCTTCCGCTTCTGGAAGACGTGCGTGACGAATCGGCCGAGGACGTCCGCGTCGTGCTGGTGCCGAAAAACCGCACCGTCGATGCGACGCTTCTGATGGAATCGCTGTTCAAGCTGACGGATCTGGAAAACCGGTTCCCGCTCAACATGAACGTGCTGTCCATGGGCAAGGTGCCCAGGGTCATGGCGCTCAACGAGGTGCTGACGGAATGGCTGGCGCACCGCAAGGACGTCCTGATCCGTCGCTCCAACTTCCGTCTGGCCGCGATCGACCGTCGTCTGGAACTGCTCGGCGGTTTCCTGGTCGCCTACCTCAATATCGACGAGGTAATCCGCATCATCCGCGAGGAGGATGAGCCGAAACAGGTGATGATCGCCCGCTTCGGGCTCACCGACATCCAGGCTGAAGCCATCCTCAACATGCGTCTGCGCTCCTTGCGCAAGCTGGAAGAGTTCGAAATCCGCAAGGAATTCGATGAGCTTACCGTGGAAAAGGCCGGCATCGAGGCGCTGCTTGGCTCCGACGAACAGCAGTGGAAGGTCGTGGAGACCGAGATCCAGAAGGTCCGCAAGGACTTTGCCAAGGGCAAGGGCAAGCCGTTCGCCCGCCTGACGCAGTTTGCCGACGCGCCAGAAGCCGATATTGAAGCCATCCAGCAGGCGATGATCGAAAAAGAACCGGTCACCATCGTCATCTCCCAGAAGGGCTGGATCCGCGCTCTCAAGGGCCATATCGCCGATACGTCGACGCTGACCTTCAAGGAAGGCGACGGGCCGAAACTGGCCTTCCCGGCGCAGACCACCGACAAGCTGCTTTTGATCACTACCGGCGGCAAGGTCTATACGCTCGGCGCCGACAAGCTGCCGGGCGGTCGCGGCCATGGCGAGCCGATCCGCATCATGGTCGACATGGAAAACGATCAGGACGTTCTGACGGCCTTCGTTTACGACTCCTCGCGCAAACACATTCTCGCATCGACGGCCGGCAACGGTTTTGTCGTCGCCGAAAGCGAAATGATCGCCAACACCCGCAAGGGCAAGCAGATCATGAATGTCGGCATGCCTGACGAGACAAAGCTGGTCATCCCCGTTTCGGGCGATCACGTCGCCGTCGTCGGCGAAAACCGCAAGATGCTGGTCTTCCCGCTGGCGCAGCTGCCGGAAATGACCCGCGGCAAGGGCGTGCGCCTGCAGCGCTACAAGGACGGCGGCATTTCCGACGTCAAATGTTTTGCCATTGAGGCGGGCCTCACCTGGGAAGACAGTGCCGGCCGGCAGTTTAGCAAGACGAAGGACGAGCTTGTCGAATGGCAGGCCGACCGCGCCACGGCCGGTCGTACGGTGCCAAAGGGCTTTCCGCGCAGTGGTAAGTTTGCTGGGTGATTGACACCGTTATGTGAGGCCTCCGCGTTCTCCTCACTGTCTTCTCCCCATCGGGGAGAAGGTGGCCCGAAGGGTCGGATGAGGGGGATCGTTAGGCGACCGGCTGAGCAGCCCCCTCATCGCCTCGCTATCGCTCCGGCACTTCTCCCCGATGGGGAGAAGATGGTGTTGCACCGGCGCTGCCTCAAGCAGCATCAACTATCCGCCAGCCTTGTCAAAACGCCATGATACTTCCGCATGCAATTCGAGCCGGCTGATCGGCCTTCCACCCAAAAGGCTCAATCGCCTCCTTGGGAATGACGATGCGTTAATCCTCACCGATTTTGAGGGGGCTTACCCCTCATCCTCCGAATACAATTCCCAGCCTCGTGCCGTCAGGTGTTCCTGTGGCTGATACCGCGTCTTGTAGCCCATCTTCGCTGAGCCCTTCACCCAATAGCCGAGATAGACATGCGGCAGGCCGAGCGTGCGGGTGCGGTTGATGTGGTCGAGGATCATGAAGGTCCCGAAGGAACGCTTTTCCAGTTCTGGATTGAAGAACGAATAGACCATCGAAAGCCCGTCGCTCATCATGTCGGTCAGTGCCACACCGACAAGCTCGCCCTTGGCGGCGCCGATGCCCGCACCCTCCACGCGCCGACGGTATTCGATCACGCGGGTGTTCACATGCGTGTCTTCCACCATGATCGCATAATCGAGCGCCGACATGTCGGACATGCCGCCGCGCTGATGGCGGCTGTCGAGATAGGTGCGGAACAGCGAAAACTGTTCGGTGGAGGGCTGGGCCGGATAAATCTCTGCGGTGATATCGCTATTGGCGGACAACACACGGCGCATAGTCCGGCTCGGCTCGAACTGGTCGACGAGAATGCGTACCGAAACACAGGCGCGGCAGGCCTCGCAGGCCGGGCGGTAGGCGATGTTCTGCGAACGGCGGAAACCGCCCTGGGTCAGAAGGTCGTTCATCTCGGCCGCGCGTGGGCCGACGAGGTGGGTAAACACCTTGCGCTCGAATTCACCCGGAAGGTAGGGACACGCTGCCGGAGCCGTCAGATAGAACTGCGGTGATGGCGAAATCTGCGAGTTCATCCCTGGTCGAAGCCCTGGTTCTGACAAGTGTGCGTTGCAACGAATACCATTAGCATGACCTAAGTTCGCAAAACGTCAACATGCGGGCAGTGCTGCCCGCATGACAGGTCATCAAAAGTTTTAATTCAGGCCTGTTTAAGGCTCAGCTTGTGCGTGCAATCACCGTGCCGAGCAGAAAGTCATGCACCAGCCGCGAGCGGTCGGTGAACAGGCCGGCCAGCAGGATCAGCGGCGTCAGGAACGAGTTGATCAGCCAGAACAGCACCGTGTGCACCATGGCGGTCATGAAATCCATGCGACGGCCATCGAGCCGCAACATGGTGATGCCGGCGGCGCGCATGCCGGGGGAGGCCTGGGCCGGGCCGCCGAGCGTCATGCCGAAATAAAGCAGCGCCACGATGACGAACAGGGCAGGGTAAAGCATGAAACCGAGCCCCAGCGTCAGCACGCCGAGGAAAAACACGATGATGGCGGCTGGAATGCACAACAGCAGCACGATCAGATAATCGAGGATGAAGGCGAATGAGCGCCGCATCAGCACGCCGCTATAGGCGCGCCAGTCTTCAGGTGCGACGACGGCAGTGTTGGGATCGAGGCTCATGGTCTTGTCTTCTCCTTTTCCCGATACGGGATTTTACCATAACAGATATGGTGGAGAAAACCGGCGGCACAAGTCCGCCGGTCAGAGGCTCTTTGTATATATGGGAGCGCGCGCTCAACCCTTGGCGAGCTTTTTTGCCACGTCCACGGCAAAATAGGTCAGGATACCATCGCAGCCGGCGCGCTTGAAACAGAGAAGCGTTTCCATCATCACCCGTTCCTCCTCGATCCAGCCCTGCATGGCAGCGGCCTTGATCTGCGAATATTCGCCGGACACCTGATAGGCATAGGTCGGAAGCCCGAACGCTTCCTTCACGCGCCAACAGATATCGAGATAGGGCAGGCCGGGCTTGACCATCAGCATGTCGGCGCCTTCCTCGACATCCAGCGCCGCATCACGCAGTGCTTCGGTGCCATTGGCGGGCGAGACGTAATAGGAATTCTTGTCGCCCTTCAGCAGGCCACCGGTATTGATCGCCTCGCGATAGGGGCCATAAAAGCCGGAGGAGAATTTCGCCGCATAGGACATGATGCCGACATCCTGATGGCCTGCCGCATCCAGCCCGCGACGGATGGCGCCGATACGGCCGTCCATCATTTCCGACGGCGAGATGATGTCGGAGCCGGCATCGGCCTGCAGGATCGCCGCCTTCACCACCTGATCGACCGTTTCGTCGTTGAGGATCACGCCATCGCGCAAAATGCCGTCATGGCCGTGGCTGGTAAAGGGGTCGAGCGCCACATCGCTGATCACGCCGATATTGGGAACCGACTTTTTGACCGCGCTGGTAAAGCGGTTGATCAGGTTGTTCGGGTCGAGAATGCCGGAGCCGGTCGCATCGCGCAGGTCCATTTCGATATCGGGGAAGGGGGCAACGGCGGGGATGCCGAGATCTGCTGCCTCTTTCACCGCTTCCACTGCCTTGTCGACGCTCAGGCGAAAGACGCCGGGCATGGCCTTGATCGGATCGACGATATTGGTACCCGGAACGATGAAGATCGGCCAGATCAGGTCGTCCACCGTCACGCGGTTCTCCTGAACCATCCGACGTGTCCAGTCGGCCTTGCGGTTGCGCCGCATGCGGCGGTGTCCGGTGATTTCGTCCACCAGATGTGTCTTGTCGGACATGATATGCCTCTTACTCTTCTTGATATGTTGCCGATCCCATATCATGCGACCTGCGTTTTGCGAATTGATCTGACACCGCATCTTGTATGCACTCACGACATAGGCAGCGATCGCAGGGCTCTGGCGATCCGCGGGAACCGCGGCTATCGTCCGCAGCATGGAACCTGATTCTCTGAGCCGCCCGAAACGTTCGCTGACGCAACTGCTTTACGTCGCTTTCCTGCGGCTTGTCGCCGTGTCCTGTTTCTGGTTCGGCTTGCAATACTGGGGTATGATCACCGGCTACAGTTTTGGCGGGCGCGGCCGGTTCGATCTGTTGAGCTTTCCATGGCGTGCGGCGGCCTCCACTTTGGCCATGCTTTTCCCGGTCGCGTCGCTTGGCCTGTGGCTTGCCGTGTCCTGGGGGCCGGTTCTCTGGGCGCTGGCGGCCGGCACCCAGTTGCTGATGTATCAAGTCTGGCCGGAAATCTTTGGACATGGCCTTCTCATCAGCCTCATGCATGCGCTGGTGATCGCCCTTTATGTGCTCTTTCGTGTCGCGATTTACCTCGAAACCCGCAAAAATGCCGAGCGGGTAACGACTGATTAACCAGCTTTCCCAAGCAATTTTCGTTAAAATTGGATCGAAATTTTCCGATAAGCCATTGAAAAACATAGGGCTGATTTGCTTAACGCGGCTTCTGCCCCACCCGCGCCACAATGGGGAAATGTGCGTTTACCGGCTGTTAGCCGTGTGTTTTAAGTCGAATTTTATGCGCATTCGATAGTGTCTCTCACAAGGCGGGAACAAACAAACACACCGCCAAACAAAACAGTGAGGCAAGAAATGTTGAACGCAAAAATCAAGCCGCAGGCTGCGGCAGTCGCCAATCCGCATGAAGACTCTATCCGTGGTCTTTACATGGAATCCCTGCATCTGGTCGAGCGTCTTCACCGCCGCCTTCTCGATGTCATCAAGGACGAGTTCGACCGTCAGGGTCGCGACGATGTCAACGCCGTCCAGGCACTCCTGCTGTTCAACATCGGCAATTCCGAACTGACCGCCGGCGAGCTGCGCTCGCGTGGTTATTACCTCGGCTCGAACGTTTCCTACAACGTCAAGAAGCTGGTAGACCTCGGTTTCATCAACCACCAGCGTTCGCGCATCGACCGTCGCTCGGTTCGCATCAGCCTGACCAAGGAAGGCCAGGAAATCGCTGAAACGGTTGCCAAGCTTTATGATCGCCACATCGGCTCGATCGAAAAGGTCGGCGGCATCGGCGAAGGCGAATTTTCGCAGATGAACAAGCTGCTGCAGCGCCTCGACCGTTTCTGGAACGACTCGATCGCCTACCGCATGTAATCGGTCGCCATCGCGACAACTCTCTGCGCGGCCAGGCCCATCCACGGGCCGGCCACCGGCAACAAAAACAAAACACCTCCAGATGCGATCAATACCGGATGCGCCCCTGCGCCTCCGGTTTTTCGCGTGCAGCCCGCACGCCTGACAGACATGGATTTGACGGCGTGATGGTGATATTTTCACCGTGAAACGGTGGAGAGGCTGGATGCGCCAGACAATCGACATTGACGATACGCTTATCGAAGAGGCGCGGCTGCTAACGGGCACGCAAGAGAAATCGGCTTTGGTTCGTCAGGCGCTCGAAACGCTGGTGCGTGTCGAAACCGGCAAGAAGCTTGCAAGTCTTGGCGGCACGATGCCGGACGCGGAGGCGGCGCCCCGTCAACGGGTTGCTGACACAAGGTGATCCTCGTCGACACGTCGATCTGGATCGACCATTTCCGGCATGGAGAGCCGGAATTGAACAATATTCTGAAGGATGACCGGTTGCTCATCCATCCGGCAATTATCGGCGAACTGGCGCTCGGCAGTCTGCATGATCGCAAGAATGTACTTGCTTTGCTGGCCGCTCAGCGGAAGGCGATCGTTGTTACACATGGCGACGTTCTGACGATGATTGACCGTTTAGCTCTGTTCAGCATGGGCATCGGTTATACGGATTCTCACATTCTTGGTTCAGTTCTGTTTACCCCTCACGCAAGCTTGTGGACGCGCGATCGACGCCTTCTTTCCGCTGCCGAAAAAGGTGGGGCCCAGCTATATCGGCCGCAGATTGCGGGCTGATCCATCCTGAGCGGGAACGCTTCATATCTCTCATGTCGAGGCAGAAAGAAAACGGGATGGCGTGGCGAAGAGATGATATTTCATCTTGTGTGGAAGCAACGGCTCAAAAGTGCCGATGAATTGTTTTGAGAATAATAAAAATTGCGCCGTTTATTCTGTCAATTTTCTAATTGAATTTGTGGTTTGCTCAGCAGGCTGCGGGGTATTCTGTTCGTAGCGGAAATTTTCGCAAGGGCAGGGGTGCCAATGAAATTCGGCAAGAAGGGCGTATCCGAACTGGATCGACCGATCGATGATTATCGCGCCATGCGCCAGGATGCCTCGGGGGACTGGCGCCTCTCGCGCGGCGATGTGCGTTTGGCGCTCGGTGTCGCGGTAGCGGTTTTTACTGGTGTCTGTTTCTTCGCGGGCGATGTGGTCAGGGCGTTTGCTCCGGCCAGATCGGAAGGGCCAAACATCCGGATCTTTGCTTACGAACCGGAAATGTTCGACCGTTCCTACGGACCGAATGCGCCGGACGGCCTGTTGGCGGGTCCGATGGCAATGATGGTCAAGATGACCATGACCTCGCAAGGACCCGATGCGATGGACCGCGAACTGTATGAAAGCTGCCTGACGCGCCTCAATGGCAATGCCGCACATTATGCTGCCAAACACGGTGAAGTGCCGCTGCACCCGCAAACGGCGGCGCGTTTTCTCGTCTGTTCCATGCAGGTGTTCAAAGGTCGGCTGTGTGAGACACCCTACAAGGACCGCATCGTGGCGCGTCTCGAGGATTTCGTTCGTATCCGCAGAGGCGCTGTCGATTTGCTGCCTGACATGGCGACGTCCGATCCGGCCGGGACCGAGCTTGCCATCGCCAAAACTGCCCGGCTGCCGGCGCAGATCGTGCCGCCCATCCTCGGCGAACAGTTGCGCGCCTTCTCCGAGGTGTCGCTGATCTCCAGGGCCGACTTTCAGAATGACGCACCTGAAGAGTTGAAACCCTATCTCGCCACCGATGCCGGGCCTTCGCCCTGCGTCTGAGGGCGCCGCACCGGGCCTGATCACACCCTGTCAAACACGAAAATGCCGCCCGTCAGCAATGACGGGCGGCATTTGCATGTGAGCTTTGCGGCGCGCGCGCCGTCTTATTTCGGCAGTTTCAACGCGCCCTTATGCGTTTCGGAAAAATGCTGCATGGTCATGCGCAACTGTCCGCGCTCGAACACGGCATCCTTCGCGGATATGGCTTGAGCGCCCTTGAACGGGCCGAAGGCGGCGCGCGGCAATTGCCAAAGGGATGGATTGCCGATGAGCAGGCGCTGGCGGTTGAAGGCCGCGACGCTCTGGTCGAAATTGATGGCCTGCTGCTTGGTGAAGCCGAGGCGGTTCGATGTATAGAAACCGGCGCGCCAGCGCTCCGTGATATCCCGGCACATGTCGAAAAACGCGAGATCGGAAGCAACGTAATCGGCGGCAGTCGGGTAAAGATCGCCCTCGGACAGCGCTTCAATCAGGATCCATGAGGCGGTTGCCATTTCGCAGGTCGGCTGCCGAATGATCCAGTGCAGAATATCCACCCCGGCTTCCCAGTGCCAGGTGAGCGCCGTCTCATGCCAGAAATCCGGATCGCTGCCACGCTTTTCCAGCCAGTCGATTACCTGGTCGTCGCCGCATATTCTGGAGTGTTCGTAATAGAGGTCCAGAAACGCAAAGAAGTTCCTGGAGTTTTCGCTATTTGCAAACGGCATAGAAGTGCTCGGTCCATATTCATCTACAATCAGCCGGCAGAAATACAGTCGCCGCAATAATTTAGGTTTATGAACGAATATAAAAATTGATCTTTTATCAAGTCGGGAAATGACTCATTTCGCGACAGAACCTGTCAGATAATCGACCAGTTTGCGGGCATGCACCGGAAGCGCGGCAAAGCTGCGGGCGCAGATCAGCAGGTGTCGCAAAGCCCATGGGTCCGATAGTGCGATAATCTCAAGCCCGCTTTCCTCGCGGTATTTCTGCGCATAGATCTCCGGCACGATCGCCAGTCCCACGCCGCTGCCGGTCATCGAACAGATGTCCTCGAAACTGTCGAGGCGGATGCGCAGCTTGAATGGTTTTCCTTCACGCGCCGCATGCGTGGCCAGATGCCCCTGCAATGCGCTGTCGGCGGGCAGGCCGACGAATGGTTCGTCCAGAACCTCGCGCAGCGCCACGGATTGCCGCCTGCACAGCCTGTGGCCGTGCGGCGCGATCAGCACAAGCCTGTCCACCTCGAAAGGCCTCGTTTCCAGCGATCCTGTGTCGGTCGTGTCGGCCGCAATGCCGAGATCCGCCAGCCCACCGGCCACGGCTGCCACCACATCGACGCTCTGCCTCTCTTCGAGATCGATGTCGATCGCCGGATAATCGACCAGAAAACAACGCAGCGCACCGGGCAGGTGCGCCATGGCGGCGCGGCCGGACCACACGCGGATATGCCCGCGCAGGCCGCGCGCATAAAGCTGCAGATCGCCACGCATCTGTTCCATCTGGCCGAGCACGATGCGGGCATGGTGGGCAAGCGCCTCGCCGGGCGGTGTGGCGCGCACGCCGCGTGGACCACGGTCGAGCAGCAGAGTGCCGCTCGTCTCTTCCATGCCGCGGATGCGCGCGCTGGCCGAAGCCAGCGCCATGCCGGCCCGCTCGGCGCCTTGCGTGATACTTTCCGCCTCGACCACATGCAGAAACAGCCGCAGATCCGTCAGGTCGAAGCGCATGGTTTTCCTCCCGTCTGATGGTCCGGTTTCAGACCCTTCGGATTATCCGAAGCCTCTCCTTGTATCTTCCGCATTGTGCAAAGTCGCGGCTGGCGGACAATGGCGTCATGCTTTTTCAGGAGAGAATGGTCATGAACGCTTCGGAAGGTCTGTTACGCGGCATCGCATGGAGGCTGGCTTTTCTGGTAGCGCTGGTTTTTGCCGCCCAGAACGTGCCCGACAATCGCCCGCAAATGGTGGCAGATGCGAATTACGCCATTGCCGGTCGCTGACGGGCTTAACGCTTGAGCCGGCGGATGCAGTCGAGAATATCCGTCCGGCAGACAGGCACCGCTTCACGCGCTGACGCGTCGTCCAGCCAGCGGCGATAAGCCCCCAGAATCTCCACATCCTTGTAATTGTATGTTTTTGCCTTTTGGTCTGTTCGGCTGTTGTCGAGCGCCTGGCGTGTCACCGCCATGTGGAAGGCCAGTTGCGTATAGCGCCACGGCTCCCAGCCTTTGCTGCGCTCGAACACCCGCACATGGAAATAGGGATCATCGGCCGGTTCCGGTAAAAGCTTGTAGACCGCGGCCCAACGGATGGTATTGCCCGATACCGAGAGGATGACATCCTCCTGGCGCATCTGCTGTGCCTGCACGGATACCGTGCCCATCAGCCAGACGGCGGCAAGCGCCATAGCCATCCGCAAATATCCCGGCATCCTCATCCTCCCTCGCGTCCTCGTCCAAAAGCGGCATCCGCCGCCGTTGATATGGCGGAACCGGCGGCTATATCAACATCCATGCCGCCCGCCGAAAAGCCCGTTCATGCGGCTTTTGCCAACGTGCATCGGGGCCGGCACAAGAGCCGAAAGCGCACTCTGGGAGGAACCGAATGCCTGCTCCAAACATCTCTCTTCGCCGCATCCTGCTTGATACCGTCCGCATCGCTCCGGCTTTCGCTGCCGCCGCGCTGTTCGCCGGTCCACACAATGCTGCGGCCGAAGAAGCCTATCCGCATGCCGACGAGTCGATCGGTACGGTGGAGCAGGTCTATGACGGCGCACTGACGCCCGATCTTGCCGTCAGCACCTTCCGCAATATCGACCGACTGTTTCCGACCCGCACCGTCAAGGCCGGCGGCAAGCCATCGGAACTCTCCAAGTCGGACAAGCCACTCGGCAAGGTCAGCGCCGAAGTGGATGGCGAAACTTACGACCTTTTCGATTATCTTGCCCTCAATCAGGTCACAGGCCTGATCGTGCTGAAGGATGGCAAGGTCGTCTATGAAACCTATCAGCGCGGCAATACGCAAAAGACGCGGTGGATGTCGATGTCGGTCGCCAAGTCGATTTCCTCGACGCTGGTCGGAGCCGCCGTCAAGGACGGGCTGATCAAGAGCCTCGACGACAATGTCGTCGCTTACGTACCACGGCTGAAGGGCACCGCCTATGACGGCGTCAGTGTCCGCGATGTGTTGATGATGTCCTCCGGCGTCAAGTGGAACGAGAAATACACCGATCCCGCATCCGACCGCCGCGCCCTGTTGAAGGCGCAGATCGCCCAGAAGGCCGGTGGCGCCATGGATGTGATGGCAAAACTGCCGCGTGCGGCTGATCCTGGCACGGTCAACAATTACAGCACCGGTGAAACCCAGGTTTTGGCCGAAATCCTGCACGGCGCCATCAAGAAGCCGCTGGCCGATTACCTTTCGGAAAAGATCTGGACGCCCTACGGCATGGAAGCCGATGCCAAATGGTGGCTGGAATCGCCCGATGGCATAGAAATCGGCGGCAGCGGCCTCAGCGCCACGCTGCGCGATTTCGCCCGGTTCGGCCAGTTCCTGCTGGAAGACGGCAAGGCCGGCGGAAAAGTTGTGTTGCCGAATGGCTGGGTGAAGGAGGCGAGCACGCCGAAAACGCTGAAAGGCGGCGAGGCGCTGGAATATGGTTACATGTGGTGGACCGGCTGGACCGACGCCGCCAAGAAGGATGCAGCTTTCAGCGCCGTCGGCATCCAGGGGCAATATGTCTACATCAATCCGGCCCATAACGTGGTGATCGCCCAAACGGCGGCCGAACCAAAGCCGACCGACAAGGAAGCGATCGACCCGATGGCGTTTTTCGACGCGATCGTTGCCAGTGTGAAGTGAGGCGGGGGCTTTGCATGTGGCAGAGCGCTGGGGCCAGGTAAATCTCACTCTTGAGGACAAGGTTGTCGCATATTGCGGCTTAAGGGCGGTACGTCATATCCCTTCTCCCCGCCTGCGGGGAGAAGGGTCTATGCTGCATCCTGCGTGCCCATAAATGATAGCCGTCCGAAAGGGTAAGTCATGGGAGGCTTTGCCTTGTGGTACCCGCTGACTCGGCCGCTCACCCCACCTCATAACATTTGCACACCGCACCCTCGGCCAGCCGGTAGGTCACAAAGCCCATTTTTTCGTAATAGGCCTGCCCCTCGGCATTTTTCTCGCCGATGAACGCTTCGATCTTTTCCAGACCAGCGGCGGCAGCTGCAAGCTCTGTCACCTCGAACAATTGTCGCCCCACACCGCGCCGCGCGGCAAGTGGCGAGACATGCGTGCCGATAATCCCCCAGCCGATCGGCGTGCCATACCGGTTGCCGTCGCGCGCAAGAACCAGCGACTGAAAACCGAGAACCGAGCCATCATCGTCCTCCGCCAACGAACAACGAATGCCGTCGGGGTTCCCGATGTAATGCGACAGCACAAAGGCCTCGTGGGCAGGGGAGATGCGTTTGCCCGCTTGAACGAGCAATTGCAGCATGGCGCTCATCGCGGGCGCATCGTCTGGTGTCGCGGTTCTGATTTGCATGATGCCAATGTCGAACGATTGCGCGCCTGTGGTCAAGACGGGAACCGGCCGGGTTTTTGGCCCGGCCGGTATTGATGTTTATTGCAACGGAACATTCGCGGCCTTGATGACCTCGGCCCATTTCGTCGTTTCACCGGCAATGAAGGTCTTGAACTCCGCGGATGTATTGCCGACCGGCGTGGCACCCATGCCCTTGATCTTGGCCACCATCTGCGGATCGGCAATGATCGCCTGCACTTCGCGGCTGAGCTTTTCCACGATCTCCGGCGGCGTGTCTGCCGGTGCGAACAGGCCGTGCCAGGAGGTCGCCTCGAAACCGGGAATGGTGTCCGCCATGGTCGGCACGTCGGGCAGAAGCTCGGCTTTTTCGAGGCTGGTCACGGCCAGCGCTCGCACATTGCCGGCCTTCACCTGTTGGGCGGCGGTCGGAATGTTGTCGAACATCATGTCCACATGGCCCGCCACCACATCCATGATCGCCTGATTGCTGGCTTTATAAGGAACATGGTTCATCTTCACGCCCGCCTTGGTAGACAGAAGCTCGCCGGCCAGATGGATAGACGTGCCGATGCCGGAAGAGGCGTAGCTGATCTCGCCGGGCTTGGTCTTCAGGAAGGCGATCAGTTCCGGCACCGTCTTTGCCTCGATCTTCGGGTTCACCACCAGCACGTTCGGCAGGGTGGCGATCAGCGAAATCGGCGCAAAACCTTTCGCCTTGTCATAGGGCAGTTCCTTGAAAAGCGTCTGGTTGATGGCGTTGGAACTGACCGTGCCCATGCTGATCGTATAACCGTCCGGTTCGGCGCGCGCCAATTCGCCAAGCCCGATATTGCCACCGGCTCCCGGCTTGTTTTCAACGATGAAACGTTGCCCCAGCCGCTGGTCGAGCCGCTCTCCGACCAGCCGCGCAAATGCATCGGTATTACCACCGGCCGCGAATGGTACGATGATCGTCACCGTTTTTGACGGATAATCCTGCGCGCTGGCAAAGGTGGAAAACACCGTTGCAACCGTCGCAAGCATGAAAAGACGCGAAAATTTCATGAAACACCCTCCCTTTTGATGGTCATGCCTCATCTGCCCCCTCGAACTCCTCCCCGAGAGAGCGGACGCAAAAAGCACTGTCCGTGAGAATTGTGACAAATGCAAGCATAAGTCATATTATCTCATTGTTGCCACTCGCGGGTGTGGACATGTTGTGTTTGCCGATTGTGGTGGACGCCGACTGAAACTATCTGTCAGGCGGCGAACTGCGCTGATGGATCGCGGCGCAAACCAGACACGAATAGCGACAAACATGCCGTCCACTTCACGTTCACCGATTTTACAGCGTTGGCTTTGGCTTGGACCCGCATTGGCGCTCGTCTGCGCCTTTGGCGTTTCGACGCTCCCGGCCAAAGGGCAGGCGCCTGCTGCGGATCTGCCCACGTCCGGTGCTGAAACCTGCGTCGCCGTGTTCACGGTGATGGCTTATGCCTATGCCGACGATGACCTCAAGGAACGGCAGCTGGAGGAGAAAAAGGCGGCGGCGCGGGCCGACATCCGGCCGCAGGAGGCGGCGGTTTCCACCGACGCGCTGGCTCCCGATGATCGTATCCAGCAGACGATGGATATCCTGAGCGAAATGATGTTGGAGCGGCCGGCGCAGGTTCAGGTGATCGCCAAGGACTGCTTCCGCCAGTATCCGCCGGAAATCGAGCTGAACTGATGGCAAGAGCTTTCTGCGCAGGTGTTGAGGATGAGGCGAAAAAATCTGCATTGTCATCTGCCTGAGCGGCCATAGATCATTGGCACGATTGAGAGCTGCGACGACCGCCTGCCGCATTTCATAAGCCCGGATTTTACCCGACATGCCGTATTACGAAGACAGGTTTCCTTTATCTCCCCTCCCATCCGAAGTGGTCACCACAGACAGGATCGAACGTCTTCTGACAGCGTCCGTCATCGGTTCCAGCGGCGTCAGCGGCACACCGAGTTTCTCGATTCGGCAGAAGGAGGTGGAAGCTTACAAGGGCTTTTATGTTGCGCGTTCGATCGAAATCCGCGGTGAGGACGATGACGACGTGACCTATGTGCTTGTGTTGGTCGGCGGCATGGTCGATGCGCGTTTTTTCGAGCGCGGTTCACGAAAATCGCCCTGGATCGAGATCGAGGGAAGGCCGCCGACCCTGGCGGAGATCCAGTCCTATTGGCGGCCTGTGACGGAACCTGCGATGCAAAAAAGGGTGGAAACTGCTTTTCTTGCCGTCGAACGGCATATCACCCGCCATCATATGGCTGATGCCACCGAAGAGCATAAGCTTCAACACGTCAGCCGTCAGGAACTGGACTGGAACAGTCTCGGGCAATTTTGCACTGTTTTGGGCGGCAGCACCAAGGAGACGCGTGCTTTCATCGATGATCACCTGATGTTCGCCGCCTACAATCCTCAAAATTACCTGCGGACGCATGGGCTCCTTGACAACATGACGCTGGACGATTGCCGCGAGTTTACGTGGCTATCGCTGCTGATGGACAGCGATAGCCATTTTTACAGAAGCCACCACATATGTGTCGTCGATTGGAAGACTGAGGGTGACGAGGTGGAATTTTGCATCAATCGTCTTCTGAAGACCGAACGCCCCGATACCGAGGATCGCGTTGATCTTGGCGGTGACGGAGTCATGTCGGCCACGGATGATTGGCTGGCCAAGGCGTCGGGTCAGCTCGAAAGACTGGCACTGCAGATCCTTCTGATCGATAGCGGCGGCGACAACTATGTCTTCACTCTTGCGGACAGCCGGAAGGCAAAGAGGCTCGTATCCCTTGGGAAAATGATCGGGCTGGTGGTCGATGTCTTTCCTTCGCCGCAAGCCGGTGGAAAAGGCTGGTTCGGGCGCATCATGACGATGTTTTCCCGCTGATTGACCGAAGCTCTGAAAGCCATCCAGCTTTTGACGCTGCGCCGCAGCATTTCTGTGTCCTTCCGGTCACGTCTCAACACGCCAGCGTGAGTGCAAGTTTTGCTGACACGAATCGGCCATATTGCTATGTGACCGCCAAGCTACACAAAGCCCGTCTTGCGTTTGTTTTCCGCGCCTAACCGCTGCGGCGGACGCAACGATTTTTAACCATATCCGTTTAGGGGTGTTGCCTTATGCCTACGGATGAGATGGACAGGAAAATGTCGAAGAAGATTGGATCTGAACTGATTTCCCGCCGCACCATGTTGCGCACGGCGGTTTCGGCCGGTGCTGCTGCCCTTGCGGCGCCAGCACTTGCACAATCGGCGATCGATGATCTGATCAACGCGCCGCGCCGCGGCGGCTGGGACGACCAGTTCGATGCCCGTTCGAGCACCAGCACCAGCGTCAGCACGAACAACCCGGTTCTCGGCCCCTCTGGACCGACCAACATCCAGACAGCCATCATGGAATACCAGGGCATCGTCCAGAACGGTGGCTGGCCTGAGGTCAATTCCGGCCAGACCCTGCGTCTCGGCGTCAATGATCCGGCCGTGCAGCAGCTGCGCCAGCGTCTGATGATTTCCGGCGACCTGTCGCGTCAGGCCGGTATCTCGTCGGCATTCGACAGCTATGTCGATGGCGCGGTCAAGCGCTTCCAGTCGCGTCACGGCCTGCCTGCCGACGGCGTTCTTGGCGAATTCTCGGTCAAGGCGCTGAATATTCCGGCCCGCACGCGTCTGTCGCAGCTCGAAACCAACCTCATCCGCCTGCAGTCGATGTCGGGCGATCTCGGCAGCCGATACATGATGGTCAACATTCCGGGCGCCTATGTGGAAGCCGTGGAAAACGATCGCGTGGCGTTGCGTAACACCGCCGTTGTCGGCCGTATCGACCGACCGACCCATGTCATCAATTCCAAGGTCTATGAGGTCATCCTCAATCCTTACTGGACAGCACCACGCTCGATCATCGTCAAGGATATCGTGCCCCTGATGCGCAAGGACCCGACATATCTGACCCGCAACCAGATCCGTCTCTTCGACGGTCGCGGTCAGGAAGTTGCACCGGAAACGGTCGATTGGCATGCGGAAAAGGCGCCGAACCTGATGTTCCGCCAGGATCCGGGCAAGATCAACGCCATGGCGTCCACCAAAATCAACTTCCACAACCCGAACAATGAATACATGCACGACACGCCCCAGCAGGGCCTGTTCAACAAGCTCATTCGTTTCGAATCCTCGGGCTGCATGCGTATCCAGAACGTCCGCGATCTCAATGCCTGGCTTCTGCGCGACACGCCCGGCTGGTCGCGTCAGGAAATGGAACGCGTCATCGCCACACGCCAGAACACGCCGATCAAGCTGGCGCAGGAAGTGCCGGTCTATATCGTCTACATCACCGCATGGTCAGCCAAGGACCGTGTCGTGCAGTTCCGCGACGATATCTATCAGCAGGACGGCAGCCAGGAACTGGCCTTGCAGACCACGACCGGCGTCGAGCAACGCCAGGGTGCGCTGACCGAAAGCGATATGCTGCCGCAATAATCGGTCGCCGATATTTGCCAATCGTCAGGCGCCCTTCCGTTTTTGCGGGAGGGCGTTTTGATTTTCGGCAGGGCTGACGGCAAAGATATGCACCGCCAATCGTCATCAGGCCTGCAAATGTCGTTCACCGTATTGCCCTGATGTCGCCAGCCCGCTAATACGCCTGACATCGCTTGCCCACCCCTTCGAGGAGCTTTGCATATGTCGACGACCGACGTTTTCTTTTCCCGCCCGCTGGCCGAAACCGATCCTGAAATCTTTGGCGCAATCGGCAAGGAGCTCGGTCGTCAGCGTCATGAGATCGAGCTGATCGCCTCGGAAAACATCGTCTCGCGCGCCGTGCTCGAAGCCCAGGGCTCGATCATGACCAACAAGTATGCCGAGGGCTATCCGGGCAAGCGCTATTACGGCGGCTGCCAGTTCGTCGATATCGCCGAAGAACTCGCCATCGAGCGTGCCAAGAAACTGTTCGGCGTCAACTTCGCCAACGTCCAGCCGAACTCGGGTTCGCAGATGAACCAGGCCGTGTTCCTGGCGCTGCTGCAGCCGGGCGACACGTTCATGGGCCTCGACCTCAACTCGGGTGGTCACCTGACCCACGGTTCGCCGGTCAACATGTCCGGCAAATGGTTCAACGTCGTCTCCTACGGCGTGCGCGAAGGCGACAACCTGCTCGACATGGATGAAGTCGCCCGCAAGGCCGAAGAAACCAAGCCCAAGCTGATCATTGCCGGCGGCACCGCCTATTCCCGTATCTGGGACTGGAAGCGTTTCCGCGAGATCGCAGACTCGGTCGGCGCCTACCTGATGGTCGACATGGCGCACATTGCCGGTCTCGTTGCCGGTGGCCAGCACCCGTCGCCGTTCCCGCATTGCCACGTTGCCACCACCACGACCCACAAGTCGCTGCGTGGCCCGCGCGGTGGCGTGATCCTCACCAATGACGAGGATCTGGCAAAGAAGTTCAATTCGGCCGTTTTCCCCGGCCTGCAGGGCGGCCCGCTCATGCACATCATCGCCGCCAAGGCCGTTGCCTTCGGTGAAGCGCTGCAGCCTGATTTCAAGGATTACGCGGCCCAGATCGTCAAGAACGCCAAGGCACTGTCGGAAACGCTGGTGGCCGGCGGCCTCGACATCGTCTCGGGCGGCACCGACAACCACCTGATGCTGGTCGACCTGCGCAAGAAGAACGCCACCGGCAAGCGCGCCGAAGCTGCTCTCGGTCGCGGTTACATCACCTGCAACAAGAACGGCATCCCGTTCGATCCTGAAAAGCCCTTCGTCACCTCCGGCGTCCGCCTCGGCACGCCGGCCGGCACGACGCGCGGTTTCAAGGAAGCCGAGTTCCGCGAGATCGGCAATCTCATCGTCGAGCTTCTGGATGGCCTCAAGGTCGCCAATTCCGACGAGGGCAATGCTGCCGTCGAAGCCGGTGTGCGCGAGAAGGTCATGAAACTGACCGAACGCTTCCCCATGTACCCGTACATGTAATTTTGAGGACTGATCGCGAATGCGCTGCCCCTTTTGCGGATCCGAAGACACGCAGGTGAAGGATAGCCGCCCGGCGGAGGATGCAACATCCATCCGCCGGCGTCGTATCTGCCCGGATTGCGGCGGACGTTTCACAACGTTCGAACGCGTGCAGCTGCGCGAGCTGATGGTCGTCAAGAAAGCCGGCCGCAAGGCCCTGTTCGACCGCAACAAGCTGGTGCGGTCGTTCCAGATCGCACTGCGCAAACGTCCGGTCGATCCCGACCGCATCGAACGCGCCGTGTCCGGCATTGTCCGGCGTCTCGAAAGCTCCGGCGAAGCGGAAATCTCGTCGGAAGAAATCGGCCTGCAGGTCTTGGAAGCACTCAAGAGCCTCGATGACGTGGCCTTCGTGCGTTACGCCTCGGTCTATCGCGATTTCTCGCATGCCGAGGATTTCGAAAAGGTCATCGCCGAGATCAACGCAAAGATCGGCCGCGACAGCGTCGTGGATCCCTGATCGTGACGGCCGGCGCGAACAGCGAGGCCGAAGCGACATCGGCCGATGATCGCCGCTTCATGGAAGAAGCGATCCGGTTGTCGCGCAGGCACACCGGCCTCACCGAAACCAACCCTTCCGTCGGCTGCGTCATCGTCAGGGATGGCGCGATCGTCGGCTCGGCGGTTACCGCAATCGGTGGCCGGCCGCATGCCGAAACCCAGGCCATCGCCGTTGCGGGCGAGAAGGCGAGGGGGGCAACCGCCTATGTGACGCTGGAACCCTGCGCCCATTGGGGCCGCACGCCGCCCTGCGCCAATGCGCTGGTCGATGCCGGCGTCGCCCGCGTCGTCGTCGCCGTCACCGATCCCGATCCGCGCGTCGCGGGGCAGGGGCTGAAAATACTCTCCGATGCCGGAATTACGGTCGAAACCGGATTGCTGGAGGAAGAGGGCAGGCGGGCGCTTGCCGGTTACCTCATGCGCCAGACGAACGGCCGGCCCTATGTCACTCTCAAGCTTGCTGTTTCCGCCGATGGCATGCTCGGTCGCCGCGGCGAGGAAATCTCCATTACCGGCCCGGAGGTACGTACCGAGGTTCACCATCTGCGCGCCGAAAACGACGCCATCCTTGTCGGCATCGGCACGATACTGTCCGACGATCCGGAACTGACGGTGCGCATTCCGGGCCTGGAGGATCGCTCGCCGGTCCGCATCGTGCTTGATCGGGACGGACGGTTTCCGCAGACATCGCGGTTGGCGCAGACAGCGGACGTGGTGCCGGTGATCGTGGCCGCTGTGGGCGGGTTACCCCTCTCTGGCCTGTTGTCGGAAGGTGCCGTCGATGAGCTGGGCAACCACTCCCGATCATGTCGATGCGAGGATCACGATCAGTCTGCCAAAGGCCCCTCCCAACCCTCCCCACAAGGGGGAGGGCTTAACCCAGTCGCGCCTGATATGCCCCATTCGGGCAGCACGGCCCCGCACGTCTTCTCCCCCCTTGTGGGGGAGATGGCCGGCAGGCCAGAGGGGGACTTTGTCGGCGACGGCAATGGCATGGCACCGATCACCCACCTGCACGCCGCCACTCTCACATCCCTTTTGCAAACCCTCGCCACCCGCGGTATCTCCACGCTGCTCGTCGAAGGTGGTGCCACGGTCGCCAGCGCCTTCCTCGCGGAAAATCTCGTCGATCGCATCGTCCTTTATGTAAGCGACACGATCGTCGGTGAAGGTGGTCTTGAATCGCCGCTGACGCCATCCGATATCCCGGCCAGCTTCATGTCTCTCGGCAGCGCCCCGGTCGGGGCCGATCGCCGCTTCGAATACGAAAGGTCCGCCTGATGTTCACTGGTATCGTTACCGATGTTGGCACCGTCTCCGCTGTCACACCGATGGATGAAGGTGTGAAACTGCGCATCGATACCGTCTATGATCCCAAGACCATCGATATGGGCGCGTCGATTTCTCACGCGGGCGTCTGCCTCACCGTCACCGGTCTTCCGGGCGAGGGCAGCAACGAGCGCTGGTTCGAGGTCGAGGCATGGGAAGAGGCGTTGCGCCTGACCACCATCGCCTCATGGAACCAGGGTACGAAGGTCAATCTGGAGCGCGCGCTCAAGATCGGTGACGAACTCGGCGGCCATATTGTCTCCGGCCATGTCGATGGCACCGCCGAAATTCTCTCGGTCGAATCGGAAGGCGAAGCCGTACGTATCCGTCTGCGCGCGCCCGAGCATCTGGCTCGGTTCGTGGCTCCAAAGGGTTCCGTCGCGCTGGATGGCACGTCGTTGACGGTGAATGCCGTCAATGGCGCTGATTTCGACATCCTCCTCATCCGCCACACGCTCGGCGTCACCAGTTGGGGCGAGCGCAAGGCCGGCGACCGTGTGAATTTCGAGGTCGATACCATGGCGCGTTACGCTGCCCGTCTGGCGGAGTTCCCGCAGCCTCAGCCGCAGTCTTAAACGTCAGCTTCTGCCTCCTCCGGAACTTATCGCGTCGCCGGTCGTTACGGGTGACTTCGCCAAGGAGGAGGCAAGTATGAAGCTGGTTCTGATTTCCACGTCCATGGCTGTGGCGCTTTTGGCTGTCGCCGCCACCTATATCTTGCCATCCATGCCCGGTGCCGCGAAATCGCGGGATTACGCGCAGTCAAGCTTTACATCTCCCGTCAGAAACTGAGTATTATTCCGATTGAACATTCGCCTGCAACCATTGGGTGGCAGGATTTTTGCTGTTATTTCTACAAGAGATTGCGATATTCCGAAAATATCTCGTAAGTGACTATATGTATTGATAAAATTAATGCTTATGAATTTTCGTTTAATCAAATTTAAACCACGCTCTGACTAGTTATAGTGTCGGCAGTAAGGGGATTAGGGTCGCGATGTATGCGATAGCGGCTGCCATGCAAGCAATTTTCATCGACAGATCTTCCTGAAATCGGCCGCTCCCTGCGTGGCCGGGCGTGGTCGTCTGTGCGCCATTCGGAACCCGCCATGTTGCAATATCTCGATAATGCAAAGATCCGCACCAAGATCGTTGCGCTGATCGCCCTGATGGGCGTTATCGCCTTCGCCGGCCTCGCCTATGTCAGTGCCCAGTTCAGGGATGCAGACACGCGTTACACGAATTTCATCAGCCACGAGAGCATGGCCGCGACGCTCAACGCACGCGCTACCGGTGGTCTGCTGCAGATGGGCTTTCAGCTCGGCCTCATGCTGGTCAACGATCCGGCTTCGCCTGAATTCGCCGCTGCGGTCAAGAAATACCAGGGCGACTTCGTCCTGATGAAGGAACGCGTCAACAAGACGGCCGAACTGGTGCCGACGCGCGGTCCGGCAGTCGCTGCCATGTTGAAGGCGGTGGATGAATTCGACCAGATGGGAAAGCGCGTTATCGAACTCGCGCAGGCCGGTCAGACGGTGCAGGCCCGTACCGTCATGCGTGAAGCAGGCGCCAAGGTCATGGCGACACTGCCGCTGTTTGCCAATGGCAACGATGAATTGATGAAGGCAGTCGATGCCGGCACCGCCGAGCTGCATGGCGAAACCGGCGCCACCATCACGACCGGTCTTGTTTCTCTCGGTCTCGCCATCGTGGCCGTTGTCCTGTTCGGCCTCTATATCGCCACTGTCAGCATCGTCGGCCCGATCAATCGTCTGAATGCCCGCATGGTGTCGCTGTCCGAAGGTGATACCGCCGCTGAAATTCCGGGCGAAGGCCGGAAGGATGCCGTTGGCCAGATGGCCAAGGCCGTGTCCATTTTCCGTGGCCAGGCACTTGAAAGCGCCCGCCTGACCCGCGAAGCCGATGCCGGCCGCAGCCAGTCGGAACAGGAAACCCGCGCCCGCGACGCCGCCAAGGCCAAGGATGCCGCCGACACCAAAATTGCGGTCGATGCGCTGGCGCTTGGGCTGCAGCGTCTGTCGGATGGCGATGTCGCCTATCGCATCAACCAGCCGTTCGTCGATCACCTCGACATGCTGCGCGGCAATTTCAACGGCTCGCTGGAAAAACTGCAGGCGACACTGAAGACGGTTGGCGGCAATGCCACGGCCATCTCCTCGGGTGCCGACGAAATCCGCTCTGCCGCCGACGATCTGGCCAAGCGCACGGAAAAGCAGGCAGCCTCGTTGGAAGAAACAGCTGCAGCCCTTGAGGAAATCACCACCACCGTACGCGATAGCGCCAAGCGTGCTGAAGAAGCCGGCGTGCTGGTCGAGAAGGCCCGCACCGAAGCCGAACGTTCCGGTGACGTCGTCCGCAAGGCGGTTTCCGCCATGGAAGAAATCGAAACCTCCTCCAGTGAAATCTCCAGCATCATCGGCGTCATCGACGATATCGCCTTCCAGACCAACCTGCTGGCTCTGAACGCCGGCGTCGAGGCCGCACGGGCAGGGGAAGCCGGCAAGGGATTTGCCGTTGTCGCCCAGGAAGTTCGCGAGCTTGCCCAGCGTTCTGCCACTGCCGCCCGCGAGATCAAGGTGCTGATCGGCAAGTCGGGCAACCACGTCCGCACCGGTGTCGATCTGGTTGGTGAAACCGGCGAAGCGCTGGAAGCCATTCAGGACGAGGTCAAGGAAATCTCCACGCTGGTGCGCGCCATCATCGAGGCCGCGCGCGAACAGGCCACCGGCATTCAGGAGATCAACACCTCCATCAATGCCATGGACCAGAGCACCCAGCAGAATGCCGCGATGGTGGAGGAATCCAACGCCGCCAGCCACGGCCTCGCCAGCGAAGCCGCAGCACTCACGCATCTGCTCGGCCAGTTCAACCTCGGCAGCGGTGCGGCCGCTACACCGCAGGCCGCATCGCATGCCTCGCGCCCGGTCGCATCTCCCGCCCGCCAGATGGTCAACAATCTGGCGCGTCGCGTTTCCGGCGGTAGGGCAGCTGTCGCCGCCGCGCCCTCTGGCGATGCCTGGGAAGAATTTTGATAAGGACTTTTCACAAGCGATTTTGAATAACGCAAAAGGCCGGACGATCGCTCGTCCGGCCTTTTATTTTTTAAGAAATGCCAGAAGCTTAGTGGGCGCCGGCCAGAATGTTGCAAAGGCCTTCGCGCACGATTTTCTTGTCGGTTACCTGACCGGCCTGAATGTCGAAAATGGCATCGACGCGCACATTGGCGCCCTGCTGGCGAGCAACAACCCGCAGCGTCTGGATGCGGCCGGAACCGGTGGTTTCCTGAAAGGCGTTGATTGAGGACAGGCCCTTATCGATCTTCACGCCGTCAAATCCTTCGGCGGATACGGCCTGCGCCAGCTTCTGCAGCATGGCCGGCGCCTTCGCCTTCGGAAACACTTCGAAAGTGCGGTAGCTCATCGCCGACAGCATCGGCACGCCGCTGACCTTGAAATTCGTGTCGCAGGTGGCAGCACTGGCGGCTCCCGCCATCAAACCTGCTGCTGCCAGCGAAAGGCAAAAAAGTCTCATTTCCCAACCCCGTGATCAAAACAATGCATAACGGTCGGGGAAACTAGGAGAACATGTCGGTTCTGCAAGCCGTATTTCTTGCACATTGACAAATAGGGGAAGAATACCCTGCCGGACGGGCAGGGTATCAAGGTAATATCAGGCGTCGGCGCTATCTTTATTTTCCAGCGCCACGCGCACCAGGCGGCAGTTTTCGTCTTCGTTGGACAACAGCGTCACCGGATCGACCATGCCGAAAGCGACGCCAAGGCCATTGGCCGCAGCCCAGCCCCAGTTGTCCTGCGCCATCTGCAACAGGCGAGGGCCTTCGCTGGTGATACAAGTCCTTGCCGCATCCATCAGCTCAGGCGTTGGCAGCCGATCGCTCAACTCCGCCTGCAACGGTGTGACGACGAAGATGGCGAAGAGGTAGCTGATGAAGTCGGACAATCAAATCTCCTGAGGGTTTTCCGGTAACTGGGGATTCGATAATGACTGCACAAGTATGACAGATAGCTGACCTTGCTGGACCGATCGGCTCTTTACTGCGTCTTCTCGCCTCATTAATCCCCCTTGCGGCGGCCCCGCAAGCGGAGTATCAGCCGCCGATAAAATAAGCGTCGAAACGGCCGGCAAACCGTAAAACGTCCTTGCCCTGAAACCGTGTCGCAACCGGCGTCCTGGAGCGCCTTCCTGTCATGAATAAAACAGCGGCTTCGGCCGTCGGCGGCAACGCCGTTCTGGTCGGCATCTCCCTGATGCTCGTCGGCATTCTCATGTTCGCCTTGAACGACGCCATGGGCAAATGGCTGGTTGCCAGCTTTTCCGTGGGACAGGTCCTGCTGATGCGCTCGTTCGGCGCCTTTTTCGTGCTCGGCCCGATGCTCGCCCGCCGTCCGCTCTCCTCCCTGGTCACGGTTGAGAAGCCGCATCTGCAGCTTGCCCGCGTCGTCATGGCGACGGCTGATACCGGCCTGTTTTATGCCGCAGTGGTCTATCTGCCGCTCGCCGATGTCATGACCTTCTACATGGCCGGCCCGATCTATGTGGCGGCAATCTCGCATTTCCTGCTGGGTGAACGTATCGGCTGGCGCCGCTGGCTGGCCGTTACCATCGGTTTTATCGGTGTTCTGGTCGCGCTGCGCCCGTCGGAAGCGATGCTGTCCTGGCCGTCCATTTTTGGTCTGGTCGGCAGCCTGTCATTCGCGCTGTCCATGGTGCTCGGCCGCGTTTTGCGCTCCACCTCCGATACCACGCTCGTCACCTGGCAGACACTCGGCTGCCTCGTCACCGGTGCTGTTCTTTGTATCGGCACCTGGGTTCCGTTCAGTCTGGAACAGCTGCTCGCCCTGCTTCTGCTCGGCGTGGTGTCCTGCTCGGCGCATCTGATGATCACCCGCTCGCTGAAACTGGCACCGGCCTCGGTTCTGGCACCGCTGCAATATACGCTGCTGCTCTGGGCTATCGTATTCGGCTGGGCGTTTTTTGGGGAGTTTCCCGAGATACACACACTCGTGGGTGCCGCCATCATCGTGCTTTCCGGCCTGTTCATCTTCCACCGCGCCAAGGTGAAGGACGAGCAGCCGCTGGTGCCCAACAATTCCAGCCACGGCTGAGGGCGGAGCCCCGGCCGGTTGCAATTTCCTGTGGTTTTTGCGCCGGCCATCTTTCAACCGTCGCCGGTACGGACCAAAACACCGGCATGGCCAAGCTCTATTTCCACTACGCGACGATGAATGCCGGCAAGTCGACCATGCTCTTGCAGGCCTCCTACAATTACCGGGAGCGCGGCATGCGCACGGTGATTTTCATCGCCGCCTTCGATGATCGCGCCGGAACCGGCAAGGTGGCGTCGCGCATCGGCCTGTCGTCTGAAGCCATCCCTTTCCGCGCCAGCGACGATCTTTACGCCCAGATCGAGGTGATGCACGGCCAAGAGCCTATCACTTGCGTTTTCATCGATGAGGCGCAGTTCCTGTCGGCCGAGCAGGTGTGGCAGCTTGCCCGCGTGTCGGATCGTATCGGCATTCCGGTGATGGCCTATGGCCTGCGCACCGATTTTCAGGGCAAGCTTTTTCCCGGTTCGCACGAACTGCTGGCGATCGCCGACGAGCTGCGCGAAGTCCGCACCATCTGCCATTGTGGCCGCAAGGCGACGATGGTCGTGCGCGTCGGTGCGGATGGCGAGGTGGTGCGAGAAGGCGCGCAGGTGGAAGTCGGCGGCAATGACCGTTACGTCTCGCTCTGCCGCCGCCACTGGGAAGAAAAGATGAGCGGCGAATAGACCGGCAAAGTTTCAGCCTTCCAGTTCATGCCGTTCAGCCCGCGCATCGAGCGCCTCGGCAGCGGCCCGTAAAAACGCTGTCCGGCGATCATCGGCAGCAACCTGCGGCCCCGGCTGAATTTCATCGCGGATACTTTCCATGAAGCCCAGATGGTCGAAAGTATCGGAAGCAATATTGACATCGACCTCGTCCAGATAGTGGGACAAAAACGGCTCCAGCGAGAGGTTCTTGTCCTTCTGGTATCTCAGCGCCATCTCGCGAGCGAGTTTGACCATTTGTACATGCGGGCCAAGTTTGGCACTCATCCAGGAAATCTCCTTCGGTGTTGTCATTCGGTGCGACTGTGGGCTTTAGAAGAATGTCAGTCGACCGCATTTGTTTCTAGTGCCGCGTTGATGAAGGACAAGTCTTGCGCATTCACGGATGGCGGGCAATCGATAACGGTTGCGACAACTGCGTTTTGACCATGGATTGCGCAGGATCGATGGCTGGAGTTTGTAAAATGACTGCCTTCCTCCCTCACGCTGCCGTCACGCGCCAGATCACATCCCCGACATCATCCGCCATCAGCACCGCGCCATCGGCGGCCAGCGCCACGCCGACCGGGCGGCCATAGGAGTATTTTTCGTCGGGCGAGAGAAAATCGCTCAGAATGTCGCGCGGCAGGCCGACCGGCTTGCCGTTTTCGAAGGCGACGAAGGCCAGCTTGTAGCCGGAAAGTTTCGATCGGTTCCACGAGCCGTGCTGGCCGATCGCCATGCCCGACGGAAAGCCCGGCAATGTTCCTTCCGGCAGCCAGCAAAGCCCCAGCGACGCCGTGTGCCCGCCCAGCGCATAGTCGGGCTGCAGCGCTGCGGCCACCTTTGCGGTGTCCTGCGGCACGCGGTCGTCCACCACCCGGTCCCAGTAACAGAAGGGCCAGCCGTAAAAGCCGCCGTCACGCACCGATGTCAGATAGTCGGGCGGCGTCTCGTCACCCAGCCCGTCGCGCTCGTTGACGACGGTCCAGAGCATGCCGCTCTCGGGCTCAAACGCCATGCCGACGGGATTGCGCAGGCCACCGGCAAAAATGCGCGATTGGCCTGTTGCGAGATCGTATTCGTGAATGCAGGCGCGGTTTTCTTCCACCGCCATGCCGCCATCCGCGATATTTGTCAGTGATCCGACGGCCACGTAAAGCTTGGTCCCATCCTGGCTGACGATCAGATTGCGCGTCCAGTGCCCGCCGGGCACCAGATCCATCAGCTTTTTGCCGGCCTGTGTGATCTTTGTGGCGCCCGCCTCGTAAGGGTAGGCCAGCAGCGCATCGCTGGCGCCGACATAAAGTGTCTCGCCGACCAGCGCGATGCCAAAAGGCTGCCGCACGTTCTCGATATAGGCAAAACTTTGCTCGGCCACGCCGTCGCCATCGGCATCGCGCAGCAGCGTCACCCGGTTGGCGCTTTCGCCGGCAGCGCCCGCCCGCTGCATTGTCGCCGACATCGCATGTTCGAACAGGCCGCGTGGCGTGCCCCGCTCGCCCATCGATTCCGCCACCAGCACATCGCCATTGGGCAGGACATGCATATTGCGCGGATGCACCAGACCGCGCGCAAACGCGTTGACCTTCAACCCCTTGGCGGCCGTCGGCTTGTGGTCGCCTTCCCAGCCCCTGGCGGTCGGCATTTTCAGCGTCGGTATCTTGCCCTGCGGCTTGGCGACCGGAATGGCCGGCGTCGTGCCGTAGACCGGCTGCCGCAAGCCATCGCCCGAATGGCGAATGGCCACGGCGCATTGGCCGACAAGAGCGACAAAACGGGCAAAAAGAGAAGGTTCGGCCATGGGTTGCCTCAGGATTTGCGGAGAAACATAGGTCGGAGCCGGAAGCTAATGCCTTTTTCCGGGCATAACCAGAGGATGGGGAGAATTATCACCAGGGGCGGACGCCGCTCCGTTCGAAGCCACATCGAATGCGCTTGCCAACCGTCTTGCCAAAGCGCAAGCATGCAGAGAGTACGGGGCAGCCATGGCTAAAAAGGCTTGCCAATCAGCGTGTGACATGGTTTGACCCGGCCAATTCGCGGCGCGCGTGCGTCGCCTTCATTATCAGGACATCGCAAATGCCTACGGAAAACCCTCATCTTCTGATCGTCGAGGCGCGTTTTTACGACGACATGGCCGATGCGCTGCTCGATGGCGCCACCACTGCCATCACCGCTGCCGGCGCCACCTATGATGTGATCACCGTTCCCGGTGCGCTCGAAATCCCGCCGGCGATTGCCATGGCGCTCGATGCAGCTGAAAACGACGGCAAGTTCTACGACGGCTTTGTCGCGCTCGGCATGGTCATTCGTGGTGAGACCTACCATTTCGATATCGTTGCCAACGAATCCTCGCGTGCGCTGATGGATCTGGCCGTGTCGGAATCGCTCGCCATCGGCAACGGCATCATGACCGTTGAAAACGATGAGCAGGCCTGGGCCCGCGTGCGCCGTTCGGACAAGGACAAGGGTGGTTTTGCCGCCCGCGCCGCACTCACCATGATCGCCCTGCGCGAAAAGCTGGCGGGCTGATACGATGGCACGTGATCTCGACCAGCCGGTCAAGCCGGCAAACCAGCGCGGCGCTGCCCGTCTTGCCGCCGTTCAGGCGCTTTACCAGATGGATATCGGCGGCACCGGCGTGCTCGAAGTCGTCGCCGAATACGAGGCGCACCGCCTCGGCCAGGAACTCGACGGCGATACCTACCTGAAGGCCGATGCTTCGTGGTTCCGCTCCATCGTCGCCGGCGTCGTCCGCGATCAGGAAAAGATCGACCCGATGCTGCGTTCCGCGCTTCAGGAAGACTGGCCGCTGTCGCGTCTCGATTCGACCCTGCGCGCCATGCTGCGTGCCGGCACGTTCGAATTGATCGAACGCAAGGACGTTCCAGTCGCGGTCATCGTAACGGAATATGTCGAAATCGCTCAGGCCTTCTTCGAGGGTGAAGAACCCAAGATCGTCAACGCGGTTCTCGATCGTCTCGCAAAACAGATCCGGGGCGACACCAGAAAGTAACGGGGAAGAAAAAGATGGATGCGTCTGGGGCAACCGGTAGTTCGCATGGTCTCGAAGGCCAGCTGAAAACCGCCAGACGCAACGTTTTCATTCTCTCCGGTACACAGGCCATTCTCGGCTCCATTGCGCCGCTGACGATTTCGATCGGCTCGCTTGCCGGTTATCAGCTGTTGAGCCTCGACAAGTCGCTGGCGACGCTGCCGGTCACCGGCTTCAATATCGGTACGCTGCTCGGCGCTGTGCTGATCGCCATTCTCGCCCGCCGCCTCGGCCGGCAGCATGCCTTCATGTTCGGTGCTATCATCGGTGCCATGGGTGGCGCGCTTGCCACCGTTGCCCTGTTGCGCGGCGATTTCTGGCTGTTTGCCGCAGCGCTGACGCTGATCGGCACCTGCGGCGGCTTTACCCAGAAAATCCGCTTTGCCGCTGCCGATGCTTCGCCGTCCTTTTTTAAGGCCAAAGCGATCTCGTGGATTCTCGGGGCAGGGGTCGTCTCCGCCGTCATAGGTCCGCAACTGGCCATCTGGGCCAAGGATATCTTTGAGCCCTTCACCTTCGCCGGCACCTTTCTCGCCATCGTGCCGCTGGCGATTCTGTCGATCGGCATTCTGTTTTTCCTGAAGCTTCCGGCGCCTACAGCCCCGTCAGGCCATGCCGAACAGGCCCGTCCGCTGCGGCAGATCGTCGCCACGCCGCGCTTCCTCACCGGCATGCTTTGTGGCATCGGCACCTATTCGCTGATGAATTTCGTGATGATCGGCGCACCGCTCGCCATGGTCATCGGCTGCGGTTTCCCCACCGAAATGGCCACACTCGGCATTCAGTGGCATGTGCTTGCCATGTTCGCGCCAAGCTTTTTCACCGGCATGCTGATCTCCCGTTTCGGTGCGGAAAAGCTGGTCATCGCCGGGCTTTTCATCCTCATGGCCTGTGCGGTTGTCGCCCATATGGGCGTTGAGCTGTGGAATTTCTGGGCCGCATTGGTGCTGCTGGGCGTGGGCTGGAACTTCGGCTTTATCGGCTCGACCGCCATCGTCGCCTCCAGTTATCGCCCGTCGGAAGCCGACAAGGTGCAGGGGTTTCACGATATCGTCCTGTTCGCCGCCGTGGCACTTGCCTCGTTTTCCTCCGGCAAGGTTTTCACCGCCTTTGGCTGGTCGGTCATGAACCTCGCCATCTGGCCGGTGGCAATCGCCTGCCTGTTTCTGGTTCTCAACCTTCTGAGGCTACAGCGCCGCCAGCCGGCCTGAACTGTCCCGGCATCGCAGTCAGCGCCTGCCTGACGATCATCAACGACATCACAGCCTGCTCGACCTCGCATGACGCATCCGCTCCCGGACGGTTGTGCACGAGGGCTTGACGCACCTTCGCGCGCACAGCAATCTCCCGGTCGCGCTGCTTTGCCGTCCTTGGGAGGGGAGGGTGCAGCGACCGGGCGTTTCTGCCCGCCATACCTATGCATATTTGGCGTTGCGTTTTTTGGAGAGGAAAAACGAATGACAGTGCTTACAGGGGTAATCATCTGCGGATTTCTATCGATCGTCTACGCCGTCTGGGCGACACGATCGGTTCTCGCCGCAGATCAGGGCAATGCCCGCATGCAGGAAATCGCAGGTTATATTCGCGAAGGCGCACAGGCCTATCTCACCCGCCAGTACATCACCATCGGCATTGTCGGCGCCGTCGTCACCGTTGCCGTCTGGCTGCTTTTGACCGGCCTTGCCGCTTTCGGCTTCGTCATCGGTGCCGTGCTGTCGGGTGCTGCCGGCTTTATCGGCATGCATGTCTCGGTGCGCGCCAACGTCCGCACCGCGCAGGCATCGTCCGTCAGCCTTGCCGCCGGCCTCGACATCGCCTTCAAATCCGGTGCCATCACCGGCATGCTTGTGGCGGGGCTCGCCCTTCTCGGCGTCTCCATCTATTTTGCCATCCTGACGGCGGGCCTCGGGCATGAACCCGGTTCGCGCACCGTCATCGATGCACTCGTTTCGCTCGGCTTCGGCGCGTCGCTGATTTCCATCTTTGCCCGCCTCGGCGGCGGCATTTTCACCAAGGGCGCGGATGTCGGCGGCGATCTCGTCGGCAAGGTCGAAGCCGGTATTCCGGAAGACGATCCGCGCAACCCGGCCACCATCGCCGATAACGTCGGCGACAATGTCGGCGATTGCGCCGGCATGGCGGCCGACCTGTTCGAGACCTATGCCGTCACCGTCGTCGCCACCATGGTTCTGGCTGCGATCTTCTTCACCGGCACGCCGACGCTTGGTGCCGCCATGCTTTATCCGCTGGCCATCTGCGCGGTCTGCATCCTGACCTCGATCGTCGGCACGTTCTTCGTGCGCCTCGGCCCCAACGGCTCGATCATGGGCGCTCTTTACAAGGGCCTGATCGCAACCGGCCTGCTGTCGATTGCAGGCCTTGCGGCCGCCACTGCCGTCACCGTCGGCTGGGGTTCGATCGGCACCGTCGCCGGTCAGGATATTACCGGCGGCAACCTGTTCGTCTGCGGCATTATCGGCCTGATCGTCACGGCACTGATCGTGGTGATTACCGAATATTATACCGGCACCAACAAGCGCCCGGTCAATTCCATCTCGCAGGCGTCGGTCACCGGTCACGGCACCAACGTTATTCAGGGGCTTGCCGTGTCGCTCGAATCGACAGCACTGCCGGCCATCGTCATCTGCGGTGGCATCATAGCCACCTACCAGTTCGGCGGCCTGTTCGGTACCGGCATCGCCGTTACCACCATGCTCGGCCTTGCCGGCATGATCGTTGCGCTCGACGCCTTTGGCCCGGTCACCGACAATGCCGGCGGCATCGCCGAAATGTCTGGCCTGCCGCCGGAAGTGCGCAAGGCAACCGATGCGCTCGATGCGGTCGGCAACACCACCAAGGCTGTCACCAAGGGATATGCCATCGGCTCAGCCGGTCTCGGCGCGCTCGTCCTGTTCGCCGCCTATTCCAACGACCTGCAGTTCTTCGCCGCCAATCCGTCGCAATATCCGTATTTCGAGGGCATTGGCGACATTTCCTTCAGTCTGTCCAACCCTTACGTCGTCGCCGGCCTCATCTTCGGCGGCCTCATTCCCTACCTGTTCGGCGGCATCGCCATGACGGCGGTGGGAAAAGCGGCGAGCTCGATCGTCGAGGAAGTCCGTCGCCAGTTCCGCGAAAAGCCGGGCATCATGCAGGGCACGGAAAAGCCGGATTATAGCCGTGCCGTCGATCTTCTGACGCGGGCCGCCATTCGCGAGATGATCATCCCGTCGCTGCTGCCGGTTCTCGCACCCGTTGTCGTGTATTTCGGCGTGCTTCTGATCTCCGGCTCCAAGGCTTCGGCCTTTGCCGCCCTCGGCGCCTCGCTGCTCGGCGTCATCGTCAACGGCCTGTTCGTGGCGATCTCGATGACCTCGGGTGGTGGCGCCTGGGACAACGCCAAGAAAAGCTTCGAGGATGGTTTTGTCGACAAGGACGGCCAGCGCCACCTGAAAGGCTCCGATGCCCACAAGGCTTCGGTGACTGGCGATACGGTCGGTGACCCTTATAAGGATACAGCGGGTCCGGCCGTCAATCCGGCGATCAAGATCACCAACATCGTCGCTCTTCTCCTGCTGGCAATCCTCGCCCACTGAACAGCGAATCGAAAACACAAAAAAGCCCGCGAACCATATGGTTTCGCGGGCTTTTCCTTGAAGCTTCAAGCCGTGGTTACGGCTGTGCCTGCTGGAATATGTTGCGGGCAGCGGCTGCGGCTGCACCCGGTCCGGAACCGCCGGTCAGCAGCTGCTGCAGGAAGGTCAGATCCTTGCCGCCTGTCGGCGTGGTGCGCGAGATGGTGTCGAACACCTTGCCGTCCTGCATCGTATAGCTGGCGCGGCGATCAACGACGCCATCCTTGTTGAAATAGACGGCAACAACGGTCTGGTCGACCACGCGCGGCTTCATGAAGGCGGCGCTGCGGCGGCGAACCTGAGAGATGTAATAGAAGACTTCGTTGTCGAAGGTTGCCGTGGTCGACGGCGTGCCCATGCTGAGCATGACCTGTTCGCGGCTTGAGCCGACGGGGATCAGATCGAGCGCCTGCTTGTCGACGACATAACCGCTATAGATCGTATCGCCGATACCCGTGGTGCAGCCGGAAAGGCCAAGCGTTGCGATGACGAGCGCGATTGCGGTCTTGTTCATCAGTTTCATGTCGGGCCCGTAAACGCGCTTCTTCACACCAGTCCTCATGTCTTCCACCTCGCCGCAAACCGGCTCCCCTGCTACACACAGCATTGTGGCTATTCCGCGAACAGGACCATAACCTTGGTCGTCCACGGCCACTTGGGTGTCGCTTTGCCGCGTTCCGCTGAACGGCGTTGCAATTCGTGCCTGCTTCGGTAAACCAGCTTTCGTTTGCATGCAACACGGCCGCCATCCGGACGGGCGCTTTTGCTGGCGATGTTTGACGGGATTTCTCATGTTTTTCGGTCTGTTCGGAAAAAACAACCAGAACCGCGCAATTGTCGACCGGCAATATGCGACGCTGACCGCCGCCGCGCGCGATCCGTATTTCTATACCGATCTTGGCGTGCCGGACACCGTCATGGGTCGGTTCGAAATGCTGTCGATCGTGATGATCCTGTTTTTTCGTCGCACCCGGACATCGCCGCGCAGCGGGCAGGAAATCGCGCAGGAAATCGTCGATGCCTTCTTTCAGGATATCGATCATTCCATTCGCGAACTCGGGATCGGCGACCAGGGCGTGCCCAAACGCATGAAAAAACTGGCCGGCATGTTTTATGGTCGTCTTGAAGCCTATGCCGCAGCGCTCGACGCAAAAGACGAGACGGCATTGGCGGAAGCGCTGAGACGGAATATATACCCTGAAACGCAAGAGGGCGCGCCCGCCCCGACGCCTGTGGCCATGGATGGTCTGGCGCGCTGGATGGGCAAGGCAGACGCCGATCTTGCGGCTCTGGATGAACAAGATATTTCCCGTGGAAATGCGCAGTTGCGCAGGCCGGGAAGCGAGGCATGATGCAGAACGATATTCACGAAGAAAAGCCGCCTTTCTCCTACGGCGTCAAGGTTGGTCACGTCTCGACCAATGCCATCTCGGTCAAGGCCGAGGCCGATAATCGCGAGCTGGTTGAACTTGCCAAGGCGTGGAAGGTCGTTTCGGTCGAAGCGCTTTCGGCCGAATTGCAGATCAATCGCTGGAAGCGCGACGGTATCCGCGTCAGGGGCAAGGTGAGCGCCAGACTGACGCAGGAATGCGTGGTGACGCTTGATCCGATCGAAACCAGGATCGAAGAGGAATTTGAGCAGATTTTTGTGCCGGAAGGCTCAAAGCTTGCCCGCGTCGCCACCGGCACGACGGCTGAAATGGTGCTCGATCCCGATGGTCCGGACCTTCCGGAAACCTTTGCCGGCGATACGCTCGACGTTGGCCCCATCATCAGCGAGTTCGTGGCGCTGGCCATTGATCCCTATCCGCGCAAGCAGGGTGCGGAATTTGCCGATCATATCGAAATGGGCGATGAAGAAGTCAGCAAGCGCCCATCGCCCTTCGCTGCCCTGAAAGACTGGAAAAACGGGCAGTAGCGTTTCGCTTTCGACATAATTGAGTTATATGCGAGCCGAAATTTATTGTTTTGGCCGCGATTTCGCCTGAGGCGAAACAGAAGGAAAAAACCAAGCGTGATCAGAATCTCAATCGATGCCATGGGTGGCGATGCCGGACCTTCGGTCGTCATACCGGGCGTCGCCAAGGCGCTCGAGCGTCATCCCGAGGCAATGTTTCTGATTTACGGCCAGAAGGATGTCTGCGAGCCACTTATCGCCCAGCATCCCAAACTGCGCGAAAAATCGGTCTTCCATCATTGCGATGTCGCCGTTGCCATGGACGAAAAGCCGTCAGCGGCTCTGCGTCGCGGCCGCAACGTCTCCAGCATGTGGCGCGCCATCGATGCCGTGAAGCAGGGTGAGGCGGATGTCGCCATCTCGGCCGGCAATACTGGCGCCTTGATGGCGATGGCGAAACTCTGCCTGCGCATGCTCGATGGCGTCGATCGCCCGGCCATCGCCGGCATCTGGCCGACGCTTCGCGGCGAAAGCATCGTGCTCGATATCGGCGCCACCATTGGTGCGGATGCCCAGCAGCTTCTCGATTTCGCCGTCATGGGCGGCGCCATGGCGCGCGCCCTGTTCGAGATCGAGCGCCCGACCGTCGGCTTGCTCAATGTCGGCGTCGAAGAGGTCAAGGGCCAGGAAGATGTCAAGGAAGCCGGTCGCCTGATTCGCGAAGCTGGGTTCACCACCATCGATTATCGCGGTTTCGTCGAGGGCAATGATATCGGCAAGGGCACGGTCGACGTCGTCGTAACCGAAGGCTTTACCGGCAATATCGCTCTCAAGACTGCCGAGGGCACTGCCCGCCAGATCGCCGAACTGCTGCGCGCCGCCATGTCGCGCACGCTGCTGGCCAAGATCGGTTATCTGTTCGCCAAGGGCGCTTTCGATCGCCTTCGCGAAAAAATGGATCCGCGCAAGGTCAATGGCGGCGTCTTCCTCGGCCTGAACGGCATCGTCATCAAAAGCCATGGCGGCACCGATGCGGAAGGTTATGCCGCCGCGATCGACGTCGGTTACGACATGGTCAGAAACGCCCTGAACGAAAAGATCGCGCAGGACTTGAAAACATATCACGCCAAGCATCAGCCCGATCAGGGCCCAGAAGAAGCTGCGTGAGGACAGGACAGAAAGCATGATCCGTTCAGTGGTACGCGGTTTCGGGGCAGCGCTTCCGAAACGGGTTGTCAGCAATGCCGAATTGGAAGGCATGGTCGAAACGTCGGACGAGTGGATCGTTCAGCGCACCGGCATCCGGCAGCGATATCTCGCCGGGGAAGGCGAAACGACCGCTTCGCTCGGCGAGGCAGCGGCCCGCGCCGCCCTCGAGCGCGCCGGCCTGACGGCCGACGATATCGACCTCGTCATCGTCGCCACCTCGACGCCGGACAACACCTTTCCGGCGACTGCCGTCAACATCCAGCACCGCCTCGGCATGACCAAGGGCTATGCCTTCGACGTGCAGGCCGTCTGTACGGGCTTCGTCTACGCCATGGCGACGGCTGATGCGCATTTGCGCGCCGGCCTTGCCAAGCGTGCGCTGGTCATCGGCGCCGAAACATTTTCCCGCATCCTCGACTGGAACGACCGCACCACCTGCGTGCTGTTCGGTGATGGCGCCGGCGCGCTGGTTCTGGAAGCGCAGGAAGGCGAGGGCGCGATTTCCGATCGCGGCGTGCTGACCGCGCATCTGCGCTCTGACGGCTCGCACAAGGATAAGCTCTATGTCGATGGCGGCCCGTCCTCGACAGGCACCGTCGGTCATCTGCGCATGGAAGGCCGCGAAGTCTTCAAATACGCCGTCGGCATGATCACCGACGTCATCGAAGCTGCCTTCGAAGCCACCGGCACGACGGCCGAAACGCTGGACTGGCTGGTGCCGCACCAGGCCAACCGCCGCATCATCGATGGTTCGGCCAAGAAACTCGGCATTCCGGGTGAAAAGGTCGTGGTGACGGTCGATATGCACGGCAATACGTCGGCCGCTTCCATCCCGCTTGCACTCTCCGTCGCCGCCGGTGATGGCCGTATCAAGCAGGGCGATCTGGTCATGCTGGAAGCCATGGGTGGTGGCTTTACCTGGGGTGCCTTGCTCGTCCGCTGGTAATCTGCAGACAGCGCCCCATATGCGTAAAAGAAACGGGAGATACCTTAGCCAAGCGACGGATAAGCGAATGGAAGCAGACGCTTGACCGCCGCCGCCAAGAAACATAAGCTCCCTTCTGCTTTGATAACAATAATTTCTGATGGGCGGGGGTCATGGCCGGTAAGACAGTGACGCGAGCAGATTTGGCGGAGTCGGTTTTTCGCAAGGTCGGGCTCTCTCGGACGGAATCTGCTGAGCTTGTCGAAACCGTCATCGACGAAATCTGCAACGCGATCGTGCGCGGGGAGATGGTAAAACTGTCTTCTTTCGCGACTTTTCAGGTTCGCGCCAAGAACGAGCGTATCGGCCGCAATCCGAAGACGGGTGAAGAAGTGCCGATCTCGCCACGCCGCGTGATGACCTTCAAGGCCTCGAACGTGCTCAAGCAGCGTATTCTCAAAGCCCACACCCAGCGCAAGAACAAGCAGAAGCCTGCCAACCCGGCAGCCTGACCTTCCGCATCTCCTGTGGCAAACGTGAGCGGGTGCTTGAAACCGGGCGCCCGAACCGTTGTTATGTGACGAATCGTGAAACTGCTGCTGCCCCTTTGGTGTATGCGGCATGCCGCCGGAGACGAGCCCCTTGGACAAGAGCCCTGACGCCTTTCGCACCATCAGCGAAGTCGCAGACGATCTCGACCTGCCGCAGCACGTGCTGCGCTTCTGGGAAACCCGTTTTCCGCAGATCAAGCCGATGAAACGTGGCGGCGGGCGCCGTTATTACCGTCCCGACGATATCGATCTTCTGAAGGGCATCCGGCACCTGCTCTATGATCACGGTTATACGATCAAGGGCGTGCAGAAGCTTCTGAAGACAAACGGCAACAAGTTCGTCTCCGCCATCGCATCCGGCGATCTCGCCACGATGGAAGCGATCATGGCGGCGAATGGCGAAAAGGCCGCCGCCGAACCGCGGGTCGCCAATCCCGACGAAGACCAGATTGTCGGCCGCCCCAAGGCCAAGCCGAGCGGTCGCTTCTTCGGTTTCGGCGGGGGAGGCGACGATCTGCCGGAAATCTCCGTCGGCAAGAGTTCCGTCGGCAAGGAAGACCGGGCGCTGCTTCAGGAAGCATTGTTCGACCTTCTCGAATGCAAGCGGCTGCTCGATCAGGTCCGCTGACGGATTTTACAAAAACGGAAGTCTATTTTCGAGTTCACGTGGAGTTCCCGATGGTGTGAACACGTTTTTTTGTTCGTTCACCGCTGGTTCATCGCCAAAAAGCGACCATATCCTCATCAAATAGCTAGGTGAGGAAGATGAAAATGAAAAAACTCGCGATCATCGCCCTGTCTGTTGCAACGGCATTTATGGGTGTCGCACCTGCACAGGCTTTCCCGTCGGTAGCATCTGCGCCTAAGGTTCAGCAGCAGCAGACGACGGATGTTCAGACTGTCCAGTATTGGGGTGACCGGCGTGAATGGCGCCATGGCGGCCGCGGCTGGGATCGTGGTCGTGGCTGGGATCGCGACCGCCGCTGGGACCGCGACCGTCGTTACGGTAACCGCTATTACCGCCGCCATCACCGCAACAACGCGGGTGCCATAATCGGTGGTCTTGCGCTTGGCGCGATCGTCGGCGGCGCCATTGCCAACTCGCAGCCGCGTTATGCACCGGCACCGCGATATTACCAGGGCGCAAGCTCGCACACACAGTGGTGTGCCAACCGCTATCGCTCGTACCGGGCATATGACAACACGTTCCAGCCCTATAACGGCCCGCGCCAGCGGTGCTATTCGCCTTACTGAGGTGAACTCGAATCATCAAAGAAACGGCTCGCGAAAGCGGGCCGTTTTTTTGTGATCAGGATCAGCAACTGAAAACGGTTAGTTGCTTCCGCGGTTCACGAAGAGGATTTTAAAGATTTGAAATTTTGCTGGGGAACATCAAGAGTTTAATTGGTCGGGACGGCAGGATTTGAACCTGCGACCCCTTGACCCCCAGTCAAGTGCGCTACCGGGCTGCGCTACGCCCCGACCTGCCTCTTGCGAGGCAAGACCTCCATAAATGCTCGCCACGATGCACGCAAGAGCAAATCGCCACGATTGCAAATAGTTCAGCGGTAAAGCGGCGCGCGGGTGGCGTTCATCAGCAACTCCTGCTCGGATGCAAATTGCCCAAGCAGCCGTACGAGACGGTTCTCTTCCCTGTCGTCAAGGCGATAGCGCTTGGCGAATTCACTGACGTTCCAGACCTTGCGGACTGTATTGCTTTCGATGGATTGTCCGGAGAGATGTGTGCTCATGAAGTTCCCGCATTTCTTATTGTGATGCGCGGCGTCAACGACGATCCGCGCATTTTGTTCCGGGGAGTTTAGAGCATTTTCGTAAAATGCGGATGACAGCCGTCCAGGCGATCAGTTTTCTTCGACCTTCACGCCGTCCTGTCCGATGCTGAGTTCGACGCCCTTCGGCTTGCTCTCTTCGTTGACGACGTAAGCGCCAAGCCCGACCACGGCGATGATGAGTGCGCCGATGATGAGGTAGAGGCCGTTATTGCGGGACATGCGATTACTCCTTTGGCATTGACGCGGTAAATGGCGCGACATGCGTTACACAATTTGCCCGCGACAACGGCGGTCGTGCCAAAATGTTCCAGCATGATGAAAGATTTACGCGAGGGACGAGTGTCAGTCGTCGTTGGTCGCATTCAGCCGCTCGGGACGAAGACCTTCGTCGGCAGTTCCACTGCGCAGGCGGATGCCGGGTCCAATCGAAGCATCTTCCTGGCCGGCGGCCAGAAACACGATGCCGCGGCTTTCGAGTGCCGATTGCAGCCGGCTGGCGAGCAAGGCGTCAGAGAACGTCTCACCCTTTTCGGCTTCGTAAATGTCGCTGGCGGAAAGGCCGGTGAGGGCGGCAAGCTCGTCCACCGTCAGACCGATCATGGCGCGCCCGGCGCGGAGTTGGGAAACTGTCAGCATCAGGGGAAACTGGAGACGATCGCAGCGAAGTCAAGGCTTGCGCTTGCCCCGGTTCAGCAATCGAGCAGGGAGCGTTCCGCCTGTGCGGCCGAGCCGCTTGCCGGTGGCCGAGCCCGCTTTTCGCGTTCAGCCCGCTGGTGGCGGCTTTCCAGTGCCGCACAGCCCCAGACGATACCGAACAGGATATAAACGTGCCGCCAGTGGTCGATGTCGATGACGTTGCCGATCAGGGCGTGGCCGGCCACCATCACCCAGGCGATCATCAGATAGGGCTGCCACGGCCGGTCGCGCAGAAGATTGCGGAAACCGATGATCAGTGTCCACCAGATCAGGATGATGTAGCAGACGAAACCAAGCCAGCCGTAAGTGGTCAGCGATTTCAGCCAGATATTGTGTTCATCCTCGCCGAACATTTTTCCGAGCATCATCGGCCCGAGGCCGAGCGGGCGCTCCATCGACATTAGAAAACCCATCTTGTGGCGCTCGAAGCGGCCAAGGCGGGCGCCATCATATTCCTGAACCAGCTTGGCGCGGCTCTCGAACAGGTTGTAGACCTTTTTCGACTGCATGGCGGCGGCCATGCCGAGCGTCATCACCAGAATGGCGGCAATCGACAGGGACAGGATTTTCAGGCGAAAGGCGCCTGTGCGCTCCTTCAGCAGCATGATGGCGACGAGGGCGATGGCCGAGAAGGCAAACAGCGCCCAGGCGGCACGCGAGAAGGAAAGCAGCACGCCCAGCGAAAGCACCATCAGGCCGGCAATGTCGAGCGGTGCTTCAATCAGCTTGCCGCTCAAAAGGCGATAGATCAGATAGAGGGCAGGAGGCACCAGATAGGGACCAAACACGTTCGGGTCCTGAAAGGCCCCCTTGGCACGGTCGTAAAGCGTGAAAACCTCGAAGCCGGGCAGGGCATGGAAATAACCCAGAATACCAAGCATGGAAGTGATTACCGCCGCTGCCACCCATGCCTTGAAGATCAGCGCCAGCCGGCGATGCTCGTCTTCGATAATCGCGGCATAAAAGACGGAACTTAACGCCAGGAAGAGCGACACCGCGACATACATCGGCCCGCCCGAAATATCCTTCATCACCGTCAGCGAAAACATGCCGCCGACATTGAACAGCAGAAGCAGGACCAGAAGAGGCGCATTGGCGCGCGAGATTTTCAGGCCGAGCAGAAACCACAACGCGATCTGCGCTGCCATGACCAGTTCATAAGGGGCGGGCTCGGAAATGACGAAGCCTGACAGGAAGACCCCGAGGGCAACCAGCATGGAACCGCAGATCCGCAGAGCCGCAAGCTGCGGCCGAAAGGGGCGTGCCGGGCTGTCAACGATCGCGCTCAATAGGCATTGTCCGTATTGAGAAGCCGGATCGGCGTCAGGAACAGGATCTTCAGATCGAAGAGCAGCGACCAGTTCTCGATATAGTCGAGATCATAGGTGATGCGGGCGCGGATCTTCTCATCGGTGTCGATTTCGCCGCGCAGGCCGTTTATCTGAGCCCAGCCAGTCACGCCGGGCTTGACGCGGTGGCGGGCAAAATAGCTTTCGACGACATCCACATATTTGCGGTCGCCGGTCTGGGCCTGAACCGCATGCGGGCGTGGGCCGACCAGCGAAAGGTCGCCGCGCAGCACGTTGAAGAACTGCGGCAACTCGTCGAGCGAGGATTTGCGGATAAACCGGCCGACCGGCGTCACGCGCGGATCGCCCTTGGTGACCGCAAGCTTTGCGGTCGGATCGCCCAGATGCGTGTACATCGAGCGGAATTTCAGAACGTTGATGATCTCGTTGTTGAAGCCGTGACGCTTCTGCACGAACAGGATCGGGCCGGCAGAGGTCAGTTTCACGGCCAGTGCCACGCTGAGCATGACCGGCCAAAGGAAGACGATGGCAAGCATCGAGAAGAAGATGTCGAAGGCGCGTTTGGCAACCGAATCCCAGTCGCGGATCGGCTTGTCGAAAATGTCGAACATCGGCACGGCGCCGACATGGCTGTAGGCGCGCGGGCGAAAACGCAGGCGGTTGGCATGTGCGGCAAGGCGGATATCGACCGGCAGCACCCAGAGCTTGCGGATCAGTTGCAGGATGCGATCTTCTGCCGTCGGCGGCAGCGCGATGATCAGCATGTCGATGCGGGCGAGACGCGAAAATTCCACCAGTTCGGCGAAGGTGCCGAGTTTCGGATAACCGGCGACGACTTCGGGCGAGCGGTCGCTGCCGCGATCGTCGAAGATGCCGCAGATGCGGATATCGTTATCGGGCTGGCGCTCGAGCGCACGCGCCAACTCCTTGGCCGGCTGGCCGCCGCCGACGATAACGGCACGGCGTTCCATGATGCCGTTGCGAGCCCAGTTGCGGATGGCGAAAGCGGTAAGGAAACGTTCTATCAGCAGGACGCAAGCCCCGCCGACCAGCCACACGATCAGGCCCACGATCGTCGGAGCGCCATCTGCGGCCAAGAGAATGCCGGTGCTGATAGCCACGCCGATGACCCAGCTGCCAAGCAGGCGCATGCGTGTGCGGCCGGGTGCGCGGATACTGGGGATCTGATAGGCGTCGGCAAGCTGCAACAGCAGCACGACGAGTGCCGCGCCGGCGCCGATGACGGAAAAACGAATGGCGAGTGACCGTTCCGCCGGGCCGAACAAGAGTTCGGCCATCAGGCCGACCGCCAGCATCAGCAGGAATTCGACCAGACGATACTGGCCGATCAGCATGGAAGGGGAATAGTTTTCGTCGCGGAACTGTTCGGCAACCTGACGGGCGAGCGGGTTGAGTTCCACCGGCTCGTGCGGATCAGGTGTGGAGGCAACGCCATCCGAAACACGGCGGCGCAATGCCTCGATATCGAACTGCTCTTGTCCTTCGAGCTTGCTCATCATGTGCGATCTCGTCCTCACTGGCGGAGGATGTATCACAACATTCGGTAAGAAATCGTTTAGATGTTGCTGATGCGAGCGGTCAGGTCCCGGTATAGCGACAGCATCTGATCGGCCATTGCAGAGGCTGAAAACACCGCCCTGAAGGCGTCTGGCGCCGGCATCACGTCTTCGCGCCAGGTGGGGTTGGTCATCGCGTCGACCATCACATGTGCAAGGTCCGCCGCATCGCCGGGTATGGCAAGGGCGGCACTTTCGGCCCCCAGAATTTCCGGAATGCCGCCGACACGGGTGGCGATCACCGGTTTTTCGGCGGCCAGCGCCTCGATGACGATATAGGGCATGGCCTCGGCGCGGGATGGCACGACGACATTGCGCGCCAGTGCAAACGCCTGCCGTGCCGGCATTGCCTCCAGCATGCGGATACGGCGGCCAAGGCCGCGCTCGGCCATCATCCGGTGATAACGGTCGCGATCCGGCCCATCGCCGACCATCACGGCCGAGAGGGGGCGCCCGACAGCACGTTCTGTGCGGCCGAAGGCATCGATGAACTTGTCGGGACCTTTGAGGTCACGCAACATGCCGATGTAGAGGAAATCCGCGTAGTCTTCCGCCGGCGTAACCGGCCCGAATTCGCCGTCGCGCACGCCGTTATAGATCACCTGCGACCGTGTCGTGATCGGGCCAACCTTGGTTTCATAGGCGCGGCGCTCGAATTCACAAACGAAGACGAGGCTGTCGGTAAAACGCTCCTGAAACCGTTCGAGCTTCAGAACCACCCGACCGGACAATTTTGCCCGGTCATAATGCAGACTGCCCCCGTGGGGCGAATAGAGGCGGGCTACGCGATACTTGTTTACCCGCAGGGCTGAGCCGATGAGCCGTGCCAGAACGCCACCCTTGGCGCCATGACCGTGCAAGACATCCGGCTGCAAACTCTTGATGTGTTTGTAGCTTTTATAAAGCGCATTCAGATCCGACGGTGCTACCGAACGCCGGATTGGGATGCGTATAAGACCGAGGGAGAGATGCGGCCTGATTGTGTCGAACAGCCGCTCCTCGTGAGCACCACCCGTGGAACTGTCACAGAGAATACCAACCTCGTGGCCGGCTGCCCGATGTTCCTCCACCAGATCACGGACATGTCGGAAGATGCCGCCGACCGGTGACCTGAAGCAGTGGATAATCCTGAGAGGGCGCTCCGTAGGCGTCATGATGTGCGATCAGAAGAGACGCTCGCGGACATAGATCGTGTCGCCGGCAAGCACGGCGCTTGAGATCGATGTCCGGCCGGTAATGCTGCGCCCGTTGATCTTGCGGGTCACGTCGATGTCGCGCTGGTTGCCGCGGGGCGTGAAGCCGCCGGCAATGGCAATGGCGTTCTGCGCAGTCATGCCGGGCACATAGGAATACTGGCCGGGGCGGCCGACTTCACCCATCACGAAGACCGGGCGATAGCGGTCCATCTCGATGGTGACATCGGGATCGCGCAGATAACCCTGCTTGAGTTTGGCGGCAATCGCACCTTCAAGCGCGACCATGGTCTGGCCACGTGCTGCGACCTGACCGATCAGCGGGAAGGAGATATAGCCGGCCTGATCGACCGTATAGGTATTGGAAAGACCGGTCTGTTCGAACACGCTGACGCGCAGGCGGTCGCCGCTGTCCAGCCGGTAGGGCTGGATGGTTGCTTCCTGAAAGCTTTTGGGTGCCGGCTGATACGTGCTGCAGGCGCCAAGCATTGTCGTCGCGGCAAGTGCTGCGGCCAATGCAATTTTTGATCGTGAACGGACGAAAGACATCTCGCGACAGGGCTCCGGCAATAAAACCATGGCGGTCGTTATCGGTCCATTAGGGTTAATGCCCGGTAAAGAGGAGCGGAAATTCGTGTATAGCGGAATGTTTTCTCAAGGTACAACTTCGTGGAGTGCGGCATTAACGGTCGAGTTACCATGATCATTTAGGTTGCGGCTCTGGTTTCCAATATCGGCAGTCCCTGAGTACGGAGTGTGGCATGTCAGCAAACAGCAATCAGGACGTGGATATCGACCTCGGGCAGCTGTTTTCGGCTGTCTGGGAGCGCAAGAAGACGATCCTCACCGCGACGGCGCTTGCAGGCGTGCTGGCCTTCGTGGGCTCCAGCCTGATGACGCCTGCCTACAAGGCGGAGAGCCGACTGCTGATCGAAAACCGCGCGCCGTCGCTGAGCGGTCTGCCTGATCCGGCCGGCGCCAACGATCCGGTGCTCGATGCTCTCAACATCCAGAGCCAGGCGCAGCTCCTGCAATCGACCGACCTTATCAAGCAGGTCGCGCGCGAAATGAAGCTGACCGAGCGCAAGGAATTTGATCCGGACGCGCATTCCTCCATGCCAAACCCGCTGGTCATGCTCGGGCTCAAGCAGAACCCGCTCGACTTGCCGTCGGAAGACCGGGTGATGAAGGCATTCCGCGAAAAACTGCAGGTCTATCCGGTCGAAGGGTCGCGCGTTATCGCCATCGAATTCAGTTCGGAAGATGCGAAACTCGCCGCCGCCGTACCGAACCGCATGGCAGAGGTCTATCTCAGCATGCAGAGCGGCGCCAAGCTCGACAGCCATGCGGAAGCCGCCAAGTGGCTGGAGCCGGAAATCGCCGCGCTGACCAAGCGCGTCAACGAGGCGGAAAAGAAGGTGGCCGATTACCGCTCGTCGTCGGGCCTGTTCCGCACCAGCGACACCAGCAATCTTTCCAACCAGCAGCTTAACGACATTTCCGCCGAACTGGCGCGGGTGAGAGGAGAGCGCGCCAATGCCGAGGCACGCGCTGAAAATGTGCGCGCCGCGCTTCAGGCCGGCCGTCCCTCCGATTCACTGAGCGATGTCGTCGGCTCTGCGATGATCCAGCGGCTGAAGGAAACCGAAGCCAGTCTGCAAGGCCAGCTCTCCGATCTCTCCACATCGCTTATGGAAGGCCATCCGCGCCTGAAGGGCTTGCGCGCCCAGCTTTCCGGCATCCGCCAGCAGATCGAAAACGAAACCCGCAAGATCCTCGCCAGCATCGAAAGCGAAGCGAATGTCGGGCGTCTGCGCGAAACACAGCTGATGCAGCAGTTGAATGGCCTGAAGGCGGACAGTGCCCGCGCCGGCGAAGAGGAAGTGGGCTTGCGCGCGCTTGAGCGCGAAGCGACGGCGCAGCGCCAGCTTCTCGAAACCTATCTCGCCCGTTACCGCGAGGCGACGTCGCGTATCGATCGCAGCTCGACGCCGGCCGATGCCCGTGTGATTTCCACAGCGGGTGAACCGGCCGAACCCTATTTCCCAAAGATCATCCCGATCACCATCGTCGTGGCATTGGCAACGCTGGTGGTCAGCACCATCGTCGTGCTGCTGATCGCGCTGTTTGGTGGGCGTGCCCTGCGTCCGAGTGAAGCCGAGGTGGTTGAGGTTGCGCCTCGCGCCCGTGTCATCGAGCCGCCCAAACCTGTCGCCAAGCCGGAAGCGGTTGTGGTTGCGCCTGTGGCCGAAACCGCAGTCGTTGCGGAGCCCGCCGCGACGCCAGTCGAAGCGGTTGTCGCCAGCGAAGTGGTGAAGGCACAGGACGACGCTTTCAGCATCGAGGCCGTGCGTGACTATATCATCGGCAAAAAAGTGCAGGTGGCGGTCGCCGTCTCTCCGGGCGGTGACGAAGGCTCGACCGCAACCGTCATGCTGGCGCGCGAACTGGCGGAAGCCGGACGCACGGTGGTTCTGGTCGACATGACCGGATCATCCTGCCCGACGCGCCTGATGGCGAGCGGCAAGACCTTGGCCGGTATCACCGATCTTCTGACCGGCAGCGCTGCCTTTGCCGATACGATCCATCCGGACCGCCTGTCCGACGCGCATGTCGTGCCACGCGGCACTGCCGACGGTGCCACCGCCATGCGCGGCGCCGACCGGCTCGGCATGATTATCGACGGGCTCGCCAGCGCCTATGATGTGGTGCTGGTCGAATGCGGCCCGGCCGGCATTGCCAATCTGGCGCGTCTGACGCGCGGCAAGGATGCCGACATCGTCATTTCGGCACCCGGTTTCGATGAAAAGCGTCTGTCCGACACGGCGGAAGTTTTCGAGACCGCTGGCTACAGCAACCTGATGATCATGGCCGGTACGTCGCTGACGCCGCCGACCGACCGCGACAGCGAGCATGGCGGCCGTTCTTCTGGTCGTAGCAGCCGCGCGGCCTGAGGGCTCAATCGTTTTCTGCGGGCGCCGGTTGCGGCGCCTGCCTGCCCGCTCGCAATCCCTGCAGCCAGCCATACAGCGCCTTGTTGCGCTTGATGGCGCCCGTGGCGCGAATTTTTGCCGCCAGCAGATGCATCATCAGCCAGCCTCTTACACTGATCGGCAGCAGCAGGTCGTGGGTGATGGTTTCCACCGTACACCAGCTGCGTTTGTAAGGCTGGTCGCCGACGCCGAAATCGAACAGCGCAGCACCTGTCTGGCAGGCGCGCTCGATCATCAGCCAGAACAGCAATTCGCCGGGACTTGCCTCCGGCACCAATGTGTCGTCGATCGAGCCGAACTGGCAGATCACATGGTCACCCTTGCGCGACAGGCCTGATATGGCGGCGATCTTTCCATCGTGTTCCCCCTTCAGGCGGATGGCATGCAATTCGAGCGGCGTGTCACTGCCGCGCTCGGAAACATTCATCAGGCTGCGAAAAAAGGCTTTCTTCTCCGGTGCCTGAAACACGTCCGGCAGGCCATGCAGCCGGAAACGCGCTGCCTTCTGTTCGAAAAAGGTTTCGAGCAGTGCATGCTTTTCCTCGGCCGTTCTGGCGATCACGTGCTCGTAACCACCTTTTTCCTGCAGCCGGCGCTGTTGGACGCGAAATTTTTTACGCCGCCGTTTGGCATTTACCTGCGCCAGCGTCTCTTCGAAGCTGGGAAGAAGGGGCAGCTGAAACGTCCGGTTGGCGTCCTCTATGGCATGCAGGCCGGTCAGTGGATGGGCGACATCGCGCCACATCAGCGGGATGGTTTCAAGCGCCAGCAGATCGACATGACCTTTCAATAGTGCCTTGAGCATGGCGGCAATCGCCTGCACCGCTTCGCCATCGAGATAACGAAAATCGTCATCCAGCAGGCCGCTATTGATGTTGTTGAACCGTCCTCCGAGGAAACGGGCGATACGCCCGCCGCTCTCATGCACCGTTTCGAGCGGCAGGATCAGCACTGTCCGCCCATCAATCCGGCCACGCACGAGGAGGAGAGGGGTTTGGTGTGCCATGTGCCATGCATGGCACCAGTCATAGGCCTGGTGGAGGGAATTGCGGGGCAGGGCTTCCAGTCGCCGCCAATCGGCTTCGATGTCTTCCATCCGGGCGACCAGATCGAGGCGCAGGTTTGCGAGCGGAAATGGCGGCGGGGCGACATACGCTCCGGCAGGAGGCGCGGTCGTGTCGAGAACCGTTTCGAAATCGGTTTGAGGCCGCTGCACACCCATCTCCGCCATCACATTCGCGTGCAAAATACAGGGCCAGTTGCAACAATCTGTTTATGCGCGCCGCCCGGCTGAGGATTCCGATCCGGGTGGTTAAGGCCGGGTCAATGTCGGCAACCGTCAGGCACGCGGTGGCCTTGGCCCGGCCATCCATTTGATGATGACCATGGCCGGCAGGATCCACAAGAGGCCGGATAGCAGGAAATACAGGAAATGCACCCACCAGGGCGAGGTGGCGAGAAGCAGCGAGGCGACCGTGGTGGCGGCCAGCGCATACACGATCACCAGAATGATGATGAGGATGGTGCCGATAAAGCTTCTGAGGCGCGGATGCATTTTTTCGTCAAGCTCTCCCGTCAAGCCGCGACCGCATGCCGCAAAGCCCAAGGACTTGTTTTGCACCGGGGCATCGGGCAAAGCAACGGACAAAAGCGCGCAGCAAGACGCTCATAAACATGTTCAGCAGGGACGGATTGGAATGTCGGTGATGAATTCGGCAGCAACAGATTTTTCCGGCAACACGACGAAGCTGGCGAAAAACCGCAAGGCCGTGCGCCTCTGGCTCGGTTTTGTCATCCTGACGCTTTTCTGTCTCGTGCTTGTCGGTGGCGCCACGCGGCTGACAGATTCGGGCCTGTCCATCACCGAATGGAAGCCGATCCACGGCGTCATCCCGCCGCTCAATGCCGCCGAGTGGGAAGAAGAGTTCCAGCTCTACCAGCGCATTCCGCAATACGAGCAGCTCAACAGCCATATGACGGTCGAGGACTTCAAGTCGATCTTCTGGTGGGAATGGGCGCACCGTTTTCTCGCCCGCGCCATCGGCATGATCTTCGCGTTGCCGCTCGCCTTTTTCTGGCTGACGGGCCGTATTGAAAAACAGGTCCGCTGGCCGCTGGTCGGCACGCTGGCGCTTGGCGGGTTTCAGGGCTTTATCGGCTGGTGGATGGTGTCATCCGGCCTCACCAAGCTCGTGAGCGTTTCGCAATATCGTCTGGCGACTCATCTCGTTATCGCCTGTCTGATCTTTGCCGCCTGCATGTGGATCATGCGCGGGCTGACGCCGCAGCGCCGCGATGCGCCGCCGACGCGTTATTCCGTCTGGGCAGCCGGCGGTATCGCCTTTCTGGCGCTGTTCCAGATCTATCTCGGCGCGCTGGTTGCCGGTCTCGATGCCGGCTTGAGCTACAACACATGGCCGCTGATGGACGGCGCCTACATTCCGGCCGACCTGTTCATTCGTGATCCATGGTGGATCAACCTGTTCGAAAACCACAAGACGGTGCAATTCGTCCACCGCTGCGGCGCCTATCTGATCCTTGCCGCAACGCTTGTGCACATGCTGATCACGCTGTCGAAGGCGCCGTCCAGCATCTATGCCACCCGCTCGATCATTCTCTTCGCGCTGGTCTGTGCACAGGCTGTGATCGGCATTCTGACACTGCTGTGGCAGGTGCCGCTCGATCTGGCGCTGGCGCATCAGGGCGGGGCGCTGATCGTGCTCGGTTACGCCGTGGTGCACTGGCGCGGTTATGTGGGGGAATATCCCGCCGAAAAGGAAAAGGCCGCGGCGAACTGAGTTCACCACGGCCTTTGATTGTTGCTGATATCCGCCGTCAAGCAGATAGCATCAGATCCATGTTCTGCACGGCGGCACCGGAAGCGCCCTTGCCGAGATTGTCGAGCAGCGCCACCAGATTGACGTGAGCACCGCCCGGTGTGCCGAACACGAAGAGCTTCATGTTGTCGGTGTTGACCAGTTCTTCCGCATCGACGCGCGGCAGCTTGGCGCTTTCCTCCAGCGACACGACCGATACGATGTCCTGGCCGGCATAATGATCGACCAGCACCTTGTGGATGCCTTCGATCGTTGCGCCCTCCTTGAGGTCATCAAGGAATAGCGGCACCTGCACGATCATGCCCTGCGCGAAGCGGCCGACGGATGGCGAGAACAGGGGCGCGCGGTCGAGCAGGCCATGGATTTTCATCTCCGGCACATGCTTGTGCTTGAGCGTCAGGCCGTAAAGGAAATTGTTGGCCGATACCGCATCCTCGCGTGAAGCGTCTTCCATCTGGCCGATCAGCTGCTTGCCACCGCCGGTATAACCGGAAACAGCATTGACCGAGACGGGATAACCGTCCGGCAGCAGACCGGCATTGCGCAGCGGACGCAGCAGCGAAACCGCGCCGGTCGGATAGCAGCCCGGATTGGAAACGTGGCGGGCAGAGCGGATTTTTTCCGCCTGGCCCTTGTCCAGCTCTGCAAAACCGTAAGCCCAGTCCGGCGCGACGCGGTAGGCGGTCGAGGTGTCGATGATGCGGACATTGTTATTGCCGGCCAGCATCGCGACGGCTTCCTTGGAAGCGTCGTCGGGCAGGCAGAGGATGGCGATATCGGCGCTATTGAGCAGATCCTCGCGCATCGTGGCATTGCGGCGCTCTGCTTCCGGGATGGACAGAAGCTCGACGTCGCGGCGGCCGGCCATGCGGGTGCGAATCTGCAGTCCCGTGGTGCCGTGTTCGCCATCGATGAAGATCTTTGCTGCCATGGTCGTTATCCCATAAAAGTCAGTGGCTTGAAGGTGCGGCCGGAAGTGGTTGCCCAGCCGGTTCATGTAGAGATTCAACGCCGAGCGAGACGCTCCGCTTTCAGCCCGAGCATATACATCGCAACGCTTGCCCCGGCAATGGCGGTGATATCGGCATGATCATAGGCCGGCGCCACCTCCACCACGTCGGCACCACGAATGTCGAGCGCGCCGAGTTTGCGCAGCACCGAGAGGATTTTTGCGCTGGATGGCCCGCCGGCAACCGGCGTGCCGGTGCCGGGCGCAAATGCCGGGTCGAGGCAGTCGATATCGAAGGTGAGGTAGGTTGGCCGATCGCCGACATGGGCAAGAATGGTATCGGCTATCTGCTGGGCACTCAGATCCTCGACCTCATAGCCATGCAGGATCTTGATGCTGAAATCTTCCGGCGCATGGGTGCGGATGCCGATCTGGATCGAATGTTCTGCATCGATGAGGCCCTCGCGCACGGCGCGCGCCACGAAGGAACCGTGATCGATCCGTTCGCCATCATCATCCCAGGTGTCCTGATGGGCATCGAAATGCACGAGCGCCAATGGCCCATGTTTGGCCGCATGAGCTTTCAGCAACGGAAGAGTGACAAAGTGATCTCCACCGAGCGACAGGAGAAACGCGCCCGAGGCAATAATGCCCGCCGCGGCCTCTTCTATCAGGGCGGGCGTTTTCTGATGGTTGCCATAGTCAAGCAGGACGTCACCATAATCCACCACCGCCATCGCTTCGAAAAGATCGCGGGCAAAGGGATATTGCGGATCGTTGTCGAAAATCGCCGAGGCACGGCGGATCGCCTGCGGCCCGAAACGGGCGCCCGGTCGGTTGGAGACGGCAGCATCGAAGGGAATGCCGAGCACGACCGCATCGGCGCCATCGACATCCTTGCTGTAGCGGCGACGCATGAAGGAGAGCGTCCCGGCATAAGTGGGATCGGTTGCGGCGCCACGCACGGATTTCGCTGTGAATGCGTTGTCGATCGATTTGGACGGCATGACTAGCTCCGGTATCGACCGGCAAGGTGCAATGCGGATGTCAGCAGCACAAGTCCCGAAACGAAAAAAGGCGGAGCCGAAGCTCCGCCTTTCCAAAAGTCCGTAATTCCTGAAACGATTAACGCTTCGAGAACTGGAACGAACGGCGGGCCTTGGCCTTACCGTACTTCTTACGCTCGACGACGCGGCTGTCGCGGGTCAGGAAGCCACCCTTCTTCAGAACGGCGCGCAGGCCCGGTTCGAAGTAGGTGAGAGCCTTGGAAACGCCGTGACGAACAGCACCGGCCTGACCGGACAGACCACCACCGGCAACGGTAGCGATGATGTCGAACTGACCCGAACGCGCTGCTGCGACCAGCGGCTGCTGCAGGATCATCTGCAGAACCGGACGGGCGAAGTAGGTCGTGAAGTCACGGCCGTTGATGATGATCTTGCCAGAACCAGCCTTCACCCATACGCGGGCGATGGCGTTCTTGCGCTTGCCGGTGGCGTAGGAGCGGCCCTGTGCATCGACCTTGCGGACGTGAACCGGTGCAGCTGCCTGACCTTCGGCCGAAGCGAGGTCCTTCAAAGAGGAGAGATCGGCCATTATCAGGCGCTCCTTGTGTTCTTGCTGTTCAGCGAAGCCACGTCGAAGGCGACCGGCTGCTGTGCTTCATGAGGATGGTTCGAGCCGGCGTAAACGCGCAGGTTCTTGAGCTGGCGACGGCCGAGCGGGCCGCGCGGGATCATGCGCTCGATAGCCTTCTCGAGAACGCGCTCCGGGAAGCGGCCTTCGATGATGGCGCGTGCAGTACGCTCCTTGATACCGCCCGGATGGCCGGTGTGCCAGTAGTACTTCTTGTCGGAATACTTCTTGCCGGTGAAGACGCACTTTTCCGCGTTGATGATGATGACATTGTCACCGTCGTCGACGTGCGGAGTGAAAGTGGCCTTATGCTTGCCGCGAAGGCGCATGGCAACGAGGGTGGCGAGGCGACCGACAACGAGCCCTTCGGCGTCGATGATGATCCACTTCTTCTCCACCTCTGCGGGCTTCTGAACGAAGGTCGACATGGTGTTACTCTTTCTTCTGAACCCGTAACCGCAGATAAATCCGTCGGATGGGCGTTTCTTGTTGCTTGGATTGGGTGCCTTGCGGCCACCAAAAAGAAAGCGGGCCTCAAGGGTCCGCATTTCTGCTGCGGCTTATAAGCGTGAGGCTGGAGAGCGTCAAGACAAGCGATTTTGCGTCCTGGAAAATAACTGTAGTAAAAACAATGGCTTGTTTATGTGGTATTTTAGAACCACACAAAAGATTGACGAATTCCGCTGGTTTCGGCGCTGACGCAACCGCATATAACTCGGAAAGACATTCGGTGGAGACCCGTCATGAACCACGACTCTTATGAACCCGCCTATATCTCCGGCATCCTCAAGAACACCAAAACCATCGCTCTGCTTGGCGCTTCTCCTAATCCCGACCGTCCCAGCAACCGCGTCATGGCCTTCCTTTTGTCCAAGGGCTACCAGGTGTTTCCGGTCAATCCGGGGCAGGCGGGCAAGCAGATCCTCGGCCAGACCGTTTACGCGACGCTTGCCGATGTGCCGCAGCCGGTCGATCTCGTCGATGTTTTTCGCGCCGCCGAATATCTCGATGGCGTGGTGGACGAGTCGATTGCCCTCGACACCAAGCCCAAGGTCATCTGGGGCCAGCTTTCCGTGCGTCACGACAAGGCTGCGGCAAAAGCCGAAGCGGCTGGCATCGATGTGGTGATGGATCGCTGCCCGGCCATCGAATATCCGCGTCTCGGCCTTTGACCTTTTGTCTCTGGCGCACCTCCGGCCTTCGCGCTAATCTCGGCACCAAGGCCGGAGGCGGCCTGCAGCCCGCGGTTTAAAAACCATGGCGAACGCCCCCAGACACCGAACCTGAACGTTTCCCGTCAGGCGAAGGCGTTGGCAATGCGGGCACCGACGACAAACTTCGCCGTCTGACGAAGGAACGGATCATGCGCGACCTTCGCGATGCAAAGGCCATGGCCAAAACTCTGCGGGAGACACTTGGCTCCCGCGACGTCTCTATTACCCATTCCGAAGCTCTGGAAATCGTCGCCCGACAATTCGGGCTGGCGCACTGGAATATTTTGAGCGCTCAACTTGAGCCGAGGGCAGCGGAAAGTCCCATCACCTTCGAGCGAACCGTGCCGATCGTGCGTATCTTCGATGTCGCCAAGGCTCACGAATTTTATCTGGGTTTCCTCGGTTTCACAGTCGACTGGGAGCATCGTTACGGCGAGGATTTCCCGCTTTATACGCAGGTGTCGCGCGGCGGCCTGCAACTGCATCTGTCGGAACATGCGGGCGATGCCACGCCGGGCGGAACGACGGTCGTTTACATGAAGGGTGCCCGCGCCTTCCAGAAAGAGCTGATCGACAAGAAATACCGCTATATGAAGCCGGGGCTGGAAGAGGTGGACGGACGACTGGAGGTGACCGTGACTGATCCGTTCAACAACCGAATCCGCTTCATGGAGATTGTTGAGGAATAGGGCTGCCAGCGAGGCCGGGCAGATGCCCGGCCAGGTTCGTCCTCCTCGTGTGTCTCCTCCGACACCTAGTCCAGCAACAGATCCGGCTGCGCGCGCATGGCATTCAGTTCGTCCGAATTGCCGCAATACTGGCCAAATTGTTTGCCCGCATTGCTATTGCTCAGGTCGCGCCGACAGCGCGATTTGGCGGAACACTTTGCGCAGCGCAGCTGCATGTCGCGAAACAGAACCGGGTGCTGCAACAGAACCTCCACTGGATCGATGCCGAGATGGCGCATCATCGCCAGCATTTCATCCGCCGCCTCCGGTCCCGCCCGCGCCAGTCGCACCAGATCCTGCGAAGAGATGCTGCAATCGCGGGCGATTTCGGAAATCATCCGCTCATCCATCGTGGCGATGACTTCCGCTTCCGATGCGGCATTGTAGGCTTTGGCACACCAGCGCAGAAACCGGCCTGCGAGACCCGGTTCATATGGGTTGGCGGCATCCGGTCTGGCGATCTCGGTCACGGCCATGTCTCCTCTCTTTCCAAGGAGATTGGTTCTGTTGAAAATATATGCCTTGATCACAATCAAACGGCGAGATTTTCTGTGTATCGCCGCCCGCTCGGGTTGGTAAAACTATGCCGGAAATGGGACGAAGCGGGCAAAGGCCCTAAACAGGTGAGGACAAAAATATGCCGACACGCGATCCCGGATTTTCGACGCTTGCGGTCCATGCCGGCGCGGCACCCGACCCGACCACCGGCGCCCGCGCCACGCCCATCTATCAGACCACCTCCTTCGTGTTTCAGGACAGCGACCACGCCGCCGCGCTGTTCGGCCTCCAGCAATTCGGCAATATCTACACCCGCATCATGAACCCTACCCAGGCGGTGCTGGAAGAACGTGTCGCAGCACTCGAAGGCGGCACGGCGGCGCTGGCCGTCGCCTCCGGTCATGCCGCGCAGATGCTGGTCTTTCACACGATCATGCAGCCGGGCGACAATTTCATCGCCGCCAAACGCCTTTACGGCGGATCGATCAACCAGTTCGGCCACGCCTTCAAGAACTTTGACTGGCACGTGCGCTGGGCCGATGTGTTTGATCCTCAGACGTTTGAGACCCAGATTGACGACCGCACCAAGGGCATTTTTATCGAAAGCCTTGCCAACCCGAACGGCACCTTTGTCGATATCGCCGCCATTGCCGAAGTGGCCCGCCGCCACGATCTGCCGCTGATCGTCGACAACACCATGGCCAGCCCCTATCTGGTGCGCCCGCTCGAACATGGCGCCGATATCGTCATCCACTCGCTGACCAAATTTCTGGGCGGCCACGGCAATTCCATGGGTGGTATCATCGTCGATGGCGGCACGTTCGACTGGTCGCAATCCGGCAAGTATCCGATGCTGTCGGAACCGCGGCCGGAATATGCCGGCATCGTGCTGCATCAGGCGTTTGGCAACTTTGCCTTCGCGATCGCCTGCCGTGTTCTTGGCCTGCGCGACCTTGGTCCCGCCATCTCGCCCTTCAACGCTTTTCTCATTCTCACCGGCATCGAAACCCTGCCGCTCAGGATGCAGAAACACAGCGACAATGCGGCGGCAGTCGCGCAGTGGCTGAAGGGCGAGGAAAAGGTCGGCTGGGTCAGTTATGCGGGTCTCGCCGACGATCCGAACAACGAATTGCAGAAACGCTATTCGCCCAAGGGAGCAGGCTCCGTCTTCACCTTCGGCCTCAAGGGTGGTTACGAGGCGGGCAAGACGCTGGTGGAAAACCTGAAACTGTTTTCGCATCTGGCGAATATCGGCGACACACGTTCACTGGTCATCCACCCGGCCTCCACCACGCATCGCCAGCTTTCGGAAGAACAGCAGGCGGCGGCCGGCGCCGGGCCGGATGTGGTGCGCCTGTCGATCGGTATCGAGGATGCAGCCGACATCATCGCCGACCTCCGGCAGGCACTGGCAAAAATCAACTGACGCTTCTATAGAGGCCGCTCATGTAATCATTTCTACACAGCCAGCCGCTATCGGCTGGCTGTGTCGGTGGCCGCCTAAGGTGCGCTGACCCAGAGAGAATCAGAGAAGGAACAGGGGCGTGCGCCCCGGTTCCAATGGAGAATTCCCGTGAGCGAGCAGTCACTCCTTCGGCTGTCCATCGCCGTCACGGCCGCGCTTGCGGCATTCGGCATCACTGTCGGCCTCGTGTCCGGCTCGTTTGCCATCGTGTTCGACGGCTTTTATTCCCTCACCGATGCGTTCATGACGCTGCTGGCGCTGCTGGTGTCGAAACTCATCATCGCCTCCTCGCAGCCGACCGCCAAGGGCAGGCTGATCGACCGTTTCAGCGTCGGGTTCTGGCATCTGGAACCGATGGTGCTCGGCCTCAACGGTACCCTGCTGATGGGCGCCGCGATCTACGCGTTTATCAGCGCCGTCGGCAGCCTGATGGCCGGTGGCCGGCCGATCGATTTCGGTCCGGCCTTGATCTTTACCGTGGTCACGGTTCTGGTGTCGCTGGTCATGTGGCTGTTCTGCCGGCGTGCCAATCGCAGCCTGAAATCCGGCTTCATCGCGCTCGATGCGCAGGCCTGGGGCATGACGGCAGCGCTGACCTCGGCGCTGCTGATCGCATTCGGTATCGGCCACGCCATCGAAGGCACCGAATATACCTGGTTGACGCCCTATATCGATCCAGGCGCGCTTGCCCTCATCTGCCTGATCATCGCGCCGGTGCCGCTCGCCAATGTGCGCCAGGCGGTGGCCGATATCCTGCTGGTGACGCCGCCCGAGCTGAAGAACCATGTCGATGCGGTGGCGCAAGCCATCGTCGAGCGCCACGGTTTTCTCTCCTACCGCGCCTATGTCGCGCGCGTCGGCCGCGGCAAGCAGATCGAGCTGTTCTTTATCGCGCCATCCGAATGGCCGGCCCGCCATCTGTCGGAATGGGATGCGATCCGCGACGAGATCGGCGATGCGATCGGTGACGAAGGCCCGGACCGGTGGTTGACCATCGTCTTCACCAGCGATCCCGAATGGGCGGATTGAGGCCTTAACGTTAGTGAGACCCTAACGCATTCATTAGCAATGCATTAACCATGTTTCATAATGGCACAGCCTGTGCCGTAATCATTTCCCATCCTCATGCGTTCATACGTCACCTTCAACAAGGCCAGGCCTTGAACAAGAGGAGACCGGACATGAACACGATCCGTCACACGGTATTGGTGGTCGAGGACGAGGCGCTCATCCGATTTGCGGTGGCCGACGCTCTCGAAGATGCAGGTTATGATGTGCTGGAAGCAGCAAGCGTGCTGGAGGCGATCGGCCAGCTCGGCCTCAACGAGGATATCGATCTCGTCGTCACCGATGTCGATATGCCGGGCGCGCTGTCTGGCGTCGATCTGGCCCGCATGATCAGCGAATGCGCGCCGCATATCGGCGTCATCGTTTCTTCTGCCCGCTGCGGCGACGAGTTGACGGATATTCCGCCGACCGCCCGCTGCCTGGCAAAACCCTGCACGGCGGCAAAAATGCTCTCCACCGTTGAAACGATGCTGAAGGGCAGGGCGCTCGTCGGCGATGAAAGCTTTCGCCGACGAGCTTGATCGCGTTTTACGCGCGCATCTCCAGCGGCTCGGCCGCAATTGATGCGGTGGTGCGGATGCGCACCTTGTCGATGTTGCGGCCATCAAGCGCCACCACCTCATAGGTGAGGTCGCCGAACGTTACCGTCTCGCCCTGTTGCGGCATGTGGCCGAGGCGCCAGAGGATCAGGCCGGCCAGCGTCGAATAGCGGTCGGCATCATCGACGAGATCGCTTTCCAGCAGTTTCGAGACATGGCGGATATCGATCCAGCCATCGACCAGAAGTGAGCCGTCTTCGCCACGCTCGACGGTCAGCTGTTCCTCGTCGTCATCGGCAAAATCGCCGGCAATCGCTTCCAGCAGGTCGGTGGCCGTCACCATGCCTTCGACCGAACCGTATTCATCGAGCACGATCGCCACCTGCAGCGGCGACTGGCGCAACTGTTCGAGCAGGCGCAGCGCATTGACGCTTTCATGCACCACCAGAGGCTGGCGTAGCGAGCGGTCGAAGTCCACTTTGCCATTCTCGATGAAATCGCGCAGCAGGTCCTTGGCCAGAGCGACGCCCAAAAACTCGTCGAGGCTGCCGCGGGCGATGGGGAAGCGGGAGTGACCCGATTCCAGAACCTTGCGGCGCAGTTCCTCGTCGCTGTCCTCGATATCCAGCCAGTCGATGTCGAGGCGGTGGGTCATGACCGATTTTGCCGGACGATCGGCCAGCGTCAGCACGCTTTCGATCATCTCGTGTTCGACGGGCGTGAACAATTCGCCTTCCGAAGCACGCTCGGCAATCACATCATTGGTTTCGCCGAGCGAGGCCTCGCTGCGGCGGCTGCCGAGCAGTGACAGCACGGCATTGGCGGTGCGTTCGCGCAGGTCGCCGGTGGTGAGAACCCGCTCGCGGTTACGGCGTGCGATCTGGTTGAAGGCCTCGATGAGAACCGAGAAGCCGATGGCGGCGTAAAGATACGCCTTCGGAATATGGAAACCGAGGCCTTCGACGATCAGCGAGAAACCGATCATCATCAGGAAGCCGAGGCAAAGGATGACCACGGTCGGATGTTTCGACACAAAAGCCATCAGCGGCTTCGAGCACAGAAGCATGACACCGACGGCGACGATGACGGCGATCATCATGACCGACAGATGCTGAACCATGCCGACGGCGGTGATGACGCTATCGAGCGAGAACACGGCATCGAGCACGACGATCTGCACCAGAACCTGCCAGAAGACGGCATGCTCGATCTTGCCTTCCTTGTTGCCGGAATGGCCTTCGAGGCGCTCGTGCAGTTCCATCGTTCCCTTGAACAGAAGGAACACGCCACCGAACAGAAGGATCAGGTCACGGCCGGAAATCTCAATGCCGAGAACGGTAAACAGCGGCGCCGTCAGTGTGACGATCCATGCGACGGAGGCAAGCAGGGCAAGGCGCATGACCAGCGCCAGGCTGAGGCCGATCAGGCGGGCTTTCTCGCGCTGATGTTCCGGCAGCTTGTCTGCCAGAATGGCGATGAAGACGAGGTTGTCGATGCCGAGAACGATTTCGAGCACGATCAGGGTGGCGAGTCCGGCCCATGCGGCCGGATCGGACATCCATTCAAATATCATGATGATATGACGCCAGCCCTTTCGGGCGGCCGTTCCTTCTGTGGTTGAAAAGGGAAACAAAAAACGCTGTCTAAGGACCGGGCCAAGGGTCGAGACAGCGAAAAACGATCAGCGATTGCGATGATGACGTGACGAAGCGACCCCGGCTTTTGGCGGGGCGCGGTGATCTCTCGACCATGAAGTGGGAACGTCCGGTTCGCAACCATCATCGACCTTATCGACGCGGTGAACCGGACACACGCAATCGGGTGTCCATGGGCGGCGACTATAGCGATCCGATCGGCAATTGCATCCCTTCGGCGCAAAATTTTCCGTGAGAAGCGTTTTTCGGGTATTGTTCACGCCGCCGGAGACGACCGGCGGCGTGGCGTTGAAGGATATGTCAGGCGCCCATGCCGCCATCGATCGTGTGCATGGCACCGGTGATGAAGCCACCCTCCGGGCCGGCAAGATAAGCGGCAAGACCTGCGATCTCTTCCGGTCGGCCGTGACGCTTCAGCGCCATGAAACCGTGCATCGTGTCCTTCATCGGGCCATCGGCCGGGTTCATGTCGGTATCGATCGGGCCGGGCTGGATGACGTTGACGGTGACGTTCCGCGGGCCAAAATCACGCGCAAGGCCGCGCGCCAAACCCTGCACGGCGGATTTGGTGAGCGCATAGGCCGCGCCGCCGGCAAACGGCATGCGGTCGCCATTGACCGAGCCGATGATGATGATGCGGCCACCCTCCGGCATCTGCCGGGCGGCTTCGACGGCGGCGTGATAGGGCGCGCGCACGTTGATGTCGATCATCCGGTCGACGGCGTCAGGATCGGTTTCGAGCGGATCGCCCAGAACCAGCGTGCCCGCATTGACCACCAGCACGTCGAGCGGGCCTGCTGCCTTGACGGTGGATATCGTTTCGTTGCGGTTGCCCGCATCCGACTTCACCGCCTTGGCGCCGATTTCCGCCGCCAGCGTTTCGGCGGCATCCTTGGATCCCGCATAGGTGAATGTCACATCAGCACCGTCGCCGGCAAAGCGCCGCACGATGGCTGCACCGATGCCGCGGCTGCCGCCGATTACAAGCACTGTCTTACCCTGAAAATCAGTCATCGCATTGCTCCGTCCGAGGGTTGAGAATTAATGTAGTAGGCATTACATAATTAGTGGGTCGTATGCCGTCAATGGATTTTGTAATGTGCACTACAAAAATATTAAAGTCTCGTGGAAGGCCGCGTGCTTTCGATATGGAGGACGCGCTTGCCAAGGCGCAGGCGCTGTTTCGCGAAAAGGGCTATGATGCCTTGAACGTTGCCGACCTGACGGACGCGATCGGCATCAACCCGCCGAGTTTTTACGCGGCCTTCGGCAGCAAGTCGGCGCTTTATGGGCAGGTTCTGCAACGGTATGCGGAACTGGAGGGCATCGATCTCGAAGGACCGTTCGCCGCCGACGTGCCGCTTGCGCAGGGGATTGCGCGTCTGCTGGCCGAGGCGGCGCGCAATTACGGCGCCGGCAATGGTACGGGCTGCATGGTCATCGAGGGCGCGCGCGGCGGTGTCGATGCGGAAGCGTGTCGGCAGGCACGGCGCCTGCTGGATCTGACGCATGACACGGTTCATGCGGGCGTGAGTTGCCAAGCGCCGGAACAGGCCGAGATGGTGACGGATTATGTTATGGCGACGCTGTCTGGCCTGTCAGCCAGCGCCCGCAATGGTCTGCCGGCCGAACGCCTGTTGCGCATCGCCGATATTGCTTCGCGCCAGCTTGCCCATGAACTTGAGGAGACATGACCATGGCTGCATCCGAAAAATTCACGACCTTCGATCTCTCCGTCGTCGAACCGGAGGAGGGCGCTCCCGCGCCTGACCGTCTGATCGAAGGCAATCCCGTCTTTCGCACATGGAATGTCGAGGAAGCGCCGGGCGGGGTTTACGCGGGCGTGTGGGAGGCGACGCCGGGCAAATGGCGGATCGTTTACGACGAGTGGGAATACTTCCACATTCTCGCCGGTCATTCTGTCGTGACCGAAGAAGGCGGTGAGCCGGTGCATCTGCGCGCCGGAGACAGCATGGTGCTGCGGCCCGGCTTCAACGGAACATGGCAAGTGATTGAAACGACTCGCAAGGATTATGTCATCAGGCTCTGAAAAACCCAGCGGGGGAAAGTTCAGGCGAGGGGTGTCGATGCCCGAGCCGTCGGGTTACACCACGGCGATCGAAAACAATATGGACGCCGCAATGCGCTTCTTGAGAATGCTACTGATCATCGTCATCGCCATGGGAGGTTTTTTCGGCTTCCGCTGGCACACCTATGTCAGCAACACCGACAGCCCTTATGACGAAGTCGGCATCACCCTCAACAGCCATATGCCCACACCGATCCGCAAATGGGGTTGCGACAAGCTGCACGCCACATTCGGCAACGTGCTTCCGCCCTATGGCTGCCAGGCCGAAGGCGGCGACGGTCGCAGCTGGATGTGAAATTAGAGCGGTTCCATTTAACAATGAACCGCTCTGAACCGGCGCCCGTTCAGTCGCCGGTTTTTCCTGTCTTTTCGAAAGCCTGCGCGAACTCCGCTGAAGAGATGAAGGCGAGCGTCCGGCGCAATTCCTCGGATTTTTCGATGCCCAGAACGGCATCGAAGCGGCTCTGCGCCTCCCGCCATTTTTCCACGAGATCGGCCTGAAGGGCGCTCCCAACGTCGGTGAGCCGAACCCGTTTGGCGCGCCTGTCCTTTTCGTCAGGCACAAGCTCCACCAGCCCATCGCGGATCAACGGCTTCAGCGTGTGGCCGAGCGCCGAAAGATCCATCACCATCGCCTCCGCCAAACTCTTCTGGGTCGGTTCGTTGCCGTAGAGGATCTGGGTCAGCAGTGAAAACTGTGTGCCGCGCAGCCCGATGCCGCCGATGATGTCATCGTAGAGCTGGCTCAGCTGCCGCGATGCCCGCCGCACCGAGCTGCTGCTGCAATGCATCCAGATGTTGTCTTCAGGTCTGTCCATGGCATCCTTCATTGCCGCATTCGCTGCGACCGGCAAGAGGCATTGCTCGTCTGCGGAAAATTGCCGGTGACCATCTTGCAATCAGGGCGGCTTTCTCCAAATATAGTGGTATATGCCAGTAAAATCCAGATACGGTATTATTTGGCTGCCCGAAATTGAACCCAGGAGAATGGACAATGACCTCGAAACTCGGAACTGCTCTCGTTACCGGTGCCTCTTCGGGCATCGGCGCAACCTATGCCGATCGCCTTGCAGCGCGCGGTCATGATCTCGTTCTTGTCGCCCGCGATGCCGGACGGCTTGCCGAACTGGCGGAAAAACTCGCATCACAATACGGCATCGCTGCTACGGTTCTTCGCGCCGACCTGTCCGAGCGGGCGGATGTCGCGGTTGTCGAAAAACGGCTGCAGGAGGATGTTTCGATCACGCTGTTCGTCAACAATGCCGGCATCGGCCCGGCTGGCCCGTTGCTGTCAGGCGATCTCGATTATCTCGACCACATGGTCGATCTGAACGTGCTGGCCGCCAATCGCCTGGCCGTCGTCGCCGCAAGGGCTTTCGTTGCGCGGGCCAAGGGCGCGATCATCAACACGGCGTCAGTCGTGGCGCTTGCCCCGCAGATTTTCAACGGCACTTACAGCGCCTCGAAAGCTTTTGTGCTGGCGCTGACCGAAGGCCTTGCCACTGAACTTGCCAACACGCCGGTGCGTATTCAGGCGGTTCTGCCGGGCCTTACTCGCACGGAAATTTTTGACCGTGTCGGCCATTCCTTCGACAATCTCGATCAGGACAAGGTGATGGCGGTCGGCGATCTGGTCGATGCGGCGCTGTCGGGTTTCGACAAAGGTGAAGTGATCACCATTCCCTCGCTGGAAGATACCGGACTTTATGATGCCTATATCGCGGCAAGAGGCGCGCTTGGTCCGTATCTGTCGCTGAACAAGCCAGCCGCCCGTTATGGCGTTGCAGCCTAACGCAGGACGATCGCCAGCAACGGTGCCGCCAGCACGTTGACGAGGCCGACCAGCACCATGACAAGTCCGGCGACCGAGCCTTCCTCGGCGCCGATCTGGTTGGCCTTGGCAACGCCTGCACCATGCGCACCCATGCCAAAGAGGGCACCACGCGCCAGCGAGGATTTGAGCGGCAGAATCCTCAACAAGGTTTCGCCCAAAGCCGCCCCCAGCACGCCGGTCATCACCACGAACAGGGCGGTCAGATCCGGCACGCCGCCGATATTTTCCGAAATTGCCATGGCGAACGGTGTGCTGATCGAGCGCGGCAGAAGGCTCAGGCGCAAGGCGCCATCGATCGACAAGAGGCTCGCGACCGCCCATGCGCTCAGCATGGCGGTCGAACTGCCGACGATGATGCCGAACAGCAGAACCGGCCAGAATTTCAGGATCATCGCCCGCTTGTCGTAGATCGGAATGGCGAATGCCACCGTGATCGGCCCGAGCACGATCATCAGCCAGTGCGTGGCGCCGATATATTCGCGATAACTGGTGTGCAGACAGAGCGCGATGACCAGCAGGAAAATCGGCGTCGTCGCCAACGGTGAAAGCCATGCGATGGGAAAACGGCGGTGGATGCGTTTGGCGAGAAAATACAGGCTGATGGTCGCTGCCGACCAGAAGATGGTGGTAAGGATCGCATCAAGCGCCGGCACGGCGATGCTCCATGGCCAGCATCATCCGGTAACCGGCATCGACGGCAAGCGCCGTCATGCACATCACGGTAATGGTGCCGACCAGAATGACCGCGAGGATTTTCAGGCCGATCAGCCCGATGAACTCGCCATGTTCGAGAACGGCCAGAACGGCAGGCACGAAAAACAGCAGCATGTCGGCAAGCAGCACATGCGCACCACGGCGCATGCTGGAAAGGCGAATGACGCCGCTGGCCAGCAGCGCCAGCATGCCGAAAAGCCCGATGACCGCGCCGGGAACGGGGATGCCTGTCGTCCGCGCGACAGCTTCGCCGAAAAGCCACATCAGCGCGAGCAAAACCACCTGCGCGACACGACTGTTTTGCAGTGAGCGGTGAAACAGAATTGCGGTTTTGCGGCGGGACATGGGAGTGACCTTGTTGCGTCATCCTCCCTTAACTCGGCACTATAAGATATTGTTTGGCTTGGGCAATTGAACGGAATGCAAACGAGCCATGTGTTTTTCGCGTGGCGGCTGGTGAATGATCGGTTTCACCAGGCGAGATCAAGCCGCTCCAGTCCATGAAAGTGATAGACGTCCTTCACCGTCGGCGTTTCGGCCAGCCGCAATCCCGGCAAGCGACGAAACAGGATCGGCAGTGCTATGTTGAGTTCCAGCCGCGCCAGCGGGGCGCCGATGCAGAAATGGATGCCGGCACCGAAGGAGAGGTTCTGGCCCTCCTGCCGGTCGGGCTTGAAGGTGAGCGGCTCGCTGAATTTTGCCGGATCGACATTGGCGGCAGCGAGAATGAGGCTGACCTTGTCGCCGCGTTTCAGCGATACGCCGTCGATTTCAACATCCTCCAGCGCCCAGCGCTGAAAGATATGTACCGGCGCGCAGATGCGCAGTGTCTCTTCCACCGTGCGTTCCGTCACCGTCTCGTCGCGGAAAAGGTCCGCCGGTGAAAGGCCGCTTTCGAGAATGACCCGCACCGAGTTGCCGATCTGATGCACGGTCGCCTCATGCCCGGCATTGAGCAGCACGATCGTGGTCGATACCAGCTCGTCGTCGGTAAGGTGCTGGCCCTTGTGTTCGGTGTGGATCATGTGGCTGAGCAGGTCTTCGCGCGGCGTCTTTCGGCGCTCGGTGATCAGGCTTTTGACGTAAGCCGCAAACTCCTTGGCTGCCCGGTCGGCGGCATGTTCGTCTTCTTCCGTGCGCTTGAACATATACATGCCGACATAGGCATGGCTCCATTTCAAAAGCTGCGGCCCCATCTCGTCGGGAATGCCGATCATCCGGGCGATCATCGTCACCGGAATGATGTCGGCGAAGGCGGAAAGCAGTTCGACACGCCCGTTCGTTTCAAAACTGTCGATCAGCCGCTCGGCCAGTTCGGCAATTTCCGGCCGCAGCTTTTCGATATGGCGCGACACGAAAGCGCGGTTGACCATGGTGCGCAGCCGCGTGTGTTCCGGCGGTTCGATTTCCAGCAGCGAATGCCGTTCCGCCAGATCGAAGTTTTTCAGATGCGCCTGCGGTTCAGGTAATCCCAGTTCCTCGCGGCTCGCCACATGCAGGATCTGCCGTCCAAAACGCCGGTCGCGCAAAAGCGCGTTCACATGGTCGTAGCCGGTAAAGAACCATTGCCGCTGCTCTTCCCAGAAGAAAGTCGGACAGTGAGCGTGCAGGGCGGCATAAACCCGGTTGGGGTCGCTGTAAAAATCCGGGGTGCGGCCATCAAGCGAAACGCGGCGGGTTTTCGGATCGATGCGGAGGAAATCTGGAAGGGTGCTCATGTCGAATGCGTAGCGCACTTTTTTGGCGCTACGCAATCCGGTTCGGTCACCGATATCACTCCCCCACAGCCACGCCCTCGCGGCGCGGATCGGCGCTGCCGACCAGTCCGTTGCCGGTGATCTCGATCGCATGCAAGCCGGAATTCATCTCGCCGGCGTTCACCTCATATCCCAGTGCCTTCAGCGGCTCGGCGAACTTTTCCGCCGTCGTGCCGGCTTCGATATCGTAGGTTCCAAAGCGGTTGATCAGATGCGGCTGCGCCACGATCTGCTCCACCGGCATGCCCCAGTCGATATAGGCGACAAGCGCCTGCGCCACGTAACCGATGATCTGGCTGCCGCCCGGCGACCCGATGGCGATGAGCGGTTTGCCATCCTTCATCACGATGGTCGGGGCCATCGATGAACGTGGCCGTTTGCCCGGTTCGACGCGGTTAGCGACCGGCAGGCCATTATCATGTGTCTTGAAGGAAAAATCGGTCAGTTCGTTGTTGAGCAGAAAACCATTGGTCATCAGCCGTGAGCCAAACCCGCCTTCGATGGTCGTCGTCATCGACAGCACGTTGCCTTCCTTATCGACAATCACGAAATGGCTGGTGGAGGGCATTTCCAGCGCCGCATCGCGGCCAAACAGCAGCGCATGGTCCCATGCCGGCTCACCGGCTTTCACGGCGTCCTTGGCCAGCGCCCTTGGATTGGCAGGGTCGCCATCGAGCAGTTTTGCGCGCTCGCCGAGATAATTCTTGTCGATTAGCCCCTTGATCGGCAGCGGAACGAAATCGGTGTCGGCGAGGTAACGCTCGCGGTCGGCGAAGGCGAGGCGCTGCGCATCGCCAAGAATGCGCCAGCTCTGCACATTGTCCGGCCCAAAACTCTTGATGTCGAAATTCTCCATCATGCCCAGCATCTGGCCGATCGCCACGCCGCCGGAGGAGGGCGGTCCCATACCGCAGACATCGAGCGCACGATAGGTGACGCAGACAGGATCGCGTTCATTGATGCCGTAATTCTCGAAGTCGGCCAAAGACAGGACGCCGGGATTGTCGGTCGCCTCCCGCACGGTCTTGACGATGGCCTCGGCGATCGGCCCCTTGTAGAAGGCGTCCGCGCCACCTTTTGCAATGGCGGAAAGCGTTTCGGCATAGGCCGGGTTTTTGAGCACATGGCCTGCCTTCAATGGCGCGCCGGATGCATCGAAGAAATAGCCGCGTGGCCCTTCGTATTTTTTCAAGCGGTCGCCGTCCGAGGCAATCAGCCCGGCCAGTCGCGGCGAGACCTGAAAACCGTCCGTCGCGAGCTTTTCCGCCGGCGAAAACAGGCTGGCCCATTCAGCCTTTCCGTAGCGTTTGTGAACATCCTCCAGCAGACGCACCGTTCCCGGCGTACCGACGGAGCGACCGCCCACCACGGCATCCATGAATTTCAGCGGCTGACCCTTGTCGTCGAGAAACAGTTTTGGCGTCGCCTGCATCGGCGCCTTTTCACGCCCGTCGAAGGTCGTCAGCTTTTTCGAGGCGGCATCGTAATAGACCAGAAATGCCCCGCCACCGAGACCGGAACTCTGCGGCTCGACCAGCCCGAGCACGGTCTGCACCGCGACCATGGCGTCAATGGCATTGCCGCCCTTGGCGATGACATCGCGGCCGGCTTCCGCCGCCAGCGGATTGGCGGCCGCGACCATGAAATTTTTCGCCTCGACACGTTTGGCGACTGTTGTGCCGGTTGCGCGCTCAGGCGCGATCGTGTCCGAAGCCTGCTGCGCGAATACCACGCTCGCCATCCCGGTGCCGATCAGGCTCGTGGCGAAAATGGTGCCGATTGCTGTTGCCTTGCGCATGGTTTTCCCCTCCATCGATATCAAGTGGATGTGGTCCACACGTCGGCATTGACAATGGCCTGTCGCAAATCGACATGACGGCGGGTGTCGTTCACCAGCGCTTTACCATTCTCGCCGGAATGTCTGTGGGCACGGACGCCCTGGAAGTCTATCGGCCTTCTCAGGGAAGATAAAACGCGGCACCGGAGGCTGGATATCCCACGCGGTTAAGGATATCCGCCCTTCACGACTTGAAGTGCGGTATGTCCACACTCTATGTAGGGAGTTGACTTATTCCACCGATTCCCGGTCTGCCGCAGGCCAGGACCACACGTGAAGGACTGACATGAGAAATCCCGTCGATACCGCCATGGCTCTGGTGCCGATGGTCGTGGAACAGACCAACCGCGGTGAGCGCTCCTACGACATCTACTCGCGTCTCCTCAAGGAACGCATCATCTTCGTCACCGGCCCGGTGGAAGATCACATGGCGTCGCTCGTCTGCGCCCAGCTGCTTTTCCTCGAGGCTGAAAACCCGAAGAAGGAAATCGCACTCTACATCAATTCGCCGGGTGGTGTCGTCACCGCCGGCATGTCGATCTACGACACGATGCAGTTCATCAAGCCTGCCGTTTCGACGCTGTGCATCGGTCAGGCGGCCTCCATGGGTTCGCTGCTGCTGTGCGCCGGCGAAAAGGGCATGCGCTTTGCCATGCCGAACTCGCGCATCATGGTTCACCAGCCTTCAGGCGGTTTCCAGGGGCAGGCTTCGGATATCGAGCGTCATGCTCGTGACATATTGAAGATGAAGAAGCGCCTCAACGAGGTCTACGTGAAGCATACCGGCCGCACCTACGAGGAGATTGAAAAGACCCTCGATCGTGACCACTTCATGGACGCCGAAGAGGCGCAGGCCTGGGGCGTCGTCGACAAGATCCTGACCTCGCGTCAGGAACTCGAAGCTACTCCGGCCGCGTAAACGGTCTTATGCCTGGCCAGGTCTCACCCCGTTGTGACCGAAAAAGGGGCTTTAATCTGGCCAGGAACAAACTAATAGTCCATATTAAGGCTGTGTTGAATTGTTATGACATAGCATTCGGTCTGGAAGGGGTTTCGTTGCCACCGGTCCAGGACTGTCGTCCGGCTCGGTAGAGTACCCCTTGAAGGTTCAAGCGGGCTAGGCCTCTGATGAGGAGGCCAGCCGGCCGGCGATGTAAGTGTCTGCCCGCGTGTTGAAACGGTTCGGGCGGCGGTGCTGGAAGGAAAGTGATATGAGCAAGGTCAGCGGCGGCAACGGCAGCGACTCCAAGAATACCCTGTACTGCTCCTTCTGCGGAAAGAGCCAGCACGAGGTCCGCAAGCTTATTGCAGGACCGACCGTATTCATCTGCGATGAATGCGTCGAACTGTGCATGGACATCATTCGCGAAGAGAACAAAAGCTCGCTGAACAAGTCCCGCGAAGGCGTTCCCACGCCCCAGGACATCATCGAGGTTCTCGACGAATACGTCATCGGCCAGAAGCAGGCGAAGAAAATCCTGTCTGTGGCGGTGCATAACCACTACAAGCGTCTCGCACACGCCTCGAAGAACAACGAGATCGAGCTGGCGAAGTCGAACATCATGCTCGTCGGCCCGACCGGTTGCGGCAAGACCTATCTTGCCCAGACGCTCGCCCGCATCATCGATGTTCCCTTCACCATGGCGGATGCCACGACGCTGACCGAAGCCGGTTACGTCGGTGAAGACGTTGAAAACATCATCCTGAAGCTGCTTCAGTCGGCCGATTACAACGTTGAACGCGCCCAGCGCGGCATCGTCTATATCGACGAAGTCGACAAGATCTCGCGCAAGTCCGACAACCCGTCGATCACCCGCGATGTATCGGGCGAAGGCGTGCAGCAGGCGCTTCTGAAGATCATGGAAGGCACGGTTGCCTCGGTTCCGCCGCAGGGCGGCCGCAAGCATCCGCAGCAGGAATTCCTGCAGGTCGACACGACGAACATCCTGTTCATCTGCGGCGGTGCCTTTGCGGGTCTCGACAAGATCATTTCCGCCCGTGGCGAAAAGACCTCGATCGGTTTTGGCGCAAGTGTTCAGGCACCCGACGACCGTCGTGTCGGCGAAGTGCTGCGCGAACTGGAGCCGGAAGATCTGGTCAAGTTCGGCCTCATCCCGGAATTCATCGGTCGTCTGCCGGTTCTGGCAACGCTCGAGGATCTCGATGAAGATGCGCTGATCCAGATCCTGTCGGAGCCGAAGAACGCTCTGGTCAAGCAGTACCAGCGCCTGTTCGAAATGGAAGACGTCGAACTGACCTTCCACGAGGACGCTCTTCGCGAAATCGCCAAGCGGGCCATCGTCCGCAAGACCGGCGCCCGCGGCCTTCGTTCGATCATGGAAAAGATCCTGCTCGACACGATGTTCGAACTGCCGACGCTGGAAGGCGTTCGTGAAGTCGTGATCTCGGATGATGTGGTGAAGGGCAATGCCCGTCCGCTTTACATCTACGCCGATCGTCAGGACGAGAAGGCCAACGTTTCCGCCTGATGGCGTGACGCCAAGAATACGGCGGAGAGGTCATGCCTCTCCGCCGAACTGTTTCCGAAGGCCGCGCGTTTTGTCTGGAGTTTGCGCCGCGGTGGATTGTTCTCCTCCCCCGTGTTTCGGGTAGGGAAGGCGATCGGAAACGAGACCGCCGGCAAGGCTTGCCCTTGAGCCGCGATCGAACGAATGGGCGCGCCGCCATCCGGCCCTGCCTGCGAACCATTCGGAAAACTGACCAGACACTTTCCAGTCTGACGTAAGCAATGCATGCCACAGTTCTAATACTGTCGCAGTTTTGTCATGCGCGGTCTGGATGGCTTGAAAAAAGCCTAGTAGGTTACCACTTTGGGCAAGACCAAAATGCTTGAGGGTTTATCTCGGGCATGCTCCCGGAAACGGGACGAGAAAGGAAATGACATGACGAATACGACGTCTGACGCACAGAGCCCTGCGACCTATCCGGTCCTGCCGCTGCGCGATATCGTGGTCTTCCCGCATATGATCGTTCCCCTGTTCGTCGGACGTGAGAAATCCATCCGTGCGCTTGAGGAAGTCATGGGCTCCGACAAGCAGATCATGCTTGCCACCCAGATCAATGCCGGCGATGACGATCCGGAATCCTCGGCGATCTACAAGATCGGCACCGTGGCCAATGTTCTGCAGCTGCTGAAGCTGCCCGACGGCACCGTCAAGGTTCTGGTCGAGGGCCGTGCCCGCGCCAAGATCAGCGAATACACAGATCGCGAAGAATTTTACGAAGCCCATGCCGAAACGCTGGCCGAACCGCAGGACGATGCGGTCGAGGTCGAGGCGCTGTCGCGCTCCGTGGTTTCCGAGTTCGAAAACTATGTCAAGCTGAACAAGAAGATCTCCCCGGAAGTGGTTGGCGCCGCCAGCCAGATCGAGGATTATTCCAAGCTTGCCGACACGGTTGCTTCGCACCTCTCCATCAAGATCACCGAAAAGCAGGAAATGCTGGAAACGGTGAGCATCAAGACGCGCCTTGAAAAGGCTCTTGGCTTCATGGAAGGCGAGATCTCGGTCCTGCAGGTCGAGAAACGAATCCGCTCGCGTGTAAAACGCCAGATGGAAAAGACCCAGCGCGAATACTACCTCAACGAACAGATGAAGGCGATCCAGAAGGAGCTCGGCGACGGCGAAGACGGCCGCGACGAGATGGCCGAGCTGGAAGAGCGCATCGCCAAGACCAAGCTCTCCAAGGAAGCCCGTGAAAAGGCCGATGGCGAGCTGAAGAAGCTGCGTCAGATGAGCCCGATGTCGGCGGAAGCCACCGTCGTGCGCAACTATCTCGATTGGCTGCTGACCATTCCGTGGGGCAAGAAGTCGAAGATCAAGACCGACCTCAATGCCGCCGAAAAGCTGCTCGAGCTGGATCACTTCGGTCTCGAAAAGGTCAAGGAACGTATCGTCGAGTACCTCGCGGTGCAGGCGCGCGCCACCAAGATCAAGGGCCCGATCCTGTGCCTCGTCGGCCCTCCGGGCGTCGGCAAGACCTCGCTTGCCCAGTCGATCGCCAAGGCGACCGGCCGCGAATATGTGCGCATGGCGCTCGGCGGCGTCCGTGACGAAGCCGAAATCCGCGGTCACCGCCGCACCTACATTGGCTCGATGCCCGGCAAGGTCATCCAGTCGATGAAGAAGGCTAAGAAGTCCAACCCGCTCTTCCTGCTCGATGAAATCGACAAGATGGGTTCGGATTTCCGTGGCGATCCGTCGTCGGCTCTGCTCGAAGTGCTCGATCCGGCCCAGAACTCGACCTTCATGGATCACTACCTGGAAGTCGAATACGACCTGTCCGACGTGATGTTCATCACCACGGCGAACACGCTCAACATTCCGGGTCCGTTGATGGACCGCATGGAGATCATCCGCATCGCCGGTTACACGGAAGATGAGAAGCGCGAGATCGCCAAGCGTCACCTTCTGCCGAAGGCGATCAAGGAACATGCCCTGCAGCCGAACGAATTCTCGGTTTCGGACGATGCCCTGATGGCCATCAGCCAGCAATACACCCGTGAAGCCGGCGTTCGTTCCTTCGAGCGCGAGTTGATGAAGCTCGCCCGTAAGGCCGTCACCGAGATCATCAAGGGCAAGACGAAATCGGTTGCCGTCACGGCCGCCAACATTTCGGATTACCTCGGTGTTCCGCGTTATCGCCATGGCGAAGCCGAAGGTGAGGATCAGGTCGGCGTTGTTACCGGTCTTGCCTGGACGGAAGTCGGCGGCGAACTGCTGACGATCGAAGGCGTGATGATGCCGGGCAAGGGTCGCATGACCGTGACCGGCAACCTCAAGGACGTCATGAAGGAATCGATTTCCGCAGCGGCATCCTATGTCCGTTCGCGTGCCGTCGATTTCGGCATCGAGCCGCCGCGCTTCGACAAGTCGGACATTCACGTCCACGTGCCGGAAGGTGCCACTCCGAAGGACGGCCCGTCGGCCGGCGTCGGCATGGCAACCGCGATCGTATCGATCATGACCGGCATTCCGGTGTCCAAGGATGTGGCGATGACGGGTGAAATCACCCTGCGTGGTCGCGTCCTGCCGATCGGTGGTCTGAAGGAAAAGCTGCTTGCAGCGCTTCGTGGCGGCATCAAGAAGGTGCTGATTCCGGAAGAAAACGCCAAGGATCTGGCTGATATTCCGGACAATGTGAAGAACGGCATGGAAATCATTCCGGTCTCGCGCATGGGCGAAGTGATCAAGCACGCGCTGGTTCGCCAACCCGAGCCGATCGAATGGGACGGCTCGATCGAGACGCCCGTGATCGCCACCGTCGAGGGTGCGGACGAATCGGGCACCACGATCGCCCACTAAAATGCTCATCCCGCAGGTCATTTCAGACCTTCGGGATGTTTACCCGGCAGAATCACTTATGTCGCCGAAAAGCCTTATTTTCCGGGCTTTCCCGCCGCATTAGGTATTTATTCCCGGTTTTGCACGACGTGTTACATTTTTTGAGGAAAAGGCCGGCTTTTTGCCGGCCTTTTTTGTGAAAAGTCGCAGCGCCCCCCTTGTTTTTCAGGCGTTTCCAGAGCTTTTGGGTGCGCAGGGGACGCTCAAAATCATTGTCGCCCCGGAGCTGAACTTGATACGTTTCAAACCATTGAAAGGGGTGGAAACATGAACAAGACCGAATTGGTTGCTGCCGTTGCCGAAAAGGCTGGCCTGTCGAAGACCGACGCCGCATCCGCTGTCGACGCTGTTTTTGACACCGTCCAGGCTGAACTCCAGAAGGGCGGCGACATCCGTCTCGCCGGTTTTGGCAGCTTCTCCGTTTCGCACCGCGAAGCCTCCAAGGGCCGTAACCCGTCGACGGGTGCGGAAGTTGACATCCCGGCACGTAACGTGCCGAAGTTCTCGGCCGGTAAGGGCCTGAAGGACGCCGTCAACAACAAGTAATTTGTGGCTGCGCTTTGCGCACAGCAGCGAAATGAAGGAGAGGCCCGGCGCAAGTCGGGCCTTTTCTGTGCGAAGAGCCCGGCAAATGCGATGGGCTGGCCCCCGCGTCATCGCGCTGTCATGCAACTGACCCACAAGCGGCTGTTTCCAGTCATCCTTGGAGGGGTCCCATGACAATCTCATTCCGCGCCGCGCTTACGGCCGCGCTGCTCGCTTCGGTCGCCGTGCCGGCCAGCGCCGAGCAGGTTTTTAACCGTATCGCATCGTTCCCGGTCGCGCAGAACCTGCCGAAGGGCGAGGACAAGCCGACGTCGTCGGAAATCATCACCGCGACTGCCGATGGCAACACGCTGATCTATTCCGACGCGCCAGGCAGCACGATCGGTTTCATCGACATCACCGACGCAAAGGCGCCGAAGGCCGGTGGCTCGATCGCCATCGACGGCGAGCCGAACTCGGTTGCCGCAGCGGGCCCGAAGGCTCTCATCACCATCGACAATACCGAAGACCTGACCAAGCCTGCCGGCAAGCTCGGTGTCATCGACATTGCGTCGAAAAAACTCGAATCGACCTGCGATCTCGGCGGCCAGCCCGATTCGGTCGTTGTTGCGCCGGATGGTACATTTGCCGCCATCGCCATCGAAAACCAGCGTGACGAGGAATTGAATGACGGCGCCCTGCCGCAGCTTCCGGCCGGCGAATTGCTGATCGTCTCCCTGAAGAACGGCGTTCCGGCCTGCGATAGCATCAAGCGCGTCAACGTCACCGGCCTTGCCACCGTTGCGCCGGAAGATCCGGAGCCGGAATTCGTCAACATCAACGCCAATGGCGAAATTGCCCTGACGCTGCAGGAAAACAACCACGTCATCATCATCGATTCGAAGACCGCCAAGGTCACCAGCCACTTTACTGCCGGCACCGTCGATCTGGAAAATGTCGACACCAAGACCGATGGTTCGCTGAATTTCACCGGCAAGCTAACCGCCGTCCCGCGCGAGCCTGACGCCGTCAAGTGGCTCGGCACCGATCGTCTCGTGATCGCCAACGAAGGCGACTACAAGGGCGGTTCGCGCGGCTTCACCATCTTTGACCGTTCCGGCAAGGTTCTTTTCGATGCCGGCATGACGCTGGAGCACGAAATCGCCCGCCTCGGCCATTTCCCGGAAAAGCGTGCCAAGAACAAGGGCATCGAGCCGGAAGGCATGGAAGCCGCCGTCTTCAATGGCCAGCAGTATTTCTTCGTGCTGTCCGAGCGCGGCTCGATGATCGCCGTTTACAAGGACACTGGCGCCACGCCTGAACTCGTGCAGCTTCTGCCGTCGGGCATCTCTCCTGAAGGCGCTGTCGCCATTCCGGGCCGCAACCTGCTTGCTTCCGCCAACGAAGCCGACCTCGGCGAAGACGGCGGCGCCCGCTCGCATGTGATGATTTATGAGCTGGCGGAAGGCGAAAAGGCCTATCCGACGCTGAAGTCCAACGACATCGACGGCAAGGTTGTCGGCTGGGGCGCTCTGTCGGGCCTCGTCGGCGATGCGGAGAAGGACGGCACGTTCTACGCCGTGTCTGATTCGGTCTATGCCATGCAGCCGTCGATCTTCACCATCGACGCAACGAAGAAGCCGGCCGAAATCACCAACGTGCTGCGCATCACCCGCAACGGCCAGCCTGCCCAGAAACTCGACATCGAGGGCATCGCTCTGGATGGCAAGGGCGGCTTCTGGCTTGCATCGGAAGGGGATAGCTCCAAGCTGGTCGGCCACGGCCTCTACAACGTCAACGCCAAGGGCGAGATCAAGACCGAGATCGGTCTCCCGGCCGAACTGCTGGCCGGCGAAACCCGCTTTGGCCTGGAAGGCATCACCACCACCGGCAAGGGCGACGACCTGACCCTGTGGATGGCCGTGCAGCGCGAATGGAAGGATGACCCGAAGGGCCAGACCAAGCTTCTCACCTACAAGCCGAAATCGAAGGAATGGGCAGCCGTCCGTTATCCGCTCGAAAAGGCTGAAAAGGGTTGGGTCGGTCTCTCGGAAATCACCGCTCGCGGCGATCATCTCTATATCGTCGAGCGCGACAACCTGATCGGCGACGCCGCCAAGCTTAAGAAGCTCTACCGCGTCTCGCTGAAGGATCTGAAGCCCGCCAAGCTGGGCGGCGAGTTGCCGGTCGTCACCAAGGAAGAGGTCCACGACTTCCTGCCGGACCTGAAGAACGCCACCAACGGTTATGTCGTCGACAAGCTGGAAGGTTTTGCCTTCGACAAGTCCGGCAAGGCCTTCATGGTGACGGATAACGATGGTGTGGATGATTCGTCAGGCGAGACGCTGTTCCTGCCGGTGAACATCAAGGTCACCAACTGATCGACTTCACGGACCTGAAGGGGGGGGCGGGTGCGCGGGAGCGTGCCCGGTCTTTTTTTGCTGTCAGGCTCCAAGTTTTTTAACAAGGCCGCTCATGAAGCGCAGCAGCCGATACAGGGCATAGCTGAACACCACGAAGAAGGGTGCAAGGATTGGCGCGGTGATAAAAACCATCGCCCTGCCGGTGTCGGCGATCATATGGTACGGCAGGTAGCTATACGTGCCGAATGGCTCCGTAGGCTCCATCATACCGTTACCATTGAGGTCAAACGAATCGACCCGCCAGTTCAGGTAGGCCTGTACACCACGCGCCGCGGCAATGAAGAATATGACGGTGAAAATATATATGGCCAGAAAGGCCAGCCAGCGGTGCTGTCGCGGGCGCGCAGCCTCCTGCCGGAACAGATATATCGCGAGAGCCAAGCCGACCACCATGCTGATCGGTCAGATGCTCGGATCAGCGTTTCCTCAAGATACATTCCCGTCACCCTAAAGGCTGGAAGCCTAGGAGCGGGTTATCCGAAGCGCAAGCTAGAAACAAACCGTGTTTCACAGCATGTCGACAGGCAAAAAGAATTGCCGTTCAATGCTATAAAGTGTCACTTGAATAATTGGGAAAGAATGGTGGGCGATGACGGACTCGAACCGCCGACATCCTCGGTGTAAACGAGGCGCTCTACCAACTGAGCTAATCGCCCTTCGCGTCAACCGGATCATGTCCGCCGCGTCGGTGGCCGTGAGATATGCGGAACCGGGGAAATCCGCAAGAGCCTTTTTCCATTTTTTTGAAAAATTTGCGACAGATATGGGGAAATCCTTGTCTCGCTGGGGAAAGTTCATTTCGTCATTCTTTTGTCGTCAAAACTTGTTGACACCCGTCCGCGAACCTCTTAGTGAGCGCTCATCCGAACGGTTGAGGCCGCCGGATGAAGGGAAGCTTCTCCAAAAGATGCTTCGTTTCGAGATAAGTGCGGGTGTAGCTCAGTTGGTTAGAGTGCCGGCCTGTCACGCCGGAGGTCGCGGGTTCGAGCCCCGTCACTCGCGCCACTATCTCTTCCTCAGTCTACCTTCTGCCTCATGCAGAAGTTGCCGCAAGGCGAAGAAAATATGCGCGGGTGTAGCTCAGTTGGTTAGAGTGCCGGCCTGTCACGCCGGAGGTCGCGGGTTCGAGCCCCGTCACTCGCGCCA